>NZ_KV917381.1:1530424-2133639 GCF_002019795.1 Bacillus alkalicellulosilyticus | reverse complement strand
ATAATAATCAGAAAATAGTATGCATACTTGTTCCTTCTGATTATCTTATTTCTATATAATCAAGAAATGCATCCCATGTGTTGTTATCCGCAGTTACAATGAGTTCAACCACTTGGTTTCCAGTTCCGTGGCTGACATTGTCTATTGTATAAACTGCTGGGTGTGGTCCACCATAATAGAAGGTACCTTTATGTTGTCCACCGACCCGTAAGTCAACTCTGGCCATATTGTTATTATCGGAAGCCCCACGTAACGAGAAGCTACTATTATTTTTCGTAAAGTTATGTGTAAATCTTACTGAATCATTGTTCGCATATAAAGCGACTCCATTAAATGGTGAACTAATGTTGCCAGTATACTGTCCACTCTTCGTCATGTTCTCTGCTTCCACTCTCGTTACAGTATTTGCAGGAGGTGGTGGAGGTGGAGTTGAACCGCCGCCTGAGCTGCCACCAATTGTAAGGTTATTACGAGTTACAGATGCGCTTCCGCTACTTTGGTAACCTTCTACCGTAAGAGCAACTTCATACATCTTACCCATTGGCATTCCTAGTCTTTCCCACGCTCTAAAGTGTTCACTTACAGATATCGTTCCACTCGTACGTTTTGATGTACGTACACTCCAGTATTGTTGGAAGGTTGCAGTTCCTTTGATGGAAGGTTGATTCGTTCGAGTGGTCTCATATATGTCATATGTACCCCCATCAACAGTAACCGTTCCTTTTCTTGTACCACCTGGTGGACGCCATGTGCCCCAGCTATCGACAATATAAAATTCTACAAGTGGATCGACAGCCCAACCATAAACCGTTAAGTAGGCATTCCCATTTGGATTAAAGTTTGCACTGTAATCAATTGACATGTTCCCAATTTGTTGATGTGTTTGAGTTTCATCAAATTTCTTACCTTTACGGAATAAAATATTGTTTACATTGCTCCACTGGGCACTAAACGTACCTCCACTATTAAGTGTCATTGAGCCTGAACCGCCGCTATCTTTCCAAAATTCATAGTCATATCCACCATGTGTTCCGATTTCATTAGAAGTAATTGTTTGCGCATGTACGTTTACTGCAGGCATAGTAAGTGCAACACAAAACAAAAAAGCCAAAACTATTCTAATATTCTTTTTCAAACGACATTCCTCCTGATATTTTTTATTGATTTTGTCTTTCTTTGTTGCTTTTTGTCACTCCTTTCCATAAATGTTATTGAAAGCGATTGCAAGGTTTATATTACCAAGATACATTTCATTCTTCACCACAAAATACTATAGGAGTTACTAGAAAAAATTAAGGTTATTTTGTTTTTGTAAATATAGTATATTGTTTTGTTGAACATTATGTTTGTTTAACTGTATAACCGCACTATCCAAAATCTATGTTTAAAAGACTATTGATAGTTTCGAAGAAAAAGTATTTTACAATATTTTTTAAATGATGTATCTATGTTTATTTGGTTCTATTAAAAAAAGAACCAAGCATCTGCTTGATTCCTGACTTAATTATTGGACTTAGGAACTTCATTTAACTCATTAGTCTCTTTTCACCTTTTATTTCCTGAATTCCCTTTATGTTTTGTGTAAACTCTAGCGTCCCCATATACTCTCCTTGTTCATTCCTTACGGCGAAATAGCGAACATAGACATACTTATCTTTAAAATGAAGCCAAAAGTCCTCTGTATCTTTTTCCCCTGACTTAAAGTCATCGAGCAATGCATTTACAATATGAGCGCTCTTTGGAGGATGACAATTTTGTACAGTTCGTCCAATAACTGATTTTGTTCGATGGAAGATTCTTTCTTTGCCGTGCGAGAAAAATCGTACCACATCATTTTCATCAATAAACGTAATATCAACTGGGAGATGATTCATCATTAAGTCGATTTGCTCAATGTCCAAGATTCCTGTTTCGAGTTGAATTGTTCCTTCTTTTAAAAATACATTTGTTTGTAAATCAACGCGTTCAGGATGCCATGTTTCTGGTTCTTCAATAAACGTATATCCAATGACGTGGCCTTCTCGTTCAATCTTTACCCACTCATCTTCCGTTAGTTTTTCCAGTGCCATTGGCAATAAGATGTTCTCTTCTTTATAGATCATTTCATTCACTTCAGATATGATAAAATCGATTCGTTCACTTACTTCTTTATCTGCCCCGTCTTTAAGTGCAGAAATTGCTGATTTTATCTCAGCACGAATGTTATCATCAACGCCCCACATTACTTTTGTTGGACCAAAAATGCCGTATCTCTCTAGATAAGGAAATAGTAAGTTTTCTTTTCGACTATAATGCTTATCAATTTCTAAGAGCTTAGTGAGGTCGTTCAGTAACTTTTCTTTATTGATGTGTTTTTGTTCCTTTATATAGCGATCTTTATGAAGACTTAATGTAAAATTAACAAATTGATTTATTAATTTATTTTCTAACAAAAACGTATGAACAGGATGACCTTTTACTGTTTTTAATGCATCTACCCCATGTATTTCTTCAATTGAACCTTTAAATACATTTGTATGCACAGAACATAGCCTTTGAATTTCTTCAACGGGTATGCCTTCTTCCTTCATAAGAGTGTGTTCTAAGTGGGAAATTTCCTCGACACTTATTTTTTCAATCGCTTGTTGAAATCGTTCTTTCACTTCATCTACACTTTTTCCTTCATGTAATTCTAAAATGATTTCCTTTAGGATTTGCTGTCGCTCATAATTTTCTATTTTTATTTGTTCCCTATTATTAATAAGCTCACTCATTGGGAAACCTCCTCTTAATTTCTACTGATATTGATTCTCAGCTAAAACAATAACACAGAGGTAACCCTCGTTCGGTGATGTGCATCACTACTAAATCTACGTTCATAAAACTGTCACTTTGGACTCTAAGGATTTATTTGGAATGGTAAAGCAATTCAATTAGGGAAATTCTAGTTGTAAAGAGAAAAACGAGGAGGATTCACTAACATGCCAGATAAACCGTCACTAACTTCAAGCGAACTTGGATCGCTTTGGTTAACTTATCAAGAAAAAACAATGCTTTTCCAAATCGTTGATTATTTAAAAACGAAAGCAGATGATGAAAATTCACGAAAGATTCTTAGTGATTTACATCGCGACATCTCAACCTTTATTAATCGAATAAAAGACATTCTCCAAAATGAAGGTGCGATTATCCCTTTAGGATTCACAGAGAAGGATATCCATAAAGATGCACCACAACTCTTTGATAATGGGTTCGATATTATCTTTATTCGATTATTAAAAGAAATCAGCATGGGAATGCATGCAATTCATATGACAATGGGCTATCGCCAAGACATCATCCAACTTTATCAGGATCTTACGGTCATGGTACAACAGACATACCACAATTGCACTACCTACTTAAATGAAAAAGGATTGCTCGCAAGACCACCATACGTATCAATGCCAAAATCAATTAATTTTATTCAAGATACAGCATATATGAGCGGGTTAAATCCTCTTAAACAATCAAGACCCTTAAACACAGTTGAAGTTGGGCATATTTATAGAGGTATTGAAACAAATATTGTAGGAATACAGTTAATGACAGCTTTTGCTCAAACAGCACAAACTCAAGGAGTAAAAGACTATTGTAAAAAAGGAAAAGGTCTTTCTCAAAAAATTGTAGAGGACTTTCAAAAGGTATTGTCTAAAAGCGATATTGTAACTCCAAGTCCTGCAGCTGGTCACATCACAAAGTCTACCGTTCCAGCATTTTCCGATAAGTTAATGATGTATTGTACAAGTCTTTTATGTAGCTTTGCCCTTGGAAGTAACGGGTTAGGTACTGCATTTAGCTTAAGAAGTGATTTACCAGTAAAAATGGCTTCCTATTCAAAAGATATTTTTGATTATGCGATGGAGGGTGGGAAATTAATGATTAATCATGGCTGGATGGAAGAACCTCCTCAGATGGAGAATCGAGAACAGCTTGTTCATATGTAATTATAGAGGCCTGGACAAAAGGTTGTTTACTTTTTGTCTAGGCCTTCAAATAATTTAGTGTAATCACTACTGTTTTTAAAATTAATTAAAAACCAGATAGTTGTTGAATTTCTACAGTTCTCACATACTCAATATTTCTAATAAAATTGTATAATTCAGTGGTGTATCTTTTCTCGGTTGTTGATATTGTAACGTTTAGTTGTTGGCTTCCATTTTCTAATGCTTTTATATTTGTAATTCGCAAGTCTAAATCTCTTTTCCCCTTCGAATTCAGCTTTTCCATTTCAGTGATTAAGTCAATCATCTGATAATTAGCTTCTATGACAATCGTTACGGATACATCATTTTGCCGTAATGCAGTTGGACCAATAGCCTTTATAATAAAGGGTAATACATTAACTGAGATTATTAATAAAATAACAGCTATAAATGCTTCCACATAAAATCCAGCACCTACAGCAATTCCTAACCCAGATGCAGCCCAAATCATAGCGGCACTTGTTAGTCCTGAGATAACATCGTTTTGTCTTCTCAAAATGACTCCCGCGCCTAAAAAACCAACACCACTAACAATCTGAGCTGCCAATCTCATTGGATCAACCGCATTATAAGTCGGAGTAGCAAATTTATAAAAAGACTCAATTGATACAATGGTGACTAGGCAACTCGCAACACAGATAACCATACATGTTTTTAAACCGAGCGGCTTATGTTTAAGCTCACGATCAATCCCGATTAACATACCAAATAATAAAGCAATACTAAGCTTAAGTAGGAGTTCGAAATTCAAGTCCAATACCTCACCTCTCCATATCATTATTTCATTCACGGTTCGTAACATAAATGAACAAAAAGGAGTCACAAAGGCGGTATACCTAAGAACTCCTTTACTTTTTTAATGATACCGTTTTAATTAGGTAAATATTCTATGAATGCTGTTGCAATTGAAAAATAAATCAATAATCCCATAATATCATTAATTGTAGTGATGAAAGGACCGGAGGCAACTGCCGGGTCAATCTTTAATTTATTTATGATTAATGGTACAGTGGCTCCAACCATAGTTGAAATACTTAATGTTAAAAAAATAGAAACGCCAACAATTAATGGCAATACATAACCACCTTCAGGAAATACGAATGGGACAATTAAAAGTAACGTAATCGCACACATTAAACCGAGCATTAATCCCGTACCAAATTCCCGCTTTAACATTTTTCCTAATGAAGATTTCTCGGCAGAACCTAACGCTAACGCACGAACAACAACCGCTAGTGCCTGTGTACCTGTGTTCCCAGCTGAATCCATAAGTAAAGGAATAAAGACCGCTAAAAGTATATACGTTTCTAATGTTTCTTCAAATCCTCCGATAACTCCACCAGTTATTAATCCTAAAAACATAAGCATTACAATCCATGGTGCTCTCTTTTTTGCAGCAGTAAATGATGAAATATTTGCATCCATAGAGCCTCTTGCTGCTGTTAATTCACCAAAGTCTTCTTCTGCTTCGTCTTCAATAACATCCATAATATCGTCGACAGTAACTATCCCAACTAGTTTTCCTTCCTTTGTAACGACTGGTGCAGCTAGAAAATCATACTTTTTAATTAGCTTGGCAACCTCTTCTTGGTCATCCATTGTAGAAACAGAAACAACTCGAGTGCTCATTATATTTTCAATTGTTTCCGTAATAGGAGCAGTGATTAAATCTCTTAATGATACAACACCTACTAGCTTTTTATTTTCGTCTATTACATAAAGGTAGTAAATGGTTTCTGCATCTGGACCTTCTTTTCTCAACTGTTCAATAACTTCTGTTGTTGTGCTAACTGCCTTAACAACCATAAATTCCTTTGTCATGATTGCTCCGGCTGTTTCTGGTGGATAAGCTAATAATTCTTTAACCTCATCCGCTTCTTCCTTGTCCATTGACTTTAAGATTTTTTGAGCCTTGGTCTCAATGATTTCAGCTAAGAAATCTGCAACATCATCCGCGTACATTTCATTAAACATTTCAGCAGCGTACTTCTCGTTTAATTCCAATACAATATGTTTTTGAGCTTCAACCTCTAAAGACTGAAATATATCAGCAAATTCTACAGGTGCAAGAAAATTATAAACTCTTGCTCTTTTTTCCGCTTCTAGACTATTAAAAACCTCAGCTTGATCGGTAGGGTGTAACTCTAAAAAAACCTCACGGAAATGTTTTAATTCATTCGCATTCAATGCTTGAATCACTTGATTTGTATACTCTTCTCTTGTTTGTTCAGTTAGCCTTACCATGTTGAATTCCTCCTCTACATGGAATCCACGCTCCAATGTATGGATATGAAATGGATCCCAAGTCTCCATGTTTTTACTTTACCCTTTTTATATTTCAAATACTCCGTTGACCCGGGGTCAGGATTCCTATCCATTCCACACCACCTCCAATCTAAAATAAAAAACACCTTCACAAATGAAGGTGTTTTTGAACACAAATAATCAAACGTAACGTGTAAAAAAATACACAATACCGCCTTTGACGTAAACCCTCCATTCGTAGAGCTTTAGCACTGTGCGGCATAGGACAAGTCCAGCTACATTAAAAACCACCTTATGTCGATGGTTTCTGTTGACCCATTGGCGTCTTTGGACATTTTTGGGCAGCAGCATATCTCCAGCACAGGAGCCTCACCTAACGAGGTATATGTAATTCTTTTTTATGCTAAAGCAAGAATTTAAAATTGTCAACAAAAAAATAAAAAGTCAAGCAATTCTAAATTAGAGTTGCTTGACTCACATTATTATTTTACATGAAACTCATCTGGGTCTGGACCAATGCGTTCATTTTTGTTTAAAGCATCAATTTGGGCCATATCTTCTGTAGTTAGTTCAAAATCAAATACCCCGATATTTTCCTCAATTCGAGTTGGATTGCTCGATTTTGGTATTACAATTATATTATTTTGTAAATGCCATCTTATAATGATTTGAGCAGGTGTCTTTTTGTATTTTTGCGCCAAGGAAGTAATTTGTTCATTGGTAAGAACATCTCCTCCTTGCATTAAAGGAGCCCAAGCTTCAACAAAAATGTTATGTTTTGCACAAAACTCTCGAAGCTCTACTTGTGCATAATACGGATGTAATTCTACCTGGTTTAAGACGGGCGGAATTTTGCATTCTTGCAGCAATCTTTCTAAATGAGCGATTTTAAAGTTACACACACCAATTGCTTTAACTTTTCCATCTTCATATAGTTTTTCTAACGCTTTATATGTATCAATATAGGTGTCATCCTTTGGCATTGGCCAATGAACTAAGTATAAATCAATATACTCAAGACCTAACTTTTCCAAACTTTCATCAAACGCTTGCAGTGTCTGTTCGTACCCTTGGTTTGAATTCCATACTTTTGTAGTGATAAAAAGGTCTTCACGTGCAACTCCTGACTCACGAATTCCTTGTCCCACGCCCTTTTCATTCTGATAAATTGCAGCAGTATCAATCGAACGATAGCCGACTTCAATTGCTTTTTTTACTGCATCAACTGCTACTTGGCCGTCCTCTACTTTAAACACTCCAAAGCCAAGTTGTGGCATGGATAAGCCGTTATTTAATGTTACGTTCATGAAAATCACTCCTAAATAAAGAATTAGTCTTTCCAGGCACTTCGATGTAATGAGTTACCAAGGTCAAGAAGAGCTGCTTTTGCGTTCATTTCAACTTGTTCAATAGACTTACAGCCAGGAATTACACATGTAACAGCTGGATGCTGGAGACACCAAGCTAACGCCCATTCTGCCATACTAACCCCTTCTGGTACTTCATTTTGTTTAATTTCTTCAACCAATTTTAATTTCTCATCGATTTCTTGTTGTTTATGGTTTTTTCGGACATTATCACTGAATGAAGCCCCTGGTCGATATTTCCCACTTAAATAACCACTAGCAAGCGGAACTCTAGCTAAAACACCTAAATCTTGTTCAATACAAGATGGGAATACTTCTTCTTCTGGCACTTGGTCAATTCGATTGTAGACGACTTGGATTGCTTTTGCATTCACTTCGGTCGCCTTAGCGGTTTGATAAATATTATCATTAGCTCCAATTGATATTCCTAAATTTCTAATTTTCCCAGCCTGGACCTGCTTGTCCAACATCGTCCAAAGGGCATCGTTATTAAAAACCTCGTCTGGTCCTGAATGAAATTGATATAAGTCAATATAATCCGTTTGTAGCGCTTTCAAAGATTCCTCTAATTGAATCTGTACTTGATCAACACTCCAAGCATTTTCCCAATTGTCATGCCATTGATGACCAAATTTAGAGGCAAGAACCCAGTCCTCCCTATTATCTCTTGATAAAAAATCACCAATAAATTTTTCTGACATATGATGAGGACCATAGCACTCAGCTGTATCTATTAAATTAATTCCTAACCCTTTAGCATGAGATAAAATTCCATCTACTTCTTGCTGAGTAAAGTCCTTACCCCAATCTCCTCCGAATTGCCATGTGCCTATTCCAACAACGGATACTTTTAGGTCTGTTTTACCTAATCGTCTGTACTTCATAACATCACCTCATATTGTTTGTTTGATCCACCTGAGTAATGTTTCCAATTCAAGCTTCCCTTTAAATTGTATAGAAAGAGGTATTAAAAAGAAAGTAGTGAATTCATTTAAATCTAATTACAAATAGGAAATCTAGTATTCTTTTTATAGTAACTATAAAAACCAACATCATCTAAAAAGATGGTGCTGGTTTTTTTTTGAATCATTAATTTTTAATGGTTACCTTTGTACCTGTTGGAATGTGCTCGTATATCCATTGCACGTCTGAATTGTTCATACGAATACAGCCCGCACTTACATATCCACCAATGGAACTAGGGTTATTCGTGCCATGGATTCCATATTTGGTACCTCCAGTTCCTGGAACATCTAAACCAAGCCAATGACTTCCTAGTGGATTGTTTGGGTCTCCACCAGGAATACTTTTTGCGCTGTACCAAGGACTTTCAATTTTATTTACAATCGTAAATTCTCCTTCAGGTGTAAGAGAAGGTGTTTTTCCAGTTCCGACTGAGAATGTGTGAGTAACTTCAGTGCCTTGGTAGACGGATAATTTGTTAGTACTTTTATCTATGAGAATGGATATCCCTTTTTGGGTTTGAGTTTGAGTACTTGGTTGATTCTCAACTTTACTCTCCGGTTTAAGTTTGATACTTTTTAGTGTTGAAGGGCTCGGAATCTCAATCCTTGTTCCAAATGGTACATGGTCAGGGTTTGTAATGTTGTTATATTGCGCTAGCTGACGAACAACATCTCCTGTTTCGTAATACTTTTTTGAAATCGAAATTAACGTTTCACCTTTGTTTACTTCGTGAAAGGTTGCAAAGTGAGGGTCTGGAATGTTCAACGTCATTCCAACTTGTACTTCTTTTTCAGGATTTTTAATGTTGTTATAAATTGCAACACTGTCTTGAAATGATGCATCAGCAAAATATAATTTTGTGATGCTTTCTAACGTTTCATTGGTTTTTACTTCATGTTTTACAATTCGCTCAGCAAGAATTTTTTGAGTAGGAACATCGTTTACATTCCCCTCAGGAAGCTCGTCTATTATCTCACTTTTGTTTACCTCTAAAACTTCTGGCTGTTCATCTTTTATCTCTTTTTCTATAAATTGTTGAAGGAGTATTGAACTCTTTTCCGAATGTAATGGTATAGGCATTTGTGAATGTGCTGTTACGGTTATATTATTATCAGCTATTGATTCAACGTTTGCAGTTAACAAATCAAATTGATTTATTATAGGCAAAAGCGCCAACACGATAAGACCTGTGAGGACTACAGTGATAGTTAATATTGTGGTTTTATGTCGATTGCGTTTTCTTTTATTTCGTTGAGAGCGTAATGGTAGATTACTAACTGAATCATAGTCCTTTGTCACGGTTTCCCCTCCTTGATTCTTTATAACGCACACCAAGTATACCTTATTATTCGAGGGATTTTTTCGTATTTTGACAAAATAGGACTCGTTCAGTTCGAAAACACAGCTAAATATCTAACACCATAAAAATGGTCATTTCCTATTCATACCAATAGTACTATCAAACTATCTATCTAAAGTATGGACTTTGCTTATTTACAAACAAATATTCGTTTATCTTCAAAGCCTACTAGCGAATATTCATCTATTCTAGGCATTCCATTTGAACAAAAACGTTCGCTAGTGCTAAACTAATCGTTCAATTAAACTATTATTCGACTCTCTCATCCAATCATTTAAAAATACTACTGTCATTTATCCTTATTTACTAATCTACTCACTACATCAATAGAATTACTTGAAAACCATCAATCGTTCGGAAGGAGGAACTAATGTCTAACCAAAAAAAATTCATTATCGTACTGATTGCTTTGCTACTTATCCCGGTACTAGGCTACAGTGTGTATAAAATGACAAATTTAACACTTGAGGCGGCCATTCCCAGTGCAATAGAAGAAGAAGGAAGTGTCGATATTATCCAAACGACAACAGATGAAGGCATTCCAGTTAAGAATACGGAAAGTTCGTCTGTACAAATATTTATTTCCGAACAACATCGAATATGGAACCAATTGCTTGGATGGGGTGGTTGGAAAAATCCTAATTTTTCTTCGTTCAAAGCAAAGCTTGGAAATTATGATGAAGATTTCGAAGAATTTTTTTCCATTGTTAAAGACGAGAGCATAAAAACAGATATAGAGCATGCGCTTATCTTACTAGACATTGCTTTTGAATCAGAAGATGTAACTGCATTGCTTTACACCCATCGAATCTTTCACGATCTTGATATCGCATACAATGGATATAGCTACAAAGGTTTTGGAGGGTATTCTGCTTTTTCATCAAGTGGTGCGTCAAAGGTAGAAAACTACATATCTAACTTTCAATAATAAACACTTAGCTGTATTTTAGTAGCACTGTACAAAGTCGGAGTTCTTCATAGAATAATTACAAAAACCCATTTGACCTACATGAGTAGACCAAATGGGTTTTTGGTTATGCGACAATTGGTAGCGAAATTGTAAAGGTTGTTCCTTTGTTCTCTTCACTTTCAACTGTAATGTTCCCACCGTGTTCTTCTATAATTTTATAAGTGACCATTAGTCCTAAGCCATTTCCTTTTTCTTTTGTTGAAAAGAACGGTTCGCTTAGCCTTTTGATTTTATCCTTTGAAATTCCAACACCGTTGTCTTTAATTCTCACATGCAATCTTTCAGTTTCTTCAGAAATCGAAACTTCTAGTTGACCACCGTCTGGCATTGCTTCAATTCCATTTTTTATAATATTTAGAAACACTTGTTTAAGCTGATTTTCATCGCCGTTTACAAACAATTCCTTACTCTCTGAATGAAAAGATAACGTAACATCATTTTTCTTCGCTTCTGATTTGAGTAAGACCATGATTTGCCGAACAATCGGGACAACATTGTTTCGTTGGACGGAATGAACTTTTGGTTTCGCAAGCACCATAAATTCACCAACAATAAAATCAATTCGTTTGATCTCCTCCAACAAAATATCGTAATACTCTCTTTTATAGTCGTCCTTATTTTCATCTTTCAGAAATTCAGTATAGCCTTGTAATAAAGTTAAAGGATTGCGAATTTCATGAGCAACTCCTGCAGCTAATTCTCCTACAATGGCCAGTTCCTTTGAACGTAATACCATTTCTTCGGCTTGTTTTCGATCTGTGATATCTTTTCTAATGGCAACATATTGATAAGGAACTTGATTTTCGTTTAAAAATGGAACAATTGTTGTATCTACCCAATAATACGTTCCATCCTTTGCTTTGTTTCGAATTTCACCTTTCCATACTTTTCCGTTACCGATTGTTTTATACAAATCCTTAAAAAACT
This sequence comes from Bacillus alkalicellulosilyticus, assembly GCF_002019795.1. Taxonomy (GTDB): domain Bacteria; phylum Bacillota; class Bacilli; order Bacillales; family Bacillaceae_F; genus Bacillus_AO; species Bacillus_AO alkalicellulosilyticum. The sequence goes on along the minus strand of NZ_KV917381.1, from coordinate 2,121,780 downwards.
CTTTCGTATGATATCCAGAATTTAAGATACGATGGTCTTCTCCTAATAGTTCTTCTCTTGAATATTTTGATATCTCACAGAACGTGTCATTTACATACGTTATCGTTCCTGTTGCATCGGTAATCGCAATGATAGAAGATGTATCAAGTGCGTATTTAATATCTTCTAGCTCTTTATTTTTTTCGGTCAGTTTAGATAAAGTATTTTTTAAATTAAGTTCAGTCTTTTTGCGATCTGTAATATCCGTTCGAATCGACACATATTGATAAGGCTTTCCTTTTTCGTTTAAGTATGGAACAATCGTCGTTTGAACCCAATAATAACTACCATCTTTTGCCTGATTCTGAATTTCGCCCCTCCATACCTTACCTTGACCAATTGTGCGGTATAGATTTTGGAAGAACACTTTAGAATGAAAATTCGAATTGATTAAACGATGGTCCTTACCGATTAATTCTTCTCGAGTATATTGAGATATTTCACAAAACCTATCATTTACATAGGTAATTTTACCTTTAGGGTCTGTGATTGCAATGATAGAAGATTCATCCAACGCATACTTAATATCAAATAGCTCTTTTAACGAATTTTTCAACTTATCTTCAAAAATAGGGTCCGCCCCGTGATTATGAATGAACATCATAAAGCTAGTGACTTCACCGTCTTTATTGACAATCGGCGTCACCTTTAAATGGACAGGAAGCCAGTATTCATCATGGTGTTTCCAGCGGAACTGGGTTTCAAATGCTTTATATGAATCCGATGAACTAATCGATAAATCTTTAAATGCTTCTATATCCTCAGGATGAATCCAGTCCCAAAGATAAGTAAATTTAAAGGTATCTGAAGAATATCCAAATATATTTTTATAATATGGTGAACAAAAACTAATCCACCCTTGTTTGTCGATAATCATGATTACATCTGTTTTATAATTCTCAAACGTTAACGTTGAGTTATGTTCAGAACTCATTATTTCACCCACCTACCTAAAAACAATACGTTAGTTTCATTATACACATAATTTTCGGTAGAACATCAATAAAAGTTCGTAAAAAGTTCAATATTTTAGATGCGTTGTATGTTTTTAGTAATAATACATATTAATTTCTTTAAACGTTATAACAAAACTACCTATTATTTGAATATAGGTAGTTTTTTGCATATCGGTATTTAAGTAGTACCTCTAAATCCTGATGGTTGCGGTATAATCACTTATTTTTGATAAGGAATATTGAGCAACTCAGGTACAGTTACAAATTCAAAACCTTGTTCTTGTAGTTGTGGTATGATTTGATGCAACGATTCAATTGTACTCGTGCGGTCTGCATCCCAGTCTCCACCATCATGCATTAATATAATCGCTCCTGGATGCATGTTGCTGAGAACATTTATTGCTGTTTCAGTTGCTCCTAATTCGCGCCAGTCTAACGAATCGACAGACCAAGCTACTACCGTATAATTCAATTCAGCAAGTTTTTCAACAAGCTCATTGTATAAAAAACCATAAGGTGCGCGAAATAACTTTGTTCGATAACCTAAGATATCATTTAATGTGTCTTCGGTTTTCATAACTTCTGTTTCTAACGTAGCCAAATCTCCTTGTTTCACCAAATTTGGATGCCAATATGTATGATTTCCGACAATATGTCCTTCCTCAACCATTCTTCGTGTTAATTCGGGATATGCAATCGCTCGTGAACCCATAACGAAAAAGGTAGCGGGTACATTATATTGTTGTAATACCTCAAGCACTTGTGGAGTAAATCTTGGGTCTGGTCCATCATCAAATGTAATGGCTATTTTATTCGTAGTTGCTGGCCCAGATAATACAACCGTTTCAGGATACCTTTGCTGTAAAATAATGTTGGACACTGGATTTGGAATGTTTACTCTTTCGGTAATCTCAGGTCCGCCTTCTGGTTGAGGTAAATCTTCAATTTCACGTGTAGGGTTATCTCGTTTAAACCACCACTGTGTTTCAACTTCTTTTGTTGCATGGTCTTGTTCCGCTTGTACTGTTATCATTCCGGCAAACGAAAATACAAATACGGCCAATAATAAAAATTGAACGGTTTTATCTCTCATCACTTTTTCTCCTTTTGTTGTCAATCTTTGTCATCTTATTTTCTAATAAAAAATCTCAATTTATTCATCGTTTGAAAAGATAGCCAAAAAGATATTAATGATTGTTAATTTTTTATGGGCTTAAAACGTTTACTTATGCCGAACACTATATGAGAGCAGTGAATGTCTCTGCTTAGTTTTTCTATAAAGGAGAAGGATTATGATACACACCCTTGATAATTTACCTGTTCGAGAAACGATTAATAGTCGGCACAGCATTCGTAAATTTAAGCAAGAAGAAGTATCAAAAGAACAGCTTAATGAACTCTTTGAGCTCGTTCGACTTTCTCCAAGTGCTTGGAATCTTCAACCTTGGCGTTTCCATGTGATAACAGACGATACAATGCAAAAAGAGCTGCAAGATGCCGCTTACGGTCAACAACAGATTACCTCTGCACCTGCAGTTATTGTTGTTGCAAGTGACATGGAAGATGTCGTAGCACATATTGCGGATACTGTTCACCCTGGACTTTCTCCTGAGCGAAAACAAGAAGAGATTGAAAATTTAACTGGCATCTTCAATAACATGAGCGAAGATGAACGAGGGCAATGGGGTTTAAATCAAACGAACATTGCCCTTGGTATTCTCTTAGTCGCAGCCCGTGGATTAGGACTTTCAACCGTTCCTATGCTTGGATTCGACCAAGATAAAGTGAAACAAATGCTTAAACTACCTACCCATGTAAAGTTTGCGGGTATGGTTCCAATTGGTTTTGCAGACGAAGATGGCTATCCACACTACCGACATGGCTTAGAGAAAATAGTTACTTTCCATTAAATAAACGAAGTGTGGGTGGGACAAAAGCTTTTGTCCCACCTTTAAGTAGTTTTCCCTAATATAAATCTGTTTATTAAATCAAGCGTATCTCTTTTTTTCCATAAAAAAACCTTGTACACTATAAAAAACGAATCATCGAAAAGAGGAAAACATATGTATGTGCTTTTTTCTAAACATGTAGGAACACAAAAAAATGGTTTTGTATTGGAGAATGCCGAAAACACCATACAGGTAGTAGAAGTCCAAGAGATTAAAGAAGAAAAAGAAAGTGAAGCATATGAAGTATTAGACTCTGTCGGCAAATTAAAAGGAAGTGGGTTTGCGGTACTAAATAACATATCTGTCACAACCGAAGGAAGACAAGCTTTTGAAAGAAGATTTCAACAACGAGCCCGACTCATTGAAGAGGTTCCAGGGTTTCAAGCCATACGTGTCCTGCGACCTATTCAGTCAGATACATATATCATCTTAACGGTGTGGAATGAGGAACAAAATTTTTCTAATTGGCAGTCTTCTAAGGCTTATGAACAAGCTCATAAAAAGCGACATACCCCGCAAGGAATTGACCAGCAACAACCAATTATTTTTCCAAGACCTTCTTATGTAACTACATATTCTGTAACTTCTCTATAATTTTTCTATACTAAAAGACCGACTATCTCACAAGGTAAGTCGGCCTTTTATTTATTTGCCGGGAGGCGCATATGGTGGTGGAATCTTTGCCCAACCTCTTTTCCTCATTTTTGTTTTTAACGTTATTCCATACGTAATGCTATCCATTAAAAATTGAACCCACATCGAACCAATATCTGTTCGAACACATTCTGCCGCTGCTGTAGCGGCTTGAACATTCATCGCTACCGTCTTTAATGCTACCCCATTTGTTATTTCATCATCTGTTAATTTTACCCCTGTTGGTATTTCGTTATGATCTGATTTTGGCTTCGTTTCACTCGTAGGAGGTAATGGGATTCCTTCTTTCAGCATAAAGCTTTTTAACTCTTTTGATTGAGCCATACACATCTTGATCGCATCCTGCAAAATCCCTTTAACTTCATCATCATTTGTTGTATTTAATCCAGCTTCCTGAAACGCAATGGCTTCATTTACTAACCCATAATAAAACCAACATGAGGACGCTTCGATTATATTTAATGGAATGGGTGGTTCATCATCAACAATCGTATTAAATGCACTTTTCACAGCCTCTAACACATTTGGCATTCCTTCACCTCCTCAAGGATATAATCCTAAATCAAGGAGTATTTTATACCTTAATTCACCTTCCAAAAAATACTTAGTTTTATAAACAAAATATTTTTCATAAATTACTTTGCTCTTCTCAAAATCCTTCCTTGTAAAGCTAGTAGGACAACTAAAAGCAATACAATCAACCCAACGATAATGATATATGATTCATTTCCTTCAACAAGACTTGCCCCTAATAATGAATACATTATGGTACCTGGAATAATTCCTAATAACGTACCTAAGAAATATGCGGACAACCTTACTTTGGCGAGCGCGGTTACATAACTGACTAGGTCAAAATTAATGACAGGGATGACCCGTAACAGGAAAACATAATAAAAACCTCTTCCCTCTACTTTTTGTTGTAGTTCTTTTGTCCTTCTCTTCCAATCCAAGTTACCGAAACGGTAATTTGAATATCGAACAACAACAAATGAAAGGATCGCACCACTCGTTGCACCAAGGAGCGTAAGACTAAATCCAAAGCCGGCACCAAAAGCAAATCCACCCGTAAAAGCTAATACAGAAGCGGGAAACAATACAAAAGGACGTAAAGTAAAGAGGAGGACATAAAAAATCGGAGCAAACCAACCGAATGATAATATCCATCTCCTTATTTCGACGGGAGACACTTGCAAATATCGGTGATTAATCCATAACAAAAAAATAATAAGGAACGAAACAAAGATTACTTTATATATTGTTGTTTTTCGAATCATCTCATCACTCTAAATAATGTGTCATATCACTCTATTCCCTTCTCTTACTTGAAAAAAACAACTTATTTACATAGACTTTTATCAAAAGGAGGCTGTGTGATGAAGATAGTTGTCATTGGTGATACCCACATTCCAAAAAGAGCAAAGATATTTCCAACCAAACTTGAAAAGGACTTGATTCATGCTGATCTCATTATTCATACCGGAGATTGGCAAACAATTGAGGTTTATGAAGAACTGAACAATTTAGGTAATGTCATTGGGGTTTTTGGTAACGTTGATTCAGACGAACTTGTTGCCCGTTTACCAGAACGTGTCATTCTACCTATAGGAGATTTTACACTAGGAATCATTCATGGTCATGGGACTAAAGGGACTACACAAAAAAGAGCATTGGCTGCCTTTTCAGATGAGAAAGTAGATTGCATTTTGTTTGGTCATTCACATATTCCAACCCACACGTACCACAATCATATCTTGCTTTTTAACCCTGGTTCCCCTACTGATAAAAGAAGACAATCTCACTTTTCCTATGGAATTTTAGACATTACAGATAAAATTGAAGCTTCCCATATATTCTTTGAAGATAAATCATGAAAACTCAAAAATATTGTAGATTATGGAAGATTCGTAAATTATACTAAATTTGAAATGATTTCCGTGTGAAAGGCGGTCTTTTATGAAAAAGTGGTTTGTCGCTTTTATTTTATTTTTCTTCCTTCTTCTCGTCTCATCACTCCTCTGGTATACACAAGCTTCTACATCAAGTGGAATATATCCCGAAAAGCACACTGGTTTAGTTGGCCTTCCATTTGACGGAACAAGTTCGCTTGAATATGAATTACCTGTTCGTTGGATAAAGTCGCATCCGTGGGAAAAAGAACCTATTATTGAAGATCTGCTATTGTATGACCAAACTGGAATACAGATAGCTAAAATTACAGGACAATATCAAATTGATTCACATGACCATAACTGGTATGAACGAAATGTAGGTGGATACATACAATTGTATTTACAAGGAGAAATGACTGCAGATTCTTCTCGTCATAGTGTCATATGGAATTATGAATCCTTGCCTACATCCTTTCAGCCTTCAAAGTTAACAATGACATACGGCGGAAAACAAGCTACTTTTTCCTTAAAAGACCAATTGAGAATTGTGCCGATTCCTACAGACGACTTTCTCCCGTATGAGAACGATATTTTAGGAGTTCAGGGTATCATGTTTTTCAACGAATTAGATAATACCCAACAACAACCGAATGGACTACTCGTTACCTTGTCACACCATGAAAATGTAATACTCGAAGACCTTCTTTTTTGGTTACCGGGTATGACCGATGATTACTTTGAAAAAGAGGCCAGTTATATTTTTGATATAACTGCTGACGAATTTTCAAACTCGACTGAATTATTTTCAGGGGAGCCTCTATTATTTCCCCTCGAATTATCAGGACATACTACAACAGTTCTTTATTTTCCTTTTACAGAAGCCATTAAAGAGCAAAACTCAGATTCGAATACAAGGTTCATCCCTTATATAACTTACTCTACTTCTAAAGGAGAACGTTATCTTACAGGGGGTGGAGGGATGGTGGGTCCGCTTAACAGAGAGAAGCAATGGAAAGACTTATTCATTCTTCCCAACCAAAAACAATAAACACAAAAGAGGGTGGAACAAAAGGTATCAAAAGCCTTTTGTTCCACCCTCCATCTTTTATGATTTTCTTTGGTTCTCTTTTTCTTCTTGTTCTTGAATACCTTCAAGATTAGAAACATGAGGAACGGTACCGTAATCTTGTGTCGTTTTTTGAACTACTTCTTTATAAGTTCCTTCTTCATGAATGTTTTTAGAAAAGTTTTTTTCATTTGCCATTCAAATCACCTCGAGGATAGTATGGTTTTTGCAAGTGAATTTATACCTTGTCATGTTCAAGGCAACCAATTTGTTATATGATAGAAAGATAGTTGTTTGAACAGAGGGTGATTCATTTATGGAAAGTACATTACATAAACACTTAAAAAAACAAGCATTATACTGGTTAAAAGATAAAATGGTTGACCTTTGTGCCAACGAGGTGAAGCTTTTTGTAAGACGAAAGAAAGTAATTGCTGATGCGGTTGGCATTAATATGAAGCGAAAAGAAACCCGTATTATAGAAGTAAAAGCAACATTATCCGATTTCCGTAGAGATGACGTTCTTCATTCACCTTACGGCTATCATGCAATAGCTGATTATGCTTACTTAATGACTCCTGTTGGCTTAATTCCAGATGATGAATTACCTAAAGGATATGGCTTGTTAGAAGTTGATGAATTTGACAATGTCACCGTAAAAAAGCGAGCCGTTCGTAATCCAAAACCAAGCTTAACGTTAGACACTCATATAAAACGAACAGGTAGAGCTGCTACAAATGCAGTTGTCTACCAAGAGCTTTCTAAAGAAACAAAAGACGATACCGCAGGGGCATTTTCTCGCGGGGCGAACATCCATTTAATAAGTGCAACTTGTCCATCATGTAAAAAAAGAAATAAATATTTAATTGTGACAGACCAAGAAGAAGTAACTTGCAGTGCAAGGGGATGTAAAGAGCCCATTCCATTAAAGCGAGCGAGAGTGCATTCTATCACTTCTTATAATGATAAGTTTTTAAAACAGCTACAATCATTAATGAAATAACTTTTTGAGAATGGACCTTTCATCCACTATTTGTTTTTATCAACAAGATGTTTAGTCGTTCGTTTAATTTTACGGAAGGCTTTACGAGCAATTGTTTTAACATCAACATTCAGTTTTACCTTATCATAGTTTTTTTCAAACTCTGGACCTGAAAAAATATATTGTTCTCCTGATTTATCAGTAATTAAATAGTCGCCTGGATTACCACGCATCTTCCCTTCAACGGTATCAATCGTCATTGAGCGTGTTAATTTTACAGCATCTACCATAATTGGTTTTCTACGATACTTAGCCAAATCAAATCCCCCCTTCGCCTAGGCTCTCTCTACTATCTTATTCACTAGTTGTCTTGGTTGTGATGAATAACTAGGGGAAGCTTAACGATAAAAAGACCTGATTCAAGATAGAAATTTGAATCAGGTCTTTCTTTTACTTATTTTATAACATTTGTGAGTGAGCCCAGGTTTTCAATGGTTACAGTCATTTCATCCCCTTGTGAAAGCCACTTGCGACTTTCCTCAGGTTCTCCCATAATGACTCCTTCAGGTGTTCCTGTTAAAATAATATCTCCTGGATACAGTGTCATATGCTTTGAAATATAACTAATAATATCTTCGCAGTTATAAATCATATCCGATGTGCTAGAAATTTGTCTGACCTCTCCATTTAACGTCAAACCAATAGCTAGGTCATTCGGATTGTCGATTTCATCCCGACTGACTAAATAAGGTCCAATTGGACAAAAACCATCACTTGTTTTTCCAAGAAGCCATTGTGTAGTTGTAAATTGTAAATCACGAGCAGACAAGTCATTCCCATTACAATATCCAAATACATACTCAAGCGCTTCTGTTTCTGAAACGTTTTTTGCTTCTTTCCCGATAACGATGACTAGTTCAGCTTCATAGTCTACTTGTTGACTTTCTAGGGGAAGCTCAATCACGTCTCCGTGCCCAGCCAACGTATTTGCAAACTTACTAAAAAGGATCGGGGTTTTTGGATAAGGCATATTGCATTCATCCGCATGTTTTTTATAATTTAATCCAACACATATAATTTTCTGGGGATGTGGAACACAAGGACCAAAATCTAAAGATGTTTCAGGATAGACGTAATCTGCATCTAGATGAATATCTAAAAGCATTTGTTCTAACGCAAGCCTTGCCAAATCTCCACCTGTCAAAAGCTCTTCAGCCGTTATTGGTATACCGTTTAGATTTGGAAAATGCTTTGTCGCTTCCTTCACATCAATAATCGAATCTTCTACTTTTACTCCTAATCGAAGTTCATCTCCATGATAAAACATCACTGTTTTCATACCCGCTTCACTCCTCTTTAAATTCTTTTACCAAGTAACGAGGTGAACGCCCTTCAAGAACAGCTAGTAAATCTTCAGCCGCCACTTTTGCCATATCATAACGTGTTTTCGCAGTTGCGGACCCAATATGAGGAAGAGTAACAACATTGTCCATAGCAAGCAAAGGATTGTCTTGCTCTATTGGTTCTTTTGCAAAGACATCAAGACCGGCCCCTCTAAGTTGCTTTAGTTGGAGTGCCTCAATAAGCGCCTCCTCATCGACAGTTGCTCCTCGGGAAGCATTGATAAAGAAAGCCGAGTCTTTCATGAGCTCAAACTGCTTTTTCCCAATTAATTTATATGTATCATCGGTTAAAGGCGTCATCAAGACAACAAAGTCAGATTGCTGTAACAAGTCGTCTAATGAAGAGTATATGACGTCTAGCTGTTCTTCAACCTCCTGCTTTCTGTTGCGATTATGATAAAGGACATTCATGTCAAAGCCAAACTTCGCTCGTTTTGCGACAGCTTCTCCTATTCTTCCAAGACCAATAATTCCTAATGTCGTATGGTGAACATCCCACCCAAATAGATCATAATCTTTTCCTTTACGCCAACCTCCTTCTTTTACAAACCTATCAAGCTCAGGTATACGGCGTGCACATGAAAGCATAAGACCGATAATTAAATCAGCTACCGTATCATCTAACACATATGGCGTATGAGTAGAAACTACACCTCTTTTTTTCATCGCCTCAATATCAAGGTTGTTATAGCCCACTGAAATGTTACTGACGACCTTTAAAAGCGGTGCCGCATCAAGAAGCTCTTCATCTATCTTTCCTCCTGCAGTTAATAACCCATCAGCTTTTTCAAGGAGCTTGAGTAATTCAGTTCGAGGAATTCGTTTCTTTCCTTCCCACTTGATAACATTGCAATGATTCCGGAGGTTCTCTTCTATATCTGTTGGAATAGGCAGTGTAACTACGACAGTTGGTTTCATTGATTTCTCTCCTTTTGAAATGATGGATAAAGGCACCTGAAATTAACAGGTACCTTCTAAGTAAATTAGCCTTTAACAAATACGGTCTTTATTGATGTGAAAAATTCAATCGCTGCTTGCCCTTGCTCTCTTGAATGTGAGCTAGATTGTTTCATGCCGCCAAAAGGCGCTTGTAATTCAACACCAGCACTTTCAGCATTTATTCGAACAAGACCTGCATCCATTTCCTTAATGAATGAGAGCATGTTTGATATATTCGTTGTAAAAATTGAAGCACTAAGTCCAAATTTCGAATCATTTGCGATGTCAAGAGCGTCTTCTATCGTATCCACTTTAAGTAGTGCAAGTACAGGTCCAAAAATTTCTTCTTGCGCAATGATCATGTCATTTGTAGTGTTGTCAAAAATAGTTGGTTCCACAAAAAAGCCATTTGCTAGAGCCTCACTAGAAATTTGATTTCCACCATATACGAGGTGTGCTCCTTCTTCTTTTCCCTTTTTAATATAAGATAAAACGGTGTTAAGTTGAGATTCACTGGAGCAAGGTCCCATCCAAGTATCAGCCTCAAGCCCATTTCCTACTTTAATGTCTTTCACCTTTGCTAGTAGTTTTTCTTTAAATTTATCATATACTTCACTTTGAACAATCACTCGACTCGTTGCCGTACACTTTTGCCCAGTTGATTTTAATCCGCCACTAATTGTAGCGTCAACTGCTAAATCAAGATCAGCATCATTTGCCACTATAACTGGGTTTTTCCCACCCATCTCAAGTTGATATTTCGCGCCACGAGCCAAGGCACCTTGACCAACAAGTTTTCCTACCGTATCAGACCCTGTAAACGTAATCCCATTAATATCTGGATGGTCGATCATTCCCTGTCCAATCACAGAGCCAGGCCCTGTGACCATATTGATGACCCCATCTGGAAAGCCTGCTTTCGCAAAACATTCAATTACTTTTGCGGCAGTTACCGCCGTTTCTTGTGCCGGTTTTAGGACAACAGTGTTCCCATACACAAGAGCAGGTGCAATTTTCCAAATGGGTATTGCTACAGGGAAATTCCAAGGAGTAATTACCCCTACAACGCCAAGTGGTGTGCGCGTCGTAAACATTAATGCATCATTATCTGTTGAAGGAATAACATCCCCCACTTTACGCATTCCCTCTCCTGCGTAATAACGAAGGATCGCCACGCCACGTGCCGTTTCTCCCTTTGCCTCAGGTAACGTTTTCCCCATCTCGCGTGTCATCGTCTCAGCAATATCATCTAGATTTTTTTCAATAATGTTTGCGGCTTTGTATAAGTATTCGCCCCGAGCTGAAGCCGCAAGCTTTTTCCATGACTGTGATGCAGTCTTGGCTGCAGCTACCGCCTCATTTAAGTCTTCGAGTGATGATTTTTGAACATAGCCCACGATTTCGTGTTTATTCGCTGGGTTAATACTTGCATCCACTTGTTCACTTGAACTAGCCACCCAAGCTCCATTTACAAAGTTTAAATAGGTTTTAACTTCTGTTTGAATTGACATATCAATCATCCTTTCATTTTACAAGTAAAATTGTTCTATCAAAACTATTTGCGAACACGTTTTTCTGGCTGAATCTCGAATCCGTGTTCGCATTTCAGTTTGCGTACATGTTTTTCAGGCTGACCTTCGGATTCGTGTTCGCATTTCAGTTTGCGTACTCGTTTTTCGGACAAAGCTTTACTTTTGTTTTCATAACTACGTTTTTAAATAGATTACTAGAAAACTAATTAAAAAGTAGGGCCGATTCTCCAAATCCCGAAATCATGCTGCTTCAAGATTTCTGCTTTTGTTAATTTACCTGAGCCGACATGGAGGATATCGGTGAAAATTCTTTTCCCTACCTCTTCTACGGTTTCTGTTCCTTCAATGATCGTACCTGCGTTAACATCAATATTTTCTGCCATTTTCTCAAATATAGCGGTATTGGTTGATATTTTAATAGTTGGTGCAATTGGAGAACCGGTTGGAGTTCCACGACCAGTCGTAAACAGCACGATTTGGGCGCCACCAGCGACCATACCTGTTAATTGCTCAATGTCATGTCCTGGCGTATCCATCCAGACAAGCCCTTTTTTGGTTGGGGCTTCGGCATAATTGATTAGCTCTTGTAATGGACTCGTTCCTGCTTTATTAGCGGCGCCAAGAGACTTTTCTTCTAGTGAACTTAATCCCCCTATTATATTTCCAGGACTTGGATTGCCGGTTCGAATGTCTACCCCCATTTGAATCGAACGGTTTTCCATGGCATCAATAACTTCATACACTCTTTTGGCAACATGGTCATCTACTGCTCGTTCCGCTAACAAATGCTCAGCCCCGATAAGCTCTGTGGTTTCAGCTAAAATAGCAGTTCCTCCTTTAGCAACAACCATATCACTAACAGCTCCAACTGCTGGGTTTGCTGATATACCAGAACAGGCGTCCGAACCACCACACTCGGTTCCTATGATTAATTCACGTATATCGCATTCCTCACGAAACATACTAGATGCATCTTGAACCATCGTTGCAGCTACCCGCGCTCCTTCTGCGATCGCTTGAAGGGTTCCTCCGTGGTCTTGGATAGAAACGGTCACTACCGGTTTACCTGATTTGGCAATCTCTCCAGCAACGCTTCGGGCTTGGTGCGTTTCACATCCTAAGCCTAATACGACTACTCCGTATACGTTAGGGTTTGTTCCCATTCCAACATACGTTCGAAACGTTTGGTCGTAGTCAATCCCCACTTGTGCACAGCCGTGCTGATGGATAAATGAAACCGTGCCTGCCACGAGTTCAGTGATTTGTTTTGCTGCTTGTGTTGCACATGTGATCGTTGGCAAGATAAGGACATGATTACGAACACCGACTTTACCGTCTGGACGCCGATATCCAAGAAACTTTCCGTTTTTAAAGTCCAACCTTATCCCCCCTTCCTCTTTTGCCCTCAAGGTTATGGATATGAACGTGTTCACCTACAGCAATGTCCTTAACCGCCACTCCGATTACTTCACCGTACTTTACAATATCTTCTCCTTTAGCAATGGAGACAACAGCAAATTTATGTCCAAAAGAAATAGAATCTTTTAAGTTTACTTTGAATGTATTCCCTTGGCACTCTACTAAAATTTCATTTCCTTTATCCAACTCATCCAATGCCACTGCCACCTTATCTTTGGGCTTCATCATCACCGTTTTCCTTCGATTTTCCATCCAAAGAAACCTCCTGAGAATCTAATTTTTCATAATTTTCCCTTCTTGTTTGATTTGTGTTTTTACGAGATTCTCTAAGATTCCGATTCCAGAAATCTCAATTTCTATTCGGTCATCTGCAGCTAAAGTAAATTCATTTGGAGGGACAATACAAGTACCTGTTAGTAACACTGTGCCATCAAATATTTGATTATCTAATGTTAAAAATGAGACCAACTCATCAAATGTTCGTTTCAATTGACCTGTACTTGCACTTCCATCAAATACTTTTTCATGGTTACGATAAATCCTGCAAGCGATTTCAAATTCATACGGATTTTCTACTGTTTCTGCTAAGCGTATAGCTGGTCCAATAGAACAAGAGTGTCTCCAAACCTTAGCTTGTGGAAGATAAAGAGGGTTCTCTCCTTCAATGTCACGGCTGCTCATATCATTCCCTGCTAGGTAGCCTAGGATTTTACCTTGATTGTTAATGACTAATCCAAGCTCTGGTTCAGGAATTTGCCAATTTGAATCCGTCCGAAGGTAAACTATATCTTTTGGCCCAACTGTACGAGCACTTGTGGATTTAAAAAAGAGTTCTGGACGCTCTGCATCATACACTTTGTCATAGAACGTATTTGCATCTAATTTCCCTCCAGTTGCTTCATAGTTGCGTGCTTCTTTACTTTTTAAATATGTGACTCCAGCTGCCCACACTTCAGGTGCTTCAATCGGAACTAAGAGGTGTAGATTTTTTAATTGGACATCTAATGGCACACTATCATTGATTACTTCATTAATAATATTTAAAACTGTAGTTTCTCTTTCATCAGCTAAATGACTGATTTCTAAAAAACACGTAAATGGCAGAGCAAAAACTTGATCCTCATCTGTCACAGCTGCTACAACAATTTTCTCTTCATCCTGAAATCTGATCACTCTCATGACTATCCCTCCAGAAAGTTTTATATTATAGAATCGAGTTTTGGCTATAGCTGATAATTGCATATCTTTATGCAATTATCAGCTACTTTATGTTATTTGGAAAAACCAAATCCTAACTTTTTTGAAATTTCTTTTGACGTTACCGTTAACATTTCAACTGGTTTTTCGAGACCTTCTTCAGCAACTCTAGTTGCCGTAGTTGACATACTAATCGCAGCAATGACCTGACCCGTGTGGTCTTTAATCGGTAAAGCCACACAAAATACACCTGGTTCATTTTCTTCATTATCAACCGCATATCCTTGCTTCTGAATAAGCTCAATCTCTTTTAAAAATTCTTCTTTATTTGATATCGTTTTAGGAGTCTGTTGCTTAAAATGATAGTCTTCTATTAGTTTTTCAATCTCTTCTAAGGATTTAAAAGCAACAAGAGCTTTTCCTACAGCACTAGAATGGATCGGAACCCTTCTCCCGATTCGGGAATAAAGCACAGTCGCTGTTGCACTTTCGACCTTATCAATGTATATTCCTTCTCTTCCATCTAACACAACCAAATGAACGGTTTTTCCACTTTCTTTGGAAAGTCGTTGTAGGCTATCACTCGCAAGTTTTCGCAAGTCCATACTTTGAATGACATAGTTGCCTCGCTCAAACAGCTTTAATCCAAGTCGATACTTTCCATTTTCTTGGTTTTGTTCAATATAATGATGTTGTTGTAATGTTTTTAATAGAGAGTGAACCGTACTTTTATGAAGTCCCATTCGGTCACTAATTTCTGTTATCTTTAATTCCTTATCAAATTCATCGAATAAATCAAGAATTTTTAAAGCACGTTCAACTGCTTGAATGATAGGCATAGTGATTGCTTCCTTTACATTGATATTTACTTATTCAACCATTCTACCATAAAATATGGGAATTAAATTGCATATATTTGAATTTTCTACTCATTTAGACTTTGATTTTTTCAGTGGGTACCCCTAACCCTTTTGCTCCTTTTTCTGATGTTGTGTATTGTGGGGCATATCTCTTCAACAAGTCTAAGCCTATTTTTGCTCTTCGTACCCTTTCTTTACATAAAGCAATTGAAATCGTTTCTAGATGTGTACCCGAAGGATAGATATTAGGTGAATTTCGCAGCCCGAATTTGATATATACGGGTGCTGCCACTCTAATGATTTCAGGAATATCATAGTGACGGATAAACCCACCAATGTCATCAGGAGCTTCAACATAAATATCAATCGGAATATCAATTGCTTGGCGAATTGTAGCCAAACGGGCTAAGGTCAAATCGGTAGGGACGTTGTACGTATTTGCTCCTGACTGTTCCATCAATTTGATAGAGATAGGGTTGGATTGTGCCATTTGAACTGAAACTTTAACGACTAAGTCCTCTGGAAATTCCCCTACTTTTTTAAATTCATTGACTAACCACAATAACCCTTCATCCGCTACTAATATGCTTCGAATACCAAAATGACAAGCTCTTTTTATATCTTCTATGGCATAGACAAGTTGGTCCATCCCTTGCATCCGTAGTCCAGCGATTTTCCCTGAACTGGCAAGTTGCATAGGCGTTATATCAAAGCTTCCACGGGGTCCCACAAAAAGACTGACTTCTAATCTCTCACGTCTACCGATCTCAGCCATTTGTTGGAGTTCATCGTCAGTCATCAACATGATGCCACTTCCTTGTGAGACACGGTGAATACCCACTTGATAATAGTGACATGCTTCGATGACAGCTTCAAATGAAGAAGGGCCTTCTACACTTGGTATTTCTACCCGATATTGAGCACCATCTGGAAAACGTTTTTTAGACGTCGGTAAATCATTGCAATCTCCTGAAGGGAAACCAAGAGAATTAATTATTTTACGTGTTTGTTCCAAAAAGCTCACTCCTTTTAATAGGATGTTTTAGTCGGTAACTGGATGTCTTTCTTATAATCTAATGATGCCATCGTTTTTACCATTAATGGAACAACACCATTGGCAGCATCTGTATGACCGACTAATAGATTACTAGGAGCCACTTGTCTTTGACGTATTCTAATAGTATCAAGTCGACTAGTAGCAAGCTCTTTTCTTTGTTCTTTAAGGTGTTCAAAAGCAAACGTTAGGACTCCACCTTGGAAAGCGTTTTCATCAATGCATTGAATTTCCCGTTTTCGAAGTGCAAGATATAATAAATCCCCTGTTTGCAAGTAAAGAATTCCACCTTCTTCGATCGCCTCTGGCGTCATATGTCCTATAGCTGCACCATAGGTAACACCAGAATATCGACCATCACTAATTAAAGTGGCGATTCTCTTAAGCTTTCTACTAGCATTAATATGTTGCATTGGAGTGAACATTTCTGGCATACCAAAGGCGATTGGACCTTGACCAGCAACGATGACCGCAATTTTCATAATGCTTTCTTCAATCATTAGGTCGAATAGTTGTTCATAACGTAAGTCCTTCATTGCCTTATAATCTGCTGGTGCATTTTCTTTTAACATGGCAATCATGCTCTTATGAGAAAAAGCCTTAGAGTCTTTTAGTTTTGATAAGAGATCAGCATCTAATAGACTGCGATTGGCATCCTCTTCATTTTCAAAGTAAAGTACAAATGCCACTTTATTATCAAATTGGTCCAACTGAGATGTAGGCATGCCACTTATTTTCACAACCGCACTCTCAAAGAAATTCCCTGTTAGTACGTCAACACCACTAAATGCACGTCTTGGTTTTGATAGAATTATAGGATTATCTTTCACATGGTCTGCAGATAGATTATCTTTCTTATCAAGTCTTTCTCTCCATGTCGTACCGGTAACTGTTGGAGCATCAACATCCATAGGTACACCGTTTTCTAAAAGCTCATGGAATAATGTTTCCATTCCTCGACTTTCTCCACTACAGCACTGCATTGCTAATGAAAAAATATCTCGACCTTCTGTTAGACTGTAATTAAATAAATCAGGAATTGAGTGGGAATGATGTATTTCATCTAAATCCCATAAACTAAATGTATACCCAGCGTAAAGCATCCCTGCTACGATGTGCATCATTAAGTTTGTTGAACCACCTGATGCACTATGAATTCGAATCGCATTACGAATGTTTGTTCCTAAAATATTCGCTGCACCGTACACCGGATTATTAATCACTTGCGCTAAACTATCAACAGCAGCATTCACTTGTTGTTGATTAGGAGCTTCTGTTAACAATTCTAACTCAGGATGAACCAATCCCATCCCTGCAACTAAATGTCTAGAGCTATTGCCAGTCCCGTTAAAAGCACATACTCCACCACTACCATCACATGTGGCGACTGCTAATCTTTTTTCAAAATCCTTATGAACCTCTTTGGTAATAATTCCACGTTCTGTTGCACGTTCTAACACACCTTGGAATGCGGTATTCGAAGAACATTGCAAAATATAAGCTAACGCATCTCGTAAGTCAAACGCGATGTCTGTATCCCCTTGTTTTTCTGCAAGACTCGCAACATCTTCTAATTCTTTAAATAATACATCCGGTATCGTACCTCCCTGTAATACATGGGCAGGTGCAAACGTAGCAAATACTGGAGCTTCGCCTCGATATTGACGAATACGGTCTAAATGAACCATTGCACTTACGACTCCAAGTGGCTGTTTATCACAACCTTGAATGATAAAAGCTCCATGATAACTATGTGACTCCATTTGGTTTACAACCATTTTAGCGACCGCATTTCGACTTTCAAGGGAATAGCTCATTCCTTGGTTACTTTGAGCCGTACCATCACACATCACTGGTGTCGAAAAATAAAAAGGCACTCCACCATTTTCCCATATTCGTATTGCGGCATGGGCTGAGGTTTTAAAATCCATAATATGAGCGGGATGGTCTGATGAACCGCCTATGATGGCAATTCGTGGAGCATTCTCTTCAAGTCGATTATAAATTTCTTCTAATGTCCAGTCAGGAGTTCCGCCCTCATATAGCGGACCTAGTATTTGTTTTGAGCGATCCAGTAATCCGGCTACGCAAATGGGCTCATTCGCTTTACCTTGAACATTATCCCGATATGGATTAACTTTGTTGTTAATTTTCGGAAACTTGATTTTCATAGTATTTCTCCACTCTCCTCATTTAGCATTTATAAAAGAAATAACGCCATTATTGTTCCAATGCTACTAAACAGAAAAGCATAGCCTAAGTTCCATATTGAAATCTGGTAAGGATTTTCATCAAGTAATACCCCTGTCAAAGATACAGTGATATTGTATGGGCCAGCCATAATCGTTGATAGGCTAGATGTGATTAAAACAATACCTATACTTAGAGGATTTAATATCGACAATACAGGAACAAGTATCTCACCCAATATACTAATCACGACCAATGGATGAAACCCTACCATGGCTAGTGATAAAAATAAGAGCTGAATCATTACAAATAACAATAATGGGTTATTAACTAACAAAAGTAATGGTTGTTGTAATATAGAAATATGTCCTGATTCGCGTAACACACTTATGAAAAAACCAACACTTAAAAATAAAACCGTGTAGTTTTGTAAATTGGCTGTTCTTGTTTTCCACATCTTTACACTATACAGAGTATAGGACTTTATTCGCCTTATCGAAAAAGCCCATAAGAATGAATAAGGAACAATTACAAGAGCTACTGTTGTTAGGAAATTCAACTCAAATGATTCCCTAATCACGATAATCGTACTTATAAATAAAGCTAAATAAACCAACATCATAATGATTTTTCGGATATTTCGCTTTCCTATCATAACTTCGCTTTTTTGGCCCTGGTCAGTGGCATACTTCTTAAAACGCCAGCCAATTGCCCAATCGATTACAAGTAGTAAAACCGAGAAAAGGAGCATCCATGGCAGTAACTTCAAATAGCTAACACCTGTAATATCTATAGTGATCGCCACTAAAATCTCCATTGGACTCCATACTAGACATAGGGCATACCCTCTAAGCATGGTTTGACTTATAAATTTGTGTTGTAACTTACCTGCAAGGTGCTTGAGGTTTTTCTTAAGTACTTGTTGTACTAACGGAATCGTAGCTATGTTAAGAAAACTCCCTAATAAAAAACTTGTAATGGATGCCCGGTAGTATAACTGTCCTAGGTGGGTACTCTTCGTTTTTAATAGTTTGTTGACGCTCTGGTCATACCTCCCTATCACAATAATGCTATTAATAAAAGGCAGAACATAAAAGATAGCGATTAAAATAACTGTCGATGTTGCTAAAAACGGCATTTCATACCAAGGGCGCCCTGTCTCATTAAATAGTAAAAGAGCGATTAAAATAAAAACAGAACCTGCGATTTGGTATAACTTTTTTGCATCTTTAAACGAAAACAGAATGGCTAAAATGGCCATAAATCCAACCAAATAATCAAGAATGAAAGAATGAATGAAAATCGAGAGGAAAAACAAACCAATCAATGCGCTGTATAATATAAACATGTTGACCGTCCTTACTATTAATTTCTACTAGGTTTGATATTACAGCAAACTCTTGTTGCCCCTCAACTTTTAGCCATTTTCTCTACAATCTTTTTTATATTTGTTTCAAAAACACGTTAAAATCAAGCTTTATACAATTACCCCTTAAATTCCAATAAAAACAGTGATAATTGAGGTAAGAAGATAATAATGAACAATGTAATAAGCATGGCAACAAAAAATGGGATAATCGCCCTTGATAAGACTTCAATGGATAATCCAGAAATTCCAGAACCTACAAATAAATTTACTCCTAATGGTGGTGTAATAAATCCAATAGCCAAATTAACAATCATGATAATGCCAAAGTGAATCGGATCATAACCGATATTTATAGCAATTGGTAATAAAATAGGTGTTAGAATAATGATTGCGGCAAGGGTATCCATAAAACAACCTACAATCAATAAGAGTAAGGTAATTAACAAAATGATAACGATTGGGTTGTCAGAAATAGATAACATAAATTGAGCAATTTGATTTGGAATTTGTTCAATCGTTAAAAGTCTACCAAAAGCAGTCGCTGTTCCTACGATGATTAAAATTGTAGCTGTCGTTAATGCTGAATCCGCGAATACTTTTGGGAGGTCTTTCACTTTTAGTTCTCTATAAAAAAGCAAGCCTGCTACTAACCCATATACGACAGCAATTACAGCAGCTTCAGTCGGAGTAAACACACCGCCATAAATACCACCTAGTATAATAATTGGGATTAACAATGCCCATTTGGCTTCCCAGATTGATTTTACGATAAGGAGTAATGACGTCTTTTCACTAGTTCCTGTGTAGCCCATTTTCCTTGAATGGATATAGGCATATACCATCAAGGCAAAACCCACCAAAAGTCCTGGGATTATTCCTGCAATAAACATATCACCAATAGACACACTACCCGCCACACCATAGATTACCATTGGAATACTAGGAGGGATGATGACTCCTAAAGAACCAGCAGCACAAACAAGTGCTGTTGCAAACCTCTTATCGTATCCTTGACGTGCCATGGCTGGAATCATAATTCCACCAATAGCTGCAACGGTAGCCGGACCTGAACCTGAAATGGCCGCAAAAAACATACAGGTAATAATAGTAGCAATTGCAAATCCTCCTGTTTTATTCCCGACAATAGAATTGGCCACTCGGAATAATCGGTCCGATATCCCTCCCTTTCCCATAATTTCACCAGCAAGAATAAAAAAAGGAACAGCCATTAAAGGGAACGAGTCAATAGAGGTAACAAGCTCCTTAGCTAAAAATTCAAGGGGTAAGTTACCCATAAAAAGTAACGTTCCTAATGTAGCTAAACCAAGAGCAATTCCGATTGGAACACTTAAGAACAAAAACAGGACAAACAGACCAAATAATATGATAGATGTCATCCTTTATTGCCCTCCTCCTCTAACAACCTATCAAACTCTGTTTTTACTTCAAAATCGCCCTTACCAAGCAATGTTTTACTTTGTTTAATAAGATGTTGAATGAGTCGAATGGAAGTGAGAGCCATACCAACGGGTGCAGCTAAATATACAAACCCCATTGGGATTTTTAACGCAGGTGAGGTTTGACCGAATTGTAATAATTTTTGCGACATATCATAACCGTAAAAAACAACAAAAATAGCAAAAGCTAAAAATAATAAATTCGAGATAATGTTAAAAACTAATTTGCCCTTTTCCTTAAAAAGTAATAAAAGCGCATCCACTTTGATGTGACGCTGCTTTTTTACGCCATAACTAATGCCTATATAAACGAGCCAAATAAAACAAAATCTAGCTAATTCCTCTGACCAAGAAAGTGAATTTTCCATAACATATCGCATAAACACTTGTAAAAAAATAACAACAACCATAACAGCAGAAAACAAAACTAGAAATACTTCTTCGATATGCTCATCCAACCATTTAAGTACTAGCATAATTCCTCCCTTCCTTCCTTTAGAAATGTAGTAAGGTGTAAGAGGTGAGCATCGCCATCACCTCTACTACCCTTACTTGTGTTTTCTATTGGTGTTTCGCGATTTCTTCTAAAAAGTCATCTACAATGTCTTTACCAATATTATCTGCATGCTTTTCAATAACAGGTAAAATCGTATCTTGAAAACGTTGATGCTCTTCCGGAGAAATTTCACTAAACGTCATATGTTCTTTCAAAGCTTCTAAGCTAGATTCATTAGCCTCACGGTTTCGCTGGCGGTTAAACTGACCTGCTTCTAAAGCAGCTTCTCTTATAATCGTTTGTTGGTCAGCGGTTAACTCATCCCAAATTGATTTACTGAACAAGAAGATAAAAGGTGTATATACATGCCCGGTACTTGATAAGTAATCTTGAACCTCATAGAAATTACTTAACTCAATGGTTGGATAAGGATTTTCCTGGCCGTCCACTGTTCCTTGTTGCATTGCCGCAAATAACTCAGGGAACGCCATTGGAGTTGGGTTTGCACCTAATTCTCTCCATGCATCTAAATGAATCTCATTTTCCATCGTACGGATTTTAAGACCTTGTAAGTCCTCTACTTTTTCTACAGGACGAACACTGTTCGTTAAGTTACGGAATCCATTTTCCCACCAAGCTAATCCGACTAACTGTTGGTCTCCTAACAGGTCAAACATTTTATCCCCGAATGGACCATCTAACACTTGGTCAGCCACTTCCCCACTAGGAATCGTAAATGGTAAATCAAACACTCCATATTCCTTTACAAAGTTTACTAGAGGAGATGTTGACGGAATGGTAATTTCTAACGTACCAAACTGCAACATTTCAATTGCCGAACGGTCATCAGCAACCTGCCCAGAATGATAAACTTCCACTACAAAATCATCCGTTTTGCTTTCAACAATCTCTTTAAATTTCAAAGCTCCCTCATATTGCGGATGTTTATCATTAACTCCAATACTCACTCTAAGAGTCTGTTGTTCCCCAGTGATATTTGAAGCGCTTTCATTTTCCTCGTCAGCAGGTTCTGAAGCATCTGTCTCTGTTTCTTGGTCATTATTATTGTCGGTCGATGTCGTACCACTCCCACCACCACAAGCAGCTAATAGTAACAGTAAAAAGACAAGCATTAGTAAACTAACAATCTTTTTCATTCGTAACCCTCCCCGATTTTTTAATAATAGACTACTAGCCAGGACAAAACTTGCTACATATCACCCCTTCTCAAAAATATAATATGTTTTATATTATAAAACTCAGTTCTGATAAATTTAGCTCAAATAAATAATACTCTAATCTGGAATAATATATCAATAGTAAATCGAATAAAATTTCAGAATATTTCATCATCTTTTGACATCTATCGACACTTATCAGTAGAAATACCTTCTGTCACCTTCTTCTGACCAATCACATTTCCAAACCTATTTCTCTTTTAAGTTCATTTTCTCTTTAATTTCTCTATTATATAAATAAGTTGGATAAAATCCAGTTAAGACATCCACTACATTTTGTGCCGTTTTTCTTTTCAACTCTATTTGAGCTTCTTCTGAATACCAAGCTGCATGTGGATTGAGAATGACATTATCCATAGCAAGCAATGGACTATTTGACGGAATTGGTTCTTCCTCTAATACATCCAAAGCTGCTCCTGCTATTCTTTCAAGTTGCAAGGCACGAATAAGAGCTTGCTCATCAATCACTGGACCTCTAGCGGTATTAATAATAAACGCTTCTTTTTTCATGACATTAAACTGTTCGTCGCTAATCATTCCTTGTGTTGCATCCATTAAAGGAGCATGAACCGAAATAAAATCAGACATCGAACATAGGTCTTTTAACTCCAACAACTCAACATTATACTCTTCGGCTACATTTGAAGGGACATAGGGATCATAAGCAACAACTTTTAAACCAAATGCTTGAGCTTTTAAGGCTAAAGTTTGTGGGATTTTGCCAAACCCAATTAGCCCTAATACTCTTCCTCGTAATCTATAGATCGGTATACTAACTTTAAAATCCCAATTTTGCTTTTTTACTTCTTGGTTTAGAACGACTATTTTTCGAGCACACGCTAGTAATAAGGCAAACGCATGATCAGATACTTCGTCCATGCAGTAATCGGTTACATTTGCCACCACTACCTCATGTTCAGTAGCTGCCTCTACATCAATTGTGTTTACTCCAACTCCATATCTAGAAACGACCTTTAAGTTCGGTAGGTTTTCAATAACCTTTCTTGAAATGGGAGCATATTGGTTTAAAAGAGCGTCTGCCTCTTTCGCAGCCTCTATGACTTCCTCTTCTGTCTTACATTGAACGCGTATAAATTCTACATCGACTTGAGAGAGTACTTCTTCTTCTGGAGCTAATGTCGCAAATTCATAGTCTGTAATTACAACTTTAAATCTTTTCACTTAGACACATCCCCTTTTTCCTCTTTAAAATCTCTTATAAAACCAATACTCTGATAGCTCACGTTCTGTATTATATACGTGCGTTTTGACTTCACTAACTGTATCACGCCACCAAAACAGTTCACTCTATTTTTAGAGTAATTTTATATTATAAAACTAAGTTTTGTTATCATTCCCAGTTGCAATTATCATAAATGAAAGCCTTTTCGAAAGTCAATCTCATTTGGTAATATTGGTTAAATTTTCTTTCTACATTTTTCTCATAACATATGGCTATGATGAAATTATGATGTTAATTAGAGCTAACTACATTACATTTAGGGTTAAAACTATTAAAATATACTTTTAAATCAGTGGTACTATCTATTCATTTTAATCTTGGTTTCTTAATAAGCAATATCACCCTCATTAATAAATAGTAAGAAACTCCTGATATATACACGATTTAAATAGGTCATTCACTACTTGTATGACAATAGGTGTCGAAATAAACAGAAATTTTATTATAGTAAAATCATTTTTCACTTGCTACACTAAGCTTGTCCAATCAACAACCATTAACAAGGAGGTTTTTTTATTGAAAAAGAATAAGCGTTTTCTTTACACAGCACTGGCTAGTGCCATCGTTTTATCCTCATTTACTCCAGGTGTATTCGCACATGATGCATTGGAAATTGGAGGTATTTCTAAAGAAAGAGTGTTTGTCTTTGACCCTTCAGAAATAGCGAACCTTCCGTATAGCATGACTGGAAGCAAAAATCTTAAGAACCTTTATCAAGCTGCGAGTGTACAAATCAACCAAATAGATGGAAGTCAAAAAAACACAGCAGACGTTTATGCTCATAAAGGATTTGCCTACCTTGGAACTCACACTGCAGGTGGTGGAAATGGAGGCGTTCGAGTATTCGATTTAAAAGATCCAGAAAATCCAGTAGAAGTTGCGGTTTTCGGAACTGAAATCCCTCATACATGGCAAGAAAAAGTGATTGT
Organism: Bacillus alkalicellulosilyticus; assembly: GCF_002019795.1. Taxonomy (GTDB): domain Bacteria; phylum Bacillota; class Bacilli; order Bacillales; family Bacillaceae_F; genus Bacillus_AO; species Bacillus_AO alkalicellulosilyticum. Next base: position 2,096,916 of record NZ_KV917381.1, on the reverse strand, counting down.
TAAATCCGTTAACACTCCTCATTTTAAAGGGGATTTAGCTGTTGTAAGTGTTCAGCAATTAAGCCGGAATAATGCGAGCAGACCGGATAGCATTGGTGGAATATTAATTTATGATGTGACAGATCCTTACGAGCCAAAAAAATTAGGGTTTTATGGTTTAGATCGGAGAATTCCTGGAACTCATGAGCTTTATTTAACAACTCAAGGAAACCGTGCTATACTTCTTGCTTCTAATCCTTATGCAGATATATATACAGCCGGAGTCGATAAAGATTTTCAAATTATAGATGTGTCTGATCCAACAAACCCAGAAAAACTCTGGCAGTTTGACCCAAGAATGCTACCTGAGGTTCCGGAAAGTTTTAATGGCTACAATTGGACTGATCCAAATGGTAGACAAAGAGCAGTCTTTAATCATAGTGTTATTACAGATAATAACGGAAGATATGCTTATGTTTCAATGTGGGATTTAGGAACAGTTATTTTTGATATTAAAGACCCAGAAAACCCGATTTACTTAGGAAGAACTGATTTTAGAAGTGACCAAAAAGGATCAGCTCACTCTGCTGCGCTTGCTCGTGGGGGTAATATTCTTATTGAAACTAGAGAAGTTTCAAATCCAGTTGGTTCAGGTTATGAAAGTGCCTATGGATATACTCGTATTTTTGATATTAGCGATAAAACAGCACCAAAATTACTAAGTGAATTTAAAACAGATTTAACTTTTGATATTCCTCCAACTTCAGTAGGAAGAACTACATTTGCAAAAACGGTTCATGACCCCAAAGTACATGGAAATACATTGTACTTGTCCTACTACTCTGGTGGAGTTATTTCCGTAGACATTACAGACCCAAGTAATCCTGTTGAAATTAGTCGTTACACACCTGAAGCTGCTGATGTATGGGGCGTGTTTGTAGATAGGAATTATGTACTTGCTTCAGATATGGGCCAGGGATTAAAAGTTCTATTTAAAAACAATAAAAATAAATAATTAATTGACAGAAGGCACAGAAAAAGTTATTTAACTTTTTCTGTGCCCTTATTTCTTTTAGCTATCTTTTATGATATTTTTTAATTATCTAACTAATACGTTACGTGAAATTTATTTAGTTCTATAATAAAAACCAGAACAATTGATTCTTTGTTCTGGTCAACTCTTAGCAAGGCTTTCTATCATTTTTATATCCTGTGTTAGTTTTGTTAACTGCCTTTTAATTTCAGTAATGCTTTCTTTGTCGCCAAACTGTTGGGCATCATGTAATGCTAGTAAATAGTCATCGATTTTCTCGTATAACGTTTTCTCTCTGTTTCTAGTTTCTTCTATTTTTTCTCGTTTCATTTCCTCTGTAAAGTTAAAAGACTTATCCAATGTTCCCACCACTTCCTCACAAGTGACTTCTACTCTAATTAGTTCTAAATATCCTTTATGACGTTTAAACATCAGTTTATTGTTAACTTCTGAATTGTAAATGTTAAGAATCATTCTTCCTTTATTAAATCCCCAAAAAATACGATACTCACCTAATACGTCTTTAATGACCATATTTAGCTGTTCCTTTGAAACATGAATAGACAGATTATCATGTGTTGATTTCATATGAACACCTCATTATTAGTCTAACTTTCAAAAATGAAAGCCTTTTCATAAGGGTATTTACAAAACACCCGAAACATTCCAACAAATATCAGAAACATACGAACTCAAGGTTTCGTCGTCGTTTCTCTATTTTTATATAGTATGCTTGCCCTACTTGTCCTGTTAGAAAACTACACAAGCGCCCTTTTTCAAGTAAACAGAGTCTGTCGTCTATACCGAAATGAACTACAGTAAATAGAATAAATAGTAGTGTATAAGAAGGGGTGAAAGTCATGGAGAAAATAGAGAGTCGTGTTTATGCTCTAGAGGTAAAAACTGATGAATCCCAAAAGAACATTGCGGCACTTCAAGAAAAAATAAGAGATAAGACAGATGAGAACGCGGTAAAAGTCCTCATCGATGATTACTTGAAGAAAAACAAAAACCTCACTGAGGAAAATTTAGATACAATTGTCGAGCAAACGTTAAAAGACAAAAAATATTTAACCCAATCTGAAGTAAAAGAGCTCGTCAAAGAAACACAATTAAACGTAATTAAATGGACGATTGGAACCACAATCAGTGTCGGTGCTATCATCCTCGCAGCAATCCGCGTTATATTAATGGCATAATATCATAGGAGGGATGACAACATGCGTCTACCTCCTATGTATGATTTCACTCAGCTTTTTTTAACGTAATTAGATTAATCTCAGGTGGATTAAACACTCGAAATTTTAGCAATGGAATCGCATCACTACTTCCTAACCCCGCACTTACATATTGTTGTATTCCTTTATATTCCCATAATCCCTTCACCCGGTCCCGCGGAGGAAACAAACCACTCCTTTCGTACCAGGGTTCAGGTACAAACAAAGCACCCCAAAATGGAATCCGAATTTGGCCCCCGTGATAATGCCCAGCAATAATAAGATCAATGGCTGGTAAATCATGCTGCACCGCATATTCTAGATAATCAATTCGAACATCGACAATTGGATAGTGACTTAACGCAATAATCGGCTCTTGTTCTATTGTTTCCTCTAAGGAGCTAATCTCCTCTAATAATTGCATTTCATAGCTTTGCAGTTTTGTTTTATATTCACTAGATGAGTCACTATTATTAAAGACGGTCTCTTTCCACTTTTTATCTGTTGTCACAAGGTCAAAATCAACAAAATTCAGGCTTGCCCCTTCTTTTTCCACCGTAAATATCGATTCTAGTAAAGAAACTCCTCTTTCTTCCATCCCTTGAACAAATGCACTTTTATCATTCGGTTCATATCTCGAAAGTGTGTAATTGAGAGGGTCTGCATTTCCAGCCACATATAAAGCAGTTTCTTTATTTTTAACCCCTTCAATTAGAGTATAATAGGGTGAAAAATTAGTACTCTCAATATTATCTAGCATATCTCCTGTAAATAATATGGCATCATACTCAAGAGAATTAATTAAAGAAATTAAACGGTGTTGGTTCTTTCCAAATTCCTTCTCATGCAAATCGGTTACTTGTAACATCGTATATCCATCAAAAGCTTCCGGTAAATGTGGAAGGAAGATTTCTTCTTCGACAACGATAATACGGTTGTTGTCCCATACTGTATAGATGACAAATACGCTGAGCAATACCCAAAAGATAACACTTTTCTTTCTTATATATTTTTGTTTCATGACTCTCTCCCCTCAAAAAAAGACACCCACATTATGTTGTGAGTGTTAACGAACCTCCATTTGTTTGCCTAACAAATGACTGAACTTTCCTGTTTTCTCTTTAGCCAATTGACCAAATTCACCTTTTTGAATGATTTTACCTGATTCAAGCACAACCACCTGGTCTGCATTTCGAATCGTAGATAAACGATGAGCAATGACGACAATCGTCATTCTTCCTTTTAATCGCTCAATGGCCTCTTGGATTTTCGCTTCATTTTCTGTATCCAATGAACTCGTAGCCTCATCAAGTATAAGAATTGATGGTTTACGTAAAATTGCTCGTGCTAACACAAGTCGTTGTCGTTCCCCACCTGATAACCGAATACCACGATCACCGATTACAGTATCTAATGCTTGTGGAAGCTTTTGTACAAATTCTGCAGCTGAAGAGAACTCAAGTGCTTCCCACATCTCTTCTTCACTTGCATCTTCCTTAATCAATAACAAGTTTTCTCGAACCGTTTCATTAAAAAGAAAAGGTTCCTGTGGGACATAGCTTATCGCTTGTCGCCACGCTTTTAAATTTGAACTCGTTAAAGGAACACCATCTAAAAAAATCTGTCCTGTTTCCGGTTGATTCAGTCCCATCAATAAATCAATTAATGTACTTTTCCCTGCTCCAGAAGGTCCAACAACCGCGGTCATCTTGTTTGCTGGAATTAATAAATTTAACTGAGATAAGGCGTAGTTTGGGATATCTTGATGGTATCGGAAGGAAACATCCTTACAATTAATCGCTTGTTTAATTTGAATTGGACGAACATCCTTTTCATTATCTTGAGACATCTCAACTGCTTCACTTGCTTCTTGTTGCAATTTCAATACATTACTAAAGGCTGGCAAATAAGAAGACAATTGCTCTAATGAACCTTGTATTCCTGCAACACGAGGCCATAGTCGTGAAAAGATGACTAAAATTAACATTAACTGAGCGGCCTGAGCATTAAAAAGATGAATAGATAAATAGATAAAAGCAGCGATTAAAATAGCAGACGCCATTTTATAATTGAACTGAGATTTTGTTTTAAGAATGGTATACGCTAATTGCTCATTTTTCATATCATTGGTCACATCTTCATACCAACTCATGCGAGATTCTTCTAGCGTATTACTTTTAATGTCCTTTATCCCGTTCATTTGATCGGTCACCCCACCTAAATACCTTTGACCAAGCTCAAATGTTCGGTTTCCTAAAGCAAAAGACCTCGAAAGGAATTTCCTTGAAAAGAAAAGTAAAAACAACCCACTTAGTAATACAAAAATCGTAATGTTAGGCGATAGCCAAAACGCAATCCCAATTTGAATAACTGTAAAAATAAGACTGGTCATAAATTGCAAGAAGGAATTTGTACCTGCACTAGCTCTCGCGATTTCAGCTGTTAAAATATTGATTAAATCAGATTTACGTTTTCGAACAAAAAATCCCCAATTTGCTTGAAGCAAACTTTTGTACGTTTGAACACGTAAATGTCTAAAAAAACCATGCTGTATTTCAGCATTTTGAATACTAATTAAGCGATTAATCAAGTTTTGTCCAAAAGAAATCAGTACAAACATCCCTAAAATAACCGGTAAACCTACTGAGGTTGGAATCGCTTGAAACCACTCAAAAAAACCAGTTAATCGATTATCCCCGATTTCAAAACTCACAATGCCACTCATACTAATTAAAGGAATAAGTAAGAGGATCCCAATTCCATCTAGTAAACTAATCAAAATCATACCTATTAAATTAAAGTATAATTTTTTGCCCGCAAAATGATGGATTTGTTTATAAAAATAGAATAGATGGTTCATGTAATTGCCCCCTAAGATAATGCATGTCTCCTCGTCTTTCTCCAAACCCACAAAAACGGACGTAATGGAAAATATAAAAAATGTAATGATTTCGGCAATGGCAAAGTTTGAGCATCTTCTGGATATGGGTATAGGAAACTAAGAATAAATACGATTTTTTGTTGCCACGACATCAACGAAAACAAATGTTGTTTATGATAACGTGAAATCTCCTCTGGAACAGGGTCAGTGTGAAGATTTACTCGTCGTTCCAAATAGAAAATAGCCTCTTGTGCTAATTTCATTGAACGTCTTCTCCTTATAAACGGCAAAGACTCCATATATTCTGGAGTTTGTAATAAATGAGTAGACAATATCAAAGCCTGACCAGCCACACTACAAAAATGATATTTCTTCAATAATGGAATGAGTGTATGCCACTGAATCTCTTTCTTTAACAATTGATGAATATCGACAAGCCAGCGCAATCGAGACCAACCATGTCGTGCGCCGTGAGAAACAAGAAATAAAAACAAGTCTTCTTTGCCAAGTAAATACACAGGGAAACTCGTTAATTCACTTTTTTGCTTTCGCTCCCATAACTCATTAAAGCTTGGTTCCTTTGCGGGACCCGGATTCAACCTCCAATGAATTTCCATCTTTACTTGCTTAGTAGGATGATAGTATGTAACATGGTGGTGTCTCCATTGCCAGTCATTAAGTACCGTTTCAATATAATCATCTTTTTCATACCCTAAGGAAACAAGGAGCTGTTCCGCTTGAGGCAACTGATCAATTGGAATTAAAAAATCCAAATCACTCGATGTGCGTAGTGACACATCCCCATATAATTCATCTGCCAATACAGGCCCTTTAAGAAACAAAAGGTTAATCTTTTGTTCTGTGAACAACTTGCTAACCTTTTCCATTTCTGCACTCAAAAACAGCATTTGAAACGTATTCCGTTTATAATACATTTCTAGTTGTTCAATAACATAAGAGGGAACATACTTTTTATCGAGGCCTTTCACCTTTTGATAAAGCAATGGATATAACCGATGATGAAGAGCTTGTTCTAAAAACAAGTCCCAATCGATTCCGATGAACACATCTTGTTCAAGTTCATGGATATCATTATTCAGTTGTAACAACTGTAAGATGAACAATAATTCCATAGGAATCTTTTCCGTATCAAGTCTAAATTCTGTATCCATTGTTTTCCCTCAACCTTCTATCGTTTTTGCAAATTTACCAACTACCGTGAATCTCTCCATCCCTTCTGATCCCGTTATATAATAAGGACCACTTCGAACCCAGGCATGAGCTATCATCTCACCTTTTTCATCTCGTGCTGTTCCTAAATAAAGAGTGCTTTCTATCTTTCTTTTTTCAAGCATCTTCATTGCCGCAAACCCTTTCACGAGGCACTGGCTTTCCCAGAATGTATACTTACTCATAATATGTATTGCCTGTGATACACTCGCTAATGTCTTTTTCTTTTCTACATTGACATCAAACGGAGTTTCTACCATGTGCTTTCCTAAGCGCGGAGCCACCCGAGTAAATGGCAAAAGCTTCATGACACGTCCCCATGCCAAGTAAAAATAGGCTTCCGCTAATAACCATCTTTCTTTATGGTTCATTGAGAAAAAAGCCTTCATTTTCCCCATATCAGTAAGCTCCCTTCAAACTATACGATTTGTATCAATCCTTCTTGGTGCAACATTTGTAGAAATGAAATCACTTGTTCTTCACACGTTTCTTTGTCCACCTCATAGCTGTTTAATAAAGAAGCAATTACTTCAGAAACAAGAGTTTCCTTTCCGATCAACTCCCAAATCTCTCCTCCTAGCTCACCAAGGTTGTAATATTTCCCGTTATGAATGCTAAGCATCACTTTTTCTCCGTCCATGTCACTCACGATATTCCCCTGACCTTGAACAACAGCAGCATCTATTGAAATCAATTGTTTTACACTCATTTATTTTCCCCCTCCTGAACTGTAGAAAGTAATAGTGAAACTAAATCATTTGCGGTAAACCGAGAAACAGGTCGTTGAAGCTGGTACACACGCAGTTTAGAAACCATTTGCGCACATAGATTGAAATGCCATTGCATTAACCCCATAGGTTCAAGTAAAAAATTACGATACGTATGATAATATAATTTCTGGAAACGTTCTAAACCAGTTATGGGCTGCAACTTAACATCATCGTCATTCGTTTTCACAAGTTCAAACACACCAGCTAACGGCATGGACTCTGTGACAAACTGTGATTGAACCGGTATCGCAAACTTGGTTTCTCTATCCACAATTGGTCGATATCCGACTGAATCCATTCCAAACTCTGTTAAACTTTCTTGCCAAAGCTTTTGCTGAGGATAGGCAGGTGTTACCATTGGAATTCCCTCTTCTGAGAGAGTGACAGGAATGACATCATCACTGATTAGGCCATAGCCCTGCTTCAATAAGGCCGAAGCTAATGTTGACTTTCCCGCTCCTGAATCCCCAACGATAGCATAAGCCTTTCCATCAATAGCAAGTGCACTACCATGAAGAGGAAGGATTTTTCGTTGCATTAAGAGAATGCCCATGCATGTACCGAGAAGATAAAGGCGGATATGGTCTGTTGTCGCTCCTTCATAAGGAGACACTAATATCGTATTACCATCTTGAATAAGGAATATTGCAATTTCAGGAACGTGAAATAAAACAAACTCATTGGTAACAGTGAAGTATTGACCCTTTACACCATGTTTATCTAATTTTTCTGTTAAATCGGTAATCATTATATTGATATCAGATGCTTCATCGCAATCTGATACTTTCTGTAATTCAGGCAAATCTATCATACTATTCACATCAAAACCAAACGCTTTATAGGTAGTTGTATCTATAAGGTTTATCATAGTCTTCCTCCATCCCATTGCCTGCTATTGAAAAGGCCCTTAACCTTGCTTAAGGGTATAAGGGCTGAGCAAACGTTTAAAACCCAACCGCAAATCTAGCTGTCTAACTCTGGGCTACTTGAGTTATTGCAACTATTATTCGATCTCCCAGCATGCGTTTCAGTTTTACCTTCTGAAACATCAAAGCAATCTGCATTAGCGTTCCCAGGACCATTCATTGTCATATTGATATCCAATACTTCTAAAACTGGTGTTTGCCATTTTTTCATATTCTCACCTCCTTTCAATGAAATTGTTTTATGAATCTAGAGACTATTAATGTTCTTGTTAATATCTTAAAATCATCATCAAATACTAATTCCGGTTTTGGTTCTGCTTTTATTCTTTCAATTGATTGTTTTATTACGTTTTTATCAATGAATTCTGTGATAATCGGATTATGAACTGTGGATTCTAGTTCATGTATGAAATTTTTCCATTGACTACTCATTCGATGAATAGTGTCCGCGCCTTGAATTCCTCTAACAACTTGATTTAATCTCACTTTTTCTGGTAGCCAGCCTTTCATTGACCTTCTAATTAGAGAGCGTTCAAGCCCTCCGACTACATATTGCTCTTCGGGTACTGCCAAGCAGAACTTGATAACGCTAAGGTCATTGGTTGGATCCCTATCCCACATTCCGTATCGTAATGACAACTTTGTATTCGCTGTCCCGCTTTTGTTCCATGGGTAGAGTTGCTGGTAATATTTCATTCGATATTCTTGTAAGTTATTCACTGTGCCACCATGAAGACCTATGTCATCATAAGCTTTAAGTTTCTCATACACTTTTGTTCTGTTAGCAAAACTAGGCTCAATGAAGGCTGGGAATTGATATGGTGTACTAATTTGTTTTTGAAACATGTTTATAGCATTAGGGAAAGCTTTCTTTACAACTTGTGGAAGCATAACCCTCTTTCCAGTTCTAAAATTTCTACAATAAAAATTCAATTCAGAATTTAGTTGTATCCACTTTAGTTTCTTTAAAAGATTGCCATAATAATTCATAGTCATGTTCCAGGAACCCCATGAGATAGAATGGTTACCTCTAGCCCCATTTAATAAAACCTTAACCCCTTGCTTTTGTGCGTATTCATTAATTCCATTTAACCAATACGCATTCTCAAAGAATTTATAGGGCATTTCCATGATGTCTAAAAAATCATCAATTTCAGACAAAGGGCTCTTGCCTGCAAAATCTAAATAGTGGTCCTTTATATTTCCAACATGCCTCACTGTCTCTTTTACATAAGGACGCTCGTCAGCTTGATAATAGTAAGGTGTCCAATCTTCGAAGCTATCTTCAGGAATATAACTAAATGTATGTAATTTTTGTCCTTTTTTCTTAAGCTCTTGAGCTGCAAAGCTCACAACTGAACCAGAGTCAAGCCCTCCACTAAGGTGGGAACCCACTTTTCCATGAGTTCGTAATCTTTCTTTTACTGCTCTTTGAAGTACTTCTCTAAACGCTTCTTCGTATTCATCGTTGCTGCCAAATCTTAAAGGTTCGTTAACTTCCAAAGTCAAATATCTACTAATGGAAACCTTTCCATTTTGAACTGTTATAGAATGCGAAGGCGGAAGTTGCATCACATTTTTGTATACGGTAGTTTCCATAGAAACCGACTCTACCATGGTAGGGATAGCAAGAAACTCCGCTAGCCATTCTTCATTAAGTTGTTTGTTTACGTACGGAAGAGTAAACAAGGGTTCGATAATTGTTGAAAATGCGAAGTGCTCAGGATTATTAAAATAGTATAAGGTTCTTGCTCCTGAAAAATCTCTTGCCCCAAATAACTTTTGTTCTTTTTCATCCCAAATCATAAAAGCGAAATCACCAAGTAAGTGCTTAGGACATTCGTCTTTCCATTTATCATAAGCTAATAAGATTAGCTTGCTATCTGTAATAAGTTTTTCATATTTTTTAGATATATTAAGTTTAACTATGAGTTCATCACGGTTGTCGAGTATCGCATCAGCGGTAATGACAAGTTGCCGTTCATAATCATGATATGGAAGTTGTTCTCCTATAGACTCTGGAGTAATGCATTGGTGATGACAATATAAAAACATATTGTCACCTTGCCATGTTTCTTTTGAACTAGAAGGAAATTGCTGAAATCCATCAAGAAATAGTTTCTTGTGGGAAGGATGCAATATCTCTTTATTTACATTCATAATCCCAGCAATAGCACTCATTTTGTTCCTCCTACAATGATTTAGATGTATATATAATATCTATCGTTCTTTATAAAGAACATAAAGGGTAAAAAAATATTGAATGCACTAAACATTCTTTATTGAGAACACCTTGTAAATTAAAAATACCATTCGTAAAATATAATGTCAACAAATTTTTAAAAAAAACCGAAGCTTCTAGAAAATAAGAAGCTTCATATAGTTAAATACATTAAACAGTACAACATAATATGATGCTAGATTTGAAGGTATATTACATTTAGCTCCATGTTAAATCTTCTCTTGGTGTTCCATCTTCATAGGTTTGGTCAAGAGCGTTTCCGCTATGAGGATTGGACATTGTCATATTTAATTCTAAAACTTCTAATAAAGGCTTTTCCCATGTTTTTTTCATACAGTCACCCCCTTTCATAGCATTCTATTTAAATATCGATAGACAATTACGAATCGCATTAATAATCTATAGTCAGGACAAATAGCATATTCTGGTTTAGGACCATCATTAACCTTTGCTAGTGCACCCTCTATTGCGTTTTTATCAATATATTTGTATATTCGTTGGTCATTACTGATTTGCTGAATTTCATTTATAAAATTAGACCAAACTAGAGCCATTCTGTGAAGCCAATCTGTCCCCTGTACACCTCTTACTCGCTGGTTTAATCTAACTTTGTCAGGTAACATACCCTTTGTTGCCCTACGGATAAAAGCACGATCTAATCCGTTTTGAACACATTGTTCATCGGGAAGAGATAAACAGAATTTAACTACACGAAGATCATTGGTTGGATCTCGATTCAATACTGAATATTTTAAAGATAGTTTTGTTGATAATGTATTGGTAGCATTCCAATGGTATACTTCATCAAAATGGTTTTTCCTTAATTTATGCATATTGTTAGATGAAAACCAACCTGTTTCATCAATTCCATATTTTCTTAGTTTTTGAAAAACACCACTACTGTTTGCGAACTCTGGATTGATTAATTTTGGGAATGTACTTGAATGACTACTACCCATTGTTTTACCGATAAATGGAAATGCTAATTTTGCTATGTATGGAACCCTACGTAACCTAGGACCTCCTGCATTTAAACTATATTGGTTTAACTCCTGGTATAAACGAACCCATCTTAATTTCTTTAGTAGTGTTGCATAATGGGTTAAGGCATGCCCCCATGAAATAGTGAAATTACCTCTTCCACCACTTAATAATACTCCTACTCCTTCATCTTGTGCTTTCTCAAACATACCCTTTACCCAAAAAGAGTTTTCAAAATACTTATAGGGCATTTCTAGTATTCCAAGAAAATCGTTGATTTCAGAATATGGATCTTTCTCTTGAAAGTTTAAATAATAGTCTTGAATTCCACCAATGTATTCAACCGTCGATTTTATGAATGGCCTCTCATCTGCCAATTGGTTTTTAGGGGTAAAATCCGTAAAATCTTCGTAAGGAATATAGCTGAAAGTGTTGAGTGGTTTGTTTTCTTCACTTAGAGCTTGTGCAGCAAAACCTACCACTGCTCCTGAATCCAAACCTCCGCTCAAGTGAGAACCAACCTTTTGGAAGGTTCGCAAGCGCGATTTCACAGCCTTTTCGAATACTTCATGAAATGCTTCTACATACTCTTCATTAGTTTTATAATTAAGTTGCATTTCAAAATTAAAATAATTGTATCTCTTAATTCTTACTTTTCCTTCTTCTAAAGTAATACTATGAGAAGGAGGAATTTGTGCAATATTTTTATAAGGTGTTATTGATGTATCAACAGTATCAACAACTGATGAAATTGCTAAATATTCAGCTAGCCATTCTTCATTTATAGACTTTTTAATCAAAGGCAATGCAAGTAAAGGTTCAATTGTTGTACAAAAAGCTAACGTATTTTCCTTTAAGAAATAGTAAAGTGTACGGGTTCCAGAAAAATCTCTAGCACCAAATAGTTTATGCTTTCTTTCATCCCATATCATAAAAGCAAAATCACCGATAAGATATTCCGGACAATCGTCTCCCCATTTATAGTAAGCTCGGAGAATAAGTTCACTATCTGTTATAACTTTCTGGTATGCTTTATCTACTTGTAGGGAAGAAAATAAATCATCACGATTATCAATAATAGCATCTGCCGTTATAGCAACATTTCGTTCTTTATCAAAGTATGGTAGTTTTTCAGTTATAGATTCAGGTGTAATCCATTGGTGAAGACATCCCAAAAATACATTCTTGTAATTCCATATAGACAACTTATTGTGAGGAAATTGAGCTAGACTATCCATCATTAACTCACTATAGCCAGTAGGAATTGGCGTTTGGTTTAAATTGTAGATACCGGCTATTGCACTCATAGAACTCCTCCATAACATCATTCTACATTCTTAATAAAGAACGTTTTATGCATAAATTACCACTTAGTTACTACTTTGTCAATACACATTAGTTCATTCCCTAAAAATAGTATTAATCCAACAATACTCTACAAATTCAGCGTTTTTCATTTCATTTTTTCACTGTATTTTTCTTTATAACCGTTTGGATTCTCCACTTGCCAGCGCCACGAATCCTTGCACATTTCATTAATACCTTTTGTAGCTTCCCATCCTAATTCCAACTTGGCCTTTCTTACATCGGCATAACTAATTGCTATATCCCCAGGTCTTCGAACACATAGCCTATAAGGAATGGGCCTACCAATTACTTCTTCAAAGGCATGAACCATTTCCAATACACTGTATCCATTACCGGTACCTAGATTATAGGCATTTATCCCTTTGCTAAATAACACCTTATCTAATGCTTTTATATGACCGACCGCTAAATCAACTACGTGTATATAATCTCTAACACCAGTTCCATCTGCAGTCGGATAGTCACTTCCGAAAACTTGGAGTTCTGATAGTTTCCCGACTGCAACTTGAGTTATATATGGAACCAAATTATTAGGTAACCCGTTAGGATCTTCTCCAATACGACCACTTTCATGAGCTCCAACAGGATTAAAGTAACGTAACAAAGCAACACTCCAATTACTATCTGAATTACTTAAATCCCGTAAAATATCTTCAATCATGAGTTTCGTTCGTCCATATGGGTTAGTTGCGTGAAGCGTCGAATCCTCATTGACTGGAACACACTCCTGTTCTCCATATACGGTTGCTGATGAACTAAAAACTAAGTGAAAAACCCCATGTTTCTCCATCACTTCACACAGTGTAACCGTGCCAGCTACATTATTTTGATAGTACTTAAGAGGCATAGAAACCGATTCTCCAACAGCCTTTAATCCTGCAAAATGAATAACTGCACCAATCTGATTGTCATGAAAAATAGTTTCTAATGCATTTTTGTCTCGAATATCAGCTTTATAAAATAAAAAATCCTTACCCGTAATTTTGCGAACACGGTGCAAGGACAATTGACTACTATTTGATAAATTGTCAACAACGACAATGTTATAACCTGCATTAAGCAATTCAACACAAGTATGAGAGCCAATGTAACCGGCCCCTCCAGTAATTAGGATATTCATTATTATCATCTCCTTGACACTAAACTCCTGTATATATATAACACAGTATAATTTTTAAATAAAAGGTATTTTGATATTCTTAAAACTAGGAATTTTTTTCATTTGCATCTTTTATTGTCTTTTACTCTCATTCTATATAAATATTCAAATTCTATATTATTAATTGCAATAAGGTAATCTTCTGGCAATGATTGATTTATTTACATCGAATTATTTCCGCTTCAAAAGCCTTAAATCTTTTAATCCACGTCATTACTTCTTGTTTGTTCATATCCCTTTTTTTCTCTTCGAGTTTCATTTTAATTAATTCAATATAAAAAAGATAACGATATATCTCAATGTCTATATTTAAATTATTTTTGTTAGATATCTGACTTTCTCGAATTATGTAATTTAAAGTTCGATGTAACATTTTAATTTCTTCTTTATCAACTTTTCCAAAACTGTTTTTCTTAGAGGCTAACATAAACATAAAATAATAAAAATCAAAGTAAAGGCTTCTTAGCCCACCAGTTTCCCAGTCAATTATTACTGGTTTTTTAAATTTACTTATTAAAAGGTTACCTTCCCATAAATCACCGTGAGAATAAACTAATTTCATTTCATTCATTATTTTGTATTTAATTTTTGTATTAATAAAGTCTACAAAATTTAAGATACTTTCATATTCTATTTTTTCGTTGTACAATCTATCACTAGCTAGTAATAAATCTATCTGAGATATATTCTTTTTAATATAATCTCTGCTTTCTATGATGTAAGTTTTCCTTGCACTTTTTACTGATTTTAATACAGGTATTATTACATTTAAGACCTCTCTAACATTATTTAAGTTAAATGAACTCCTTCTTGCATTAATATATTGTTCGATAATGGTTTTTTTTTGGGCTCTGCTTTTAATATAAAAGGTGTTAAATCACAAAACATCGCACCTTTTAAGGTCAAAATTTTTTCTTCTATTTCAGATTCATTCAACGAATTATTAAATAATGTAATTACGGTCTTTCTTCTTAAATTAAATATTTTATATTCACCTTTTCTAAGGATAAGTAAGATATGTCCATTGTACTTTACTGTGCATTTATGATTATACAAATTAGATTTACTTTTTTTTATTATTCTATACATATTACAAAATTGAATTATTCGTATTAATCTAATTATAAAAAGTGGTACACATTTATTAAAAAGTACATTATTTGTTTCCCTTTCAAAGTATGGGAATGGCTTTGAGTAAAAAAACAAGGAATAAAGAATAGTTAATATACTCTTATCCGAATTTATATACATAAAATTATCAACTAATATATATGTATATTCTCTGCAAGATTTCATTAAAATCACCACTATTATATTTACTAGCCTACATTATCGACTTCTCTAAATTATACTCACTAGACACTAGTCTTCCTTTATGGATAGTAAAAGTAATATCACAATTTTTTATCGTACTTAACCTATGCGCAATGATTATTAAAGTTTTCTGTCCTTTTAATCCATCAATGGCTTTCATTATCTCCATTTCTGTCTCAGAATCTAAAGCTGATGTTGCCTCATCCATAAATAGTATTTCGGGATTATGATATAGCGCCCTAGCAATTCCAATTCGTTGTCTTTGTCCACCTGAAAGTCTAACCCCGCGCTCTCCGACTTTGGTATCTAGCTTTTCAGGTAATTCAAGTACAAAATCTTTTAATTTAGCTTGTTCTAATGATCTCCAAACTTCATTGTCATCAATCTCGTCATTATCAATTCCAAAAGCTACATTTCCACGAATAGTATCATCTGATAAAAATATAGATTGCGGAATATATCCAATATTATTTTGCCATGTCCCAATTTGCTCTATTAATTTTATTTCATCAACTAATATAGACCCTTTTTCAGGTTGTAATAGACCTAAAATAATGTCTACAACCGTTGTTTTACCAGCTCCAGATTCACCAATAAAAGCTACTGATTTTCCAATAGGAATTGTAAGAGAAACGTCTCTAACGGCATATTGTTTTTGTTCAGGATACCTAAAAGAAATATCCTTTAATACAATTGTGTCTTTAAAAGTTTTTTCATTTTTATTTGACAATAGATTTATTTTCTTATTAGTTGAGCTGTCATTATATTTTTCATTGTCCTCAAATAAATCCTTATAGATAATTGCTAAAGCTGGGTAACTATATCGAATTCCAGTTATCATCCCTACTACTCTGTTGATTGATGGCATTAGTCTAAATGCTGCCATTGCAAACAATGCCATAGTCGAAACAACCTGTGTAGTATTTGTACCCTGAAAAATGATAATAAGCATTGTAATTAACACAATCGAAACTAATATGGTTTCAATAAAAAGACGAGGTGCTTGTTCTAACATATTCAAGTATCTTTTATTATTTGCATTAATTTGACTTTGTGATTTATAAGCATTTATAAAAAAACTCTCTTTACCTGAAACTTTAACTTCTTTGCTCGCTCCTAATCCTTGATTAACCCATTTAATCATGTTCCCAGTAACCTGTTGTTGTTCTTTCCCCAACTTGCTAATTTTCTTTTTGAACAATTTAAAAAATAAAAAAACACTCACGCTAAGTAATATAGAAGCAGTAAGTGTAGCGATTGGTGAAGTAATTAGCAATAAAACAAAAATACATGTGATAACAAGGACCTCAGTTAACAAGTAAAATCCTGACATGATAATTCCTTGAAAAACCTTAGGAACTTCATTATTAACATTACGAAGTAATTCAGCTGTATTCCGTTGCAGGTGGAAAGGATAGGGTTTTGTTAGATATTCTTTAAATAGATTACTAGATAAC
Organism: Bacillus alkalicellulosilyticus; assembly: GCF_002019795.1. GTDB lineage: Bacteria > Bacillota > Bacilli > Bacillales > Bacillaceae_F > Bacillus_AO > Bacillus_AO alkalicellulosilyticum. The sequence goes on along the minus strand of NZ_KV917381.1, from coordinate 2,080,359 downwards.
TTTACTTGTTGATTTAAAATAACTCTATTTTGTGCATAATAGAAGAACAACAAATAAAAATTTTTAAATACAAATATTCCTAACAAGAAAACAACTGAAAATATTATAAACGAGGTACTAGATTGAAAATTAAAAAGTTTATAAATATATGCGAGAATAGCTTGCTCCTGTATAATCAGTGGGTTAGTTACAACCCCAACAAAAGGAACAATTAAGCCTATTCCTACAGTTTCAAAAATAGCTGCTACAATCATCATAAAAAAAAGTATTAGTAACTTTTTCCTTTCTTTTTTATCAAAAAAACTCAAAATCATTTTTATACTATATGTCATGGTCTCACCTTATTCTTTATAATCTTTTATAAAAATAATGTACATTATCACCTATAGTTAAACAAATCAAAACCTTATTTATTTTCAAGAGCTTTTTAGAGAATTTCTTCCTAAAAAGTGATTAAACTAATGATTTCTTTTAGAGGCATTTTTCTATTTATAGTTAGTGATTTTTTTTGTTTCAATATAAATACAATTTCTAAAACAACAACTAACATTTCCATAATTTATTAAATTACATTTCAAAAATATTATATAACTTTTGAAGGTCATTATTTTTATCTAGATTTTCACTACACAGAGCATTTTTCAAATTATCTATTAATTTATTATTATTTAATATTTTAGTAATACCTAGATATATTTCTTTTTTTTCAATAGAAACAATGAGACCATTTATTTCATTTGTAATTTGTTCCGATGCACCTGTGAAGTTAGTTATCACAATCGGACTTTTAAAGCATTTTGCTTCAGATAGTGTGATACAAAATCCTTCATATCTCGAAGGTTGAACATAAATATCACATTGGTCCATATATGGGTATGGGTTTGACTGGGAACCCAACAGAACAAACTCCTCAGCAACGTCGTACTTTATTATAAGGTTCTCATATTCTTTCCTCGCATTCCCTTCACCAATACAGTACCATCTAATGTTATAACCTGACTTCTTTAGCATCGCACACACTTGAATTGCGATATCTTGCCCTTTTTCTTTACTAAGTCTTCCGACTGTCAAAATTCTAGTACCTTTAAAGTTATCCCTAAACCCCTCACCTTGTTTTGCTAGTTTATTTATAGAAGAGGGGGATAGAGTATTGTAAAATGTCTCAATTTTCTCTGATAAGTGTGGTAGATATTTGATAATTTTTTCTCTTGCGGTATTTGAAACAACAAACACTTTATCAAATTTAGGATAGAATTTCTTAGCAAAAGATAGGTTAAAACCAATTTTACTTACATCAAAGTGAATCCACTGTATTTTTCTTTTTGCTTTAATTTTTTTTGCAATATAATAGCTTATGAAGTCCATCGGACCTGCATAAGCTACAGCTATGTCATATTCTGTTGTATCCCTTTCACAGTTCTTTAACAAATATTCAAAATAAGAACTTCTATCATTAAATACTTTTGACATTGTATGATAGAAAAAGTGATTAATTCCTTTAGATAATTTCCAGTTAGATATATAGTTTTTTGCTAATAAATATGGTGGTTCTTCTAAACTTCTTTTGATTTTTTCGTAACCATCTAAATATTGTATCGTAACATGGTTTTGAACTGCTTCGAGGAAACCTCCGAATTCCTCAAGCATTAACAGGGTGATGTCATATTGCTCTTCCGGGATTTCATCCAACATGTTAAGTAAGGCTTTTTCTGTTCCACCTATATTCATGTTGATAACCATAAATAATATCTTTTTTTTCTTTTTTCGTTCCATTTACCAGATCACCCTTAATTTTTTTTACTTATTAACGCTTCCTACAACTATGAATAATTTCAATAATATAATAGTAAATTTTACTTTAGAACTTTTAAAAAAGGAAAATCACTTCAAATGTTATTGATGTATAACATTGTCCTCTTTGATGAACTCTTCAAATTTATCAAATTGTAATTTGGCATTATTTCTAATATCTTTTAAATCTACCCTTGTGTTCATTGACTCCTTAATTAGATGTTCATCATATTGATAACACAGTTTTTTCATTTCTATTATATGTCCTTGAAAGTTTATATCGTTTAGAACATTCTTTGTTTTTTCGCTGTAAATTATTGGTAATAACGGTACATTTAATAAAAGCGCAAGTATATTAGCATGAAACCTTGCTGCTAAAAACAATTTAAAAGAAGCTATTAATTTTATAGCTTCTTCTAAATTCCCTTTATACTCATATTTTCCAACCCTTTCCTTTTCTTGCTTACTTAACTTAACTATGATTTTATCAATAACATTAGAATCTCCTTCATGTTCACAGAAAGACATTAAACAGCATTCATAGCCTTTTTTAATTAAGATTTGAATTGATTTTACATTACTATTGATATATTCCTCATAATATTTTTCTAAGCCCTTCTTATGTCTTACATCAATGATTGAAAAACCGACTATCTTCTTTTTGCTATGATTTTTGTAATTGTTTAAATCCATTTGAAAAACAATATCTGGTGCATAACGAACATGACTAATATGATTGAATAATTTATAAGAGTATAAATCTCTAAAACAGACTTCATCACATAAAGAAAACAGTCGTTCATAATCAGAGTAAAAATTTTGTGATGAATAAGGACCAAAGTTTGCACCTAGAATAAAAACTTGTTTCCCAATTTTTTTAAATTCAGTTACCATTTTTAATCTGTCCTGGTATAAAGAGTGATGGTAGTCTTCTTCTCTAAATATAGATCCACCAATAAATAACAAAGCATCGTGTTCTTCAGCTACTTTGTCATAATTAGTAATAGAATCAGTTATTTTAAGTCGTTGTCCAATTTTATTAATAAAATTGTATTTTCTACGACTTACATTATCATATTTTAATAAAAAATCATCATAACTATTTCCTAAATAATTTACCGTGAATTGAGCATCTGGGAATCTCTTTGCTAGGATATCTAAAAATAAATCGTCTCCTAGGTTAAATTGTAAATATATATCTACAAATATCCTTTTCATCACTTCACCACCCTAAACTTCAATTAATTGATAGAACCTTTCAATTTCTCCTAGTGTATTATAAGGGTCATTTGAATTTAACTCTTTTATGACATTTTGTTTGAATTCTCGATTTTCTATTACTTTAAGTATTCCATTAAATATACTGATTGGGTCATGTTCTACTATTAAACCATCAATATTTTGATTAATAATTTGTGTAGCAGTTGGAAAATTAGTACAGACTATAGGTTTTTTCAATATTTTTGCTTCGCATATGGATAAACCGAAACCTTCTTTATTTGATGTCTGAACATAAATATCACATTCCTTCATGTATGGGTATGGATTCATTTTTTTCCCAAGTAAGAAGACATTGTTATTCAACTGATTTTGATTAATCTCTCTTTGTAAGAAGTCCCTTTCAGTACCTTCACCAATAAAATACCATTTAAAATCAATGTTCTTTTTTCTTAAAATTAAAGCAACTTTAATAGCTTTATCATACCCTTTAACATATTCTAACCTACCAACAGTAACAATATTTACAAGTGATTTATCAAATGGTTCCTGTATCGATTCTTCAGCCATCTCTATTATTATTTTTGGATTGATGATATCAAGTATGGTTACCATTTTCTCGGAATATTCCTTTTTAACACTTTCTACTGATTTTAGTGTATTCTCAGAAACGGCAATGATGTTGTTATATTTTTTATAAAACTGGTAATCGTATTCTTTATTGTAAAGTGTATTTGCATAATCGGTGTTAATCCATGCCAATTTCTTTCTCGAATTTACATGTTCCGCCACAAAATATGTAGGAAAACCTTGGCTATATGCAATTGCTGCATCATAATTTTTATTCATTGGTAAACCTATTACCTTGTTTATATTTTTATATACCACCTGTTCGCTATGCCATTTATGGGTACTCATGTTATTAATCCGTAACTTAAATGATGTCTTATACCTGTAAAATAAATAGAATAAGGACTTGTTTAATGAGATTTTTCTTTTATTTATATATCGAAAATACTCAGGTTCAGGTAAGATATTAATAAAATTTGGAACAAGTGTTTCTAAATCTCCACCACGTTTAAACATTAATAAATCTATTTGATACTTTGACTGGTCAATACAATTTAATAATGTTACTAAACTTTTTTCTGCCCCACCCATTGATAAAGAATCGATAACAAACAAGATTTTTTTCATACTGTCACTTTCTTTCTACTTATCTTTCTTTTAATATCTCTCAACCTATTAAGCACTATAGAATAAAATAAGGTTGGTTTAAGTAGTTCATTTCTTAACATGTAAATATAAGGTTTATATAAGGGCTCATGAATTGAACACTTTTCTAGATTTTCCTTAATATATTTATGCTTTAAAATAGTGGTTAAATTATTTATAGCATTACCTTTTTGTTTTCCGTTTAGTGTGTATTGAGACTCAATGACCTGCACAACGAAGGTTTGAATTCTTTTTGAAATTTCAGCATTTATTAAATTATCCTCAATACCAGCCACCTTTAACAATTGTTCAAGATGTCTACAAACGTTAATAATATTTCCCACATATTCACTTGTTATATTTGAGCTAATACTATTTTGATTTAACCTGTTATAGTAATACAGATATTCATTTAGGATTGAAAATTTCTTACAATAAAGAATGTAGTTTAAGACAAAAACCATGTCTTCTGACATGTATATTTGATTATCTAACCTTAAATTGAATTTCTGTATTATGTCTCTCCGATAAATCTTCGCCCAGAGAACGCCTCCAGTACCTTGTAAGATCTTACTTATCATTGATTTAGTATTAATTTCATCTTTTTTATCAAAATCGTTATGTTTTATTGTTCCATAATGAGAAATATCAAAGTACCCACAACAAACTATATCAGCATTTGTGCTGTTCATCTCTGTCACCAAGCTTTGGATATGATTTTCATGAACAGTATCATCAGAATCAATAAATACAATATACTGTCCTTTCGAATTAGTAAGACCTTGGTTTCTAGATTCGGATGGGCCCGCATTTTCTTGATGATAAACAACAATTCTCTTATCTTTTTCTTGATAGCTCTCAATAATTTTTCTACTCTTATCAGTTGAACCATCATTGATGAGAATAATTTCTATATTTCTATATGTTTGGGATAAAATGCTATCTAAACATTTAGAAATGTACTTTTCACTGTTATACACAGGGATAATAATACTAACAGCATGGTCCAGATTATCCTCCATGGTTATACACTCCACAATTAATTATTTTGTACAAATTATTTAACTCATTTGTATTAGAGAAGTCCGTATTCTTACAATTATCTATCAAACAAGTCCTTAACTCTGAACGGTGATATAATGTAATAATGCCTTCTGCTAAACCCTCAATTGACTGACTACATATTTGCCCATTTTCCCCGCTTACTACTTGACTATCAGCCGTATTATAGCCTGTAATAAGTACAGGTTTTGAAAGCATTTGAGCTTCTTGAACCGTTACAGCTTTCCCCTCATACCTTGAAGGTTGCACGTATAGGTCTGCCTTTTCAATAAAAGTATAAGGATTTGTTTTTTTACCAAGCAAGATAAATTGTTCCTCTAAATCATATTCTTTTATTAAGTTTCTGATTAGATTCTCATCTCCGCCATACCCAACAACATACCAAACAATATCGCTATAACCTCTGTCCTTTAGAAGCTTCATTGCCTTGACTGCATTATCAATTCCTTTGGCATGAGATAACCTTGCCACTGTTAAAAGCTTAAAGCGACTGTCATGGACCATCGGATTATCAGGATCGACTTCTTTTGCCATTTCGCGAATAAACTCTGGAGAAGTGATATTTTCTATTACTTCTACTTTATTTGCTAATGTTGGGTATTTTTTAAGAAATGAGTTTTTACAAGCATCTGAAACCGCAATAATGTGATTAAAAGTTTCCCACATCAATACATCCAGTTTTACATCCGTCTCTACCATTGAATAGTCAGTATGAATCCATGCTATTTTCTTTTTTGATTTCACTTTTTTTGCTATAAAATCATGAGGCCATAAGTAACTAATAGCTATATCGTATTCCTCTTTGAATTTCGGTAAAAAAGGAATGGCATACTTCCACATAAGCTGCATTTGATAATAACCAGGTTCTTTTATTCCTTTTCTTTCACCTTTCATATCAGCAAGGATTTTTGCTAATGTCCTTGAAGCTCCTAGACCAAAATGACCTTCTTTTAAAACTTCCTTTAGGGGTTTTCTAAACGTTGTATATTGAGGAATTTCATTTAATAGATTGACTTCCTTTGGGATTAAATTAAGTAGCTCTCCTTGTTGCCGATATAAAAATAAATCAACTTGATATTTTTTATAGTCAAAGTTGTTTAACATGCTGATTAAGCTTCTCTCCACTCCTCCTATTTCCATATCAAAGGAGGATATTAATATTCTCTTTTTCATATAGTCCTCCCTAAGCTTTTGAAACTAGCTTTCTAATTCTTGCTATATTGTCCCCACCAATTATTTTTGCTGCTGTCTTTTTAAGGTTTGTTTTTACTTTCACAGTAAAAGGTAACCAACTTTTATGGAAGTGGTGCATTGCATATGTGTCACCAGTTTTTAATGTTCTACAATTGATATAATCATAGGGTGAAAAATAAGTCTGCGGATAAAATGTACCAATGCCTCTAATCTCCTGAAGATTTCCATTGGTTTGAAGTCCTTCTTCTTTTAGCATTTTCGTGACAATTGCAACATTTGTTAATGTATCAAAACTACCATCGTCTTTAACAAATTCCTTATTCTCATAGGAATCAAGGAACCTCTTAATTAGTTGATTTCCTTTTTGAGCCCCAATCGTGCTTGTTGCAATATAGTTACCTTGCTCGAAACCCCAAAATGATTCATGTTCCAATAATGGATTAAAAGATTTAAACACTTCGACATCTGTGTCTAAGTAAATTCCACCTTGATGATATAAAGCATGAACCCTGACATAATCACTTACAAATGCATACTTTTTGTTATTGTAAGCGGCTCTTACATATGAATTGCAATCGATAAAAAAGTTATCTTCATTCCATTCAACAATCTGATAGTCTGGCAAGTACTGCTTCCAGGAAGAAATACATCGTTGAACAACTTCTGGCTTCTCATTTCTACCGAACCAACAAAAATGGATTATTTTTGGTATTGTTGTCATAGAGCATTCACTCTTGGAAAATGACTTTTTTCAGAAATTAATTTCTTAATGATTGAACAAACTCTATAAACATCTTGTTCAGACATACTTGATCCCGAAGGTAGACAAATACCTGTACGAAAGAGATATTCGGATATACTCGTATTCTCATCGTGAGAATAGTAACGGTTTCCGTCAAACAACGGTTGCATGTGAAGTGGCTTCCAAACATGACGAGCTTCAACGTTTTCATTACTTAGTTCTTCAAGTAATTGAGGCACTGAAATTCCGGACACTTCTTCATTCATCGTAAGAGCTGTTAGCCAACGATTTGACCTTGTTAGAACTAATTCCGGCATAAAATCCAAACCACTAAATGAAGATAACTCTCGTTTGTAAATCGAAAAAATTTCTCTTCTTCTTTCCACTCTATTTTGAAGTACCTCCAGTTGAGCTCTACCAATCCCGGCAAGAATGTTACTCAGGCGATAATTATAACCACACTCATTATGCTGATAATAAGAAAAAGGTTCTTTAGCTTGTGTCGCTAAGAACCTTGCTTTTTTCATCAAAACTTCATCATCAGAAATCAACATTCCTCCCGAGGAAGTCGTTATAATTTTGTTGCCGTTGAAAGAAAATATCCCAAACTTTCCAAATGTCCCGCTTGCTCTGCCTTTGTAACTTGCACCAAGTGACTCCGCAGAATCTTCGATAATAGGAACATCATACTGATTGCATAGTTCAACAATTTCATCCATTTTTGCACTTTGGCCGTATAAATCTACGACGATTACCGCTTTCGGTAATTTTCCTTCATTTGCTGCATCTTGAAGTGCTTTTTCAAGGGCTTGTGGGGACATGTTCCAAGTTTCCGGTTCTGAATCAATAAAGACTGGTTCTGCACCTTGATATAAAATTGGATTTGCACTTGCGACAAACGTTAATGTTGAACAAAAAACCACGTCCCCTTGTTTGACTTCTAATAAAATAAGAGCCAAATGAATTGCAGCTGTTCCAGAACTGACGGCTAAGGCTTCATTGACTCCTACTAAGTTAGCAATTTCCTTTTCAAAGGCATCGACATTTGGTCCAAGTGGCGCAATCCAATTGGTATCCATGGCTTCTTGTATATACTTCGTTTCATTTCCACTCATATGTGGAGGTGATAAAAATATTTTCTTTTTGGAATTGTTGTTCATTTACGCACCTCCCGTTTTTTCATTTACTCTTACTTTTGCTGGAACTCCCACTGACGTACAATTCGAAGGAGTATCTGAAATGACCACTGCACCAGCACCAATTACGGACCACTCACCAATGGTTATATTCGGTACGACTGTAGCATTTGCTCCTACTTGTACTCCCTCACCTATGTGGACGGTACCTGTTATCGTTGCTTTAGGACAAAGATGAACGAAATCATCTATGGTTGCATCGTGTTCAACGATAGAACCCGTATTAAGTATCGTGTGATTGCCAATTTGAGCATCAGCATTGACTACAGCATTCGCCATAATTACGGTGCCAAAACCAATTTGAGCAGTCGGACTAATGACTGCGGTTTTGTGTATTAGTGAAATATATTGGTCATTGCGTAACGATAGGCTATCTACTATTAATTGTCTAATTCTATTATTACCAACAGCAATTACAAAGGATATATCGTCAAAATAGTCGACTAACTTTTCTACAAATCGAATTGGGCCGTAATACATCTCATCTGTGATAAGAAGGTCCTCATATTTATCATCAAAATAACCAATAATTTGATAATTGTCATAAGAATTAATAATATCTCGAATGACCTTACCATGTCCTCCATTACCTATTATAGCTATCTGCATATACGCACCCCCTCTTCATATTGAATATTACCCTTTGAATCGTTCCATTGTCATACTACCTGGTTGAGAAATTCCATCTGATTTTATTACTTTATAAATTGTTAAAATCAATATTTTACAATCTATTTTCATAGAATGGTTATCTACATACCAGACATCTAGCTTAAACTTCTCATCCCAGCTTAGTGCATTTCTTCCATTCACTTGAGCCCAACCCGTTATTCCGGGTCTCACGTTATGTCTTCTTGCTTGTTCTTTCGTATAAAGCGGTAAGTACTCCATTAACAAGGGTCTAGGTCCTACTAAACTAATATCTCCCTTTATCACATTAAACAGTTGTGGAAGTTCATCTAGACTATACTTTCGTAAAAATTGCCCTATTGGAGTTAAACGAATCTCATCTTCTAGTAAGTTTCCTTCCTCATCCTTAGCATCTGTCATTGACCGGAATTTATATAAGTAAAATGGTTTTCCATTTAGTCCTGGCCTGAGTTGTTTAAATAATACGGGGGAACCTAATTTTAGTTTTACAATTATTGCAACTACGACAATCAATGGAGCTAAACCAATGAGTAGTCCAAATGAGATTAAGAAGTCAAAGGTGCGTTTCAACGTTTGGCACTCCCCTCATTTTTCTGAAATTCCTGTTCCAATTTCGTCACTATGTCTTGGATAAAATCGGATACTTTCATTTCATATTCATTGTTTCCTTTTTCATAGAAATACGTTAATAATTGCGCAAATTTCTCTTCAGTTACATTTTCAAATATGTTCATAATCCATTCCTTTACGAGATCCCTAGAAATAGAGATACATGCTTCTGTAAATAATGTTTAAGGTAATTACATGTTCATAATAAAAATACACAAAGTATAAACTTATGATGCAATAATATATTAATTTTTGGTCTTTTTTCCTAAACAACACAATGACCCAAGATATTAATATCAAACTAAACAAATCAAAATAGATAGAAACTCTAGCAAAAATCCAATTTTGTGTGGCAATGAGCATAAAAACAACACCGAGTAAGGACATATTTACAATATAATCGCTTTTCGGAAATAACTCTCGCAACTTTTCACGCCCTAAATAGGCTATTACTAATGGTGCTGCACTAACGATTACTCGTAAAAAATTTGCTCCACCTTCCTGAAAGCTTTGATACCCACCATATTGAGTATCATTTATTGCAGAAAACAATAATTCCATAAAATAATCAAAACCTATGACTACAAATATGGAAGACAGTAATAAAATGAAGGTCGTTCCTGTCCAGGCTTTTCTCCGTACTATAAAATAAATAGGAATCATAATAAGAGCACTTTGATGAAAAGTCGATGCTAGTAAAACAACAATCATGTACCTTATCCAGTTCCCTTCTAGAAGGTATTTAGTTGCCGCAAATATTATAGCTGCAGCTAAATACTGCCTTATCCCATTCATAGAAACTAAAAACATTCCGGATGTAATGTACACATATAGGCCAATTTCAAATAACCTTGTATATTTATAAAGGGCAAAAATAATAAGAAAATTTGTAAGTATTGCGGTTGTAAAAATTAATATTTGAGCATCACTTGAAATCCTTTGTAATCCCATTTGTAAGATTCCAAAACCAATATCTTTTTCCGCTAAAACATGGTCCAATGTGAGCGTTTTTAATTCATATGCATGCCTATAAAAGTAGGTGTCTCCGATATTTGTCCTAAGCCCAGATACCAAACTCAATGACAGACATGCACCAAGTGCTAGTAATTTGTTTGGCTTTACTCTTCTATCCTCAATATCTGAAATAGAGAAGTATCTTGAGAAAAATGAACATATAAAAACAACTACTAGGTTTGCATACAAAACAGCCATAATATACTCCTTCTATTTTTCTCATTCCACATATTACATTTAATTTACCGAGCAACTTTTGTCTTAGTCGTAACAAATAAAAAAAGGATACATCCAAGAGGAATTGCCAACAGCGTAAGCAACTTACATGGTGTTTCCTTTATGAACTTCCAGTTTTTCATCAGTAAACTACTAGAAACATAGTGAACCGCTTGGCGGAACTTGAAGCTTGTGTTAGCAAAAGTTAATTTCATTAGTTCTTTTCTGTAAAATGCAAAGCCTTTTGGATTCTTACGGTACTGGTTTAACATATTCATGGATGAACCATCAGGCAAGTACTCAACAATACAAAGAACCTCATTAAGTAAGAGCATTTCAAATTCTTCATCTAGTTTAAAATATTTATAAGCAAGACCTACATACCTTTCATCTGAAAAGATTGGGTAGGGATATCTTTTAGATAACTCGGTTCGGTAAACTACTTTTTTATCCCCTTTGACCCCATGTTGATTATATAAGTCAAAGAGAGTGGAACGTTTCATTTTTTCTGGTAGCTTCGTTCCAATTATGTCACCAGATGAATTGGCATCAAGACCAATTATTCCACTTACTTCATCACTTCTATTGGCTTCCCAGAATGAAGTGATTTTTTCAACGGCATCTGATGGCATTGAATCATCTGAATCAATACAAACATTAAGTTCCGTATCGATTAATTCATATGCGGTATTGTGAGCTCCGTGCATTCCTTGATTTTCTTGCCAATGGTAGCGGATTTCAATTTCACCTTCGTCAATCCATTCTTGAACTATCTCTTTCGTATTGTCTGTAGAGCCATCATCAATGATTAACCAGGTAAATTCCTTATTCGTTTGTGACACTAGACTTTCATAACAAGAAGAAAGACAATAGGCTCGGTTATATGTCGGTGTAAATACCGTTAACATCTTCATCTCAATCACCTAAATCCTAAATAAAATCCCTGCGTCCACTGAGCAGTTTGTTTAATGTCATAACCGTTCTTCTCAAGATTGGAAGTTACATTACTTCTATTTTTGCTGTTTACGATACTTCTATGAATATGATTAACCCATAGTTCTTTTTCTTTTAATGGAACAAATGAAATTAATCCCATTCCCATATCAACTTCAGTTGAAATGACATCCGTAATAACACATGGTACGCCGGCACCTTGAGCTTCAATGAGGGTAACTGGTAGACCTTCATGAAATGATGGAAATACAAACACATCAAATACTTGAAGTAACCGATTTATGTCACTACGTACCCCAAGAACCTTCACTCTATCTTCAAGATTTTGCACTTTAATTTTCTTCTCTATTTCTGAGCGTAAAGGTCCATCTCCCGCTAATACAAGAATAGCGTTTGGTATCGTTTTTAATGTTTCTTGAAAAATATCAATAAGAAACGCATGATTTTTTTGATGATTAAATCGGCCAATATGACCAATTACAACGGCATCTTCATGTAATTGAAGTTCTTTTTTCATTTCTTCTCTAGTTTCTTTTGAAAACTGAAAATAACTCGTTTCTATTCCGTTCTTAATTACTTTGGCAAGATTACTTTTTGAAGAATATAACCAGTTTGCAGCTTTTTCTGAGCAGGCAAATAAATGAGTAGCGCTCGGTATAATTTTTGTACCTGCATACCATTTATATAGCTTAGCTGCGATTCCACCTTCACTACTTGTATTATGACTATGCGCTATACGAACAGGTATTTGGTTTCTTTTTGCTACGTCTAAAACGATTCCTGTCATCTTATCCATATGAGAATGAACAACCTTATATTGTGGATGAGTTTGAAAAAAATCTTGTAATGCTTTTACATAGCCAAAGTGCCCGACATCAGGAACATAAGGAATTCTATGAATCTGTCCACCTAATCCTCTTATTTCTTCATCAAAAACACCTTCATAGCACGTAAGGAAATCAAATTGGATTTTTGTGCGGTCAATGTTCCGATATAAGTTCATTAAGAGCGTTTCTGCACCACCCCGATTCATGTTTACAACTACGTGTAGAATTCTTACTGGGTCGCCCACTTTGACTCTCCCTTCTTCTTCATGTGCTTCTGATAAATTAGCTTCAGCTTGTTTACTATTTTTGCTGAAGTGTATTTGCTTTCTATAAGCTTCCGTCCGTTTTGTCCTAGCTCTCTCCGTAACTCCTCGTTTTTCGCTAGTTGGATGATTCTTTCGGCAAATTGTTCGACGTTATCTTTTTCGATGATAAACCCGTTTTCACCGTCGCTAATTAACTCCAAATGTCCGCGATTTTCTGTAGCAACAACCGGAAGGCCACATGACATGGCTTCCATAATGTTGACTGGAAGACCTTCGCGATAGCTTGCGGATACACCGATGTCGCTCATTTTCACAAGCGAATCAATGTCGTTTCGGTATCCAAGAAAATCAATCCAGTTTAAAAGGGCAAGCTTGAACACTTCCGCTTGAACATCTTGGAGCATTGGGCCTTCCCCACAAAAAATAAGCCTTACTTTTGGAACTTTTTCCTTCACGATATCTAAGGCTTTCAGCAGCATAATTTGGTTTTTGTTTTTGTTGAATTCGGCGGCGAAATACAACAGGATTTCATCATCACGATACCCATATTTCTTTCTGAAAAGCTTCTTTACTTTTTCGTCAATCGGTTGAAATTTCTCAGGATCAATACCAACACCGTGAACATGTTCAATGTATTGAGCTTTAAATTCTTTTTCTTTCGCTAAGGCGTAGTCTTCTTCGTTTATCGTAATTAATGTATCTGTAAAGTAAGCTAACCCTTTTTCAATTGGATAATAAATGAACCAATTAAGTTTAGGCGCCCCTTTGCAAAAGTGAAAGCCGTGTGCTGTATAGATGACTTTCAAGCCGTTTTTTCGTTCTGTACTGGCGGCCAATCGACCTAACACTCCACCTAAAGGTGTATGACAATGCACGATGTCATATTGATTTTCCTTTATGATGTTTTTTAATTGAAATAATGCTTTCACATTTTGAACACTAAACGGTGACCTTTGGATTGATATAGAATGTTTTTTATCTGTGAACGGTAATTCCATCTCTCCTGCAGCCGCGATATGAACGTCCCAGCCTTGTTCTTTGAACCACTTCATTACTGGCAAATGAAAGACATTAAAATGATAATCTACTGTAGCAATAAACAGGATTTTTTTAGGCATATTTTTCACCTACTCTCCTTTATGACCCCTATTTTATATATTCTTTTTCCATTAAGTTAGACAAATATTGTAACAACTCAAACCGTAAATCATCTCGTTGCAATGCCATTTCAATCGTGGTTTGAATAAAGCCCATTTTTTCTCCAACATCATAACGGACACCCTCAAAATCAAAGGCATACACTTGTTCTAGTTTATTTAATGAGGCAATCGCATCTGTTAATTGAATTTCTCCGCCAGCACCAATTTCTTGATTTTCTAAAATTGAGAAAATTCTCGGACTTAAGATATAGCGACCTAAAATCGCTAAATTAGAAGGAGCTTCTTCTACAGCCGGCTTTTCTACTAAACTTTTTACATTAAATAATCGTTCTTCCATCGGTGTTCCAGCGACGATTCCGTATCTTGACACGTCTTCATCTGGTACTTGTTGTACGCCAATGATTGAAGAATGGTATCTATTGTACTGTTCAATCATTTGAAGCAAGCATGGCTTTTCTGCCTTTACAATGTCATCCCCTAATAACACTGCAAACGGCTCATCGCCTATAAATTTTCGGGCACACCAAATCGCATGCCCAAGTCCTTTAGGTTCTTTTTGTCTAATATAGTGAATGTCTACGAGTTTAGAAGATTTTTGGACTTCATCTAATAACTCGTATTTCCCTTTGTTTAAAAGAGTTTGTTCGAGTTCAAACGAATGGTCAAAATGGTCTTCAATTGCACGTTTTCCTTTTCCAGTAACAATGATAATGTCTTCAATTCCTGATGCTACAGCTTCCTCTACTATGTATTGAATTGTTGGCTTATCAACAATCGGAAGCATTTCTTTTGGCATCGCCTTTGTTGCTGGAAGAAATCGCGTTCCTAATCCCGCAGCGGGTATTATCGCTTTTTTTACGGTCATTGATATCGTTCCTTTCTATCCTGGAATAGAAACAGGATTTGGCTGTTCGCTCTTTTTATTGGCTAATGCAACTAGACGTTCAGCTAACGTCTTTTGGTCATGTAAGTTAAACGTTAAAATGATATCTTCAATTTCTTCGATGAAGATATCTGATGTTTTTCCAACGTATATATTTGGATAGATTTGCTCTTCATGCACTTCATCTTCATGTAACAATTCCTCAAACAGCTTTTCACCGGGTCTAATGCCTGAATATGTGATTTCAATTTCATCAATGGAATGACCGGATAACTTAATTAAATTTCGCGCTAGGTCAACGATTTTCACAGGTTCACCCATATCAAGGACAAATGTTTCTCCGCCTTTGGCTAAGCTACCCGCTTGAATGACTAAGCGAGAGGCTTCAGGGATCGTCATAAAATAACGAACCATCTCAGGATGAGTTACTGTGACAGGTCCACCATTTTGAATTTGTTTGGTAAAGAGTGGAATTACACTTCCTCGACTTCCTAGGACATTTCCAAACCGAACAGCAATGAACCTCGTTGTACTTATTGTATTAAAGTGTTGAACCACCATTTCAGCTAACCGTTTAGTCGAACCCATTACGCTCGTTGGGTTTACGGCTTTATCTGATGAGATAAGAACAAATGTATCGACATTGGCAAGACTTGCTGCCTCGGCGACATTCATCGTTCCTATCACATTGTTCTTCACGGCTTCTTCTGGATTTCTTTCCATCAGTGGAACATGTTTATGAGCTGCCGCATGATAAATCACATCTGGACGATATTTACTCATAATTTGTTTCATTTTCTTACCATCTTGGATATCAGCAATTTCTGTTAAAAAGTGAATCCCAGAGTCTCGAAATCTCGTTTTTAGTTCCATTTCAATCGCATAAATGCTGTTTTCTCCGTGTCCTAACAACACAAGTGTATGTGGTTCAAATTTCGAGATTTGTCGGCAAATTTCCGAACCTATTGATCCCCCAGCCCCTGTTACTAAGACAACCTTTTCACTCACATAATCCTTGATGCTTTCGATATCTAAATCGACAGGGTCTCGACCGAGTAAATCCTCCACTTGCACATCCCGGAATTGGTTGACAGAGATTTTCCCTGTCACTAAATCCTCTAGTAAAGGAAGGATTTTAGTGTTTGCTTTTGTTTTCGAGCATTCTTGAAAAATCTTATTTAACTCTTTACGACTAAGCGAAGGAATCGCAATGACAATGTTATCTATGTCTAGTTGTTCTACAACTTCTTTTATATGCTCAATTCCACCTACAACCGGAATCCCAAAAATATCAAGATTATGTTTTCGGTAATCATCATCTATGAATGCAACTGGATGTAAATCTGTATCAGTACTACATTGCAACTGTCTGGCCACCATTCTTCCTGCAGAACCGGCTCCAACAATTAGAGTCTTTCTTTTTAACGGATTCTTGCTCATGACCGAATCACGAAGGACCCTCCAACAAAACCTTGACCCGCCAATGGCAAGTAAATACAACATCCATGTCACCGCTAAAAATGACATTTGAAACGATCCTATGATGATACTTGATAAACCAACTAGCAATACGGAAAGAGTTACAATTTTAACGATAATCAGTAATTCACCAATACTCGCATATTCCCAAGCCTTATGATATAAGTGGTAAATAAAAGAAAAAAGATGATGGCTTAGCAATAGAACCATACCACTTATGATAAGAGACATGGAAAGCATCTCGAGACTTGACGTTAATGCGTTGCTTAAGAATACAATCGTAGCAAGCAATAGCGAATCGATGATAATCAGTAAAGGCAATCGTTGGCGATACGCCATAAACTCTTCCTCCTTTCTCTACATTTCAAATTTATTTATATAAAGCCCTTACCTTTATGTTTTATCTGAAAACACAAAAGTAAGTGCTTTAGTAATAATAATGGGGCATCTAACCCCTCCTCACACCACACCACCGATGACAAGCATCTAAGGTTTCTTCAACCCACAGTGTAACCGAGTGCCTCCTTTGATAAAGGTTAAGAGACATCACCTTCATATATAGAACACATTTGTTTCTTATAACGAACGGTAAGGGTAAAAAAAATTATACTTGGAAAAAGCCACGATGGCGTCGCTTTAAGAATGAGTTAGTTTTGGCGTTTAATACAATGCCCATCACATTAGCTTTTGCAACATCTAGTATTTGTTTTGCTTCAATCGCTTCATCATTTTCAGTCTTCCCTCTACTAACAACAAGGATGACACCATCACAACGCCCCGCAAATGTTTTCGTATCCATCCCTTCTAACACAGGAGCGGAGTCGAGAAGGACTACATCAAATTGTTCTTTCACAGCATCAAGCAATTCAATCATGACCGAAGAGGCAAACAGTTGAGTAGAGTTCGCTGGAATCGGTCCACTAGTTATTACAGCAATGTTATGTTCTGTTATAGTAATGGCTTCACTTAATGGTTTTTGTCCTACCAATACATTCGTTAGCCCAACCACATTTTTCATTTTAAAATAATGGTGTATTGATGGGTGCCTAACATTGGAATCGATGATGAGTACCTTTTTTCCTTCTTGCGCTAACGAAAAAGCTAAGTTTGTAATCATCGTTGATTTCCCTTCACCTGCAGTGGGAGACGTCACTACAATCGTCTTTGCGTTATGTTCATACATCGAGAATTCAATATTCGTTCGGATGTTACTGTATTGTTCAGCAATTATTGACTGCGGCCTTTTTAATGTAATTAAGCTTTTTTCAATCATTCTACGAACCAATGGTTTCACCTCGATAAATAGGATGGGTTTGTTTTTGTTTCCTGGACGTTGTTCGTCTTGTAATTTTTGATACCCTACCGAATACAGGAACTCCTAACAGCTTCTCAAGCTCACGTTCAGTTTTTACTGTATTGTCCAAGCTATCTACTAAAAAGATGAGACCAACTCCAGCTGCAACTCCAAATGCGATAGCCACTATCCAAATTTTTGTATTATCTCTGATATTCATCGGATAGGTTGGTTCTCTTGCCTCTGATAATAGCTCTATTCCTTTAAAATTTAAAATTTTTACAACTTCTTCTATATATATAGTTGCAGTTGTATTTGCAATACTTTGAGCTAAAGTTGGATCCGTATGATATGCTCCAATGGTCACGACTTGTGACTCATCAATTCGTTGCGCATAAATTTGATTTCTCAGACCTTCTACAGAATAGTTTAACTCTAGTTCCGCTATTACTCGCTCAAGCACAGCTGGTTCTTTAAGCACAACGAGTAGAGTATTAATGTAATTATTATTTTCAGGTATAATAATACGAGCAGATGTTTCATAAATTGGAATTGGGCCTTTAGATGTATAATACCAACAAGCCATTGCGGAGATTGTGGTCACTAGAATGACAATCCAAAATCTTTTTTTAATCACATTAAAAATATTTTTTAAATCTATTTCTTTGGCTTTACTCCCCTGTTCAATACTCACATCATTCACCTTCTACTGTTTTATTACGAAGCACAGTTCTTTATTACGCACACCCAAAATAAAAAAATTTGGTTTTTATTTAACAACAAGTATATAATGAATTTAGATATAACAGTTCCTGTTCGTTACTATTATTTTAGTTCTTTATAAAGAACATGTCAATGCTCTATTGTTGATTTTTTGTAAATAATTCTTACTATTTCACTGTATTTGTAAGAGAAAAAGAGGGGTCACAAGTTTTTTATAAACATTGTGAACCCTCCTTTCTTCATTGAATGATTCGTTTTGCAAATAAGTAATTTCTTCTCCAATAATTATTCGTCATTACACTTGGTACGATATGAACGCCTCTTGAAGATGAAGCATGGATCATGGCTCCATTACCCATATAAATACCAAGGTGTCCTACACGCCCATCAGAATACAATTGAGAATCTGTAAAAAACAATAAATCCCCTGGTTGTAGGTTTGTAACAGCGACTCCCATGCTCGCTTGTTCTCTAGATGTTCTTGGTAACGTAATTCCGTTTAATCGGAACACATATTGCGTGTATGATGAACAATCAAATAAACGCGGTGCTTCTTGTAATGTGGCACCAAATTTATATCCTGCTCCGATAAACTGTTGTGCTGTATTGATTACATTCGTACGCAATTGTGCCGCAGGAGTAGTGCTTGGACTAGGAGCAGGCACTGGTCTTTCATCTCGAACAGGTTCCATTTCCCTTGTTTGATTTCTTGGCGGAATTACTAATCGTTGTCCAGGGAAAATGGTATGGTTCGTTAAGTTGTTAGCGGCCATGAATGCTTGAACGGTCGTATGATGAGCTTGAGCAATAGCCCATAGTGAATCACCAGAACGAACAACATAATGAGATGCTGGCTTTTGCACTTGGATTGAACCGTTTTCTGGTCTAAATGACACATTCGAGTTAAAGAGTACACTAGCTGCCGATAAAGAAACATACGCTGTTTCATTTATCCAGCGTGGGGCTTGAATGTTAATAAATTCATCCCCTCGTCTTGCTCTTGTTCCACCCATTGTAATTCGAACTAGGGTAGAACCATCTGTAATTTGATAGGTTTTCGTTCCACTTTCAAAACGAATATCCTTATAACCTAAAATATTCGATAATTGTACAAACGGAAGAAACATTTCTCCATCGACCCGGATTGGGTTTATCCCGTCTACGATTTTGCCATTAATCGCAATACCTGCTGTTGGAACGTTTTGAACCGCTTGAGCACCGACTTGGAACTGAAACGATGAAAGACATAATAAAAGTGCAAGTACGCTACAAATGACTATTTTTACTTGCGCATGTAATGGTTTCATTGTTTTACCCCTTTTCTTAGATTTTCCCTTGTAGCTTTTGTACTTTCTTGCTAAATATTCTTTTAATTCCAAAACAAAAAGGACTAGGACAGAACTTGCTAAAACATCTGCACTGGCTCCACTCGCCACAAAGCCCGTTGTGAGAAACCCACTCACAACGGGCTTTAAAAGATAGTGGCGGTTTCGCTCATTGCTTAGAGGGTGTGACAAAAGGCTAAAAACAACCATTTGTCACACCCTCGTCTCTTTATTTACTTATTGTCTCGTGCTTCGTCTCTGATTTCATTTCTAAACGACTCAATTGAATCTTCCCGTCTTCGGTTTTTTGCTTCAATATTTTGTCGTTCTTCTTCAGAATCTGTATAGCGAAGTGTTTCTTCTGAAGCCTCAATGTTTTCAATCGTATTATGAATCATGTTTTGTAATTTTTCTACATTATCGCTTCTATCGTCTGGTTTTGGTTGTTGATGATTAGCCATTATATCACCCTCCTTTCAGGGACTATTATTTCTTTTGCAGACTAAACCATTCAAGTAGATGTTGTGAAAAATCTTCCATTTTTTCAAGTTGAAAATTATAATTAAGTTAATCTATTTTATTGCGAGGAAAAATGATGCCTTTTACATTTCAATTTTTATTATTTTTGATTCCTGGATTCCTTTGTTATATGGGCTTTTATTATTGGACACCTTTATTTATACGACGCGGTTTTTCTTTGGTTTTATCGTTTTGGTTTTTTCTTTGGGTCCCTGTGTTGCTATTACTCCCCCTATCGTTAGTATTATTTTATATTGAAGTAGGAGCATTTACTTTCCCTGAAATTGTTGAACGATTTCGGCTTCTACCTATTAACGGATCAGATTGGATATGGATTGGTGCAGCAATTTTTATTACCATTGTATGTGACCAATTGTTAGAACCTATTGGTAAGTACTTTGCAAAAAGAAAAGGTTTTTTACCACCGTCTTATCTACCCGCTCCATTTCATCCTTTACGAAAAATAAAACTTCCACCTCGTGAATTTTTTGGTGTACAGCTTCAAGGAAATTGGTCTTTTTTATTTATTTTTATTACACTACATATCATCGCCATGTTTAGTGAAGAAATGATGTGGCGCGGCTATTTATTACCCGTTCAGGAGTTAATGTTTGGAGAAGTCGCGTGGGTTGTCAATGGGTTGCTATGGGCCTGGGTGGTTCATGCTTGTTTAAAATGGCATTTTATTGGGATGTTGCCAAGTATGTTAGTAGCTCCTTTTATTGCTCAGTTTACCGGCTCAACATGGGCATCTTTTGCTGTTCATGCCATAGGTAACTCACCCTTATGGATTTTATTATTTTTTGGTGTGATTTCCTCTACATCACCTGAACAATCAAATACGAATAAAGAACATATTCACTTGTAGCTAATTGTTTTCTATAGAAACAAAGGCACAAAAGGTAGAACAACCTTTTGTGCCTTTTTTCCTTTTTAGTGATAGCGTTATTCTAAAATAAGGGCTTCTTCAAATTTTTCATTTGTTTCTAAAAACTCTGTCGTGCTTTTATTTAAATCAATGATAAGTTTTATCCAATCATTTTTTAAAAAGCCTTTGTCAGAATGTATATCAAAGAAAATATCATAATTTGGTTTTCCTGTATCAGGATATACTCCATCAATATGTTTAATCAATGCTTTATACCATAACTCATTTAAAGCATGAATCATATGTATTTGTTCGACTTCTTCATCATTTAGCTTAATTTCATCCGTTTCACTCATGACTGTTGTCAAATGAGGTAACTCTACAACATCTTTTTCATTCGCGAGGTTCCACTGTATTTTATAAAATATAGCCTCTATACTAAAAGCTGTAACCGCTGTATTATAACCTATTTCATCAGAGGTTGCCCGGTTAAAATTAACCGCTATCGCTTCAAATTCACGAATATCATTTGAAAAATGTTCATTATTACTTATTATTAACTCGATTTGCTGTAATGTAATCGTCTCGGATGAAAGGATATCTTCATACAGTTCTTTATTGTCTGATATGGAATGTGACATTCCAGCTAACGCATCTGCTAACTGAGTTGATAAATGCTTTACATAATGTTGTTTATCGACATATTGATATAATCCAAAACACAAGGTTACTAGAATAATTCCAACGGTAACGGCTTTTTTATAGTTCATCGTACATGCTCCCTGCGGTCAATTTAATGAATTTAAACAAATTATATATCTATAGTTAACTTAAAGTCTCATAAATTCCTCTTTTTTACTAAAAATATATTGTAAAGTAAATTGAGTACAAGACTTCTAGTTCATAACAGAAAAAACTTGGTATGAGCCATGATTCTCATACCAAGCTTTTCTTTATCGTCTCACTTTCAAAGTCGTTTCTCCCTGGTTGGCAATAATTCTTATGCCATTATCCTCGGTTACCGCTGTACCACCGACTACATTCTCAATCGCTTGATAGCCACGAAGCTTTATGCTCCAATCTAATGAAACTCCGTCTAGGTTGAAAGACATATCATTTCCATTTCTACTCGCTTTTAATGTGACTTGTCGCTGTCCTTGTAATGAACAAACTTGAGTAGATATTTCATTTCCATCTTTTAACTCAAACACTTGAAATTCTACACCTGAAGCATATTCATAATCTGGTTTAGTTTCATTGGCCCCGATGGCTATAATCGTGTTGGAGCGAACAAATAATGGAATGCTCTGATATTCATGTTTTTCTTTACGCCATACTCCCCCCGCTACCGTCTCTCCAGTTAAGAAGTTCGTCCACGTCTCTCCTGCTGGTAAATAATACGTGACAAAACCGTCCTCACTAAAGATTGGTGCGACGAGCAACGAGTCACCAAGCATATATTGGCGTTCAAGCGTTTCACAAGTTGGGTCATCACTAAATTCGACTACCATCGGACGCATCATTGGAATTCCTTTTGTCGCCGACTCAACAGCCTGATTAAACAGGTATGGCATTAAGCTACATTTTAGTTTTGTGAAAAAGCGTAAAACATCCACTGCTTCCTCATCATACAACCAAGGCACTCGATATGAGCTATTGCCGTGAAGTCGGCTATGACTTGATAAAAGCCCAAAGGCAATCCATCTTTTATAAACATCCGCTGTTGCATTGCTTTCAAATCCACCAATATCATGACTCCAAAACCCAAATCCTGATACACCAAGGGATAACCCACCACGTAAGCTTTCTGCCATTGATTCATAAGTCGCCGTACAATCTCCGCCCCAATGAACAGGAAACTGTTGACCTCCAGCCGTAGCAGACCGCGCAAATAAAGCTGCCTCTCCCTTGCCTAATTTTTCTTCTAAAACATCAAAAACAACTTTATTATAGATAAACGAATAATAGTTATGCATTTTCTTAGGGTCTGACCTATCAAAGTAGACAACATCCGTTGGAATTCGCTCACCGAAATCGGTTTTAAACGAGTCCACTCCCATATCAACTAGTCGTTCTAGCTTATTGGCATACCATCTACACGCATCCGGATTCGTAAAATCAACAATTCCCATACCAGGTTGCCACAAATCCCATTGCCATACATCACCATTTTCTTTTTTCAATAAATACCCATGCTCTACTGCTTCATCAAACAAATGGGAGCGTTGGGCTATATATGGGTTAATCCATACACATATCTTTAACCCTTTGTCCTTCAATCGTTGAAGCATCGCCTCAGGCTCTGGAAAGACGCGCTCATCCCACTCAAAGTTACACCAATGGAATTCCTTCATCCAAAAGCAGTCAAAATGGAAGACGTGCAACGGCAAGTCTCGTTCTGCCATGCCATCAATAAATGAATTGACTGTTTGTTCATCATAATTGGTCGTGAACGATGTTGTTAACCATAGACCAAATGACCAAGCCGGTGGTAAAGCAGGTTTGCCTGTAAGTGTTGTATAATTTTCAAGCACTCCCTTCATTGACTCTCCACCAATAAGGTAATAATCTAAATACTCGCCTTCTACACTAAATTGAACTTTTGACACCTTTTCAGAGGCAACCTCAAGTGAAACCAATTCAGGATGATTGATAAAAACACCATAACCTTTATTTGTTATGTAAAAAGGAATATTTTTATAGGTTTGTTCTGAACTCGTTCCCCCGTCCTTGTTCCAGATGTCGACGGATTGGCCGTTTTTCACAAACGATGTAAAACGTTCTCCAAGGCCATATACATACTCACCAACACCAAGGGAAAGCTCTTCTTTCATGTAAGTATTGGTGTTTCCTTCTTTAACATATCCCATACCTTTAAATCCACTAGAGGTTAAGCGCTTTCCATTATAATCAAAATCCAAGGACCATTGATTCTCTTTATGAATTTTGGCGCTTACCTTTCCGCTTGTAAACGTTAAATAATTTTCACATTCAGAAACGATAGCTGAATGGTCAGGGTCTTTTGCAACTGAAAAATGAGGACCAGCTCGCTTTACTCCTTTATGGTGATAAACTTGCACTCGAATGACATCTTGAATTGGCGACGATAGATTCACCTCAATTAAAGGTGAATCTAATTCACCCGAACGGTTCACAATCGGTTTTGGAGGGGCAAACAAAGTTAACGAATCGTCACGTTTGACATAATCATGCACTTCAACAGGATTAATAATTGAATACTCTTCTCTAGTTAACCACTGACCATCTGAAAATTTCATGTTATCACCCTTTTCATCTATTCAAAAAGTATTACTATACGTATAATAATAGAAGGAATTACAGCAAAAATCTTGAAATATTCTCTTAATTAATAACACAATCCTGATATTACGAGGTGAAATGATGGATAAAGCTACATTACATGAAAACCGTGTACATGGAGATTCAATGTTTCAATTTGATATATATAAAGTTGACTATATTCATAACGGTGCGATTTTCGACTACCACTGGCATTATGAACTTGAGATCATCTATCTGAAACAAGGAGAAGCAACAGTTCAAGTTGGAACATCCGTATACCATGTAAAACAAGGAGAAGCATTATTTATCCCTTCAGAGGAACTTCATGCTGCTTATCCAATTAACAACATTCCTTTTACGCTTTATGCTATCGTATTTCACTCCAATCTCATTAGCAGTTCCTCCTTTGATTTGATACAACAAAAATACATAGAAATTATACAACGCCCAGATTCTCCGATACACCCATTCCTTAAAGGCAACGATCGATATGAGCTCACTATTATTGAAAAAATAGAATCAGTAATTTCAATTTTTTCCAGTAAAGAGATGGCGTTCGAACTACTGATTAAGTCAGAACTAATGCACATCCTAGCTTCGTTAGTTCAAAGAAACGGTCCTACAGTTGAATCTGAAACATCGCTAGCGGAACGGCAAAAGATTGCTCGGTTAAAAACGGTCCTTGCTTACATTAACGAAAACTATCATCATAAATTACAAATCGCTGACTTAGCCTCACTTGTTCAAATGAGCGAAGGCCATTTTAGTCGTTTTTTTAAAGAACTCGTCCATAAAACACCCATTGAATACATTAACAGTATCCGCTTACACGAAGCAGCTAAACTACTTGTAGAAACAGACCGAAAAATCGTTGATATCGCAATGGAAGTAGGCTTTGACAACCAAAGCTACTTCATTCGAGCTTTTAAAAAACAAAATCTATGTACACCAAAAGAGTTTCGGAAAAAAAGGTAATTTTATTCAAGAGCAATAAACGTTAAGTTGTACGTTGAGAATTCAGGCTACAGAGGTAATAGTACTGAGGAATTTGTTTTAGACTTGGAGTAAACCTTAACATGAGCCAAGGATGTGATATTATGCTTCATGCACTAGTAATAGGTGGTACAGGTATGTTATCTAACGTTTCATTATGGTTAGTATCTGAAGGCTATAACGTATCAGTCATTGGGCGAACGCCTAAACGTATGGAACGGTTAATAAGCGCTTCACAAGATACTTCTAAAATTACTCCATTACTTGTTGATTACAGGTACGAAGCAGAATTAAAAGAAAAATTAGGATTGACTATACAAAAGAATGGCCCAGTTGATTTAGTTATAGCTTGGATCCATTCAGGTGAAAAGAAGGTGATAGACGTACTTTCAAAACTACACGCATCTGATGACCTTACATGGAAGCTATTTCATGTGTTAGGTAGCAGTTCAAATGTAGAACAAATCAAAAATACAGTAAAAGTCCCTAACAACTGCCTGTATAAACAAATTCAATTAGGATTCATTATTGAAGATACACATTCTAGATGGTTAACTCACGATGAAATTTCTGCTGGGGTTATTGAAGCTATATCCAATGATAATTGTGTAACCATTGTTGGAACGCTTTTTCCTTGGGATAAACGACCTTAAGTAATAAGTTCCATAAACTTATTTAATTTTCCCATTTTGAAATCTAATTTTATAATCGTTTTTCATATCACGTGTATAAAATTCTACAATATTTTCTTCTGTGTCCTTAAAATATAACCGTCTCTCTTGAATACCTAATGTCTCTTCTTCAATTAATTTTAAATCAATGCCTTCTTTCTTAAGGACTTCAATTGCTTCATCAAAATGCTCTTGTCTTATATACAACGCAAAATGAACGTGAGAGCCACCTTCATCGAAGAGTCCCTCCCATTCAGAAACTGGCTTTCTTTTCTCTGCCATCTCTTCTTTTGTAAAATTTCTTGTTAGCCATAATCCAAGTCTAGTTGAGCCTCCTATATATAACCATGTTGCCCATACGTCTTGACTACTTATATCAAATTGTCCTTCCTTATAACCCCATTGTTCCACTATTGGAAATCCTAATTGATTAGACCAAAAATCAATGGCTCTTTCCATTGACTTAACCTCTAGTACAATTTCAGATACTCCATCAGCGAGTATTTTCATATACATTACTTCCTTTTACGTTTTATTGTACTGACTTCTTAAATATAGAACCCATAAAACCATTTTATCATATAACCTTAAAATCTATTGTTCACAGAAATCCTCATTAAGCATTTTAAATATTATATGATAAGGACTTAGGCACTAATAAAATAGCATACCAAGTCTAATAGAATTGGTATGCTATTTCTATTGTTTGAAGATTTCTACTCGTATCGTAACGAATCAATCGGGTCTAGTCTTGATGCTTTATTAGCAGGCAATAATCCAAAAACAACGCCGATTAACATTGAGAAGATAAGCGCTCCAATAATAACGGGAATCGATATAAGGGACGGCCAGCCTGCAAAAAAGGAAACGAGCGAGGCAATACCAGCTCCTACAATAATTCCAATCACTCCTCCTATTAATGTTAAAATAATTGATTCAATAATGAATTGAAATAGAATTTGTCCTCTCGTTGCTCCTAATGCTTTTCGAATTCCAATTTCTCTTGTTCGTTCGGTTACCGATACAAGCATGATATTCATGACGCCAATTCCACCTACAAGTAATGAAATCCCAGCGATTCCACCTATAATGAGCGTCATGATTCGGGTAATGTTTCCTACGACTGCTGCGATCTCTTCGAAATTAAACACTTGATAAGAATCCTCTGTACCATTTAAACGATTGAGCACTTCAACCGCTTTTTCACCAGCGATTTGAACCTCATCCGCACTATTGGACTGAAGTGTAAGCTGATTAAAGTCAGTGCTATTAAATACATTTCGCCATGTTGTCCAAGGAAGATAGACATCCTTTGACCCAAACGCAAAAATACCCGTAGGTTGTTCTAGTACACCAATGATTTCAACAGGTTGTCTCCCGATTCGTATAATGTTCCCAATGGCATTTTCTTCGGGAAACAGCTCCTCAGCTAACGCAGCTGAAATTAAAGCGGTCCTTCTCCCCGCCATAAAGTCTGCTTGAGTAAAAGAAAGTCCAGTCTGAAGTTGCAAATTATTAATGGTTAAATAACTGTTATCCGTGATTCCAAATACCGCGCCATCGACAGATTCTGTTTGGAAGTGAACTGAACTATATTGAGAACTTGAAGGAATGATATGTTTAATTTCCTCAATGGATTCCAAGGCTCTAATATCTGATTGAGTAAATGAACCAAAACCAATATTCGGGTCAGCCGCTATTTCTTCTTCTGATGGAATATAAAACACTTCAAGTGAATGATTATCACCAGCAATTTGCTCTTTCAACATCACTTCCCCGCCTTGGCCAATGGCTACAACGATAATCACCGCAGCTACGCCAATAATAACGCCAAGCATCGTAAGAATCGAACGCATTTTATGGGAACGAAGAGATTGTAATGCCATGATAATATTCTCAGTTACGCTCATTGTCATTCGATCCTTTCCTGCGTTCCTTCACATTAACAATTTCTCCGTCACGAACGACTATCGTTTTTTTCGAATACTCCGCAACTTCAGGTTCATGCGTGACAACGACTATGGTAGTCCCTTCATGATTTAGTGTTACTAGCAATTCCATGATAGATGAACTCGTTTTCGTATCCAAAGCTCCTGTCGGTTCATCGGCTAAAATGATATGTGGTTCATTCACCAACGCGCGTGCAATCGCGACTCTTTGTTTTTGCCCACCCGATAAAGAATTTGGAAGGTGTTCAATACGGTCAGCTAAACCTACTTTAGTCAGCATTTCAACCGCGCGCTCTCTTCGTTCCTTCTTCTTCACTCCTGCATAAATCATTGGTAGTTCAACATTTTTTAACGCGGTTAACCTCGGCAAGAGTTGAAACTGCTGAAACACAAATCCAATGGACTCATTCCTTATTTTTGAAAGTTGAACATCCTGATACCTTGTGATATCTTGACCATTTAATAGAAACATTCCAGATGTAGGTTTATCTAAACAACCAATAATGTTCATTAACGTTGATTTACCCGAACCAGAGGGTCCCATTATCGTGAGGAAATCACCATCTTCTATCGTTAGATTAATTTTTTTTAAAACAGGTACTAGTTGTGTTCCAAGTTGATACGTTTTTGTGATTTCTGTTAGATTAATCAACGATACTCACTTCCATTCCGTCCGACAGAGCAGATATATCAGAAGTGACAACATAATCCAGCTCTGATACACCTGAAAGGATTTCTATATGTTCTCCATGAATGATACCAACCTTTACTTCTTGTTTGAGAACGTGGTTTTTTTCGACAACATACACATAACTAGCTCCCTCTTCTTGGAACACAGCAGACATTGGCACAGCTAACGCGTCTTTTTCTTCTGTGACCAATTGTAAAATCATCGACAAACCTGGTCGAAGGACACTCACATCCCCATCTGTTACTGCAACTGTTATGGGATATTGAACGGCCGCTGTCCCGCTTTCAAAGGCTTCTGCTTTTTTGGGAAAGAAGGAAACGTCCTCAATCTTCCCTTCCCATTGTTCATCCAACATCGCATCTGTCGTAATAATTACTTTTAATCCTTTTGTGATGTGTAAGGCGTCGTACTCCGATAAATTTCCCTTTATGACAAGTTGTTCAGTATTTGCGATGTGTAAAATTGGTTCAGAACTCGTTGTATCAACATTTTCATTCGCTTCCACAACGACTCCTATTGTATTACTTTGTATGACTAAATCCTCTTCTCTTTGCTCTTGCGCTTCTTTTTGTAATAAGGTTTGGCGAAGGTCTAAATTAGCTTGCCTTTTTTCAAACCTGATTTGCTCTTCTTCAGGTTTCATTACCTTATCGGCTTCTTTTTTACCTAGTTGTTTTTCAAAATCTTTTCGTTTTTGTTTAAGCTCATCTTCTTGTTTTTCAATATAATTGATTCGGAGATAACCAGATTCAATAGCTAGAGCGGTTTGTTCTTTTTCAAGCTCTAGTTGCCTATTTGTATATTGAATCAGGTCCGTTCCTTCTTTTATCTTGTCTCCTTCTGAAACAAGAAGCTCATAATCGCTTCCTCTGTCAGGGGAATAATAAATAACCTCTTCCTCTTTTACTTCGACTGTACCAGGAATCATAATCTCTGATGACATTTCCATGGTCGTTGGATTACTTGCCTGTACTTCAACAGTTGACGTTCCAGTTCTAGCAATCGTAACAGAGGTAAATAGGATAAGGAGTGCTAGCACACCGGCTCCAATCCATAGTTTTTTCTTCATCGGACCTACATCCCTCCAAGGAGGGCTCCAATTACAGCAAAGCCAACAGTTACTAATGTAAATATAATTGACACGGACCACGCGAGAACCCTATGAAAATTAGCCACTTTTATTAAACCTAGAGCTGTTAAAATCACACCCCAAACTGCAAATAACTCCACTTGATTTAAAATTGCCCCAGCGACTCCCTCAGCTTGCATCATATTTCCTACACTTGTAATTGGAATCATAGGGTCAACATCAAGCAGAATAGCTAATCCACCGTTTACAAGTAAAGATAACGCTCCAATAAAACTTATAAACACGTTCATTGAAAACAATTGCTTAAAGGTAACTTCGCTTGTTGTCGCTTTTGAGATAAGAAGCATGATCGCACTAACAATAAGAATCACCACGATGGGCGTAATTAAGTAACCTATAAAACTACTAATTCGTAAAAAGGATTCCATTTGAGCAAATTCAGCATGTTGCTCTGGTGGTATGGAGGCAAGTAGCCATTTTATATCCATCCCAAACGATAACATTGCTCCTGCGATGCCCCAAATTAGCGTAAGAATAATCATCGGTACCAACACTTTTGGCTTTTCTTTGATTCTCTCAAATTGCTCAATTGGACTCCACACAATCCCTAACATGGAAGGATGTTGTTTTACTTGTTCTTGTTCGTTGTCAATTAAAACGTTACTCATAAAAAAGACCCCCTCATTATTCATTCACTAAGGGTATACGTAACAACTTTCAAAAATGTTTCAATTTTCCAGATTTATTTTTGTATTTGTTTGATAAACATGTCGACGGCTTTATTTGTTTGTTTGACTGGAGAAACAAGAAAAGAAAATTTTCGTAAGAACTGTTCTCCTCGGGTATCAATTATAACCAAGCTTCCTTGTTCTACTTCCCTTTTCACAACAGATTCAGATAAAAGAGAGATTCCCATGTTATTTAGTATCGCTTCCTTGATCCCTTGATTAGAACTGATTGTAATTACTGACTTTGCTTTAAGTCCATTGGAACGGAGCACATGGTAAAAAAATTCTCTTGTCCCAGATCCTCGTTCTCTAGTAATCCATGATTGTTGGTCAAGTACTATTAGCTCTTTAGCCTTTGCTAAAAGGTGTGAAGGATGAGCGACGACGACAAGCTTATCTTCTTGAAATGAAGTAACGAGCACCTCTTTATCATTGGTTTGACCTTCAATTAACCCTACATCGATTTGAAATAGGCGAACTTGTTCAACGATTTCTTCTGTATTACCTATCGTAACTTCAAGCTCTAAATCAGGATGATCCTGATGTATCTTAGCTAAAATAGCTGGAAGTACATATTCACCAATCGTAAAGCTAGCACCTATTTTTAATTGACCGTATAAATAGTGATGATACTCATGGATTTCTTTTTTTGTTTGCTCATACAGCTGAACGATTTGCTTTGCACGCTCATAGAGCATTTGCCCTGTTGGTGTAACCGATAATGATTTTGATGTTCGAATTAGTAGCTGTGAATCAAACTCTTTTTCTAGGTTTTTGATATGCAAACTCACACTAGGTTGAGACAACAATAAAATCTCTGCAGCTTTTGTAAAGTTTCTTTGTTCAACGACTGTAATAAACGTCTGTAACGCGTCGTAATACATATTCTCTTCCCCTAACTATTAATAATACTAATTGTATCAATCATTAATATGTATTTTACTAATGATTACATGACAGGTAAAGTAATAAACAACACAAACATACGTAAGGACGTGCTTTTCTAATGGATCAAATCATTCCAAAACAACTTGAAAAAATGACTTACCCTTATTTCAAATGTTTCTTCCTCACAATAGTGATTACTATTATGGCCTATCATTTAGCCAAGTTTCCAATATTCTCAATCGCTGGACCCTTAGTTGTTTCATTATTTCTTGGCGTGGTTTGGCGTTTTACCATTGGAGTCAATAAAGACCTTCTTCCTTATATTTCAACATTAGCGAAAGGCTGTCTTCAAATCGGCGTTATATTACTTGGGGCCCGTCTACATGTCGGTGAGATTTTCGCTGGCGGCTTCCAAATGATGTTCATATCTATTATTCATGTTAGTCTGACCGTGGCGCTAGTTTACTATATTGGTAGAAAAGTTGGAATCAATAGAAGACTAGCCCTGTTAACAGCATGCGGCACATCAATTTGCGGGGCTGCAGCAATTGTAGCGATAGCGCCGTTGTTAAAAGTAAAAGCTGACCATTCAGCGATAGCCATATCAGTTGTTGCTTTGTTAGGTACATTTGTGACCATCATGTATACGTCATTATACTCTATCGGAATCTGGGACCCTATTGAGTACGGCATTTTTTCAGGAGCGACCTTACATGAAGTTGCCCATGTCATGGCTGCAGCAGCACCTGCCGGCCATGAGTCTTTAGAAAAAGCCATTGTGATGAAATTAAGTCGTGTGTTATTACTTATTCCGGTTGCTCTTTTGCTCGTTTACTTCATTAATCCTAAAAGAAGAAAGAACACAACATCCATTAGTGCAATTCCAGTTCCATGGTTTGTTTTTGGTTTTTTAATGATGAGTGCCCTTCATTCATCAGGGGTGATTACTACTGCTGTACCTCATGTCATAAATGGAGCAACACTTTTTATTTCAATGGGAATGACTTTAACTGGCCTAGGGATGACGGTTCAGTCGGCAAGTATAAAAAAAGAAGGGGGAAAAGTTTTGTTTGCAAGTTTGGTCGGAACCGCATTTATTATCTTTTTAGGGTATACGTTCATTTTCACACTTGCAATTCTATAAATAAAGACAAACGTCGTTTTCCCGAATAGTCCCTTACTTACCATTTAAAAAAGCGGATGGATGTATTCCAGCCGCTTACAAATTTATGCTGTTTCCTCATGTGTATTACCTTCATCTTCAATCGGATGAGTCGTATACACAAGAGAGCCGTTTCTCATTAATGAAAGAAATAAATCAATCGGGAAAACTCCCCGCCCAGTGGACCCTTCTAATACAAAGCTCACACTGCCTTTACTCACATTAACAACTCGCAAATGCTTCACATTTGGTAAGTTTGCTTTAAATTTAGTCGTCATTTCAAATACCATATCCGTTTGTAACTCCACCATACCATCCTCCATTTATAAGAACTATTTGCTAATATATCCATAATTCGACTAAATCATTCAAGATGTAAAACAATGGTATTTTTTTACCATCCGCTTGTCCTTATTAAGGTACCGGTCTACTATACCAAAAACAGGATGTTAAAGAAAGAGGCTACTGAGATAGGTTGTTCATCCTATTTCAGTAGCCTCGAATTCAATTGCTTTGATTATACGATTGGACTTTTTTCCACGGTATCAGTAGATGTTTGTAGAAATGATGGTTCAAATGCGTTTTCAACATATATTTTATGCCAAAGCATAAACGTTAACACCGTCCAAAGGTGTCGACTATAATCTACTTTTGCTTTTAGTTTATTCTGTTGGTCACCAAAATGTAGTTTTTGATGATTGTCCAATAACGTTAAAATATAATGTTTATTAAAAAGGTAATCCGTTTCACTTTCAATAATTAGTTGTCTTGCCCAATCGTACAACTCATCTTGAAGCCAGTGACGAATCGGAACAGGAAAGCCTAACTTTCTTCGTTCAATGACATGGTCAGGGATAATCGACTGAATCGCCTTTCGAAGCGCAATTTTAGTTTGCGCTTTTGATACATTCATATGCGATTGTAAGTTTGAGGCCACTTCAAACACTTCTTTATCAAGAAAAGGAACACGAAGTTCAAGTGAATGGGCCATTGTCATGCGATCTGCTTTGACAAGTATGTCACCACGTAGCCACGTATGGATATCAATCATTTGCATTTTTGTGACATCATCGTAATCTTTCCATTGCTTATAATATCCTTCTGTTACTAACCTATAGTTAAAATTCGTGTTGTACTCGTGCAATAGCAACGCTTTATCTATATCATTAAAGATTTTGGCATTACCAATGTATCTGTCTTCTAATTGCGTACAGCCTCTTTCAATAAAACCCTTTCCTTTCACCGTCTCAGGAAGAACATTTGCCAGTGCCTTTAATACTCGTTTCGTTCGGTCAGGTATATACATAAAAGGTCTTAACGATAACGGTTCCTTGTATATTCCATACCCGCCAAACAATTCATCTGCGCCTTCTCCAGATAAAACAACTTTAACATGCTTACTAGCTTCTTTTGCGACAAAGTAAAGAGGTATAGAAGCAGGGTCCGCAACCGGGTCATCCATGTGCCAAATAATCTTTGGCAATTCCCGTAAAAATTCATCTGGAGTAATCTTATATTCAATGTTTTCAACTTGAAGTTTTTCAGCAGTTTCCTTAGCAACATCAATCTCACTATAGCCATTGCGTTCAAAGCCAACTGTAAAAGTTTTTATGTTCGGATTGACTTCTTTGGCAAGAGCTACAATACAGGTTGAATCTACTCCTCCCGATAAAAACGCTCCTACTGGGACATCACTTCGCATATGAATTTGAACTGAATCTCGCAACGTATCCAATATATTTACATTCGAAGTTTGATTGGGTGTACGTTTAAATGAAGCTGCCCAATATTGTTTCAATTCAATAGGCTTTCCTAGTTCTTTTTTCATGTATGTTCCAGGTAGTAGTTTTACTATGTCATTTGACATCGTTAACGGTTCTGGCACATATTGATACGTTAAATAATGATGAATCGCTTCACAATTGACTGTATCGTTCTCTATGGCTAATAAAATACTTTTCTTTTCAGAGGCTAAATAGATATTCTCCTCTTCTTGATAATAATAAAGTGGTTTGATTCCAAACGGATCCCTTACCGCATATGTAATTTTCTCTTGTTTATCCCAGATGACAAACGAGAACATTCCTCGTAGTCTTTGAAAAGCGTCTACACCTATATGGCTAAATAAAGCTAATATTACTTCTGTGTCTGAATTCGTTTCAAAGGATAACCCTTGCTCTTTTAGCTCTTGTTGAAGCTCACGGTAATTGTATACCTCTCCATTAAATACAATCCAGTAGCGTTCATTTTCATAACTTAACGGTTGTCTTCCATGTTCAACATCAATAATACTTAATCTTCTAAATCCAAAATAAACGTAATCATCAAAATAATATCCAACATCATCAGGTCCTCTGTGTGTGATGATATTTGTCATATTTACAAACATTTTTTTTGTATCGAAGCAATCTTCACTTTTTTGACCTCTAATATACGTAATAAACCCACACATTACGTAAACCTCCATTCGCTCTCTTACTCAATTATTTTTTCTATGTCGATTTGTTTTTTATCATGACAATCTTCTTAATTCGACAAGTATTACATCTTTATCCTTCTATGGATAATTTTTTTTCAACACATTAGACGACCTTTCTTGTAAAAAGTTTCATATTTGTCTCAATTATTTTTTTACAAGAGTGAATTTCTTGTTTTTTTTCTATAAAAAATGGTATCTTTCCTATAAGAAAGTGAGGCGGTTTGTGGTGTTTCTTAAAAGTCAAAAACAACGGAATACCTTACAAGAAATTGGGAAAATGGCTGATGAGTTTGGCAAAAGAGCCCTCTATTATGAGCAACAACAACAATTTCCTTTTGAAAATATGAAAGACCTTCGAAACCAAGGTTATACGACACTAACGTTGCCCCAATCATTAGGTGGGCAAGGTGCGACTTTATACGAATTCTTATTGATGCAAGAGCGACTAGCGCAAGGATGCGGATCTACAGCGCTAGGAATGGGATGGCACTTAGGTTGTGTGTTGGATATATGCGAAGATAACAACTGGGAAAAAGACGTTTACCATGAAATTATGAACGCTGTTAAAAATGGAGCTCTGCTGAACCGTGCGGCAACTGAACGAGCAACTGGAAGTCCTACTAGGGGAGGAAAGCCAGAAACAACAGCAACCGAGCATGAAGACCATTGGGTTATCCATGGGAGAAAGACGTTTACCACATTGGCTCCTGCTTTAGATTTTTATCTGGTCTCTGCGAGTATTACTGGAAGCGAAGAGGTTGGAGATTTTCTCATTCATAAAGGGACCAAAGGTGTTTCGATTGATGAAACGTGGGATAGTATTGCGATGCAATCTACTGGAAGCCATGATTTAGTGTTGGACAACGTCAAAATTGACAAACGATATTTTTTAGAAACAATTGGACCAAAGCGGAAAATGAAAGCAAATGCCTGGCTTCTTCATATTCCTGCTTGCTACTTAGGTATAGCTCAAGCAGCAAGAACATATGCTTTAAATTTTGCGAGTAGCTACCAACCAAATAGCATTCAAACAACGATCAGCGAGTTGCCAAACGTCAGACGGTTAATTGGCGAAATTGAACTAGAGTTAAAACAAGCTCGTCACATGTTATATTCGGTAGCTGAAAAATGGGAAAACACCTCTGACAGAGAAAGCTTTAAACCAGAATTAGCAGCTGTGAAACATACGGTGACGAACAATGCGATATCAATCGTTGATAAGGCAATGAGAATCGTTGGTGCACGAAGTTTATCCGCTAAAAATCCGTTACAACGGTATTATCGCGACGTACGTGCAGGACTTCATAATCCTCCGATGGATGATGCAACAATTGCCTTGCTTGCTCAAAGCGCCCTTGATGGGCTTAAAACTGACCAATAACTAAAAAACTTGTCGTTCCTTTTTAAATAGGAAGCGACAAGTTTTTTTTATACACGAGGAACTTCAATTAACGACCTAACACTTCGAGTAAGATATCAGGTCTATCCGTTATAATTCCGTTAGCCCCTTGTTCAACTAAATACTCCATTGTTTCTCGATCATTAATCGTCCAGTAATGCACATCTAAGCCTTTTTTATTTGCCATTTTTATAAGATAGGAGTCTGTAAGGTCAATTCGAGCTTGTTCTGTTGGAACTTGGATCGCATCTACTTTAGGGCGGTATAATCCGTTCAAAAAAAGCTTATGAAAAATCACAAACTTTGTTACTTCTTGCTTTCCCCCACTTACTGCTACTGTGTGGTTAGATGCTTCACTCATTGTATCAATTATATTTTGGTCAAAAGCTGCAATTAACACTTTTTCTTCTAGTTCATATTTTTCTATCAGGGACCAAAGCGTTTGACAGAGTAACTCTATTTTATCAGGTGGATTTGTATCTTTTATTTCAATGTTCATCCTTATGTTTGGAAACGCGGAAAAAATCTCTTCGACTGTTGGTATCGTGACTCCTTGTTCTCGGTAACTATAGTCACCTTCTAGATTTCGAAAATAAAAACCAGCATCAAGTTTTTTTAGTTCAGCTAGTGACATTTCAGCAACGACTCCAGAACCGTTTGTTGTTCTATCGACAGTAGGATCATGAATTGCTACTAGATGATTGTCAGATGTAATATGTATATCAAATTCAATGACATCGACACCGATCTCAACCGCCTGTTCAAAAGCAACTAATGTATTTGAAGGCGCTAAATGTTCCCCGCCCTGATGAGCAATCACAAGCATTTCACCTTCAGAAAAGAACGGTTTTCTTACTTGCTCAGACACCGGAAAAAAATAAATGCCAATCCATATGAATAAAGTGATAAGTGCTATAACTCCAAATCGCTGTATCAATTTCGCTCGTTTCATAAGTCATATCCCTCCCCTTCACTATTAAAAAACTACAATCAATGAGATCTTCTCCTATCATTCTATTGTAAAAGAAAAAAAGCTGCCCGAGAGCAGCTTTTTTGAAAACTGTATAAAAAATTATAGTTTTACTACGTTTTCAGCTTGAGGACCACGGTTTCCTTCAACGATTTCGAATTCCACTTGTTGGCCTTCCTCTAATGTTTTGAATCCTTCGCCAGTAATAGCACTGAAGTGAACGAATACATCGTTTCCTTCTTCTACTTCAATAAATCCAAATCCTTTTTCTGCGTTAAACCATTTTACTGAACCAGTTGCTTTCATCACTTATGACCTCCAAAAATAAATATTAATATGCAATCCTATTTCTATACAAAAATAAAAATTCACATATTATAAAGACCATCAACAAAGGTACGCGTAGATAATCTTTATAAGACGTGAATTCAAAATCTTACATGTATTATCTCGTTCCAGTTACAAAAATTAAAATACCATTCAAAGAAAAATATGTATAAAATGGGTACTTCCAATTATTTATTATACAAGGGTCAGTCTATATTTTCAAGTCATGATATTTATAATAATTGTGTTCAT
The DNA here is from genome assembly GCF_002019795.1 of Bacillus alkalicellulosilyticus. GTDB lineage: Bacteria > Bacillota > Bacilli > Bacillales > Bacillaceae_F > Bacillus_AO > Bacillus_AO alkalicellulosilyticum. The sequence goes on along the minus strand of NZ_KV917381.1, from coordinate 2,042,251 downwards.
TATATTGAATTTAATGAAAAAAAGTCAAATTCCTCACTAATAGTACTATAATCACATCTCCCCTAAACTTATCCTCTCATACCGAGGATATATCCCTATAATTACTTTTAATAATACGCCTAAACTAATGTCTTTATACCTTGTTTTACCAATTTCAGATTAGTTCGAATCATTCAGACAAGGAAAATTACAGACTATTTTATCTTATTTTAAATAGCTCTATTCACACTATACTTTTTGCCAATGACAATATATTCACAATCTTTATCTCCCTCCATTCCTCATTTTGTCGATTCCAAACTCTTTTAATATGTTACTGTCGAATTTATCATCATTCGTACGTGTAAACCATAGATATACCATAGATAAAGTATCAGACTTTTGGCTAATATTCGTTTTGTTCAATATAATTAACCCATTTTTTTCCTACTAATGAAACATTACTCTCTCTTCTATCACATGTACACTATCGATAATTCTATGTTTAGGTATCAAACTTTTGTCCGATACTGAGATAGGGTTAGGAGGAGATTTATGATGTCAACACTCGGAATTCGTCCAACTATTGTTTTAGCATTTTTGTTATTATTATTATCTGTTGCCGATGCAACATTTACCGATATTGGAATAAAGTATTTTGGAGTGACAGAGGCAAATCCATTAATGGATTATGTCTATCACCAAAGCATTATCTTGTTTTATGCGATTAAAGTAGCATTACCTTGTTTGCTGTTACTGCTCATCCCTTATATTTTTAAGAATAAAAAAATTAATGTCCTCTTTATGGGTGCAATAGGACTATATTTCTGTATTTTTTTATATCATTTAGGATGGTTATCTCTGGCTTATGGCATTATTTAATTGAATCAGATTCGATTGATATAGTGAACCACTGTTTTTCCAGACTTTTTAAAAGAAAGCATAGTAGCACTGGCCGGCTTTAATTTAAATACAGGGTACATATACCAAGGAATGTTAAGGACTTTATGTAAAAAAACATTTAACCATTCCCCATGACTAACAATGGCTACTGTACGAGAATCTTGATTGTTAACAATCCTGGCTACCACGTCATCTACTCGTTTTTCAAGGTGATGCAACGATTCTCCATTAGGTGCTGCTTCCAATGGATGTTCAGAAAAATATAACCATTCGGCAGGATACTTTTCTTCTCTTTCTTTTTCATTATAGCCATCAAATATACCGTCTGTTCGTTCCATTAGTAAAGGGTCAATTTGTACTGGAATGTCATATGTATTAGCTATCGTTTCCGCTGTGTGAAGTGCCCTTTTTAATGGACTTGAATAAATGATATCGATATCGATTTGCTCATGAAGAAACTGACCTACTTTATCCGCTTGTGCAGCCCCTAGATCTGAAAGGGGAATATCCACTTGACCTCCCCCGCTTTTTTCAGACTTTCCGTGTCGTATAAGAATTACTTTCATGCAAGCCACTCCAAATTTTTTTCTTATTATACCAATTTCATTAAAAAAACATCAAATGTTTATGTTTTTCATTCTTCTAGTGTAGTGATATGATTAATAAATCGAAACCATTAAGATTTGGAGAGAACTATGAAAAAGATTGATATATATATCATTGCAGGTTTTCTAGGTAGCGGGAAAACAACATTATTACAAACGTTACTTTTAAACTCATATAAAAAGAATGAACGTGTAGCAGTATTAATGAATGAAGCTGGTGCGTTTTCAGTCGACAGTACATCGATCCCCGCTCACGTACCCTTTCGCGAACTGTTAAATGGTTGCATTTGTTGTTCCATTCAAAGTCAAATTGAACCTCAACTTTTGGATCTTTGTAAAAACAATGAGTTAGATACGATTTTCGTAGAAACAACTGGAGCTGCACACCCTCTAGAAGTATTAGACGGCTGTATGACCCCTGCCGTAGTAGAATTCGCAGAAGTCAAAGGAATCATAACGATCGTTGATGCGAACCGCTTCTTTCATCAACAAGGCATGAGCATTCGCGTGAAAAAATTAGCCAAAGAGCAAATTAGAAGTGGAGATATACTTATTGTAAATAAAATTGATTTACTTGATTCAACGGCTCTGACTAAGTGTCTACAACAAATAAAAGAGCTTAATCAAACAGCTCCACTCGTGACAACGAGCTTTGCTAAATTCGATCTCGACATTCTTGATTCGATTCAATCCAAAGAATCCATTGACCGTGAAAAAACACATATCGATCATCATCTGCATGTAAAAAGTGTTGTTCATCAATTTCATTCGAAAATCGATAAAGAAGAGTTTGTAAAATGGGTTTCTACCTTACCGCAAACCGTTTTTAGAATGAAGGGGTTTATCCATTTTAAAGGAGACAACCATATCACGATGGTTCAATATTCATACGGGATGCCAGACTTTACTAAAGTTGAACAATCCTTTCCTTTAAATCTTGTTCTGATTGGAGAGCAATTGGACAAAAAGACATTGACGGATAGCTTGAACACATTATAAGTAGCAATGGCTTCACTCATCAAAAATCCCGTTGTGAATAAATCTCTCACAACGGGATTTTATATGTCGGTGCTCACGTTACTTTACTTATCTTTCCGTCAACTTTTTAAGCCATTCCATCCATTTTAAAATCGTTTGGGCTCTACGGTAGTATGTTGATTCTGCACTAATCCCCAGGTTATGTTGTTTCATAATTGTAACGACTCTGTCTTTAGACAAGCTTTCTTGCAGAATCCATTCTAAAAATACCTTTTGAAAGACAGGGTGAGAGAAAAGGCACTGTGCTAACGCTAGGTACTTTTCTTTATAAGGCAAGCCCATCATGTTTTTTCCTTTTTCAGTTAAGGAATAAAAAATTGAACCTTGATGAACTTGTTTATCAATTAAATCAAAGAATCGGCCGATGTTCGTGTAATAATCCGATTGTCTTGGAGTAAAATCATAGTTTTCGGTAATGACATCCTTTTCTAATGTACTCTCGTGTAATAAGTGAAGAAGGTCGACTACACGTTCAAAGCTATCAGCTTGTGGAAACGGTACATCCTTACCTGTGAAATTAGGTGATGTTCTTTTACAAAGTTCAAGTAAGTCATCAACGCTTATATGCTCGGTATCAATCATAAAATCGAGCTGCTTGACTAGTTCAATTGAATTAAACAATGTATCGTCGCTAAAACGATAAACAAAAAAGGAAAAAATATCGTTAGAATGCGTAAAAAAAACAGGAATGACGTTTTTTTTCGTACGCTTTTTCCACACCCGATATGGGTAATACAATTGTCGGATATTAAAATCTGTTACCCCTTCTTTTTTGGCTTCTACGATAACAAAATCATTTATCCCTTCATATCCACCATCAATTTCAATTTGCGATCCTTCTACTTGGACAGGAAATATCCCATCCTTAATTGCTACATGATAATCAAATTGTTTAGACCCCATTCTCCCTGATACCGTTGGCAATAAAGGGGCATCTTCTGCTAAGTCCAAAACATGATGAAACATGCCACTAACAAAAGCTGCATGAAGCGCTGCACTTTCGGAATATAGATCACTTGTATTTACTGTATCAATATAAGAAGGTACAGCCACCCTAGTAGGCTTTTGTACATGATAGCTCACATTTTCAAATATCGAAAAAGGACCAATGATATACTCTGAACGTGATAAAGGTAATATCGAATACCCATGTTCTTTAAACAGCTTAGGTAAATTTGAGGAATGGTCAAACTTACACATTAAGCGAGGCTCACGTTCTTTTCGAATGTCATCCGCGCTAATTCGAAAAAAGCCTTCGTTCCTCACTCTTTCAACAATGTGATGACGTTCAAATAAGACAGACCAGGCTTGGTCATTTTTTGTCATAGCTTATCACCACAGCTTCGTCTATTTTCCCTCGTAAATTGCCCTTAGAGTTTATACTTCTCGTGGCTTTTACACCTTCTATCGTAAAATCCTGATAAAGGTCACAAATAAAGTCAGTATAAGAGTTCGACAACATCACATAACAACCACGTTGCGCAAGCTCCGTAAACACTTGATGAAGTCTCATTTGTTCCTCTCTCCCAAACCCCTGAAGAGCATAACTCGTAAAGGAGGAAGTGGCTGAAACCGGGTCATATGGCGGATCAAAATATACAAAATCACCCTTATCCGCGTGCTGTAAGACCATTGTCGCAAAATCCGTATTCGAAATCGTCACTTGATTTTGCTGTAAATAATGACTGACCGCCCGAAGTACTTCAGCATTGACGATATTAGGATTTTTATATTTGCCAAAAGGGACATTGAACTGACCTTTTGAATTCACACGAAATAAGCCATTGTAACATGTTTTATTTAAGTATATAATTCTGGCAGCTCTCTCGATGTTACTTAATGTAACAAAAGCGTCCGTTCTATCTAAAGCCCTGATTTCATAGTAGCTCTCTTCATCATTGTGGAATTGTTTTAGTTGTTCGAGTAACAAATCGACATCGTCTCTAATCGTTGCATAAACATTTATGAGCTCTGAATTAATATCATTGATATACGCTTCTTTCGGTTGAAAGTGAAAAAGCATGGCTCCTGCTCCCACAAACGGTTCGAAATATCTATTGAATTTAGCGGGGGCTAGCTCTGCTAGTACTGGTAACAGTTGACGCTTCCCTCCTGCCCATTTCAAAAATGGTTGTACTTGTTCTAGTTTAGTCATCTATTTCATCTCCTACAGGATCTCTACTGAAAAAGTATACTATAACTTGGAATCATTTTATAGAACAGACTTAGCCTAACTCCTGTGTTGTAAGATATTGTGCTAAATATTCTTCCCTTAATACCGCATAAATCGATAGGTTCCAAAAGCGCTCTTTAACATACATCTTCTTCCGCAACGTTCCTTCATGGGACATCCCACACTTCTCCATCACCTTTCTCGAACCAATGTTTTCTGGAAAACATTTAGCTTCGACTCGTTCCACTGTCATGCTTGTAAAAATAAAATAAAGGATAGCATGGACAGCTTCAGTCATAACTCCTTTCCCCCAAAACTCTTTAGACACGACATACCCTACTTCTGCATCCACAAAAGCGGGTGGATTAAAGACAACATCAACCGTTCCAATAAACTGATTGGATGGTTTCCATATAATTCCCCAAGTTACGATGTGTTGATTTTCATTTTGAGTTAACAAGTTAACTAAAAAATCATAGGTTTCATTGATTGATTGGTGAGGATACCATAATCCATATTTGGCTGTATCCGGGTCACTCATATATGTGTACATTGCATCTACATCACCAAGTTCTAATTTACGTAAACGCAAACGTTCCGTCTCAATGACTGGAACTTGCTCAAATATATTAGCTCTTCTCATGATTCTATAACTCTCCTTAGGCAGACAATAATTTTCATAAATTTTTATAATGCATTATAATGATATAGTATTGTCGCATATTGGAAAGGGTGAGTGTTGTTTTTAATTCATAAACACTTTCTTGACGATGTAAAACAACGGGTCTCCATCAAAGGAACTCCGTAATGCTTGAGGTGTCTTGTATGGATATAATTATGGTATTTTCAACAGTTTTCATGATGGGAATTATTATCTTTTTCGGGTATCTTTTATCTATTAAGCTATCGATTACAGTTGAAGTGAAGCATTTTGTAATGACAGTGATAATAAACCTAGCAATGCCAGCTATTATATTAAATGGCGTATTCCAGACAGACATAACGAACGCATTACTTCATCAGATTGTCACTGTATTTATAATATCTATTGTTTTTAACGTTGTTGGTATTCTGCTTGCGTTGGCGGTCGCTCGGATTTTTAAATTTCAGTCTTTAAAGGCCAAAAAAATAGCGATACTATCAGGTTTAGGCAATACCGGGTTTATAGGAATTCCTTTGTGTGCCACTATATTTGGTCCAGTCGGTGGCTTACTTGCAGCTATTTTTGATGCAGGGTTAGATATCGTTATCTTTACATTGGTCCTCTATTTACTTCAAAACGAAAAAAAGTTCGAATTACGCCAGTTAAAAGCGCTACTTAATGCCCCTGTGTTCGCCATTATCATCGGAATGACGATTGCAGTTATTGGCTATCAGCCTCCTGTTATGGTCAAACAACTGGCGGCAACCTTATCATCCATTGCTGCCCCGCTTGCCATGCTCTATATCGGGATGTTATTAGCCCCTTTATTAAAACAAAAAATGAAACTTCCTATTTCATTTCTATCGATTCCGCTCTTATTGAAGTTACTTTTATTACCAGTTCTTTTTATGGTGGTGATTCTCTATATTCCAATTGATGAGCAAGTTCAAGAAATCGTTGTCCTTCAAGTTGCCATGCCAACGTTTATGCTTGCCTCTGTATTATTTTCAAAATATCTTGGTGACGAACATACTGCTGTTTTAACAACTATCTATTCAACGCTACTATCATTAGCTACCATTCCACTGATTAGCTTTCTTTACCTTTTGCTATTTTAATTCTAGTTACTGGTGTTTTAAGAAAGACAAGCCCTTCTTGAGGCACTTTTATATTTTTGTTTTAAAAGCTATTAATAATTCGACCTATTGTTACGATATATATAATATAACTAACAAAAATTACATCCTTCTATAATATAGCAACAATAGATATGAATCTAAAAAGACATGAGGGGAAAAGGAATGCAAAAGACCGAACAAGTCGAAGAAATAAAACTTAAAATTACATTAGGTCAGCGGTTACGAAAACTTCGGAACCGTAAAAGGCTAAGTCTTGATGACTTTTCAAAAATGACGAATGTGAGCAAGTTAACACTGGGAAACATTGAACGTGGTGAAGCCAATCCCTCTTTATCCGTCATTTGGAAAGTCGCTGCTGCTTTAAATATTCCTGTATCTTCACTATTAATTGGTGAGAACGAAATCACCATAGCAAAAGCAGACCACGGGAATACAATCATAAGTGCAGATGGTACGTGTTCAATTGAACCTATGTTTAATTCAAAAGAAGGTTTTGACATGCACCGTGCTTATTTGAAAGAGCATTCTGAGTATAAACCCGGTAGTCATCAGCCAGGTGTCATTCAATATGTGACCGTTCTATCCGGAGAAGTGATTATTTCAATAGAAGAGGAAAGCTTTCATTTAAAAGAGCATGAAGGCATTCGTTTTAGCGGTGAATCTGCTGTTACCTATCTTAACCCGACCGCAACAGAAGTCGCCTTACAATTTGTTGTAGTATATACCACCTAATACACAAAAGAGTGCCAAAAGGGAACATTCCCTATGGGCACTCTTTTTTATAATTATTACGATTGTTAAAAACAACAGAGGGGTGGACTTTGTCCAACCCTCTCTTACTTTAGATCTTAAAGCGTTCGATAATTTTGCTTAATTCATCAGACATGTTCGATAAGGATTCAGCAGATGAAGTAATTTCTTCCATCGTAGCTAGACTTTCTTCTGAACTTGCACTTACCGTTAACGTGTTCTCTCCTGCTTGTACCGCTAAGTTAGCCATATCTTCAACTAATGCTTGCGCTTCTTGTGACTGAGCAGCGATTTCTTGAGACGTTGACGTCATGCCTTCGATTTGTTCTTTAATTCCTTTTAGTGAGTCAATGATGTGAATGAATTTGCCTTCTGTATTTTGTGAAATTGTAAGTCCATTATCTACTTCTTTTTTCACTTCACCCATCATCATTACCGTTTCATTTGTTTGGTTTTGGATCTTTTCGATGATTTGATTAATTTGAACAACAGAGTGACCTGATTGTTCTGCTAATTTACGGACTTCGTCGGCAACAACCGAAAATCCTTTTCCGTGTTCGCCAGCCCGCGCAGCTTCAATTGCTGCATTTAGTGCAAGTAAGTTGGTTTGTTCTGCAATATCTTTAATTACTTTTAAAATGGTTCCAATTTGATTAGATTGTTCAAGTAATTCTTTACTCACACCATCCATTTGGAGAACGGTTTTATTAATGGTAGTCATACTAGCAACAGTTTGATTAACAAGCTCTCCACCTTCAGCAGCATGAGAGTAAGACACATCAGCATTAGCTGAAATCGAAGCTGAGTTTTCAGCAATATATTCCACACCTTTTGATACTTGGTGTAAGGCCTCTACCCCTTTATTCGCCGCATCCATTTGTACATCTGTTCCCTTAGCAACTTCATCAATAGCTAAAGAAATTTCTTCAGAAGCTCTTGATGTTTGTTCTGCACTTGCTGATAACTCTTCTGCTGAAGCAGCTACCTGAGACGAGTTAATTGAAATCGAGTCAATCATCGAACGTAAATTTTCTGTCATCGTTTTAAATGAAGTTGTTAACGTTCCAATTTCATCCTTGGATTTTGCCTCTTTAATCGTTACCGTCAAATCTCCATCACTAACACGGTCGGCAATTACAGCCAACTCCTTAATTGGTTTTGACATACGACTAGAGACAATAACTCCTAATGTAACCGACAATACGATGGCAACGACACTTGTTATGATAATCATAAATCGTGCAAGCGCAATATTCAATTCTGCTTCAGCTTTTACATTAGCAAGAATTTCTTCTTCTGCCACTACCACTTCATTGGTGATACGGTCCATCGCAATTCCAAGCGTGAATAGCAAACTGTCAGCTATACGCAACGCGGTTTCTTGCGATTCTTCCATGACTACATAAACTTCATGTGCTGACTTTAAGTAACTATCGTTTAAATCTAAAATTCGTTCGAGACTTTCATTTGTTGTTGGTTCAGTCGATATAGCCAACCCTCGATTGACAGCATCAATAACACTTTCATTAGCGGCCTCAATGTTTGCAAAATACTCTGGATTGCTGCCTTCTAGTAGAATCGCTCGAATAAAGCTCACTTGTTGGCGAACATCACTTTCAATCTCTAGTGTGATTGCGCGAATTTCCATAGCAGTCTCTAGCTTATCATTTGTTTTGTTAATCTGAGAAACATTATATAATGTAATCCCACTTCCTATTAAGAATATTACTGAAATAAGTAGGAATATTAATAATAGCTTTACTTTAATCGTTAAAGTAGAGAATGCTTTTTTATTCCCTTTCAACTTTGGTAACTTTTCTTTGCCTTTTTTCTTCACTTTATCCTTAATCATATTGTCCTCCTTATGTGGTAACTAGTTGCATAGAATCTAAATCTAATTAACTACTTTTATATAAAAACCTTCAAGTTCTATAGTAAGCCTATTGGTCTATAACGTCAATGGATATTTCGACATTTACCAACAAAAAGCACCAGACTATAGTCCGGTGCTTTTTGTAGATTAGCTTATGCTAATAAGAACGCTGAGGCTATGGATACAATGCCAACAACTGTAAGAATAAGCGGAATAACTGCCTTTCCCTTCTCATTTTTAAAGTAAAGAAAAGCCATGGTAAAATAAAATAGGAACGAAGCACTTATAAATACAATCGCTTGAAACAACTGTTCTGAACTATAATGAGAGGTTTGTAAAAATAAGACGAGGATGTTTAGTACATACAAGATTACACCAAAATACAAAATCACTTTTTTCATTGGATCAGCTCCTAACGTGAAGATTCATTTTATCTTTTTCCGACTGAAGACTCCCTCTTCAATCGCGAGAAGGGCTTTTGGCCCAACGATAAGGGGGAGATAAATGTCGGTTGGCGATAGCCAAAACATAGACTTATATGGTATAATTAGAACGTACGTTCCTTATAAATGAGGTGAATTCTGTGTTAGTGAAAAAATCGTTTAAAGAAGTCGATAGTATGTCGCTTCAATAATCGGTTGAAAATTTGGCTGATGCTTATCAACGGTTTAAAACCAAAAAGAACAAGGTTCTAATAATTGGAACAAACAACGAATGAAAGTGGCTCGAATTCACGAAAAAATTGAAAACAAGCGTTCAGACTTTTTTACATAAAACCTCTACGGATATTATCAAAAACCACGATATTATCGGCATAGAGAGTCTGCAAATAACCAATCTGATGAAAAATAAGAAGAACGCTAAATCCATCGCTGATGTGTCTTGGTACCGATTCAAAACGATGTTAGTGCACAAGGCTGAATGGTACGGGAAGACGGTTGTGGAAGTGAGTAAAACCTTCCCTAGCTCTCAGTTGTGTTCGAGTTGCGGATACAAAAATAAAGACGTTAAAGGTCAAGGGTTGCGTGAATGGAAATGTGTTTGTGGCTCCTATCACGACCGTGATATTAACGCAGGAATCAATTTAAAAAACGAAGCGAATAGACTTCTAACCGTCGGTGCGACGGGGATAGCCTAATCCATAACTGGTGGGTACACCGGTGTTCTTAGGAATCCCCCACTTCAAACAGCTCGCTAGAGTAGTTAAGTGGTGGGTAGTTCAAGATATAGTTAGAGTCATATAGACCACAACAAAAGGAGAAAATTCAATCGCATGATACAGATACATAATAATCAAATTCTAACCTCTCATTGTCTTAACTGCCCAGATGACTACTTTGCTCCTGCAGAATCCGATGTACCTCATGTTGGTTGTTGTAGCTATAGTCCTGTTTTTTCCTTATTTGAAGTGTATCAAGCCGTAAAGGATAACCATATTGACTTCTTTATTAATGAAATCCTTCAACATAAAAGCGCCGTGATAAACGACTTTGAAATCAAGGTACAAGCTATGGTAGATTCCCGTTTTTCGGAAAAAAACTTAACTGGTCTTTCACAGATAGAAATGGACGACTTACAGCTTTCCTACTCAATGTGCCAATATTTTAAACAAAATATGGGTTGTAGCTTGCCACTTACATTAAAAAATAGCACGTGTCGTTCATTTATATGTAGCTCAGTTGAGAACATGTTACCAAAGGATCAACAAAATAACCTTAAAACGTGGGTAAACCAAATAAAAAGGGAAGCAGCGACGTTTAACAAAACTCAACAAGCAATTTTACAAGAGCGTCAATTAATGCTTATGCAGGATTTTGATAGTATTATTGACTATTTTACACAATACATACAAGATAATAAAATAACAAAGCCAGAGGGCAATGAAGAAAGTTAGAAAGGTTTGATTGAGATGAAGTGGCTATTTATTGGAGTCTTTCGCTTTTACCAAAAGTTCATTTCACCTTTAAAGCCTCCTACATGTCGGTTTTATCCGACATGTTCACATTATGGTATAGAGGCCTTTAAAGTACATGGTGTTTTTAAAGGCACTTGGTTAACAGTTATACGAATTTTAAAGTGCCAGCCCTTCCATCCTGGTGGATTTGACCCCGTTCCTAAGAAAAAGGAACAAGAATAGAGAGTAAGGGTGGGACAAAAAGGTAAAAAAACGAGGTCACTAAAAAAAGTTAGGTTTAACTTTTTCAGTGACCTCTAAACAAACAACCTTTTGTCCCACTCTCTAGCGGTAATCTCGTCCTTTTCCAGAGTCACTAATGTCAATTAGACTTTCAGGGTATGGCTCGAAGAACGTTTGTGATAATAAATATTGATTATCAAAGCGGTGGGCCCATGCTTTTAGAATACTTACTACACCACTAATTGGCAGTTTTTTTTCACGATACTTATTAAGAACAGAAAGAAAATATTGTTTTTCATTTGTCGTTAAGTGTGAAGAGAAATAACCAAATATATGCTCAAATACATTTATATTTGCGGTGTATTTTGGTGCTTTTTTAAACATGATAATTAATTCCCGCTCATACTCCTCTATGACAAGTTCTAGAGGTTTTTTTTGTTGGTTTCCAACAATTTGACCTAATTTCTTTAATATTTGCGGTTGATAAGCCATAAATAAATATTTGTTTTCTTTATGAAACTGATTTAATTCATCCATCGACATGGTCTGTTTTTGTTTTCTAAAAGACGCTAACGTAAAGAGCTTCGTTAGGAAATGTTCTCGAATTCGAAAGTTCTTTAAACGGCCTTCATCTTCTACTGCAACATCTGGATGAGCCTTTAGCACCCGTTGTGTGAATAACCCACTTCCAGTTCGAAGGGTGTGGGCCGATTTATCAGCAGAATGGTATACTTTCGCATCCGTTATTGCACAACTTGGTGATCTATTTTTTAAGATAAAGCCATCTATTTGCTTTTCAGATACCTCTTCAATAAATTCAGTAGAAAATTCAGTCATTAAATCTGTAAGGTCTCTATTCGTTTTAGGTTGAATTAATCGCGTAGTCTCTTCGCCATCAGCAATTAAGCGAATGACGTCTCTTGGAGTTCCTAAACCAATTTCGATTTCAGGGCAAACCGGAATAAATTCTACATATGGCCTTAAACTACAAACCGTTTGGTCTGATAATTTATCACCATTATAGCGACAGGCTGAAAATTCGATGCAGCGACTTACTACGATAGTTGGTTTGACAAACTCTCTCATATTATCCTCCATTGCTTCTTTGGCTCTAGTGTAGGGTGCACCTTCCAATTTTGAATAATTCCACCTTAACTTGGCATACTAAAGGTGATATGTATGATATTGGAGGGGTTTCGTTGAAGTTTTTATCTATAGTATTCATCATTGCCTCGTCACTATCCTTGCTCGCTGGTTGTGGTGATAGAGGAAGTGATATTGTCAAAGGAATTGAAAATCAACCAGAAGGACACCAAGGCTTAGGTATTGTTGAACCACCATCGATTAAAGAACAAAACCGAGAAAGAAATTCAGTTTCCGCTGAAACCGTATCTTTCGCAGATCATTTCGGCTACTATTTATTTTCTTTTTATGCAAATTTAAATGAAATGAGGCCCTTTTTTCTTGGGGACTCACCAAAAGCTGCAGAATTGCAACATGCGATCGAGCATTTTGCTGATATTCAAGACGAGAGTATTCAAATATTAGACTTACCTGTTCCCGATGAGTTTCATTTACTCCATCAAGCACATGTTGCTACGTTAATTGAACTTGAAATGTTGCAGCAAAGCTTAGAACGATATGATTCATCAGACCCTGAAGCCTTTCAAAAGTCTAGGATCTATTTCGAAAATGTGGTCATTAATCATAAACAAATGGAGCGAGAATTTAATAGCGTGACCGAAGAATTAGGTATTAAATAATGTCTCAAGATGACCCAAAAGGTATTATCCCTTTTGGGTCATTTATTACTTAACAGCATTTTCAAATGTTTCTATAATTTCAGCTAGTCCCGCACCAAACTCTTCAAAAGGCTCTCCTGTGCTTATCCCATGTTCAAGAGCTTGAATACGTGAAACCATCGGTCGCTCTAAAGCAATTATAACATTATCGACATCTGTTTCCTCTTTTACGATTTGTTTTAAATCACGTCTAAGTTTTCGTCTGTTTTGTTCAGGAGACTCAACCCCTACTAAAATCATACCATCTGAAGTGACAATGTGAACATCTTCAACTTCTTCATAAGAAAATAGGGTTTGCCTTACCTTGTCCTCATCTGACAAATTCTCTATGTTTACATTATATTTTTTTGTAAGGTGTGGTTTATCAGACATTAGATATTTGCCACGTAATGTTCCTGGACGGTTGACTAAGACACGGTTGCCGTTACGGTTTGTCCCTTGTCCTTCAAAGTCGAGCAATCGTTCTTCTTTCACATAATCATTTTGTTCAGCAATCGGTTTTGCCAAATCCACTCGACCTTTTGGTGCCGCATCTGGTACCATCATATCCGACAGCGGTCCTTCCATACTTCTTACTCTATCGGTGCCAAATCCACTGTATCCCTCTTCTCGATTTGAATTCGCACCAAATTTTTGTTGTTGGTCAACGACACAACCGCTCAAGAGGATGATAGTCACCATAACTGTCGTTACCTTTGTTATTATTTTTCCCATGACCACCCACTCCTTTCTTTTCATATGTTGTGTAAAAACAACCAATGTAACACAAGAAAATATTGTTTAAAAATCCATTAAACCTCGACAAAAAAGGTGTCGAAACTGCACTACTTTTAGGGTTTGGTGACTATTTTAAGGGAATCTGTTTATTATTTTTGTAAATTCGATATAATAATTTTGTTATGTTTGACACGGATTGATAAAGATAAAGGTGGAGAGAGGAAATGCTTTTACTAGCAATTGAAACAAAGCGCAATCAAATGATTGATTTAGCTGAGAAATATGGGTACACATCAGAAATCACAGTGCAGTGTAGCCAAGAATTAGACAAGCTCTTAAATTTAGCCCAAAAATCGTATGCTGTGTGCGTTAAATAAAAATTGTCTAACAATTATAGCTTGATGAGTAGAGAAATCTTAGGTCATTCTCTTTTCATCAAGCTATTTTTTCTTTATGGTTTATTTTAATTGACCTTGGTTATTTTCCTCACCAAGTTGTTGGAAAAGGTCGAGTCCTCTTGGGGCAGCCTCTTCAAATGTTGCACCTCTACGCAATTTTAAGTCGAGCGCTTTAATCTCCTCAAAGCTGTCCTCATCCACTCGAACTACTACTTCTTTTGAACCTACTGCTTGTTGAATTCTTTCACTAATATTTGTTTCAATTTCTTGCTCATTGGTGCCTGATTGTTTTGGGACAATACCAACCAATACGATATTATCGTAAATAACGACACGCACCTTATCCACTTCTTGCATTGCGCCAATGTCTGTTGTTAGTTGCTCGACAAGTTGCCCTTGATAAGACTCGTCGTAACTGGCTTCTCTTGTACGAGTAAAAATTTGATCATTCTCTCCTACATTTGGTATCATTTGAGCTCTTCCATACTCTTCTTGATCTACCGGGTCATAACAACCACTCGTTAAGATGCAAATCGTTAGAAACATATATATTTTCTTCAAAAATATCCTCTCCTTTTTTTCTTAGGATGAGAAAGATCGTTTTTTTTTAAACTTACAGTTATCTCTCTCGTTTACAAATTATCGGAAAAGTTCAGTAAATAAAGCAAAAAACAAAAAAAACAAAGGAATTTAGTATATTCCATTGCAATCAAGGATAATATTTGTTAAGGTAGACACAACAAATTGATATTCTTTACTTCAACATTTGAAGTGAGGGTAGAGGTGCAAAGACCATTAGTATTCAATCTGGAGGAGAATGAGCTCTGTTGAAAGTTGAAAAAAGGGGGATTTGCCGAAGCCAAGAGAAACTCATATTCTCCGAGGCTGGTTCTGTTCTTAATAAGGTCAGGACTGTCATATAGTTTTTGCTATATGGAGGGCTATCTCACGCAAGGAAGTTTTCTTAGGACAACATTCCTGCAACAATGAGACCCTCATTGTTGTTTTTTTTGCGTAAATCCTACACCAGGATAAGAAGATTAGCTCTATTCAACAAGCATAGAAGTGAGCTTAGATTCTTTCTGTGTCCAAAAATTGAATTGAATAGAGGGTGATATGAATGAATTTCGGAAAAGTAATCACAGCTATGGTAACACCATTCGATCATGCAGGTAATGTTGATTTCCAAGCTACTGAACAGTTAGTAAATCATTTAATTGCAAATGGAACTGATGCGATTGTTGTCGCTGGGACAACTGGCGAATCGCCAACGTTAACGACAGAAGAAAAAATTCAGCTATTTTATACGGTGGTACGCGTCGCACAAGGCCGTGTTCCTGTTATTGCTGGAACCGGTTCTAACAATACACGTGCATCCATTGCACTAACACAAGCTGCTGAAGAAGCAGGTGTTGACGGAGTAATGCTTGTCGTACCTTATTATAATAAACCATCACAAGAAGGCATGTATCAACATTTTGCAGCAATTGCTGAATCAACTAAGCTACCTGTGATGCTATATAATATCCCTGGTCGCAGTGTAGTCAATATGAATGTTGAAACGACGATTCGCCTATCTCAAATAGAAAACATTGTTTCTATTAAAGAAGCAAGTGGAGACTTAGAAGCCATCGCTCAAATCATTGCTGGCACGGACGATACCTTTTCAGTGTACAGTGGTGATGACAGCTTAACACTTCCTATTCTAGCCATTGGTGGAACTGGTGTTGTGTCCGTTGCTTCTCACATTATCGGAAACGAAATGCAAAACATGGTGACAAGCTTTATGCAGGGACATGTTCAACATGCAGCTACGATGCATAGACAACTCCTCCCTACGATGAAAGCTTTATTTACAAGCCCGAACCCTACACCTGTAAAAGCAGCTCTTAATTTAAAAGGTGTAACTGTTGGTTCTGTTCGTTTACCGCTTGTTCCGTTAACGGATGAAGAAGTTCATCAACTCCAAACGGTTATTCAACCATCTATGACATATTATGTGAGCTAAATAGAAAATAAGGAGGGACAATAGGTTATTTTACCTATTGTCCCTCCTTTTCTAATATACCTATTCTTACCCAGGGTTCCCCCATTTGACGTTAGCTGATTTTTTGAACTACTGGCTTTTGTTTATTCCCTTGTCTTTTCCTGTGCTTTTCTTCAACGTACCCCGTACCAAATAAAACACCAATGACGATAAAAATAAAACCGACGATTTGAAGCCAATAAATTACTTCACCTAAAAATAGAGCAGAAGCCACAATCCCAAAAAAAGGTACAAAGTTATTAAAAATAGCTGCTTGACCTGCTCCAAGCTTGTGAATTGCTTCATTGTATAGAAAGTGACCAAGAGCAGTTGATAAAAGTGCAGAGGCTAAAAACACCGCAACCAGTGGACCTGTTACAGATTGAATAACCTCACTTCCTCCTCCTGGTTCAATCCATAAACTAACTAAAAACAGAAGGACTGAACCGATGACTAGCATCACAGCGGTCATTTCACGGGAATCCATTGTTTCAGTTCCCTTTTTTATATAAATAAAGCTTAAAGCTTGGCAAAACATAGCGACTAATACTAACAAATCACCTACACGTATGCCACCGATTGCCCCACTTCCTGCCATTATTATAATAAGTACTCCGACAAGAGCAGAAACAATCCCTACTACTCGAAGTGAACTCAACTTATCTTTTAACATAATCGCAGCTAAAACTGAAGTCGTTAAAGGCAGCAACCCTAAAATTAATACGCCATTTGATGCAGTAGTTAATGTTAATCCATTCGCTAAAAAATAATGATGTCCTACGACACCAAACAAGGAACCAAGGATAATAAAACGCCATTCCTGTTTTGAAATTCGCTTAAAGCGTTTTAATAGTAATACGACAAAAGCGACGACTATTCCAGCTGTAAAGATTCGAAACGATGTCATTGTTGTAGCCGGAAATGCTTCTACCAACACTTTCAAAAATACAATATTCACGCCCCATAAAACCATGACTAGCATTACTAATCCATATGTAGATAACTTAGAAGTTTGCATGCATTTCTCTCCATCTCTGTCTATTAAATTAATGTAAAACGATGTAAACCATATAATACGATGCTTAAAAGAACTACACTTGTCGCAACAAATGCGATGTTTTGCTTTGAAAAGTCAACCGGAGAACGCTTCGCTAAACTAGAAGCCATTAACACCGAACCTGAAAATGGTGACAGTTGTGTGGCCAGTGTCCAGGCAACCAATAATAGCATCGCCATATAAGCAGCACTTACTCCAAATACGGATGGTGACAGGGAGCCCCCGATTCCGATCACAATGACAACAGGATGAATGCCAATAAGAGCTAATAGTATCGACAAGACGATAACAAGAACTGACATCATGAACACAGACCCTAACGACCAGTCATAAATAGACTGAGATATAACCTGCCCTGCATTTGTTTCCGCAAGAGCCCTGCCAAAAAAACCTGCACTTATAAAGATAACGAGCTCATTTTTTAAACGTGAGAATGATTGAAGCATAAACTCGATTACATCATGAATGTAATCAATCCATTGTTTTGTCAATACAGCCCAGACTAGTGGATAAAATAGTCCAAGTAAACAGACGATCGTTAACATCGGAAGGTTCGTTACTGCATCAAAGAAAAAAGACAGTACAAATAAGCCGACAAAGAAAAAAACAAAAGGACGAATCGTATGCTTTGTGCCACTGAAATCATTATTTTCTTCATTATTATAGTGAACATCATGAGAAAAATGAATTCCCTTGAAAAAGAAAAAACAAATACATAAATACAATAGACCAATAATAAAGCCAACTCCAGCTATCTCTTTCCAACCAACATTAAACACGAAAAGCACAAGCCCTACATTTACAAAATAAGGCGACCAAATCATACAAAATCCAAAGGTACGAAGAACAACAAGAAGTAACTTTGTGCGATAGAAAGACTGAAAACTCCCCTCCGCGATGCGGTTTACAATCGCCATTGAACCTATATTTAAGACGGCCCCCATCAAAGCCGTCAACATAAAACTTAAGCGATACGGATGCTTTTTTTGTGTAGACTGTTCCAGATATTCTTTTAAAGCCGTTAAATAACCAGCCGTTGAAATATACACTCCTATAAGAGGAACGAGAATAAATAAGGTTAAGAGATTAATATTATGGCCAAATCCTGAGACGGCATAGAACACATTCATTTGTTTGCTGTAAAAAAAGTAAACTCCAGCGAGAACTAAAACAATTGAAACAATCTGAGTCATTCTTCGTACAAAGGGAATCGCCACAACAAACAAAAGCAATGCCAGTAAACTATACACAATTTCAAGTCCCTGCTTAAAGCTAAACAGGGACAATAGATATATCGCTGCAGTTATGTAACAGGTAATACCAAGCCATTTATGAAATTGCTTCAAGGGTGATCACTCATTTCTTCATCTTCCACTCATCGTAACACGATTAACAGAAAAAAGAATGTTAAAAAACCTGAGAATTTCTACCTTTACACAAAAAAAGGCTAGCCCACTACTGATTTTTACGATAAAAAGACCGGGCCAAAAGATGTGTTTCCCCCTTTGGCCCGGCAACAACGAAACTAGAATCAACCAACCTCTTAATACGAATTAGATGCAGCATAGTTGATTGCTACATTTAGATTTGAATTTCTTTCTCGAATAGCATCAATCACTTCTTTATCCTTTGTTCCATTTTTCATCACAACTTCATAATCCAGTTGGATCATTGTTCCTAGATTAGTCGTCTGTACTTTTGTTAAAGATTGATAAGACATATACTTTTCAAAAATATCATCAAATGCACCCTCGAACTGAAGGTTTTCGGGCACCGTGATTTTCATCGTTCTCGGTTCCCCTTCTCTTTTACCATAATCAAATGTAAATAAACCATAAATTAATACTGACAAGGTAAGAGTAAAGATAATAGCTAATAAATAAAATCCTAGTCCACAAGCGATTCCAACTGCCATCGCAAAAAAGATAAACGCAATGTCTTTTGGGTCACTCATTGCACTTCGGAAACGGATAATTGAAAATGCGCCAACAAGTCCAAAAGCGACCGCTACATTGTTTCCGATGACAATCATAATTAAAGATACAACAACACCCATAATCACAACTGTATGAACAAAAGACTGAGAGTAACGTGAACCTTTATACGTCATTTTATAAATTTTTGTAATAATTAAGGCGAGCACAAAGCTTAAAAAAACAGCAATTGTCCCATCCACTAAGGTCAATCGTGTGGTAACATCCGATTGCCTAAATATCTCCATGATACTATCCATGTAAAAATCTCCTTCAGTATATAGTTAGACGATAATTCCTGTTCCCTCTTCTAATAAATCTACACTAGTACAAAATTTAGAGACACTTTTTTTTGGGCATCCAAGTTCGCTTAGTAAGCGCGATAGCCATAGAGGGACACTATGATTTACTTTTACTTCTAATACAACAAGCTCAGGATCAACAAAATGTATCCCGTGCGGACCATGTTCTATTCTTAAATCATCTTTTCTGCAACGTAAATTATAATCAAATGTTACCCTTAAATCAGGGTCTGTTACTCCAACAAAAGCTTGTCTATCATAGCTAACAATATTCTCAGGTTGTAAGCTGTAATACGAGCGGAATGAATCAATTTCATTAAAAATTTGAGGATTCGATATATTCAATGTTTCATAGTTTCTTTGAGCGTTATTAATATATTGGTATGCATGTTTTAAGTTAATGCTCGTCCTACGTTTATTGACTCTTTTTTTATACTTTTTCTTCACCTCAAAAAAAGCGTTATCATCTACGGTTGCTTTGTTATAAATTCGCAAACGTAATTTTTGACGAAACCTCTCTTTGTTTCTCGTTTCGTAATATATCTTTTTGTCAGGTGAATCAAAATACAAACTAATAATATTGTATTTCCCTTCTTCATCTCCATATTTGTCATAGACCATACGTCCCTGCAATGCCTTGGCCAATTTCTCATACGTAGAAAATGGAATTAAATATTTTATCTCATACCGGCTAAAAATTTCTCCAGCCAAAAAATCTCCCCCTTCTCCCATACTGATCACATTGTATAAAGTATGTATTGTTAATTGTTTGTAAAAATTGTATGATTATTGTTGAGAATGTAATTATTATATATATTTTTGTAGAAATTGTAAACGTAGATATAGTAGTTTAGGAGAAGAGGTTTTATCATGCATAAACAAAAGTCAAAATTTTTATTACTACTCTTTGTACCACTTTTAGTGGGTACTTGGTTTATGGCCTACAGCTTAGCATCAGGTCCACTTATCCCTGATGAAAACTTGGAAAAAGCGATAAGAGTAGCAATTAACTATGAAAAAGGTGAAATACGAGCAGACCAATTGAGTGATATCCAGGAGTTAAATATTCGAGATAGTCAAATTGAAAATCTAGAAGGAATACAATATTTAACATCCGTAGTCTCTCTCGACTTACGCGACAATCAAATTTCTGATATCTCTTTACTTAGTTCATTAATAAACTTGCATGAACTTAATTTACGGGGAAATCAGATTCATAACATTGATGCGATTTCAAACCTAACATTATTAAGAGAGCTTAACATTCGAGATAATCAAATAATAGATCTCTCCCCTTTAAGCAACCTTCACCAATTAAGAGATTTGAACATGAGAAATAACCAAATCACTACTATCGAACCGTTACGTCATCTTGAAAATTTACGAGATCGTCTATACCTTGAAGGAAATCCAATAAACGATTTTTCACCTATCTTAGATTTCCTCGATGAAATAAATCAAACGGATATTGATACCACCGTCGTAGATTCTAGTCTCCTCCCGATATTTTCACATGTCGGGGGGTTTTATGATGATTTCTTTGAGTTAGAGATTCTAAGTCCGATTGAAAATGGTCTCATCTACTATACTTTGGATGGGTCTGAACCAAATCCCATTTACAACTCGGAGAATACTCACTTATATACGAATCCAATCGCTATATCAGAGAGAGATTCTGAACCAAGTGTTTATGCTTTTATTCCCACAAATCGAATCGATGACCATCGCGGGTGGAAAGCACCTACTGAACCTATTACAAAAGCAACATTAGTTAGAGCTATTATACATTCAGATGATGAACCAATTAGCTCAGTAGCTACACATTCATACTTTTTTACCCCCTACTCGCTTCCAGTTGTTTCGATTTCTACAAACCCCGAAAACTTGTTTGATGATGAAATCGGTATTTATGTTCCTGGTGTAAATTATCAGGCAGGCAATGACGGGACTGGTAATTATTTTCAACGTGGCTCCGATTGGGAAAGGCCTATTCACCTTGAGTATTTTGAATTAGATGGCACTTTAGCATTATCACAGGATGCTGGTATTCGAATTCATGGAAACTTCTCAAGGAGATTTCCTCAAAAATCACTACGATTATATTCAAGAAGTGAATACGGAAAAAGTAGATTTAATTATCAATTTTTTGATGATAAACCGATTGATGATTTTAACCGTTTAATTCTTAGACATCCTGGGAATGATTGGGGTGTTACGATGTTTAGAGATGATGCATTACAACGTGTGTTACATCACCTTGACCTTGCTACACAGCACTACCAACCTACAGTTGTCTTTCTTAACGGAGAATATTGGGGGATCCACAACTTACGGGATCGTCTTGATAAACATTATTTTGAGACCCACTTCGGTGGAAACAGAGACCAATATACTATCCTTGAAAACAATGCACGTTTAACTGAAGGTTCTGAAATGGGAAAACAAGATTACGAAGACATGATAGAATATGTAAAAACTCATGACATCGCGGAAGATATCCACTATGAGTATCTTCAATCTCTCATGGATATTGACAACTACACACAGTATTATATTTCTCAAATCTATATTGCAAATGTAGATTGGCCACAAAATAATATAAGATATTGGAGATATGAGAAAACTCCTGATGAAGACATTGTAACTCCTGAGCTTGATGGTAGATGGCGCTGGCTAGTGTTTGACTTAGACAGAACATTCGTCGGTAGAGAATCCTATAACCACAACACTATTGAATGGGCTACTTCTTTAACCAATCAAAAGAACGACCAAGAATGGCCAAACGTTTTATTTCGCTCTTTATTAGAGAACAAATCTTATAAAACCAAGTTTCTTAATGAATTTGCGGACCATTTAAATAGCTCTTTTCAAACTGAGAGAGTGCACACCATTTTTAATGATATTAAGACTTCAATTCAACCTGAAATGGATGAGCATATTAACCGTTGGGGCATACCAGCTAGTATAGAAGAATGGAATAAAAGTGTTGATAAAATGTTTGAGTTTGCCACTAACAGACCTTCTATTGTACGACAGCATTTAGTAGAGCATTTTGAATTAAGTGGTACAGCAAACCTATCGATTAAAATGGATACTTCTAAAGGAACAGTTATCGTTAACTCCATCGAAATCAGTTCAGAAACACTAGGAATCTCTAATCCAGATAACTGGACTGGTACTTATTTTAAAGATATTCCCGTTACCATTACTGCCCTTCCTAAGGATGGATATTCCTTTAAAGGATGGGGTCCTTCTATAAAAGAGTCATCTGTTACGATTGAAGTAAACCTTACTGAAGATTTTGCATTAGAAGCTATATTTGAGTAATGGAAAAAGGACTCTCGAATTCAATCAGAGTCCTTTTCTATCTGTTCATTTTCACAAATTCACACACACAACTTTCGGGTCGGTCATTTCTTGAATTGAATGCGAAACTCCTTCACGTCCGAGTCCTGATTGTTTTACGCCACCAAAAGGCATCGCATCGATGCGATAATCACTGCTATCATTAATCATGACCCCACCGACATCTAACCGTGAAATAGCAGAAAAGGCATCTTGTAAATTATTCGTAAAAATGCCTGCTTGCAGTCCAAACTTGACAGCATTGGCTTTTGATATTGCCTCATCTAATGACTCAACCGGGAATAAAAAGACAACCGGTCCAAATACCTCTTCCGTTACTTCTGGGTCATTTTCGCGGATACCAGTAATTACGGTAGGGTGAATATAAGCGCCCTCTCGATTTCCTCCGCACTCTACTGTTGCGCCTGCTTGGATACAACGATCTATGAGCTTCTCTACACGTATCGCTTCCTTTTCAGAAATTAATGGACCGACATCTGTTAATTCATGTAGTTTTTCACCTGTTTTATATCGTTTTGTTTGCTTAATAAAACGTTGTAAAAAATCATGGTATATGTTGTTTTGAATGAATATACGCTGTACGCCTATACAGTTTTGACCGGCTGCACCAAATGCACCTGACACACATGAAGATACGGCTTCCTCAATATTGGCATCATCTAAGACGATAACAGGCGAGTTAGAACCGAGTTCCATGCTTAGTTTTTTCAAACCAGCTTTTCTACTAATCTCTAATCCAGCATCTACCCCACCTGTAAATGAAATCATGCGGACATCAGGATGAGAAACAAGCACATCCCCGATTTCATGACCATATCCGGTTATCACAGATAACACTTTCTCCGGTAAACCAGCATATAGAAAGGCTTCTGCTAACTTCAGTGCACTTAAAGGCGTTGCACTCGCTGGTTTGACGATAATGGCGTTTCCACTTGCCACAGCTGGACCGATTTTATGAGCTACTAAGTTGAGTGGATCATTAAATGGCGTAATCGCGCCAACAATGCCAATCGGAAAACGATAATAGTAACCAATTCGATGTTCACTTCCAGGACGTTGGTCAAATGGAATGGTCTCTCCTTTAATTTGTCTCGCTTCCTCGGCACTAATACGGAGCGTTTCGATACAACGTGTTACTTCTTTTCTCGCTTCTCGAATGGTTTTACTTCCTTCCGTTGAAATCGTTCGTGCATATTCCTCATGGTGGTACTCAATATAAGAAGCTGCCTTTTGTAATATTTCCATTCTCTTATGAATTGGAAGTGATGCGCCTTGTGTAGCACCTTCTTTGGCGAGCGCAATCGCTTCTAGCATATCTGAAGCAGTAGCTGCAGGGACAAGCGCAATAATTTCATTATTTTCGGGGTTTTTCACTTCAATTTGTCGTTTCCGTTCAACCCATTTTCCACCTAACAACATCTTTCGTCCTGACACTTTAATCCGCATCTGAACCCCTCCTTTCAAAGATTATAAATGGTTCCGATAAATATTAAGCAAGTCAATTAAGAGAGAATATCCTGTTTCGAGTCGCCCGGCACCGGCACCTGTTAAGGTAATCGGACCAGCTAAATCACAATCAAAGGTAACGGCATTTAGAGCTCCATACACTGAAGCTAATGGGTCAGTTGCTTCTACCTTTTCTGGAGCGACAGTAGCCTTAATGGAACTGCCTTCTTTTTTTATTTTGGAAAGAAGCTTAAAACGATATCCTTCTTTAGCCGCTTCTTCAATATCCTCTTTCGTAATATGGGTAATCCCTTGACACGATACATCCTCAACTTTTAACGGTGTGTTCATGATCTTTTGAGCTAAAATAACAACTTTGTATCTCGCGTCATAGCCTTCCACATCACTCGTTGGATCCGCTTCGGCATATCCTTTATCCTGTGCTTCTTTTAGGGCCTCTTCAAATGAAAGCCCTTCTTCCATCTTCGTTAAGATATAATTGGTTGTGCCATTTAAGATACCTCGAATTTCTGTGATTTCATTTCCAGCTAGAGCCGCTAGTGGCATCCGTAATGCAGGTGTTCCACTCATAACCGTTCCTTCAAAGCCCCAACGAACATCATTCTTTTTAGCTAATTGAGATAATTCCTCAAAGGCTAGTGCGACGGGTCCCTTGTTACTCATGACAACATGCTTTCCCGCTTCAAATGCGGCCTTACAATGATCAATCGCGGGTTGACCTGTCTTGACATCCGTAAATGTCACTTCAACTATCGCTTCGGCATTTGTTTCTTTTATCGTTTGAAAACTATCTTTTCCTCGAATCAAGCCGGTCGTATCTGGATAAGCATCTAATGTGCCATCTTCCTTAACTGCTTTCAACGCTTGTGCGATATCAAGACCCTCGGGATGATAAATCGAGCCCTTCATTACATCTGAAATGGCCACGATTACGGCTTCAAAACCGGTTTCTTCTCGCAGTTGTTTCTCTTTTTCTAGCAAAATTTCTGCTAGCCCTTGACCAACTGTTCCAAACCCTAACAATGCTAGTTTTTGTGTCATTGCAACCTCCTTACCGAGTTGGTTGTAAATATTGAGTAGCCAGGAAAGACATAATCGCCACCCCTTTTGCTAAACAACCTTCGTCTATATCAAAAATAGGCGTGTGTAAATCCCGTTGAATATCGCCTTGCTGTCGACAACCAAGAAAGAACATTGCACTTGGAAGCCTTTCACTGATATAGCCAAAATCTTCTCCTCCTAAGCCAAACGGTTCTCGCACAATCTCATCGTTTGGATACAATGCTGATATGGCATCGGTGATATATTGGTTCATCTGCAAATCATTCATTAACGCAGGCTCGCCGTAATTGATGGTCACTTCTGCCTCTCCACCTAAGCTATCAACGATCGAAAAGGCTTTTTTAACTTCGTCCGTTAGTTGCTCTCGTACTTTTTTGGAATAACTCCGAATCGTACCATCAATTTGAATCATTGCTGGAATGACATTGTCACTTTTTCCTGCTTCTATTCTTCCGACACTTACGACAGCTTCCTCTAACGGAGAAATTCTGCGTGAAACGATACTATATAAAACATTTAACACCTGGTTCGCCATCCATATCGGGTCTGTTCCTAAATTTGGATAAGCGCTATGCCCTCCACTGCCATGGATTTCCGCTTGAAAGACATCAACATTGGCCATACTTGGTCCATCATGAACCTGATGATGTCCAACGTGTAACCACGGACACATATGCAAAGCTACTGCTCCATCGACATCATCAAGGACACCATTTCTTATCAGATGCTGAGCTCCTGATAACCCTTGGTCATCCGTTGTTTCCTCGGCTGGTTGGAAGAGAAATTTCACTGTTCCTTCAAACTCTCCATCTTGCATTATTTTCGATAAAACGGTCGCAGCACCTAACAAAATTGCTGTGTGGGCATCATGACCACAAGCGTGCATGATGCCTTTATGTTTCGATGCATAATTGACGTTATTTTCCTCTTGGATGGGAAGTGCATCCATATCTGCTCGAAGTGCTAAGGTAGGTCCCTCACCATTGCTAATGGTACCAATGACAGCTGTATTCCCTGACTTTTTCTCTACTTTCATCCCTGGTAGCTTTTCAAGAACCTGACAAACATACTGTGACGTTTTTGTTTCCTGAAAACTAAGTTCAGGATGTTGATGAAAATGTCGTCTCCAACTGATTAATTGCGACTCTAGTTCATTTGCCATTGCTATAATTTTTTTATGATATGTCATCTGCATCCCTCCAATCTAGCAAGGACTTTATTCGTCTTCAAATGCCTGCTTGAAGTCTGCGATAATATCTTCACTATCTTCAATTCCGCAAGACACCCGAATCAAACCTTCGGGAATTCCCATAGCCGCACGTTCTTCCGGTGTACACTCGACATGACTTGTCGTTCTTGCTGGCCCTACAGTTGTTTCCACAGCACCGAGATTCGCGGCTCTATTTGCAAACTGAAGTTTTGGAAGAACAACTCGAACTGTATCCACTCCACCTTTTACAGAAAAGCTTAACATTGCTCCAAACCCTTTCATCTGCTCTTTGGCGATATGATGATTTGGATGTGTTTCTAACCCTGGATAAAAGACATCATCTACGATATCTATCGATTGCAAGTAGGCCGCTAGAGCATGAGCATTTTCTTCTGCTTTTTTCATTCGTAATTGCAATGTTTTCATTCCACGAAGAAGAAGATATGCTGCCCATGGGTCCATAGTTGCGCCGTTAATTTCACGGTAATGATAGATTTGTTCGACGAGTTCCTTTTCTTTCCCAACGACTACTCCACCAAGTGCATCGGCATGACCCCCAAGGAACTTTGTCGCACTATGAATGACGAGGTCCGCTCCTAGGGCAAGTGGGTTTTGGTTAACGGGTGTAGCAAACGTATTATCAACTATCACCAACGCATCAACCGCTTTTCCCGCTTTTGCCATTCTCGCAATGTCCGTTATCTTCACCGTTGGATTTGTCGGCGTTTCTAAATAAAGAATCTTACATCCTTTCGCTACTTCTCTTTCAATTGCCTCATGATCGCCAGTGGCACATAATACGACTTCGACTTGTTGTCT
The DNA here is from genome assembly GCF_002019795.1 of Bacillus alkalicellulosilyticus. Lineage (GTDB taxonomy): Bacteria > Bacillota > Bacilli > Bacillales > Bacillaceae_F > Bacillus_AO > Bacillus_AO alkalicellulosilyticum. The sequence goes on along the minus strand of NZ_KV917381.1, from coordinate 2,014,812 downwards.
TGGAAGGAACTCTGTAAAAATTTTATTCGTCCCACCATACGTATCTTTAATCGATACGATTCGGTCACCTGGAGTTAAAAAAGTATAAAGTGTATTACTAATAGCAGCCATTCCTGTAGAAAAACTAGTTGCTGCTTCAGCCCCCTCTAGCAATTTCACTTTATCCTCAAATGCCTGCACCGTCGGATTTGTGTTGCGCCCGTAAATGTGGCCTTTCTTTCGGCCAATCGCCACATCATACCATTCATCCATGTCGTCGTAGCCAAAGGCGACACTTGGAATGACAGGAACCTGTGTAGCTCCATGAACCAAATATTCTTCTTCCCCTGCCCAAACTGATTTTGTTCCCATTGAAGCGTTTTCGAAGTTTTTTGTCATGATTGATTCCTCCCTATTCGTTTAAGCTCCCATGCCGCCTCTCCAGCATGGTTTTTTGTTTTTACCATCTTTAATAAAGAGCTCTCTTGGAAAAGAAGCTAACACTTCACATCCTGTATCTGTAACTCGAAACGATTCACTTAACTCGACACCAAAGTCCTCATACCATATCCCAGGAATCATATGAAACGTCATATTCGGCTTAAGGATGGTATAATCTCCTTGCCTCAAACTCGCCGTATGCTCTCCCCAATCAGGAGGATAGTTTAATCCGACGGAGTACCCTAACCGAGAATCTTTTTTATAGCCTTGTTTCTCTATTGTTTTGCGCCAAACGGCTTCTACTTCCTCACAGGTCATGCCCGGTTTGACTGAATCCAATGCAGCATTAATACCTTCAATGACGACCTTCGCAAGGTCACTTATTTTTTCATCTGGTTTGCCAATGCATATCGTCCGTGCCATCGGAGAGTGATAGCGTTTATAGCATCCAGCAAGCTCCAATGTTACGGTTGTGCCATCCCTATACTTGCAATCGCTCCATGTCATGTGTGGAGCTCCTGTTTTATCACCAGAAGGCATCAAAGGAACAATGGCTGGATAATCCCCACCAAATTCAGGCGTTCCTTTAATTTGTGCTTCATAAATTTTAGCAGCTACATCGCACTCACGGACACCCGCTTCAATGGCATCAATGCCTTTTGCCATCGCTCCTTCTACGATTTTTGCAGCCCTCTTCATATATTCAATTTCTTGGTCTGATTTAATAATTCGCACCCAATTGACTAGATTCGTAGAATCTTTGAACGTCGCATTTGGAAGACCCGTTAGTAATTGTTGAAAACATTTTGCTGTAAAATAATACTGGTCCATTTCCACGCCTATCGTCCGATGACTTTGCCCAATTTCATTTAAAATATTTGCCACAAAATCCATAGGGTGCTTTATCGTAGAATGGACATAGTCATCCGGATACGGAATAATATTTTCTTGATAAAGCCAACTCGTCATCTTCGCCACATTCGCATCCATTCCACGCCCAATCCAGATTGGCTGATCCTCATCAATGATTACAATGAGTAACTGGTGAACATAAAATGACCATCCGTCATAGCCAGAAAGGTAATTCATATTGGCTGGGTCTGTCACCAACAACACTTCAACCCCTTCGGACTGCATCCGCTCTTTTGTTTTTTGGACTCTCTCCATAAACTCCAATGAAGAAAATGTCGTCATTTTTGTTACACCCCTTTCTGCCTTTGATTACGTTATACTGTCATCATATTCAATTCTGAATACCATGAATATCCACCAACATGTATGAATTTATGATACGATTATTAGTCACCTTTCGTTTTTTTGTCATAAAATCATACAAAAAAACCTAAGGTTATAGGTCTCTACCCATAATCTTAGGTTCATTAACATGTGTGGTTCTATGCTTTGACATGCCCACGGCTATGTTGCATCGCCACAGAAATTTCAAAATAGCTTTGGTCATCCTCATATATTCGGTCGACAATAATTAAAACGTCTTCAAACGCTACCGAGTGATTTGTCGTTCCGTTTTTTATCATATTATCGATCATTTTTTCAATTTCTTTATTAATCTTTCCGTTTAATTGCTCTTCTGTTATTCGTTTACCTCGATCACATTCGTGAAAACCTTCTGGGTACTTTGGTATTTGCATGATATAGGCCTCCTAATTGCTTCAACTCGCTCCTATGTAATCATATACGTTTTTCGCTAAGATTCGCAAGTGATAATTGCGGGAAATTCTGCTTAATCTACAGGATGATAAAAAAGCCTGGTACATTTTTTTGTACAAGGCTTCTAAGTGCAGTAATATGATTGTGTCATTTTTAATTTACGGTACCGGTTTTAACTTCCAGACTTCATATCGGGAATGTATTTTTTTTCACTACCGTTTTCAGCTGTCAGCCTTCATTTCGGGAATGTATTTCTACTTCTCCTTTTTCACCTGCTGTAAAGCCCATAGCTTCATGCTTAAATTTAATAAAAACATATGATCTGGGTCCACTAGGGATAGCCCCGTTAATGATTCAATCTTACGGAGGCGATACAACAATGACTGCCTGTGCAACGATAAAGCTCTTGCTGTTTTACTCACATTGCACTGGTTCTCATTAAAAGTGGCGATCGTTTCAATTAATTCCATATGGCGTGTTTCCTCGTACTCTACAAGAGGTTCAATTGTTTGCTGAGCAATTTCACATATCTCCTCATTGGTCGCCAGCGACAGTAGCGCTCTTTCCATTTTCGTATCAAGGAAATGGACACGACTGCCTATACCTTTTTGCGTTCTCCCAATATCTAACGCTAACTTTGCATCGATATAGCTACCATGAAACAGTTTCGTCTCTTTATGAAGTCGACCGATCCCCCAGGTTAAAACAACTTCAGGCAACAGGTGTTTCATCCGCCTGTCTAGTAAATCAAGAAAATGATTTACAGTCTCTTCTGGTTGGTCACTAACCTCTAAGAAAATCACGAGTTGTTCGCTTTGATAGGTCACCATTGTTTTTTTATGCAATGACTCCCCGGCATACATAATTTCTTCTTTAATATAGTGAATCATACTTGATTCCCACTGCTCATAGGAAGAAGAACTTTGTTTTCGTTTTTCAAATAATTCAGTTAAATTTTCAGGCGACCCGACAATACATACATACTTCGACTCAAGGACATACCCTAGCAATCTTGCTCGTTCTCGAACCTTTTCAATTGAATCAAACACATCTTTTGTTAAACTCCACACAAAGTCATCTCGTAATCTCATTTCTGTTTCTTCAATGGCATTTTCACGTAAAAACCAAAGAGCCGAAGCGGTGACCGCATGTTCTAATACATTAACTACCGTGTTTGTAAGTCTCGGACTTTGATTAACTGAAACGACAAACAAGTACCCTTGGATTCGTTGTTGTTCTTGGAAAATAGGAAGTTGAATGAGCGTTTCTCGCTCTTCCACAATCTTTTTGATTTTCGTATGAAGCGGATGGTGAGTATCTGTATCTTCCCCATTTTTGGGAGCGGGGACGATGTGCTGGGCGACTTTTTCATTCCAACTTTCAAAAAAACTACGGTTTGTTTGACTAGATCCTTTAATCATCCCTTTACTGTCTGTAATGACAACTTGATAATCAAGTTGTTTCGCAACGTACTTTGCAACCTTTGTTAAATTTTCCCCACGCAAAATCATAGATAATAGCTGTTGTTGTACATTCTCAGATACTTTGTATTGATTTTGCTGGCGCTTGGTTAGCTCTTGCATGACTTCATGAGAAATATCTGCGAACCGAACTTCCCACGGAATCTCAATAATAGGCAACTGATGCTTCTCAGCTAAACAAACAATTTCAGGTGGGATGTCGAAAATATACCGACCCGTTGCAATCGCTAAGGCTGACGCTTCCGATTCAATGACATCACAGACAAATTGTTCAAATGAATCCATATCATTCGCACAACCAATGCCCGTCGTTAACACAAGCTCGTTTTTCCGCACGAAATTTTCCACTGGTGTCTCTGTGACAGATACCCATTCCACCGTTCGCGCACCTAAAAAGTCTGTGGCTGTCCGTACTTTCGCATCCAGGAGTGTCTCAAATTTCATCACATCTTCAACCGTAAGTTGCATGGTCACCCCTACCTCCTTACAAAAAATCATTCCATTTCAAAAGAAAAGAAGGTCACAATGATGCTGACCTTCTCGTTGTCTGTTATCCAAAATAATCTTTCTTTAATTCCAACAGTTGCAAAACAGACTGTTTCGACCAGCTATCGTCCTTATCCTTCACATCTGCTAAAACTTTGTCAAAGGCCACTTGCAGCGACTCTTTGTAATCGACTATCTCTCCATCATAAGGCTTTACCGTTGAAAGAGGTGCATATACTTTCTCATACTGTGCTAGCGCTTTTCGTTGGTGAAAGAATACACCGTCACCTTGTTTCGGATTATGAAGATCCCCTTGTTGAGGGTGCTTAATCACCGAAACCACTTTTATGAGCGCTTTGTTTTCTTCAGCCTTTACCTCCAACAGTTCACCTACATATATACCCGTTTTATAGCTCGCTCTAACATGAGAACCAACAGTCCATTCCAAATACAATACTCCTCCTTACATAATATGACACTAAAGCTTATCTTATTTATATAAAAGTAAACATCGTCGCAACATATATAATAACACTGATAAACCCAATGACAAGAAATGTAACACCCGCTCTAATCTTTTGTTTCATTAAAAAGAAAATACCTAATCCTCCAAGTGTACCTGTCAGAAGGAAAAAGAAAATTCCTGTCAGCACGATGATAATATCTTGATCCATAGTTATCCCCCCTGACTATAATCCTGGAATGAGTTTTAAGAACAGTGACCATAAAAATTCAGACTTCGGCACAAAATATGTTTCAGCAAATGCCCCCAATGATTCCGAATCTGTTAACGTGTCGATAATGACAAACGTAAATGTAATAAAAATAGAAAAAATAGATAATGCCAAAATAACAACTAACAACGCGATATATCCCCCCACAAGAAACAGTGGGTATTTAACAAACGGTTTCCGCAAATATTCCTTCATCTATCTCTGTCCTTTCAAGGCTTTCTTTATAATCATGACTCTTCTATCGTACCAAAAATAATTGCTCACAAATCGCCTCTTTTCGAACAAATGATGAAATATTCTTTACTCCAAGCCAAGTTTAGTTAAGATTTTATCAATCGGTACTCCTTCTTTTGTACTAACATCGCTAAAATCATACTTCGACAAATCAATAAGCTTGTCCTCTACTACTTCTTTTTCAACTTCCTCTTCTATAGGCTCTTCAATTATGTTTTTTTCTTCGGTACGTACATACTGCCCAAGGTCAATGACAACATCCTCAGGTGAGATCGCAGTATCTTCTTTTTCCACCGTCATTTCAGGGTCACCAATTGAAATCAATGTAAAAATAACGGCAACCCACACGATGACCATAATAAATGAGGATACTCCGATGATAAGCCACTGCTTCCCCATATAACGGCCCCCTGTCTTATTTACTATATGATTAGTATAGCAATAAATCAGAAAAGATTGTAGATAAAAGTAAGTTTATGTTGATACAAATCAAAAACTACCTTTAAGGATGAACACAACGTAATAAAAGAGGTTTAGATTTTATTCTAAACCCCTTGATAAAATATGATATAAAATTACAGTGACTTATCCATTTATTACATATTGGTTTTTTTCATCTTCTGAAGTTTCATTACTTATAATTTGTACCTTTAACCCACCAAAGAATTTTGATAGTGTATTATAAATAAATGCAACTAACATTCCAATCAAGCCTGTAATCAGCGAGAAAAAAATGCCGATAAATAGTAATGGAATACCCGCTACTATTGGAAACGCACCTATGATACCACCTATTAGAACAACCAAACCTCCTAAAATATAAAAAAACGATGGAATGATAGAAAAATAAATAACCGACTTAAACGCGCTTATGATTTTAACCTCTGTAATTTCAATATTTTTCATACTGTCTTCCCCCCTATTGGTTGTTTCATTAACTTTTACTTCTAGTCTTCCAAAACGTGTACTACAAAGGTTATAGCATAAAGCACCAATACATCCACTCAATCCAAAAAAAATAGGAAATGTAAGTAAGACAGGAAGCACATTGGAAAAATTTCGAACCTCACTGGGGTCAACATAAGCTCCAAATAAAGCCACTCCCGACAAAATGATAGAAAGATAAATACCGACTTTACATGCACTTAACGCTTTAATGCTACGAATTGAAATAACCATAAAACCCTCCTTCTACAACAGGTATTATCTTTGACTTCACACAAAGAGTGTAAGAAAGGATAAGATAATTTGTTAACGAGTTACTTATTAACAAATTATTCCCTTGGATAATATTTCTAATAAACTATAAGACAACCATTCATAATTCACAATATATTTTTACATTTATTTGGATATTCTCCCCTCATAGATTAAGAACGAATGTTCCTTTCTAGTTTTAATTTGTGATATTATAAGAATAGGGATATTAGAAAAGGTGAGGTGGAGTTAATTGAATAAAACATTACGTCAATATGAAAATATGGTTGCTACTATTTTGGAATTAAAAGAAATACCAGAAGGAATACTAACTGAGCCGATGAAAGAAGGAAAGTGGTCAATTATAGAAGTTGTGGGACACCTTTATTATTGGGATAAATTCAATCTTGAAAAAATGGTACCATATATGGTTGAAGAAGCTGACTTAGTACCTTTTCCAGATCATGACCAACATAACGAGGAGGCAATGTCTTATATTGCAGACCTTTCAGTTGAAACTGTTATTGAGCGTTTTGTACAAACGAGGAAAACCCTTATTGAAAAATTAGCAGAGATCAACAAAGATGTTAGATTTACTATTGGCGGCAAGAAAAGAAAGTTCTCAGGAGAAAGTTTTATAAAAATATTCGTAAAGCACGATGAGCATCATATAAATCAAATCCATGACAAATTACGAGATAGATAGCATTTTTTCATGTTGTGATTAAGCAAATTTCTTAGGTTTTGATACATATAAAGGAAGGATAATCTCTAATAGATGAGCTTAATATTAGTATACTTAAAAGAAATGATAAATTTCATGGTGATTGGGTGGGTTTTCTACATCTTGATAAGACTAATAATCATCATGGTAAAAAAGATTAATATAGTTTGGAGAAGAGAGATAATAATGTCTATTTTTGTAGCTTATATAATAGGATTATTTTCTCAAACGATACTGCCTAATTGGGTGTTTGGTATTGATAGTTTTACTGGGGAGATTATTTTTGATATGCATTTTAGTAATGACCTTTCAACAGTAAATTTAATACCATTTGCATCTTTATTTCACTACTTATATATAACTAACGATGCAGTTAGCAATTGGGACTCTGTATCAAAGTTGAATATACTAGCAAATTTATTGTTATTTTTTCCGATGGGTTTTTTATTACCTTTAATTTGGAAGAATCTAAGGTCTTTTAAAATAGTAATAACATTAGGATTTATTTTTGTTACTACCATTGAAGTTATACAGGCTTTCATTGGTCGTAGTTCCGATATTGATGATGTTATATTAAATGTAAGTAGCATTGCAATCGGATATGGTGTTTTTATTTGCGTTAATCATTTTCTGAAGAGAGGAAAAATAAAGTAAGAGGGGAGTTACCCTCTGACCCTAACACTATTGACCTACGATTTCGAATAAACAATTTTGCTTTTCCTGATGTAAAGCTTGATAACTGAGGTATCGGCTTTTGAGCCTTTGATTTAACCTTTATTGGTTGACAAGGGCTCTATCTACCTATTCTAGCTCCTCTTCATTAAAGCCTGTTCTAACTCAGGCTAGTTCAATATAATTTTAAGAATAAATACAACATTATAGTTTCAAGAGAATGGTTTTTGTATACTCCGTGAAATCTCCTAGATGATTCTCAAGTATTTTTTGTAAAATTTCTAAATTAATGTCTTGGTAGGCATGAACTGCAATATTTCTAAACCCAACCATTGCTTTCATCTTAGTAGAAAGTGAAACGGATAGAATTCCATTCTCCTCTAAAATAGAAAAAGCATCTCTACTTTTTTGAGGAAGGCCTAGCTTTTCCTGAGCTACTATATGCATCGCCAAGTCAATACTTGCTTCACAAGCACGCTGAAGATTTAAAACGATGGAATCCTGCTTGGTGAAATTAATTAAATTCGACGGGTTATCTTCATATTCCTCGTGAATTCGTTTTAAACATCTTTCAATAATACTAACTTTATTTAAAATGACTTCACTTTTCATAGACAGACCCGCTTTCTTCAATTCTTTTTAAGATAGGTGCACGTTCTTCATTTAACTTGGCATACATCTTCAATACTTTCATTTCAAAGAGGGCTTTTTTATGTTCATCCGTACAATAAATTACTTTTCCCGTATGTACAATTTCTGCTTGAAACACTGTGTTCGCAGCATGTAAATCGATTAAATCTACATCTTGATTTAACACAGAAGCCAGTTCTTGAGCTATCATAAATAGCTGATATTTATCCATTTTTTTATCGGTTAAAAAAGCAATATCAATATCACTTTCTCTATGTGTATAGCCGTTAGCCGTTGAGCCAAATAAAACAATTAAAAATGGAGACACTTTTTCGATTAAATGAGTGATTACTAATTCTTTTTCTTTATCATTCAATTTTTACCCCTCCATTTTTCTTTTATTATAACAAGTATACTAAGTAAAAAAAAGAAACTGCCGATTTCGCAGTTCCTTTTATGCTTGCCATAATGGCGGTGTATTTTTGTCCCAGTATATTTTTCCGAGATTGTAATGCTCTTCAAAGTTATCGTCTTTCATATGATAGTGAAAATCAAACCAATAGCCTTGACGAGGTGGGTTTTCACGACGAACATGAAATCGAACGATGTCATTTCCATCTCTCTCATCATACACGTGCATAATTTTCTCCCCGTTGCCTCCTGCTGGTGTGTTCGACACTTTAATAAAATGTAAATCTTCGGGGTCGACGTCTTGAGTTATGTTTTCAATCACATCATAAAACTTAGGTAAAATCGATTCCTCGTAATCACTCGCAATTCGCTCTGAAATTTTTGGTCCAAATTTCAAAAGTCCTTGCAAATAGGCATGTTGAATTGTTTCTTGTAAAAAGGCATCTGTTTTAAAGACATCTTTATATGTGAGACCTTCATCAAAAGCAGGATCAATGTATCCGTAGCTTTGCTGAAGTTGTATTTTTTTAGGTTTATCAGGAAGTTCAGACTTCGATGCTGGACTATGGTCGGTTTCATGCGCTTTTGTGATCCCAACTGGCATTGTTAACCCTAACGTAACAATTGCAGTTGTGACTAAAGTCGCCCGTTTGAGCCATAAATACATATACGGTTCTCTCCTTTAATTTATTTATTCCATTCTCTCATGAAATCACTTACATTACCATTACAAACTAGTAACAAAATACTAAAAAATTATGGTTTATGTCTAAAAAACTATATAACAGTTATACGTAAGTTAAGGGATAGTGGTTTCAATTAAAATATAAATTATTGAACCAGTTCTTTAATTTGATTTCGTTTTTAGTTTCAAACCCTACTCAATATTCCGTCTACAAGAATAATATAATAAAAGTATTTACTTTGTTTCTATACAACCATTACGTGTAGCCTCCGAAATAAAATGGCAGATTACCGAACAAATAGGGCGGTGTCCTGAAATGTCACTTATATTATAATTTTATTGTATTATGAATTTCATAATATAATATAATATAAAATTTGGAGGAATTGTTATCAGCTTTGTTAGTATGGATGAAAAACAATTATTGTCGATTAACGGAGGGCTTGCTGCAACAAGACAACTTATGGCCTTCGCTGCAGCTGCAAGTGGTACAAGCTTGACCGTTAATAATATTAAGAATCAAACAAAATGCAATTTTTGTATTCAAGTCAACATTAATAAGTAATAGTAAAGAAAAAGAGCTCAGTCCACGTGATATGAGCTCTTTCACCTATAAAGGGGGAAGTGGATTGAAGAAATATTCACCTATTTTTGCAATTTGTATCTTTGTGGTATTCCTAGTGCTGCAATCACTATTGCATATAGAAAACAAAAAAATACTAAAGTACTTAGATGACTACTCTTCTCCATTAACCCTTGGCCACTATCATGATTATAATGGATTGTCTTTATTAAAAAATGACCTTATTCAATCTCAAATCTTTCTTTCAGGAGAGTACCACGGAACTCAGTTGAACAATGATGTAAGGTTAAAATTATTAACCTATTTACATCAAAATTCCGAACAACTCATTTACCTTGCTGAATGGCCTTATTCATTTACTGAATTAGTTAACATTTACCTTGATACAGGTAATGAAAGCATTATTAATCATTTATTTTCGTTTTTAGAGGGGACGTTTTTATATTCAAATGAAGATTATGAATTCATAAAGAAAGTGTATGACTACAATCAAGCATATACTCTTGAAAACCAAATCAGATTTAAAGGAATAGATATTGAATATGATTACATTGCTTTTTTCTATTTATCATCATTAGTATCGCAACATCCTCATCAGGAATTTGGTCCAATCATATTAAGATTAACACAATATGCAAAACAACAATCCAAACGTTCTTTTTCAGAAGAAGAAATCCGTTTTATTGATGAATTGTATCAAGATTTACAAGATAATCGTGACATTTATGAAAATAAATTAGGTGAAGATTATTTCTCGTATTCTTTCACTCTTTCTAATTTATATCACGGAACCCAGCTTTACTATGAATATTATGAAAAAGATCAAAAGAAGTTTTTTATACAAAGAGAAAAAAAGAAATATCGCAATTTTAAAGCTCTCTTTAATCTAAACCAATTTGCCAACTATTATGGTCAATTTGGAAGTGTGCACATTCATCAACAAAAATATAGAGATTATGAATTTTCAAAAGATGACTATCGTCTTGCTCACATGATTAATGAATATCCCCCATTGAAAAATAAAGTGACATCTATTGTAATAACGTATGAAGATTCGTTTGTTTTAGATGTTACGGGAAAGAATGAAAAAGGTTTCTCCTTTAAAACAAATTATAACCAAAAGCATTTTACTACCATCAACAAAGACCATACAGCTGTTATGTATAAACTAAATGGAAACAATTCACCCTTTGATAAAAAGAGACTTATCCTCAAAAATGGTGATAGTGTCACAACCGATTATTTTCAATATGTAATACATCTCCGAAACTCACAGGCCACAACACTTTTTCAAAAAAACAGTGAATTACCCTCTAATATTAATTGGTCTGATATCCGATAGTATGTATAGAATGAGGTAGTATTTTCATGTTTTCAAAACAAAAAAAATAAAGACTGAGAAAGGTGATTCACCTCTCTCAGTCTGTTTTTATTTATGGCAATAATGTACTTCCCATTAAATATTTATCACATTCTCTTGCTGCTTCACGACCTTCATGGATAGCCCATACGATTAAGCTTTGACCACGACGGTTGTCTCCTGCAGCAAATACTCCTTTAACGCTCGTTTCATATTTACCATACTCGGCTTTAATGTTAGAGCGATTATCGGTTTGTAATTCAAGTTGACGAATGATTTCTTGTTCTGGTCCTGTAAATCCAACAGCTAGGAATACGAGTTGCGCTGGCCATACTTGCTCAGTTCCAGGAATGACAGTACGAACTTTGTTTCCTTTTGCATCAAAGCTAGTTTCTACTGCAACAGTATGAACCTCTTTTACATTCCCTTCCTCATCTCCAACAAATTTTGTTGTCATAACTTGGTAAGCACGAGGATCTTTTCCAAACACGGCCATTGCTTCTTTATGACCATCTTCATGGTGATGAACGATTGGGAATAATGGCCATGGGTTGTTATCGCTTCTTTCTGCTCCACGCTCACGGTTAATGTCAAACTGAGTGATGCTCTTAGCTCCGTGACGAACAGATGTTGTAATACAGTCTACTCCAGTGTCTCCTCCACCAATAACAACTACTTCTTTTCCTTCAGCTGAAATATAGTTTCCGTCTTCGTGGTTAGAATCTAGTAAACTTTTTGTATTTTGGTGTAAAAACTCCATCGCAAAGTGAATGCCTTTTAATTCACGACCTTCTACTTCTACCTCACGAGGTTTCGTAGCGCCTGTACAAAGAATAACCGCATCGAAATCTTCATGAAGTTTTGAAACTGGAATGTCTTTTCCGATTTCTGTGTTCGTAACAAATGTAATCCCTTCTGCTTCTAAAATATCAAGACGGCGCTTGATCGTTTGATACGCTAGTTTAACATCTGGAATACCATATGTTAATAGTCCACCGATACGGTCTGCTCGCTCATACACCGTTACGAAATGACCTGCTTTATTTAATTGAGCAGCCGCTGCTAATCCAGCTGGTCCTGATCCTACGATTGCTACTTTTTTACCAGTACGTTTCTTAGGTGGATTTGGAACAATCCAACCTTCCTGGAAGCCACGTTCTACGATGCTGTACTCGATGTTTTTAATCGTAACTGCATCACCGTCAAGTGCTACTGTACAAGAACCTTCACATGGAGCTGGGCATACACGACCTGTAAACTCAGGAAAGTTATTTGTTTTATGAAGACGCGCTAACGCTTCCTTCCATTTATTACGGTAAATTAAATCATTCCATTCTGGAATTAAGTTATAAACTGGGCATCCCATTTCACCAGAACCGTCCATCGTTGTACCCGTTTGACAGAATGGCACACCACAGTCCATACAACGTGCACCTTGTTTTTGTAATTCTTGCTCTGGTAATAATAGTTGAAACTCTTTCCAATTTTTTGTACGTTCGAACGGATCACGCTTAGGAGCATTTACACGTTCATACTCCATAAATCCTGTTGGTTTCCCCATGCTTCCTCACTCCTAAACTCACTATTTTCATGATGTAGACACTGTCTGTCTCCACTATGGTAGAGGTGGGGAAACCCACCTCTATTTCTCTATATTTATGCCAAACTCATTGATAAAAGTGGAAGAACACCACTTTTACTTTGCCAAACTCGGAAGTACACCTTATTCGAAGAAGTTATTGGTAACAGAGCAAAAGCGCCTCTGTTACTTTGCCAAACTCAGAAAAGCGCTGAGTTTGGCTACTACTTTCCTGTTACTCTTGATTTGTCGTTTTTGTTTTCGTTGAATGCGACCATAATGGCTTCTTGTTCAGCTAGACCTTCTGCTTTTACGCGGTCAATTGCTTCTAGCATTCTCTTATAGTCTCTTGGAATAACTTTGACAAATTTCGGTAGAGTCTCATTCCAGTTTTCAAGTACTTCGCTTCCACGTGTACTGTTTGTATACTCAACATGTTTTTCGATTAAACTTTTCACATAGGCAATTTCTTTAGCATCTGTTAATGACTCAAGTTGAACCATTTCTTGGTTACAAGATTTCGCGAAATCTCTCTTTTCATCAAGAACGTAAGCAATACCACCTGACATACCGGCTGCAAAGTTTTTCCCTGTTGTGCCTAAGTTGACGACGCGTCCACCCGTCATGTATTCACAACCATGGTCACCGACACCTTCCACGACAACATGAACTCCACTGTTACGTACACAGAAACGTTCACCCGCTACTCCAGCAATAAAGGCTTGACCCGCAGTTGCACCGTAGAATGTCGTGTTTCCGATAATCACATTCTCTTCTGCTTTGAAAGACGATGTCGCAGGAGGATATACGATAATCTTACCACCTGATAATCCTTTTGCTAAATAGTCGTTGGCGTCTCCTTCAAGGGTTAATGTCATTCCTTTTGGAACGAAGGCACCAAAACTTTGTCCGGCTGAGCCTTTAAAGTCAAATGTAATCGTATCTTCAGGTAATCCCTCTGCTCCGTAACGTTTACTTACTTCACTTCCAACAATTGTTCCAGAGACACGGTCCGTGTTTTTCACAGCTATTGTCGCACGTACTGGGGTTTTATCTTCAAGAGCTGGCTTGGCAAGGTCAAGAAGAGTTGTATAATCTAACGATTGCTCTAATTGATGGTCTTGCTCCATTGATTTAAAGTTTTTGCTACGGTCTTGTGTTGGTTGGAATAAAAGACTGCTTAAATCGATTGTTTGTGCTTTCCAGTTTTCAACATCCTCATTTTGCTTCAGGACGTCAGTACGACCAACCATTTCATCGATTGTGCGGAATCCTAGCTGAGCCATATATTCACGCATTTCTTCTGCGATAAAGTACATAAAGTTCACAACATGATCAGGAGTACCCATATACTTTTTACGTAATTCAGGATTTTGTGTCGCAATTCCTACAGGGCATGTATCAAGGTGACAAACACGCATGATTACACAACCTAACACGACTAGTGGGGCCGTTGAGAAAGCAAATTCCTCAGCTCCTAATAATGCAGCCATCACAACGTCGCGACCTGTCATTAACTTCCCGTCTGTTTCTACTGAAATACGGTTACGTAAGTTATTTAACACTAGGGTTTGATGAGTTTCAGCTAGGCCTAACTCCCATGGTAAACCTGTGTGTTTAATACTAGTTCTTGCTGCTGCACCTGTACCACCGTCATACCCACTGATGATAACATGGTCTGCTCGACCTTTAGCAACACCTGCTGCAATTGTTCCAACCCCTGTACCAGAAACAAGCTTTACGCTGATTTTTGCGGTTGGGTTCGCATTTTTCAAATCATGAATTAATTCTGCTAAATCTTCAATCGAGTAAATATCATGATGTGGAGGAGGTGAGATTAGACCAACACCAGGTGTTGAACCACGTACTTCTGCCACCCATGGATATACTTTATTACCAGGAAGCTGTCCACCTTCACCAGGCTTTGCTCCTTGTGCTACTTTGATTTGAATTTCATCAGAGTTTACTAGATAGTGACTTGTCACACCAAAACGACCTGATGCTACCTGTTTTATCGAGCTTCGGCGTGAATCTCCATTTGAATCAGGTGTGAACCGAGCAGGGTTTTCTCCACCTTCACCTGTGTTGCTCTTACCACCAATGCGGTTCATTGCAATCGCTAAGGATTCATGAGCTTCTGCACTAATTGAACCAAATGACATCGCACCCGTCTTAAAGCGTTTTACGATGGACTCTACAGATTCAACTTCTTCAAGAGGAACTGGAGTTACTTTATCGGTAAAAGCTAATAAGCCACGTAAACTTGTTTGTTCTTTTGTTTGCTCATCAAGCGCTTTTGAATATTTCTTAAAGAGACTATAGTCCCCTTTACGACAAGCATGTTGAAGCAAATGAATTGTGTGTGGGTTGTATTGGTGAGGTTCACCATTACGTCTCCATTGTAAGTCATCACCTGGTTCTAATGTCTTATCTCCACTTTCTTGGTCAGAAAAAGCTCCTTCATGACGTAGTAACGTTTCTTTGGCAATCATCTCTAGCGTTACTCCACCGATACGAGATGTCGTCCAAGTGAAATACTCATTAATTACTTCTTCAGAGATACCAACCGCTTCGAAAATTTGAGCTCCACGGTAACTTTGGATTGTTGAAATTCCCATCTTAGATAGAACCTTCATCACGCCTTTTGTTACCCCTTTAATAAATGTTGACACGGCTTGAACATAAGAAATGTTATCAAGTAATCCGCCTTGGATAAGCTCATCGACAGTATCAAATGCAAGATACGGGTTAATGGCCTCAACCCCGTACCCAAGTAAAACAGCAAAGTGATGAACTTCACGTGGTTCGCCTGACTCAAGGATAATGCTTACTTTTGTTCTTGTTCCTTGACGCATTAAGTGATGATGTAATCCAGCAACTGCTAATAATGAAGGAATTGCTGCACTTTGCTCATCCATGCCTCTATCCGTTAAAACAAGTAATGTTGTTCCTTCTGCAATTGCCTCATCTGCTTTTGCAAACAAATGATCAAGTGCTGGCTTTAATCCTTGAACTCCTTCTTTCACTGCGAAAAGAATAGGTAGTGTTTTAGATTGGAAGCCTTCTAATTTATTGTTCCGAAGCTTTGCTAATTCTTCGTTTGTAATGACAGGGTATTTTAATTGAATGTGACGGCAGCTTTCTGGTGTTGGTTGTAAAAGGTTTCCTTCCGCACCAATCGTTGTTTCTGTTGCCGTTACAATTTCTTCACGAATCGCATCAATTGGTGGATTCGTAACTTGAGCAAACTGTTGCTTGAAATAATTATATAGGAGCTGTGGTTTTTTCGATAACACAGCAAGTGGTGAATCATACCCCATTGAACCAATTGGATCAACACCAGATGATACCATCGGGATTAACATTTTTGAAACTTCCTCATACGTATAACCAAATGCTAATTGGCGAGAAAGTAATTTTTCTAAATTTGTATTTTCAACATTAGAAGTTTCTAATACTTGGTCAAGTTCAAGCATGTGTTCTTTAACCCATTCTTGATACGGTTCTTCGGAAGCAATTTGTTGTTTAATTTCTTCATCTGGAACGATGCGACCTGTCACAGTATCAACTAATAGCATTTGACCAGGACGAAGACGGTCTTTATATGCTACGTTTTCTGGAGCAATATCAATTACCCCTACTTCAGACGACATAATAATGTAGTCATCCTTAGTGACGTAGTAACGAGAAGGTCGTAAACCATTACGGTCAAGCGTAGCTGCAATTTGGTCTCCATTTGTAAACACAATAGCAGTAGGTCCATCCCAAGGTTCCATTAATGTACTATGATATTGATAGAATGCTTTTTTCTCAGGATTCATGTCCTTGTCATTTTGCCAAGGTTCTGGAATCATCATCATTGCAGCATGAGCCATCGTTCGGCCTGAAAGCGTTAAAAACTCAAGGGTATTGTCAAACATAGATGAGTCACTTCCGTTTTGGTCAACGATTGGACGGATTTTGGTCATATCCGCGCCAAATAATGGTGAAGCAAACATAGCCTCACGAGCGTTCATCCAGTTAACATTACCTTTTACCGTATTAATTTCTCCGTTGTGAATCATAAAACGATTTGGATGTGCTCTTTCCCAACTTGGGAATGTATTTGTACTAAAACGAGAATGCACTAACGCTAACGCTGTTTCAAATGTAGGCTCGTTTAAGTCTAAGTAAAATTGGTTAACCTGTTCAGTCGTTAACATACCTTTATATACAATTGTCTTGCTTGAAAAGCTGGTAAAGTAAAAAGAATGATTATCTACAATACTTGAACCAATTTCATTTTCAGCACGTTTACGTATCACATATAATTTTCTTTCAAAGTCTTGGTCATGAGCAAGGCTCTGGTCACGACTAACAAATATTTGTCGAATATAAGGCATTGCTTTTAAAGCTGCTGCACCAAGCATCGAATGGTCGACTGGAACTGTACGCCAGCCAAGGACCGCTTGCCCTTCTTCGTTAATAATCGTTTCAATTTGTTTTTCAGCTTGTAATCTAGTCTTTTCATCTTGAGGCAAAAAGATCATACCTACACCGTATTTACCTGCCTCTGGCAGTTCAATACCTGAAATAGTACAGGCAGACGTAAAGAAACGATGAGGAATTTGCACTAAAATTCCAGCCCCATCACCTGTATTCACTTCATCCCCTTGACCACCACGGTGTTCGAGGTTACGTAACGTATGCAAAGCATCTTGAACGATTTTGTGTGATTTTTCCCCTTTAATATGTGCTAAAAAGCCAATTCCACAGTTGTCATGTTCAAACTGAGGATCGTATAGGCCTTGCTTATTTGGTAAGCCATGCAATTTCATCAAGCATCAACCTCTCCCCACAAAAGTTAATTAAATCCGCCAACATATGAGATTAAACTAATATATTTTTGCGATTAATCTAATATACATGATAATATCATTATTCTGACATTACGGCAAACAGAAACTTTAAGGAAATATGGTTGCAAACGCTTTCTTCAAAGGTTTTTATAATATTTAGTAAATATAATTAACTCATATTTATAAGTTTTTATGTAGTTTTATGCAAATAACGGTTACAAGAAATATATGACAAGCGCTTTATTTATCATACTTTCACGAAATATCCACTGATTTTTACACATTATTTTGATGATACATGTATAAATTTTTTCTACAATCCAAAAATGAGATGAAAAAAGCGCGCGGAATGAATTAATCCGCACGCTTCACTTTTTCTGTTTTTATTTGTATTTTTGCCAATCAAGATCACTTTCTTCCAATAACTCTTCAAACGATTTGTTTTTTTCTTTTTCTTTCCGTTCTTCAATTCGTTGTAATCTCTGTTGTTCCGCTGTTTCAGCTTCTTGTTTTTTCATTACTTCTGCTGTTTTTTTCAGTTTTGCTAATACATCTTCTGAAATTCTACCCCTGATTTCCCAATTTTGATCGTTCTCTTTTTTATGCTTTTTCACTCTAAATTCCCCTTTTCTTGTTATGTATCCTAAGCGTATAATCGACATCGTTCTTCTTTTTACCGTAAAAATTATAAGTTCTCTCAAAAAAATGAACCTTTCCTTCATAATCGAAGGTAATAATTGTTGAGGACCGAGTACCATAATTTCCTTTATTGATAAACATTGAAGATAGCCAGCGTTCCATCTCAATGCCAACCCCTGTGTCAGGAAGTAAATGGTCTTCTGCCACGACATGGTCTGATAATCCACCAAGTAAGCATTCAAAAAGGTCATCACCTGTTTTTTCATTACACGTTTCAAGTAGGGTTTTTCCTTTTCTCACCTTTGGCCAATCTGAATGTAATAACGCATTACTGAAACTGTAAGTTCCGGGAATGAGCTTTTGAAACTTTTCACTTCGATTGGAATGATAAAAAAACTCCCGACCATCCCATAAAAGTAGATTAAATCCTTGATATTGTGTTTTCGTTTCTTCTATAAGAATGCCATACTCTTTGGCACTGAAGGAAGAGTTCAAAAAATTAGAGACTAGCTTCCCACGTGATTTTGGATTTTCTATTGTGACTTGGTCTCGGTAGTTTGTTAAAGCCGCAAAGCGACCTTTCTTCGTCACCCCAAGCCATGTCCCATGTGACACTAAATCTTTTCCTGCTAGGATGTGAGGAGCGTCATTCCAATATGCTGCTGGTGCAGTAGCTCTATCATAAAATTCATCACGATTTGCCGCCACCACCAATTGATATGTAGGATGCCTCTCAAACGAAAAGTTGATTAAACACATACTATTCACCTTATTTCTGTAGGACTCGCTTTATTTTATCACGGAATGCATCGTAAGACATAAAGGATAACTTGTCTATGGAGAGTGAACATTGGTATAATTTGTACCATAACAACATATGAAACGGACACAAGAAATAAACGTACATATAAGTATGAGAATCTGAACCGTTGGAGGAGAAAAAAATGAGTGAATACACAAAGCTAATCACCGAGTACAAGGACAATAAAGATATAGATAAAATTTTAGAGACACTTGGTGGTCTTGGAGAAAAAGAACAAAAGGAAGCTGGAGAATCGCTAGAAGCGTTAAAAAGACCCGTTAAAGAAATGATGGCACAGCAGGATAATCAGCTCCCTACCCAACTTCATCAGCTTAAAGAAATTGTTTCTGAGCTAGAACCTTCCTATCTACAAGAGAATTCTTGGCAAAAGATGATGAACAAATTATTTCGTCGTAGCCCTATTGAACAGTTTGCGAAGAAATACCAGACCGTTGAAGCCCAAGTTGACCAGATTATTGAAGGTTTGTTGAGTGGCAAAGATAAACTACAAGAAGATACGATTATGCTTGAACAACTTCGTGTTGTCGCAAGAGAGCGAATTGTAGGCTTAGAGGGACAAATTGACACAGGAAAACAATTGAATTCTATGTTAGAAGAAGAGTTGACGAATGAGGACAATAAAGACAACATTAATGCACTTCAAAAAGGTCAACAAAAAGTCATCTCCCGAGTTAAAAACATGTCCCAGGCGATTATGGTGCTACAGCAATCGATTGCCTCTGTTGATATTATTATTGAAAATAACGATAAGCTAAAAGAAGCGATATTCAACGCAATTACCATGACCAAAAACATCATTACAGTAACGGCATCGATACAGTTAGCGCTTGGAAATCAACGCAAGGTCATTAACGCAGTCCAAAACGTAAACCAAGCTACCGAATCGATGTTGTTGTCAAATGCTCAATTGCTAAAAGAAAATACAGAACAAACGTTAAAAACATTGGAAGAACCAGCAATTGCCATTGATACGTTTAAAAAAGCGTATGATGATGTGTTTTCTGCGATACAATTAACAGAACAATCGAATGAACGTATTATTGCGAGTGGAAAGAAATTTATTGCTGAGATGGATGACTTAAATAAACAAATGAAAACAAAACTAATTGGTCAATAATCCACCTCTCACAAAGGAGAGTCTTATCAATGTTCAAAGATTTTATTGACATGCCATGGCTCCAAAGCTTTCTGCCCGACCGCATGCGCACTGTTGATGATGACATTTTATCAGAGCCCGCGTCTCTTCAGTTAATTCAAGAAACAGAAAGAATACTAGATAAGTTGATTGAACAATCTAGCAAATATCAATCGAATCGAACCATTAATAAAAAATCGATTAACTTTAAAATAACGATTAAAATAAAAAAGAAAAAAATCTTAGTGCAAATGCAGGATTTACATCAAAGTCATGCACCCGTCAAAAAACGGATTTATATTGAATGCTTCCGCAAATATTTTAAAGCTGTTGATGGAGTAGGAAAATGTGTGGATTCAACAGTTCATTACATTCAAAACCGACGTACGTATGTCCGTAATGTGCGTAAGTCTCCCTATATGCAAGCGATATTTTATAAAATTGACATGCTAGACGATGCACTACTAGGGCAGCTTGTCACCCATAATAAAGCTCCACTTTCTCCAGTTCCACCCACTTCATCTTCTCGAGAAGTGGATTTGAAAAAAAATGAAGAAGTCAAGCTTCTTCTTATGGAAACAAAGCGGTTTTTGCAACACAAAAATTCGATTACACTTGACCCAATACTTGAAAATCGTTTAAATCAAATCTTTAAGCATACTGATAAACTGATTCCGCAGTTTGAATTACTCGATATTGAAGATCGGTATACAGTCAAACGAATGTTTCGTGAGGATATCCCTAACTTACTTCACACGTATCTATCCTTGTCGAAGGAAAACCAACTACAACAAAAGGAAAACATTTTTATCGCATTATCAAAAATGGAATTGACAATTATTCGATTAACAGAAATATTGGAAAAAAATAGAATCGAACGAATGAACCACCTACTAAAGTTAAACGAAATACGGTATACAAATAAATAAAAAAGCGACAAAGTCGCTTTTTTAGAAGCAAGGAGCGTAGCCACTGCCTTTTTTAAAGAGTTTTACAAGTGCCTTTCTTGTAAAACACGCGCAGTGTGCGAAGCCCTTGCTCTTTTCTGTCTAACCACATAAATTTCTATCTTAATCTTACCTAATCAAAAAAGCTTGCCGTTTGTCTACCTATATAGACAAACGAACAAGCTTTTTTTGTTATTTAGCTTTTAAAACACCAGTTAAATATTTTTCTATTTTATTTGTCACTTCAAAAACGGTATGAGCTAGCTCATAATTTTCAAATGCATGTTCACATTCGGTTTTATATTCTAATTCTTCATCATAGTGACTCATATGAGCATCAATGACATCTTCTGCGTCACCACGTTCTCTTTGACGCTGGATTACCGTATCGCGGTCAGCATACAAAAATAAACGAATGACCTTATCCCCATAAAGCCCTTTAAGAATATCCGCACCTTCTTTATTAGATACTAAATAAATACAGCCGTTTTTCTCAAACTTTTCAGCTACTTCCGATTCCTTAATCCCATATAAATGACCATTTATTTCAACTTTTTCAATAAACTCATTGTTTTCTTCAGCTTTCATAAAGTCTTCTCTCGATAAATAATGGTAATCAACATCTTCTGTTTCATACGAGCGCTTTGCTCTTGTTGTAGAAGAGATAACTCCTTGCATATGTAATGTGTCGCCAACTAATCGAGCAACTGTTTTCCGACCTGAGCCATCTGGACCCGTAAACACAAAAATCATTTCCTTTTCTTTTAAATCATACATGTAAAAAACGCCTCCCCTAATTTCATACAAAATATAGTGTTGGTGAAAAAGTAAAGTCCTGGAGCTCTTCGGATGTATTCCAGTTACTCTAACAATTCGTCATGACTAGTCAGATCTCCTGCTTTTTAAGGCACCCTCTTTTATTTCGATGTAAAACAATAAAAGATTCAGAAAACTTTTTGGAGAATATCCAGTTTCAGGTACTTGCGGAAAAATAGTAGAAATGACTATAATAGTATTAACAGAAAGAAAAAAATTATGTTAGACAAATTAGAGATGACTATACATTACTAGAGTAAAAGAGAGGGTTTTCATGGACCGAAAAGAAGCACAATCACTGATCGGAAAACAGATTATTGTTCAAGAACACCAATCAGGTGTTTATTATGCAGAGTTAGTAGATGTCATTGTTCAGCCTAGAAAGCCTTGGAGAGGACTAGTTAAAATCGTTGGTGTGAAACAGCTACCAGCTCAAACAAGTTCGTTAGAATTCAAGCTTACACCCCCAGTCTATCAAGATGGAGATGTAATTGAAATCCACTCAGGTAAAATTGAAAAATTAACAAAAACACCTTGTCAGTCCTACCAAGATTCTTTGGTAAAAGCGATTGAAAAAGAAATTGAAAACTGTAACAAGAAACAGCCCAGTAACGTTACTGGAATTGACGAATTAAAATCGTACTTAAATTCAGTTCAATCCGAACCACTTAAAGAAGCTGTTGTCAAAACCAGTAATAATCATCCTTATTCTTTATTACTTCAAGAACTTGAAAAACCGGCACTTGATACACTTGAAAAAGCACTTGGAACGTTTGAACTGACTCAT
Organism: Bacillus alkalicellulosilyticus; assembly: GCF_002019795.1. Taxonomy (GTDB): domain Bacteria; phylum Bacillota; class Bacilli; order Bacillales; family Bacillaceae_F; genus Bacillus_AO; species Bacillus_AO alkalicellulosilyticum. The sequence goes on along the minus strand of NZ_KV917381.1, from coordinate 1,991,963 downwards.
GATAATATCGTTTATTGCCATAATTCTTTTACAAATCATCCGCTCCAAGAAAGCTTAGCGATAGTGGGAGTAAACTTTATTACATATCAAACAAAGGAACAAGTTGTTAGTGTACAACACCACTATGAACGAAAAGTCGTCAATGCCCATCAAGATGTTATTTATGACCGCTTTGAATTTACAACAGAGTCTGGTAAGCGTTCTATTATTATGTATACCAACGAATTTTCAAGAGACAGATAAGTATGTGGAAAAACCACCATGTGTAAAGCCCGTTGTGAGTGTTTCTCACAACGGGCTTTATGGCGAGTGAAACCATTGCAAATGGTTTAGCTAGTTTTATTGCTCTCTTTTTTTTCATACGTATACCATTGTAAGAATGCTTTACTTTCCTTCTCACTTACATCGACAACTGAAAATGTTTTTCCAATAATGCTTGATAACACCGAAATATCAATCGACGCAAGTCTCCGATAACGTTGAATAACCGATTGGTGAACATCAGCGGCTTCAATTCGTTTTTTATGAACGATAACCAACGTTTGGTTGATTGAGCGAAAACGGAAGTAAATCGATTGTTGATCATATCCAACACCCGCGTCTTTGTATTGCCAATACCCTAACCCAATTACTAACGGAAGCAGAAAAAATCCATATTTACCAAAGGAGGTAAAATAAGTCAACACTGATATGATAATCGTTGGAAGTAAACCGATTCGTAATAAATACCGTAGAGCTGCTCTCTTTGGAATTGGATTGATATCCAGGGATACGTCGTATGTAGGAATAAGGTGTTGCATGACCGACCTTAGTTGTTTTTGATGCAACAAAGGGATAAGGACTGTTGAAAATTGTTCGTCACTTGAACCTCCACCTTTGCTTTCGACGAAAATGGTTCGGAATCCAAAAGGTTGTCTCAGTGGGCTACTAACAATACGGACAGCTGTAATCCGATTCACATTTAACGTCAATTGTCTCTTTTCTAGTAAGCCACGTTCAATGATAATATCATTGTCTTCTTTCGTAATTGTAAAATTAGCGTATTTAATGACCATCAATCCAATTGATATCAACCAAGCCAATACAAATAAAAACGCTAAGGATAGAATTAAATAGAAAACAGATGTATCAAAGATATATTCCACCGATCGATTGTACAGTGTTTCTGGGATAAGTACTTCTATCTGTGAAAAGATGGCTAGTAAAGCAGATAACACAATCCCAACACTACTTGAGGTGGCTGCAGCAATTACAAGGTCTGAAAACGGAAGCTTCCACGTTGTTTTTTCGGATTTCTTTTCTTCAATTTGCTCGACTTCATCATTTTCTAGTTCATTAGATGTTCGTTGTAATAATGCCTCTCGTAATTCAGCGGCTTCTTTTTTTGTAACAGCCAGCAGTTCAAGTTCAGGTTCTGCCCCTCCTCCCGCTGTCTCAATTTTCACTTTAACTAACCCAAAAATCCGCTGCAGGACACCTGCAGTAACATCAATGCTTTGGACTCGTTCTTGCCGTATGTAGCGTGTCTTTTTTACAAAAATCCCCTTTTTCGTTGTTAACTCTCCTTCGTATAGAGTGTAACGAAACGTAAGCCAATAAAATAGGCCATAAAGAAATGAAAACAATAAGGACACACCAGCTATCGTGTATATATTAAAAATCGAAGTCGTTCGGAATCCACCAATGAAAACACTAATAATAATTGGAAAGATAAATCCTTTAAACGTTGATAAAAAAGACAATACTATCGTTGCACTATGTAATCTCTTCCATTCATTCATCTTCGTTAGCCACCATTGCTAAGGATGAAATGATATCACGAAGTTCATCAGCCTTTTCAAATGTAAGGGCCGGAATCCGATGAACTGTTGCTGCTGTGGAAATGGTCACTGTTGCGAGTCCATATTTTCGTAATATCGGACCATGTTCTGTATCAACATGTTGGACCCGGATCATCGGAACCAATGTGCGACGAATGACAAATACACCACGTTGCAAATCAATTTCATGTTCATGAACATTGTAGCGCCAACGTTTCCAGCGAACTTGAGGAATCACAACAATATTAATGATGCTTTGAATGATAAAGCCTATAATTAGTACCCAAAGTATCCATACAGGTAATGAGAAAAAATAAAGCACAACCCCATACCCAATCGGAAATAGAGCGAAAAATAACGCATCGATACTTGCTTTAATTCTCCACACCGGGAGTGCTTTCTTTGAAATCTGTTCTGAAGGAGCAGGACGCACTACACTTCTCTCCCTTTCTATTCGTCATCTTCAGCCACATATATAATTTCAACACCTAGCTCTTGTAGCAAAGATAAAACGTCTTTATTTAATTCTTCACCATGAACAAGCCCTAGCCTTTCAACGAGCTCTAACTCTGTTAAGTGACCAGCTTCAGCATCTTCAATCAATTCAATAATATCTGTTAAGCCCTTTTCTTTTAATACGGCTAAAATTTGCTCTTTATCCACTTAACTCACCTCCTCTTACAATTTTATCTCAATTGTCTGTAGGATGTCATTGTAATTTATTGATTTATTTGTCTTTACGCGCTTCAGTCATTTGTTTCCAAACCGAACCTTTAGCTTCTTCGCCTGTTTCAATTCGTTCAATGGCCATTTTAATTTGCATACTAACCTCAAACTCCGGGTCATTCTCTGCTTCCTTTAACGCGTCTAATGCCGCTTCATCTCCAACTTCATATAAAAACATCGCAGCTCTCCAACGTACAAGTTTATTCGGATCCTTTAACGCTTCAATCATTACAGGAATCGCGTCAGAGTTCCCAATGTCGGAAAGACAATCACCAGCTGTACGTCGAACCGTAACAGAATTGTCTTGAAGTGCTTGATATAAGTAAGGTAACACATTAAGAGTTTCAATCATCCCTAAGTATACCGTTGCGAGACGACGAATTGAAGCTTTCTCGTCTTCTAACGCTTTTGCTAACACAGGAATATCGTCTTCTGATGGATCAATTCTGTCAAGCGCAGCATAACGCTTTTTCCAATCCGGATCTTCTAGCATCTCAAATGTGATTTTTTGAAATACTGGATTAAGTGTCTTTTGTTGAGATGAAGAACCTACAACCTCATTGACAAGTGCTTCTATTCTTTCCTTGCTATATGCAGCTGTAATTTCTTCAGCTACTTCACGACCCACTTCCTGTACATCTCCGTAGCGAATGTCTTGTTCTACCCATTTACGTTCTAATACTACGTTGTCATCAGCTTGTTGTACTTTAAAGGTAGCTTCTTTGAAATAGTCTGGAAGACCAATTCGCTCTTCTCTTTCACCATCTGACACTTTAATTTGCATTGGGATTCCTTTGAACATTTGAAAAAATACTTTTACTTCTCCAAAGGCATTGTCTTGCTGTTGATGTTGGAAATTGTCCACACTGCTTGCTTCACCAAAAACCTCTCGAACTTGCGGAAGGATGACTTTCCAATCGACCTTTGCATTTCGTTCAAGAGCTAAGAAGTCCGCAACATGATAAACTCCCTTAATGCCTTCTATCCCGAACAATTGCTGAATGTAGCTTGGTGCCTCTTCTTTATTGTCTTTTGTATAGTTATTGCGAGTCCCTTGAGGAAGGTTTTCATCTAGGATTAATTTCATTGTATTTGGGCTTGGTGTTGGTTCAATCGTTTTGATTTTCATAAAAATCTCCTTTCATTCATCATCTACTTCGCTTATCGTACCATACCAGTCTGAAGGCACACCACTCTTCTGCTTACATCATTCCCTCTGATTTGGTATAGTATAAGGGAAATACTATACGGATGGCCATCCGTTACCACGCAATTCGCAAATGAGGTTGATAGGGGAATGGAACTACGACATCGGTTACCGCTACTAGGCAAAATAGCTTTCAGCGGGCACGGTTCTCCCTCATCCTTTTCCGACAATGAGCAAAATAAACTTTCAAAGGTAACGGTTCTAAAAATCGATTACCGACAATGGACTATTCAGGTTTCAACGGGTACGGATCCTCCTCATCCGTTACCAATAATGAACAAGCCCTACGAACAGTGAGAACAATTACGATCAATGACTTACATACTATTACTATTAAACGGTGGAGGTTATGAAAAATGAAATATGCGTTTATTTCTGATATTCATGGAAATGCGGTCGCTTTAGATGCTGTTGTTGATTCGTTACAAAAAGAAAATGTAAATCAAACGTTTGTATTAGGGGATATCTGCTATCGCGGCCCTGAACCGAAGCGCTCTCTTGACATCGTTCGATCGATTGCGACCAAAGTGATTAAAGGCAATGCCGATGAGTGGGTCGTACGCGGGGTAAAAGAAGGAGAAGTTCCTTCTGCTGCACTCGAAATAATGAATATCGAAAGAGACTGGATTCGATCTAAATTAAACGATGACGATGTTACCTTTTTACAATCGCTAGATACCGAACTTCATCTTACAATGGAGAATGGTCAGAAGATACATGCTTTCCATGCGACACCTACTAGTTTGTTTGAAGTGGTGCTACCTAAGGAAAATGATGATGTACTTTTAGAAAAATTAATGTCAAAGCAAGAAGCTTCACTTTATTTGTATGCTCATATTCATTTGCCATATGTGCGTTTCTTTCAAGGTAAATGCGTAGCAAACTTAGGCAGTGTCGGCTTACCATTCGATGGACAACCTCGCGCCTCCTATCTTCTTGTTGAAGAGGATGAAACAGAATTCAATATAAAAATTAAGCGCGTTTCCTATGATGTCGAACGTGTACTCAAAAAATATGAGGAGCTAGAGTATCCAAATGTAGAGTTGCTATCAAAGGTGGTAAAAAACGGGATAAGCCCTTTCTAGGCTTATCCCGCTTTTTTATACTAACTTTGTGAGTCCGTTCATAATGTCCATAAACGTACTTCTGTCATTGAAGGTGGCAACAATGTTTTGGTCTTTATCTAGGAGTATCGTCGTTGGAACACCCATGCAGCGATAGGAATCATACGTTTTTGTCCCCTTGTCCAACAGAACGGGAAACTTGTATCCTTGCTCCGCAATAAATTTAGGACCATCACCTTCATGCCCTTCTCGCCCTGTCACATTTATCGTAAGGAAGACAAGCTTGTCTTTGTCCATGCTTGTAAATAACTCATTTTTTTGGTGCAAATCTTTGATAGAATCAGGACACCATGAAGCCCAGAAAGTTATCATTACAGGTTTGCCTTTGAAGTCCGTTAGTGCTATTTCCAAGTCATTGATGTCTTTTAATGAAAATGCTGGAGCCTTCATACCAGACCACCCTTATTTACAATGAACATCAAACGCACTTGTGAGATTGCTAACGATGTCCTCAACACTTCTATCTTCAATTTGTTCTCTAGGAATAAAGTGAACGACTTCATTTCCTTTTAATAATGCCATAGAAGGAGATGATGGTTCGATTCCCTCAAAATAGAATCTCATTTTTGCTGTAGCTTCTTTATCTTGTCCTGCAAACACTGTCACTAAGTGATCTGGTTTCGTATCGTTTTGTAAGGAAATAATCGCTGATGGCCTTGCCAGCCCAGCAGCACAACCACATACAGAGTTGATAACCACCAATGTAGTTCCTTCTGCACTTTCCATATAGTTTGCTACCTCTTCTTCTGTTCTCAGCTCTTTAAAACCTCCATTTACTAATTCTTGTCGCATCGGTTGAATCACTTGTCTCATATAATCTTCATAATGCATTGACATGTTATGTTATCCCCTTTCATTTCATGAATTTATCATTTCTTTTTTTACTGTTTCAAATAAATATGGGATCGAGCGAAACGCATAAATTTCTTTTGCAATTTTGCCATTTTGAACAATTGCCAGGTATGGAACACTTTTAATTTTAAAATCCTGAGCCAATCCAGGCATTGCATTTAAATTACATGTTCCTATGTTCACGGTTGGCAACATCTCTGATACCGTTTCAAGCATTTTTGTCGTTACTCTACATGTTCCACAAAAAGGAGAATACACATATAATACAACTTTACCAATATCACTTGTAAGATATTGATATGCTTCTTTTTTTGTTAATTCTTGCATGGGCGTTCTCAACTTCCTTTCCTTCTTCCATTATACAAAAAGGAAGCAGCGGTACAACTTTCTTGCTCATTTTCGTTAAGACTGGGTCAATACCTGGTTCACTGCACTCTGTGCTTTCCCAAAAGAAAGTGAAGTGTGTTGGTCTGATAAAACATCCTCTAATGCCGCTAAAAGTAAGGTGACATTCGTTAGTTTGGCGTTGTACCCCATCAGTCCAATGCGCCATACTTTCCCTTTTAATTCTCCTAAGCCTCCACCAATTTCAATACCGTACTTATCGAGCAAGCCACTTCTAACCTTCGCATCGTCAACGCCTTCTGGTATACAGACCGATGTTAACTGATGAAGACGATGAGATTTATCGACGAGTAGCTTTAATCCCATAGCCTCTAACCCAGCATGAAGTGCTTCACCGTACTTTGCATGTCTACCATATACTGATGGCATTCCTTCCTCAACGAGCAAACGTAATGCTTCGTGTAGGCTATATATCATTGAGATCGGTGCCGTGTGGTGGTAAGAACGTTCATCACCCCAATATTGCTGAATCATCGATAAATCTAAGTACCAGCTTTGTACTTTCGTTTTTCTCTTTGCCATAACGTCTACTGCTTTATCGCTTAATGTAATGGGCGCTAATCCTGGAGGAGCGCTTAAGCATTTTTGGGTCCCGCTATACGCTGCGTCTATGTTCCATTTATCAATTTCAGTTGGACTGCCACCGATAGACGTGACCATATCGCAAACAAATAAAGCATCTGTTTTATGAACGATGTTACTAATTTCGTCTAACGGTTGACGAACCCCAGTTGATGTTTCAGCATGGACTACTGCTACTATTTTCGCATCAGGATGATTATGTAATTCGGTTTCAATGCTGCTTGGTTCTATAATTGTCCCCCATGGTGCGTGGACTTCAATAACGGTCGCACCACATCGTTGGGCAACATCAACCATTCTCGTTCCAAACAAACCATTTACACCAATGATGACCTTATCCCCTCGCTCAACCAAGTTCACAAATAACGTTTCCATTCCTGCGCTTCCTGTTCCACTTATCGCCATCGTCATCTTATTTTTAGTTTGATAGACATGTCGAAGCATATCCATTGTTTCATTCATTACTTTTAAAAAAACAGGATCAAGATGGCCAACTAGTGGAATGGACATCGCTCGCAATACACTTGGGTCTACATTACTTGGTCCAGGTCCCATTAACACTCGTTCTGGTGGATTCAAACTCATAGTCATCACTCTCCCTTTTACGTATCAATATTATATATTCAACGACAGGGTAAAAAGCCCTTTAGAAAAAAAAAAACAGACCATGTAAAAAAAGTTTCAAAAAAATAGGGGAATGCCCATACATACTTAGCTTTAATTACATATGGTATGAGTGTAAGTTAAATAAACATTCTTTAGGAGGTTTTCACTATGGCTCACACTGGATTCGGAAGTGGCTTTGCGCTATTAGTTGTGTTGTTTATTCTACTTGTAATTATCGGGACAGCATACGTCGGCTACTAATTAAAACAGACGTATCAGATAGATCAGAGGCTGACTCCTTCGTGGAGTCAGCCTTTTCTCGTACTCATATCATCGCTCAATAGGCTACTGTCTAAGAATCATGTGGTTTTGCATTTGTCTAAGTCGTTGTTGTGCTCGATTAAGCTGTTCACGTTGCTCAGGCGTCGCGCTTCGAATGATACTATCGAGCTCTTGATTTATTTCCTCTAACTGTAGTTGCGCATTCGTATATTCCTCGGAATTCCCATGTTCAACTCTTTGGAAATCATCTAATTGTTTTTGTGCATAATCAATCGTTTCACTTACTTTTTCTACATAATAGTTAATTTGATCATGTGTTGCCAATAATAACCCTCCTCATCGTACGAGACTGATCTTAATTTGGCTGTTTACTTAGTATTTTATTCTTTTCATGACATGTAAAAACTGCATGGTCATAAGCAAGGAAAGAAGAAGGAAACAGCGTTTGTATTTCCTTTTCAATCTCACTTTCTTCTTTAGAGTACCTTGAACTAATATGAGTAATCAGTAAATATTTCACAGAAGCCTGTATCGCTAATTGAGCAGCTTGTTTTGTGGTGGAATGAAAAAATTGATACGCTTGGTCTTCTTCCCCTTGGCGGAATGTTGCTTCATGAATAAGAACATCCGCATCTCTTGCCAAAGACAGCGCTTTTTCGGTTTCCCTTGTATCTCCAGCAATAGCGACAACTCGTCCCTTTGTAGCCTGTCCTACATAACATGAACTTTCTAGAACCTCACCACTATCCAAGGTTATCGATTCCCCTTTTTTGATGCGCTCGTATAAGGGACCTGGTGGTATTCCTTTTTCTCTAAGTTTGGCTACATCTAATTTCCCTGGTTTATCGACTTCTGTTAGTCGATAGCCGAAGCTGTCTAACCCGTGTTCTAATAAAAAAGATTGAACGGAAATATTGCCATCAACACATATTTCTTGGTCAGTAACCTCATGGTACGAAAGGTCGTACAGCAATCTAGTTTGCGAGGTCGTTAAACTTGTTTCCACAAAGGTTTGAATCCCTTTTGGACCATAAATCGTGACTGGATTTCGTCCACCTTGAAACGAACGACTTCCTAAAAGACCCGGCAAACCAAAAATATGGTCCCCATGCAGATGAGAGATAAAAATTTTTTCTATCTTACTTAATGTTAGTGAAGAATGAAGAAATTGATGCTGGGTCCCCTCTCCACAATCAAACAGCCACACCATTCCATTATGCTGCAAAAAACGAATTGCCATCGCGCTTACATTTCTATCTTTTGACGGAATACCTGCTCCAGTACCAAAAAAGTGAAACTCCATTCTGAATCCTCCCTTATGGACTAGCCTATCGAAGTTACGACTGAGCTAGCACATCCACAAAAGCTTCTCCATATTGCGGTAAGTCAGGTGGCCTTCTGCTTGAAACGATATGACCATCGATGACAACAGGTTCATCAATCCAAATTGCTCCCGCATTTTCCATATCATCTTTAATTCCAGGGGTACTTGTAACTTTTACACCTTGAAGAATTTTTGCTGAAATTAATACCCATCCTGCATGGCAAATTTGACCGATTGGCTTTTTCGCTTCATTCATTTCCGTTATGTACGAAATGACTTCTGGATAACGGCGTAACTTATCAGGTGCCCATCCTCCTGGAACGAGGATTCCATCGTAATCTTTGGAGTGTATTTCTGCGAATCCAAAATCAGTTGTGACAGGTACGCCATACTTTCCTTTATATACAGTTTGTTTTTCTGGTCCAACAAAATGTACAGTAGCACCCTCCTCCTGTAAGCGAAGAACAGGATACCATAGTTCAAGATCCTCAAATTCATGGTCGACTAATGCAATGACTTTTTTCTGAAGTAACTTCATAATGACCTCCATATTTTTATGTAATATCTCCTATAATGATTATACTATCTTTTTGATCACTCTCAAAACAATGCCTCTTGTGTTCTAAGCTTCAAATAGGTACATACAATGTGTGATAAGGGCTGTCATCGTCAGTAGGATTCATTCATAGGGAAAATACGAACAACGATTACGGGGAATACAGGAGGATGGATGATGGTGATGAAATCGGAAACAAAAGGGAAACTCTTGGTAACTTCAATGGTACTTGGTGCAGCTACCATGCATATGACCCCTCATGCCGAGGCTACGTCATATAGTCCAGAACAATTATCAAACGACCCAACTCTTCAATTAGAACAATTGCTTTCTTTTGGAGACACAGGTCAACAGGTTTTCCATTTACAAGGTTATTTATTAGCATTTCAATATTACAAAGGAGCTCACGATGGCATGTATGGGCTTCTAACCTATCAAGCAGTTAAGCATTATCAAGAGTCTCATGATTTAAAAGTAGATGGGCAGGCTGGTCCAAAAACAATTAGTCATATGCTAAACTCGGCAGAAACAGTCTTGGGAAATGGCCCTTACCTTAAAGCCAACATTAAAGAAGAAGTGAATGACCCTAAATTAGCCCTTGTCTCATCTGAAGCAAAAACAGAAGTTAAAAAAGAATTACATGAAGACCTCTTACTACGAAATGGCGACCAAGGCCAGATGGTAATGGATTTACAGGAGCATTTAAAAGAATATGGATATTACCAAGGTGTTGATGGAATTTTTGGAAATCAAACAAAACAAGCAGTTATGAATTATCAAAGAGCCCATGACCTATTAGTTGACGGTATTGCTGGTTCAGAAACAATCGGCCACATTTTATCTGAAGATGAAAAAATCGAGTATGATGATTATAAAGCAACTGTACAAACATCAACTCAAGAAGCCGTTTCAACGGCAACGGAAGACGTGACAGCTAGCTCTGAATCACAACCAGACCCCGAGCCTGAGCCTGAGCCGAAACCAGAGCCTGAACCTGAACCAAAAGCAGATGGGGCTTCTTCATCTATCATTTCTACAGCTAAAAATCTTATCGGTTCACCTTATGTATGGGGGGGAACCTCACCAAGCGGATTTGATTGTAGTGGCTTTTTATTATATGTTTATAAACAGCATGGTGTGACTATCCCACGAACAGTAAGTCAAATATGGGGAGCGTCTTCTTCGGTTTCTAATCCGAGTGTAGGAGATATTGTATTCTTTACAACTTACGCTGCAGGTCCTTCCCATGCCGGTATTTATTTAGGCAACGGTGATTTTATTCATGCCGGTTCGTCAACAGGAGTAACGATCAGTAACCTAGATCAATCGTATTGGAGCTCACGTTACCTTGGCGCCAAGCGAATCAATTAACTAAGAAAAACGGCAAAGCCGTCTTTGATTACTTGCGATAAGCGAAGCCACTGCCCTCTTTTGAAAAAGTACTTTAATAAGTGTACTTCTTATTAAAGCACGCGCAGTGAGCGAAGCTATCGCCTTCCTGAAATTAGCTTACCAGTTCTCCAACGGACAAGAGATGTTATATCACGCTTTTTTCTGATTCTATTGATGTATCGGACACCCGCGTCCGAACCACTTGTAAAAGCCCATTTTTAGTAAAGATAGCGGATTCTGTGTCCGATAGAATACAAAAAACCACTAAGAGACCTTCCTCTTTGTGGTTTTTTTCTCATATTGATGGTGATCTTATAAAATCAGTTTATCAATTGTTTCAACAAGTCGAGCGATTTCAGGTTTACTAATTTGAGCATCTGCTCCAACTAACTTCCCTTTATGTTTTAATTCACCAGTTATTAAAGAAGAGAAAATAACGACTGGGAGTCCTCTAAGAACATCACTGTCTTTAATTCGTTTTGTTAAGTGGTGTCCGTCCATTTGTGGCATCTCAAGGTCAGTAATAATTAACTGAACTGCTTCTTCCACACCAGCTCTCCCTTTCTCTGATAATGTTTCAAGGTATTCCCATGCTGTTTTTCCATTATCAAAGAAATATACGTTATGATATCCAGCATCAGCTAATGTATCCTCAATCATTCTGCGAAGAACAGCTGAATCTTCCGCAATTACGATTCGTTTGTCACTTCTCTCTCTTGGACCCAACTCTTTTATGCTATTTTTGTTTATTCCTACCTCTGGAGCAATTTCCACTACAATTTTTTCATAATCTAACAATAAGACCATTTCATCATCTAATTTAATAACTCCAATGGTTGATTGCTCTAGCCCTTGTGTCACTTCTGAAGGTTTTTCAATTTGCTCCCATGATATTCGGTGAATACGAGATACATCGTCAACATGAAAAGCCGCTTTAATGTTGTTAAATTCAACAACAACTAATTTATCTTTTTCTGGATTATTTGAAACAGGGAAATTTAACACCTTCCCTAAATTAATTACTGGTAAAATCATGTCACGAAGACGGATAATCCCTTCGACGTTAGGGTGACTGTTTGGCATTTTTGTAATAGGAAGTGGGTTGATGATTTCGCGTACTTTTAATACATTTATTCCAAACATTTCATCGCCAATCGAAAATACAATAATCTCTAGTTCATTAGTTCCACTTTCTAGTAAAATTCCTTTTTTATTATTATAATTCATTTTGTTCAACTCCCTTTTTATCAATCGCCGAAAACTTATTATTTATTTCAGAATACCACTCTTTTTCGCTTGTCACCATACTTTTTTCAAAAAAACATTTGAATGTAAAAGTATTTACAAAATGAGACTATTTACCTTAATCCTTTTTCTATATTTAGGTATACTTACTCAAAAAAAGCTTATCCCATAAGAATAAGCTTTTTTGTTTTTAAATTAGTAAATTAAACAGGGTCTCGTTTTTGTTAATTTCTCTGAAGTCAAAACCTTTTTTTGAAAGTCTATCAATAAACAACGGGTAGTCATCTGCATGTTTTAGCTCGATTCCAACAAGGGCAGGTCCATCTGCTTTGTTATTTTTTTTCGTGTACTCAAAACGAGTAATGTCATCATCAGGCCCAAGGACATCTTGGATAAATTCTCGTAGCGCCCCTGCACGTTGTGGAAATTGAATAATGAAGTAGTGCTGTAAGCCTTCATAAATAAGAGAACGCTCTCGCATTTCTTGCATACGGCCAATATCATTATTGCCCCCACTAACAATACAAACAACGGTCTTCCCTTTAATCTCATCCTTATAAAAATCTAAAGCAGTAATTGGCATAGCACCGGCTGGTTCAGCTACTATCGCATTTTGATTATATAAATCTAAGATGGTTGTACATATTTTCCCTTCAGGTACTAACACAATATCATTTAAAATCGATTGGCAAATCTCAAATGGAATCTCTCCAACTTTCTTCACCGCTGCTCCATCAACAAACTTTTCAATTTCATCAAGCCTTACCACTTCTCCTTTTTCCAGCGACTTTTTCATCGCCGGAGCACCTAAAGGTTCAGCTCCTATAATCTTTGTTTGAGGACTGATACTTTTAATATAGGTACCCACCCCAGAAATAAGGCCACCACCACCGATCGAAGAAAAAAGATAATCGATTGGTTCATCGATGTCATTCATAATTTCAACACCGACTGTTCCTTGTCCGGCTACAATTTTTTCTTGGTCAAAGGGATGAATAAATGCCATGGAATGCTCATTACAATAGTTCATCGCTTCATTAAAAGAATCATCGAAGGTATCTCCTGTTAATACGACCTCCACATATTCCTTTCCAAAGAAAACAACCTGGTCTACTTTTTGACGAGGGGTGGTTGCTGGCATAAATATGCGCCCTTTGATTTGAAGTGTTTTACACGAATAGGCTACTCCTTGGGCATGATTTCCCGCACTAGCACAAACGATGCCATTCTTTAACGCCTCTTCAGGTAAGCTATGAATTTGATGATACGCCCCTCTTATTTTAAACGAACGGACGACTTGAAGGTCTTCTCTTTTTAAATAGATGTTACACTCATAGCGCTCTGACAATACTTGATTTTTTTGTAGTGGTGTATGATAGACAACATCTTTAAGTGTTTGGTTGGCAATTATAATATCTTCAATATGAATCTTTCCCATATCCTTGTTCCTTTCATGTTTCACTCTTAATTTCTACATATAATGTAATTATCTTATCATACCTTATTCGGATTAGAAAAAGCCAAGCACTTTTAAAACAGTCATGCGTACATATTGCGTAATCATAAGAACCAAACTATAATGAGAAGTGGATAAAAAGACCAAGTAGCAATAACTTACTATCAACAGTTCGCTTTTGCTTACATACTGACACTTGGAGGTAAAATCATGTTAAAAAAACTTACAATGCTTACAGCCCTTTTTGCTTTCTTACTTGTTCCAATGACAGCATTTGCTGGTGGTGGTGGAGGTAACGGGGAAAGTGCTGCAAACGACCCAACAGGCTTAACGTATTGGGTACTTGTTTTATTATCAATTGTATCACTAGTATATTTTGTTTTCTTAATGCTTCGTGATAACGGATAACAAACATAATAAGAAAAGAAGAAGGGTGTTCAATCAGGTCGAAATGACCTAGATGGACACCCCTTCTTTTCGCGATCAAGGGAGAGAATCATGAGCTGGGAGATTTTAAACATAATTGGAACAATAGCCTTTGCCCTTAGTGGCGTTATTGTTGCCATGGAGGAAGAGTATGATTTACTCGGTGTTTATATACTAGGATTCGTGACAGCCTTTGGGGGTGGAGCGATTCGAAATTTATTAATTGGTGTACCGGTCTCTGCCTTATGGGACCAAGGAAACTTATTTACAATTGCTATCATTGTCATGACACTCGCATTCTTCCTACCTACGTTCTGGATAAGTCAATGGATGAAATGGGGTTTATTGTTTGATGCGATAGGGTTATCGGCGTTCGCAATTCAGGGAGCAATGTTTGCCACGTCTATGAACCACCCGCTTAGTGCGGTAATCGTTGCGGCTGCCTTAACTGGAGCTGGGGGTGGAATGATTCGCGATGTATTAGCAGGAAGAAAGCCATTATTTTTACGTTCTGAAATTTATATTGTATGGGCGATGGTAGCTGGACTATTAATTGGGATTGGCTGGAGCACTAGCTTTTTGGGGATTGCTGCCTTGTTGTTATTGATTGTTGCTCTAAGAATGTTATCTGTCTATTATAATTGGCGTCTTCCCTACCGAAAACTATCTTATATGAAAAATAACTGATATCCCTTATCGTACGTATATTTAGGTTCACATAAGTATTGGTTTATCTGAAAGATACAATCATGTACACTAGATATAGCTTATACGAAAAGGACGGGGATTAAAGTATGTGGGTACTTTATCAAAATGAGTTTATCAAACGAGAAGATGTTCACATTGATATGGAAGACCGGGGATATCAATTTGGCGATGGTGTCTATGAAGTAGTCCGGGTATATAACGGGCGTTGCTTTCGATTAATAGAACATACCGACCGCTTAGTTGCTTCAGCTTCGTCTATTCTGCTCAATCTTCCCCATACAAAGGAAGAAATCAATGCCATGCTTGAAAAACTGGTTCAATTGAATCAGTTAGGAACGGGATACATTTACTTACAATATACAAGAGGCGTCGCACCGAGATACCATGGTTTCCCTGAAAGTACCACTCCCGTATTAACTGCCTATGTAAAAGAAAAGCCAATACCAGAAAAAATGCTGGCAGAAGGCATCGATGTGATACTAGCAGAAGATATACGTTGGTTACGATGTGACATCAAAAGCTTAAATTTGCTAGGTGCTGTGCTATCTTATGAACAAGCTAAAAAAGCAGGTAAAGAAGAAGCGATTTTGCACCGAAATCAAATCGTTACTGAGTGCAGTCTTGCAAACATTTTTATGATAAAAAACAAAGAAATCATAACTCATCCTGTAACTACTATGATTTTAAATGGGATTACAAGAAGAGTGACATTGGAGCTTGCAGACAAACATGGATATATTGTAAATGAACGAGAATTTACAGTTACCGAACTTTTAGGCGCAGATGAAGTGTTTGCTACAGGTACAACAATTGAAGTTATGCCTGTGGTTTCAATCGATGACCAACCAGTAGGCAACCGCTTACCTGGAACGATAACTAAAGAACTTCAAGCCCTATTTGCAAACGAGCGGAATTCATTCGAAACGAGAACATAGTATTATAGAGGCCGGGACAAAACGAACTAAAACATTTGCACTCACTTCAGCAAGTTGTGAAAAAAACTCACAACTTGCTTTAAAAATAGTAGCGGTTTTGCCCATTGCTAAGAGGGCACTGTAAAAGTTAAAAACCGAACTTTTTCAGTGCCCTCTATTATTGTACGTCAACTTGCTGGCTTACGGTTTTCAAAATATAATCGATTGATTTTACCGTTTCAACAACATGCTTCTTTTTGGCTTTTGGTTGAAGAACAGTAATGGCCATCGCTGTGATGTTATCAAATAAGTTATTGACTTGCATCGGATAAATATATTTAGGATGGTCTGTTTCAATCCATTGTAATGCTAAGTTTTTCCATACTGTTGCTTCTTGTAATACTTTATCTGCAAATGGCTTAATCTCAGAATCAAAACGCTCTCGGTATTGTTCATCCGTTAAGCTTTGACCAAAATGAGACAGAATTTCTTCATTAATTTCCACTAAATTATTGGTAGAAGAAAGTAGTTGTTGTTTTTGTTGTTCATTCATAGCATACCTCCACCTCTATACTACCAATCTTTTGTTAGGATGAAAAGATTTGTGACAGTGAGCGCTTTTTTAATTTGATTTCAGCTTGATAAGGTTGTTCTTCATCGACTTGGGAAGATACTTTAACTTCAATGGACTGTAAACGTTGTTCAATTGATTGCAGCATCAAAGTGATATCATCAATCTCTGAACGATGTCGTAACAACTGATAACTCACAACCTCATCTGCTTTTTGAGACAGTTTTTGTTCAAATTGATCAATTTTAGAGACGATTTGATTTAATTTATACTCCAATTGATATGCTTGGACTCTCTCTTCCTTTTTTGTCTTTGATTTTTCTGAATTCATTGAAACATGAACATCTCTCATTTTTTTCCCGGAATACAACTGCCCTTTAATATCTTTTAACACTTCAACTTGAGAATTTTGAAATAAATAGTGTCCTTGTTCATTAATTGAACAGCGAAGATTAAAATACTTGACCCATTTCTTGATTGTTGTTGGATTGACGCCTAATAGCTCCGATACTTCTTTGGTTTCAAATACATTATCCATAATTAGCCCTCCTATATGATCGCTTTATCTCACAAAACCGATATACTGACTACATTTACTGTTACACTATGTATTCGGATGGAAATAACAATCCCCTTCCCACCTGACAAAACTAGAATTAATTCGTCAAAGATAGAAGCTGATTGCACAATTCGACAACACCTTTTAGTATCGAATTCTTGGAATTGCTCATACTACGGATAGAAAGATTGGAGGTGAGTCATATGTCTTCTGATGCTAAAAAGAGAGTAAAAGAACAGCGAAACAATGCTCCAGGGAGTCAAACAAGTAAAGAAAATCCTGGGTATGGTGATAAAAAATTAACTGGTCCAAATCGACCAGCAGAATAAGACTTTAACAAAATCCTGCTTGTAAGCCTGTTAGGTTAGAAACGACCACCTAACAGGCTGAATATTGTCTATCGCTTTGGCAGTAACCACTCCTCGATTTTCATTCCAATGACTAACTCTTCTAACTTATGTTTATACCATGACGTTAGTTCATGTAACTCTGCTTTCATCTCTCCTTTAAAAAATCGATCTACTTGCTTCTTCCCTATTGACCAATCCGCTACATCATGACGATGGTGTGTGACTACAGGAAATGTTGTCCGTAGCATCGGACTTTTTCTTTTTGGCTTCCACGTAAGAAATCGTTCAAAATCATTTCTAGACCCCGTATGTTCAATTCGATTTGAAAACTGGTGAAATTCGTGGTTTTTTTCAGAATCAAATAACAACCATGCTAATCTTTTTCCTAAAGCGATTCTTTGCCTAACATCAGTAAAATGTTTTACATAATAGCCATAAAGCTCTCCTTGTAAGGTCGGAAACAATACATAACTAAAATGAAGGTGCTCTTCGGTGATATATAGTAACGAAGAAAATACTTTTTTGTTAATAACCGGATGCTCAATTACAGGCTTTTGAATAAGATGCTGCTCATTCACAATTAGCGCTGTACACAATCGATTGAGTTCTTGATATTTCCAAAAACGAATCCACTCCTTTTGGATAAACGCAGAAACAAAAAAATAATCAAGCAAATGAAATAACGGCTTTTTCGCCTTTTTTGAATATTCATATACTAAAAGCTGTGGGTAGACATCTGCGAAAATGAGCCAATTGGCACGTTCATAAGTGAGAAACAGCAACTGACGAAACTTAGGTGATAGCATTCTTTGAAACCATTCGCTTTCTAAGTCCGTCATATTCCAGCCAGCATTTCGAGAGACCATGCTAGCTAAAAGCGCCCAACGAATTTCTTGATGCCGTTCATAAAATTGTCGATAAAATACGGTACGTGAAATATTATCAAGATTTCCTACGTTTACTTTTTCTTGAATTCTTGATAGTAACCGGCTTTCTTCGCTAGTGTACATCATTCAATTGCCTCCCTCTTATGTATGAGAACTGCGAAATTGTGAGAAAGTGTTAAAAACTATGAAAGAAATTATTCTTGCAGTTTTCCCGTATTTTCATAAAATAACATTTGTGATATGATTATTTGATGATATTTTTTATATCATTAGCTTTTGATTGATAGAAATGGGTGATTTGATGGCAATCCATTATCCAAATGGGAAAAAATTTAATAGTCAACCGAAAGCAACCATTAACGGTAGTAAAAAGCAAGAAAGCTTTAGCAATCGTGGAATGACACTAGAAGAGGACATTAATGAGACGAACGAGTATTACTTAGCACATGGAATGGCGGTTATTCATAAGAAGCCGACTCCACTTCAAATTGTCAAAGTGGACTATCCCCATCGGAGCGCCGCTGTGATTAAGGAAGCATATTTCCGCCAGCCTTCCACAACAGACTATAACGGGGTCTTTCTCGGGAAACATTTAGACTTTGAAGCAAAAGAAACACGAAATAAAACATCGTTTCCTTTAAAAAATTTTCATGACCATCAAATTAACCATATGAGACATGTTCTCGCCCACCAAGGAATATGCTTTGTATTACTCCGCTTTTCAAGTGCGGATGAAGTATTTTTACTTGATGCATCACATCTTATTTCTTATTACGAAAACCAAAAATCAGCAAGAAAATCAATTCCAAAAAAAGAAATTGAATCGTTAGGACATCCTGTCAAAACAGGATTTCATCCTAGAATTGATTACCTTAAAGTCGTTCAACATATTTATTTTTAGCCAGAATGAAACGAATCATGCACTTTTAACGTTTGTATATAGTGAACGAATGATTGTAGAAAGGAAGAGCGATCATGTCAGATGAATTAAAAACAAGAACAGGTCGTAGACAAGCAAGGAAAAGTAATGAAAAAAATCAGAAACCATCAAGGAAAGCCTTATTTAAAAAAATCGCTTTAATTACAGGCGCATTTATGGCCGTTGCAGGGATTGTCGGAGCAATTGTTTTGTTTTCAATCATTAAGGATGCACCTCCACTCGACCCTGAGCGATTAATGTTTGCTCAGTCAGCACAAGTATTTGACCAAAATGATGAAAACTTCTCACAGCTTGAAGCCGCTGAAAATCGAATTCGGATAAGTATTCACGATATACCGCAATTAATGGAAGATGCTGTATTATCGGTTGAAGACGTTCGTTTTCATCAGCACTTTGGTATCGACATTCGTCGTCTATTCGGTGCTGTTGCGGCAAACCTTACAGGAGGATTTGGAGCTGAAGGAGCCAGTACAATTACACAACAAGTGATTAAGAATGCCTTCTTATCTCCTGAAAAGACGATCAGCCGTAAAATACAAGAACAGTATTTAGCGATTAAACTCGAACAGCAATACACGAAAGAACAAATTTTAGAAATGTATTTAAATGGTATTTATTTTGGCAAAGGGGCTTATGGGGTCCAACAAGCCTCGATTACCTACTTTAATAAAGAAAATCTCGAAGACTTAACCGTAGCTGACGCTGCTCTTTTAGCAGGTTTGCCACAACGTCCAAGTCATTTTAATCCATTAAACAATCCAGAAGGCGCTGAGCGTCGCAGGAACATAGTAATTGGATTAATGGAACGCCATGGTAAAATTACGGCTGCTGAAGCTGAAGAAGCACGCTCGATTGCCGTTGTTGACCAATTAAATCCTGCTGAGCGTGATTCCTATCCTTTTGAGGCGTTCTTAGACCAAGTATTATCTGAAGTTGAGGATATAGAAGGAATTACACCAAGTGACTTATACACAGCTGGCTTAAAAATTTACACAACATTAGACCAAGATGCACAATCACATGTTGAAGCGGTGTTACAAACGGATGAGTTTATAACAACTTATCCTGAGAATGAAGATTTCCAAGCTGGGATAACGTTAATTGATACTAAAACCGGTCAAATCAAAGCCATTGGTGGCGGACGTCAAAAGCAAGAAGTGAAACGAGGTTTTAATTATGCGACTGACATAAAAAAACAACCTGGTTCAACGATTAAACCTATACTAGACTATGGTCCTGTCATTGAGGACAAAAAATGGTCTACTGGTCAAATTATTGTCGATGAGCCTCATACGTATAATGATATTAATAACACTCCTGTCCGTAACTTTACTCGTACTCATAGAGGACCTGTTACGATGAGAGAAGCTTTAAAAGACTCTTTAAATGTCCCAGCAATTAAGGCATTACAAGAAGTCGGTACAGAACGCGCTCAAGAATTTGCAGAAGGTATTGGAATTCCATTTGACCAGCCTATGACCGAAGCTTATGGTATTGGCGGGTTCACAACCGGTATCTCAACGTTAGATTTAGCAGGTGCCTACTCTGCTTTTGGAAATGATGGAATCTATTTTAAACCTCATACGGTTCGAAAAATAGAATTCCCTGATGGCCGTGTAATTCATACGAAACCAGACCCTCATGTCGCGATGAATGATTACACAGCGTATATGATAACAGATATGTTAAAATCAGCCGTACGTGAAGGAACAGGTGGCGTAGCCAACATTCCTGGACTACCGATGGCCGGGAAAACAGGTACAACTAACTTTGCAACTGAGGATATCGAACGATTTAACGTTCCAGATGGAGCTGTTCCTGATGTTTGGTTTGCTGGTTATACGACCAATTACACCGCTGCTGTTTGGACAGGATATGACAGAAAAGGCGAAGGAAATTATTTGCTCGGTTCATCCGATAGACAACTTGCTCAGCAAATTTTTAAGGCCGTTATCTCAAAAGTATCTGAGGATAAAGAAACAGAAGATTTTGTCCGTCCAAATTCTGTTGTTTCTGTAAAAATTGAGAAAAAGACAGGACTGTTACCTAGCCCATTCACCCCTTCAAGTGAAATTGTTGAAGAGTTGTTTGTGAGAGGTTATGAGCCAAAACAAGTAAGTGAAAAATTTAATCAAGTAACCGCACCACAGAACTTAACAGCTGGTTACAAAGAAGATTCAGACCAAATCATTATGAGTTGGAGTTATCCAGAAAACCAACGTGAAGGAGTATCATTTAGAGTCCAACAAAGCATTGGCGATGAAGACTTCCATACGTTAGATATTACGAAGGATATGCAATTTATTATAAATGCGCCATACCCAGGCACAACATATCGCTTTAGAGTCATTGCAGTTTCAGATGAGAATGAAAACTTAGAAAGTGACCCTGCTCAAGTATCAGTGTCGACTCCTGAAGAAGAAATTGAAATCCCAGATCCGATTGAAGAAGATCTTCCTCCAGTGGATGAAACACCACCTCCTCCAACGGATGATGAAGATTTACCAATTGATATCATTCCTGAACCAGACGATGAAGAGGAACCGGCACCTGAAGGCAACCGTGGTCGTGGAAATGGCAATCGAGGTGGTACCGGTGCATCCCCTGATGATGACACAGACGAAGAACCAACAGATTAACTAGAGATTGAAGTTAGTAAAGATACACAAAAAAGAGAAGCTAATTGGCTTCTCTTTTTTTGTGTAGTTATCTTCCCCTAACATCAATTGCGTGCATATCTGCCCCTGGGAATGAAATTTGTTTTACCTTCTTTAACGATTTGGTATTGATGATTGATACACCTGGTCGTTGTCCTGACAAATCATGTGTTCCTGTTGCAGGTTCTGGTCCTCTAGTGGTAATGTAAGCCCACTGTCCATTTGGTGAAAAACGGATAAGGTCTGGAGAATCTCCAACGTATTCTACCTTACTAACAACTTCATTTGTTGAAATATCAACTATACTTGCATCATTGGAATGACGATTGACGACCCAAAGATATTTCCCATCTGGAGTAATATCAACACCATGGGCATCATACCCTTGACTGTCTTTAGTTTCAATCAGTTGATGAGTATTAGTATCAAAAAGGTAATATTCCCCCTTTGTTACGTTTCCTGCATTCGCATACATATGCTGCTGGTCTGGAGCAAGAATTAATCCACAACCATTAGCAATGACTTCATTTTTTGTATAAGCTTTTTCAATTTCTAACGTCTCTGTATTAAATACAACTAAGCCTCCTCCGCCAATCGTTACATAAAAAGAACTATCATCTGCGGTAAAGTATAAACAGATCGGATTAAGATTTGGAAACTCTTCTCGATTAGATAATTCTTGATAATCGTGTAGAGATACTGTTCGCTCTAAAGAAAAGTGTTCATTGGCTACATCTGTTGTAATTACAGATAAACTTTGACTGGGTGTATTCGCTACAATCACTTTATCTCGCTTATTCGTTGGCACCGCTGCATGAGCTCCTGGAGCTGTAGGAATTGTATCGACGATTTTTCTGTCTTTGGCTCGAATGACAGAGACATCCCCTGATTCCATATTCGCGACATACGCATAATCACCATTGTTATCAAACACGAGCATATGAGGTTTTTTTCCTACTCCATCTTTCGTCGTTAATGTCTGTTCAATATGTAAGTTTCTGCCGTTAATAATATAAATCTCGTTATTTTTTTGGTCTGCTACCCATATTTCATGGTCAATATTTTTTGATTGACTTCCTCCTCCCTTTCCTTGACTAGGAGAAAATGCAGAAGTAATCACAAGTAAAAAAACTACCAAACATAAAATTAATCCTTTTTTATACATTTTTTCACAAACCTTTCACATTTAGTTACACAATTTCATTGTAGCTAATATGGTAGAGCCTGTTAATGGGTGTATTCTCTTAATCTTTACGTACCCCTATTAGATTTATGAGAAAAATCACCTATGCTATTTTACCTTGTTGTGAATGACCTCATTGTTTCTGGTAATAGTAGTATTGATGTAAAAAAAAGCGGGAGGAATAACTATGGCTGAGAAAAGAAATAATCAAAAGAACATAAAGAAAGAAGAAAAAAATAAGCGGAATACAACTGATAAGAAGAAGGACGATAAAATTCCCTTAGAATATTATCAACCTGAGGTTTAATATAAATTACACTGAAAAAAACAGACGGTTTCGCAAGAATTGCCGTCTGTTTTTTTACTACTTGATAAACTCTTGAAGTGCCGAGTACTCTTCTTCAAGAACCTGTTTTTCATTTTCGTCTAAGAGAAGCTCAAAACGTTCTAGCTCCTTATCTAAGGCAATGATGATGCGCTCCTTTAGTTGTTCTTCTAGCGTGTCACTGACTTGACTAACTTGTTCAATGATTGATGGATGAACAGTGTCAATGACTTCTCCAGCCTTTGATTTCCCGTCGGCCACAATATCTTCTTTTAGTTTCCTAATGACTCCATTTTCAAAGAAATCTTTCTTTGATTTCACGTAAGTCGTATAAAGTGTGTGGTCAATTAAAAGCTGTATAGACGCAGTTAGTGACAATGTTGGAACAGTAACACTTTCCTCACAGCTAACATGAGGAATATCATTTTGTATAGCCACAATTTGCTCGTGCAGCCACTGTTGTGAACGGCTCCTTATTTTTTCTTCTAGTCGAATCAAATTTGCTTCAAGCTCTTGCTTCAAAAAGTATTCCCCGTTTCCCTTCCACTCTTTAATGGCATCAGCTAATTTTTTTTGTAGTTCTTTTTTTGATGTTCCTGTTATCGTAGCCGTGTTGATTGCACTTGTATAATAATCGTTTAATACATAGGCCATTCGTTCTCTTAAATAAATAAGAAGTTGCTCTAGTTCTTGAGTGATATCGTGAATCGCTGCTGAAAAAGAAAGTTGTTCGACAACTAATTTTCTCTGATTTACTTGCTGCTTAAGCTCTAGTTTCCGACTCATTTGTTTTTCTTTGTTTGCATTCATAAACTCAAGACTGTCAGCTATTTTATTAACAAGTTGTTTTACTTGAAGCTCAATCATCTGTAAGCTTAATTGTTTTAATTCATGAATCGTATCATGGTAAAACGAATATTCAAACTGAGAGAACCAGTTGTCTTCTTGTTGATTCGCTTTTTTCGCTTCCAAGCCTTTTTTCGCAGATAGATGAAAAAGTCGTGGATACTCAATTCCATTTCTAACGAGTTGGTCATGAACATGTTTTCTAACGCCGTTAAGCTCTCTTTCGGTACTTGCTAAATCAGCTGCATTAATCACAAAATACAATTTATCATGGCTAAAGCTCTCATTTACCTTAGCCATTTGTTGTAGGAAATACTCATCAGCTTTTGAGAAAGCATGATTATAATAGGTCACATAAAAAATCGCGTCTGACCGTCGTAATTGTTGGAAAGCTACATTCGTATGGCGACCGTGAATCGAATTCACTCCTGGAGTATCCACCAATACAATTCCTTTTTCAGTTAATGGGCTGTCATAATAAATATCTACAGAATCGACTAAGCATGCTTGACGCTCTTCAGCAATTACCGGCTTCAGTTCATCAAGTGAAATGGTGAACTGTGACCCTAACTCCCAAGAAGTCTCAGCTAATGTGTTTTGAATCGTAACTAAATATTCTGCATATGTTTTTTGCCAACTTGATTCTATTGCCTTAGTACTAGGTTTCCAAGACGCTATCGAAGTTAATGTCAATTTCTCATCAAGTTGTTCTGCTACTGCAACGATTTCTGCATTAAGTTGTTCTGCTGATTTCACAAACACTGTAGCTGTATTATTAGGATGCTCTTCTGTTGAACGTTGAACGGTATTTACAGTTGCCGTTGTCGGATTTGGTGAAACTGGGAGCACAGCTTCGCCTAACAATGCATTGGCAAAACTTGATTTTCCAGCACTAAATGCTCCAAATAACGATATCACAAATGATTGGTTTTGATAGCGCTCAATTCGATCGATTAATTGTCGTCTTTCATTTGCTAGCAAGTCTTTATCCCCATTTTTCGCAAGGGAAGAGGCCAACGGGATCAGCCATTCATCCGATAACTTAATAGGTTGCTTTTTCGGTGGGCCTTCCGCTTCCCAACTCGTATCAATGACACTGTCGCTAGGAAGGTCCACTTGATAAAAAGATAGGTTTTCATCGGTAGGATACGTTTTTTTGCTTGCTTCACTTATCTCGCTCTCAAAATCCGTTGCCTTTACTGGAAGAATCGCTGCTAACTTCTCTCGCAGTTCGTCGTACTCTCTTTTTACTTGTTCGATGTCATCGACATAGGACTCCACTGTAACAAAGCGAAGGAGCTGGTTTTGAAGTGTTGTCTCTTCCTCATGCCAGTGTTCTTTTAGTCCCTCTTTATACAAAGTAATTACGTGAAAACAGCTTTGACGGATGTCTCTAACAATTGTAGCTGTAATCTCTTTAGTAAACGTAAAAACATAATCGCGACTTGTATGTTCTGTTTTCACCCGCTCAATAAACAACTGAGGGGTTACCTTGAAGCCAATGTTTGCAATCGCTTGTTCCACTTCATCCTTGTTGGAAAGCTTCATCTTATCAAGCTCTTGAAAATATTTTTGAATGTGAAACAACAGTTGTGTTTTCACTTTTTGTTGCAATTCTTCAACCACACGAGTTAAACGGAGATTTCGTTCTTCTTCCGTTTTCTTTTTTGCAAATAACAATCCCACCTTAAAAGACGACTGCATGCTTTCTAACCACTGTCTTGTTAGGTCTGTCGTTGAGTATGGAAATAACGTCACATCAGCTAATACTTTCTCAACTTCTTTTTCAAAAGATATAGTAATAGCTTTTTCGCTCGTTCTTACCTTTTCAAGCTCTGATACAATATGTTCACGTTCTGATAATTGATCTGGGTTATACCCTTTTTCCTTCATGATTGAAAGAATGTCATCTATTTTTTCTTGTTTTTCCTCAATGACACGTTGTTCTATGGCTCTAACCGTACCTTCATATAGTCGTTCTTTCGATAATGGCAACAAAGGTTTACTATTGTATAATAATCCTTTGATGTTCTTTTCAAATTGCACAAAACCATTTAACTTGTGATGAGGTGCCTTCATCGTTGTAAAAAACAATTGTACGAAATGAATATCCCACTTAAAAAAAACATCTTTAATAGACTGTTCGAACTCCTCAATTGAAAGTTCAGTTTCATCGTGCTTATCAATTTGATTAATAACAATATATATTGGTTTTTTCTCTTGTGATAATTGTTTAAGGAAATATAAATTGGTCTCTGATTGAACATGGTTATAATCCATCACATACACAATTACATCTGTTGTATATAACTGTTCAACGGTTACAGCCTGGTGGGAATCATCGGTTGAATCCACTCCAGGAGTATCTAAAATCTGACTATGCTTCCCTAAAAAAGGCAGTGGTGCAAAAATGGTAATTTGAGCAATGTCATGCCCATCCATCCCCCACGTACGTACCTGTTCCCACGGGATTTCACCGGACCATTTTTTCTCCTCACCTGCTCGTGTTTTCACATGTAAAGCTAGGTCTCCGTTTGCAATCGCTATGATATTTGCACTAGTAGGAATCGGACTTGTCGGCAAAATGTCCGCACCTAATAAAGCATTTAAAATCGTTGATTTCCCAGCAGAAAAATGCCCACAAAATGCAACTTCAAATGCTTCGCTCTTATTTTTTTCATCTAATTTAGTAAAACGAGTTTCCTCTTCTTCAGTTAATGCTAACAACGATTGAATGCTTTTTTCTATCTCTTCTTTCACTATGCTCATTTCTCCACACTCCTTACCCCTACTATAGCGAATTTTCTCAAAAATAAAAAGTAGAGGGCCCAGAAAAAGTTTGCTTTTTAACTTTTTCTGGGCCCTCTATGTCCTGAGCGAAGCCGCTACTTCTTTTATGTCATGCAAAAGCGGGCTTCTTTTGTATGACGCCGAGCGAGCGAAGCCAGGGCCCTTCCCCAATCCAAAAAGTTTGCTTTTTAACTTTTTCTGGGCCCTCGTTTATTTCTTTTTTAAGAGCTGTGCTCGGTAGTATAGTTTTTCACTTTCGTCAAACATCGCTTTTACTTGATTATAGCTATGAAAATGCGTTGGGTCCCTTAGTATGAATTGAAGTCGTTCCCCGCAATTTATAGGTGTATATGCCAGTGAAGCTATCACTTTTGCAAGCTCCACAATCGATTCCACCTTTTGCTCATTTGTCCAATAAACGGCTTGTATGAGCATCGCTATGGCGATTCTCATCGGACGGTGTGCCGAAGTGCGGTCTCGCCTTTGATAGCATGACTGAAGGTCTGGTTGAATCTCTCGCCACAGCAAAAAGAGCTGAGGAACATATTGTTCACTTGTTTGCCATGGCTGAATGTTAGACTCAGACTCTACAATGTCATAATAAAACGGCTGAGTCTCTGTATTGTATTTAAATGAACAATCCTCGGTTACAGAAAGCCTATCTTCATCCTGATAAAATGGAAAAACTTGAAATTCAAAAGGAATTGCTATTGTTTTCACGAAACCTTCCCTCGTTTTTTCATTCGTTTTTGACCTTCACGACATAAATCAAGGAGTGGGCATATCTCACATTGAGGTGATTGTGCTTTACAATGATAACGACCAAAAAAGATAAAACGATGATGGGCATCCGACCATTGCTCTTTCGGAATCTTTTTCATTAGCGTCTCTTCTACTTCTTTTACCGAATCTTTCCAACGACAGATGCCAAGACGCTTTGATACGCGTTCTACATGGGTATCAACAGCAATTGCTGGGACACCAAAAGCGACGGATACAACAACGTTCGCTGTCTTTCTTCCTACTCCGGCGAGCTTGGTCAGTTCATCACGGTCATTGGGAATGACTCCTCCGTACTCTTCAATGAGCATCTGACAAAGCTTTTTTATATTTTTGGCCTTACTACGAAACAGACCTATTCTACGAATGTCTTGTTCTAACTCTTCAAGTGGGATGGCAAGATAATCCTCAGGTTCTTTATACTTTTCAAATAAACCCGGCGTCACTTTATTAACGAGCGCATCTGTACATTGAGCTGATAAAAGGACTGCAATCGTCAATTCAAAAGGATTACTATGCGTTAATTCACATTCTGCTTCTGGAAACATCTCAGCCATCGTTTCTAACACTGTATTTATTTTTTCTTTGGTTAACATCATTTTCCCCCTATGAGATGCGACAAATCGCTTTTCTAAAGAAGACGTCCCAAAAGGATACAACCCTTTGGGACGCTCAATTATTTCTCTAGCCAGTTGTATGTTGGGAACGCTTCGGCTTGATTGGTATTCCCTCTTGGTTTGGCTTGAGTTTTACGAAACTTCTCCCCATATGCTTTTGCTTCCTGAACTGTTTTTATATTGTTTTTTTGCCATTCAAACAAAATCCGGTCAATGTAGCGAAAATTTAATTTTCCAGATACAACAGCTTCTCTTAAAGCAGCAACGATAAGCTGCGGACTGTGGTTATCTTGGTCAAGCCACATTGATAACGTTTCACCCTCCATCGGAGAAAGTGGTCGACTGAATTCTTGTTCATATATCATATAAATGTTAATCTCTTCGTCTTGTTTTCTATTCTCTTCTGCTTTTTCTTCCCGTTTTGAAAATAAATAGACAAGCTGTTCCCATAAAGGTTCTAGTGAATAACACTCAGAAAACACACCATCGCTGTCGTTTAACTCCTCTAACCGCAAATAGCCTCTTTTAACTAATTGACGGAGCATTTTAGAACAATCTAAAGAACTATGAGTCATCCGTTGCGATAAATCTTCAGGAGTTGGGAAACCATAGCCTTCTTCTAAACATGTATATACATGAATTAATAAGACGAGCTCTTCTTCATTCAGTCCAATTTCGGTATAGTGCTTCAACAGCAATTTTGGAACTGAAACTTGTCCAGCTGACATCCATTCAATCATTAATTGTTTACTCATCTTGAACACCTCACCCTTTATTATATCACGTAAATCACTTTCCTTCATGACAAATAATTAGGGAATTCGACAAGGGAATGTAGTCTGAAAGACAGAAAAACTTGCCGCTAAGCCTTAAAGATAACGGCATAGTCGACAAGCTAAATAATGAAATACTCACCTTAGTTTATGGGTATAACCGATTTAATAACCGTGGAAAAGGAATCGTTTCACGAACATGTTCAGAGCCGCTTAACCAAGCAACAGTTCGCTCTAAACCTAAACCAAATCCTGAGTGTGGTACTGAACCATATTGACGGAGATGTAAGTACCATTCATATGCTTCTTGTTGTAGCCCATGTTCTTTCATTCGTTGTTCGAGCAATGAGGCATCATGTATTCGTTCTGAACCACCAATAATTTCACCATATCCTTCTGGAGCAATTAAGTCAGCACAAAGGACGACATCAGGATTATTCTCGTCAGGCTGCATGTAAAACGGTTTTAATGACGTTGGCCAATGCGTAATAAAAACAGGCTTTTCATAGCTATTAGCAATAGCTGTTTCGTGCGGAGAGCCAAAATCATCTCCCCACTTGATGTCTGTAAATCCTTGTTCATGCAAAAAAGCAATTGCATCTTTATATGTAATCCTTGGGAAAGGCGCTTTAATTTGCGTTAATTTAGAAAGGTCACGTTCAAGCGTTTTCAACTCTAAGCTACAGTTGTTTAAAACCGCTTGGACAATGTGAGATACATATTGTTCTTGAACTTGAAGATTGTCATTAAACTGATAAAACGCCATTTCTGGTTCAATCATCCAAAACTCAATGAGATGTCGTCGCGTTTTTGATTTTTCCGCGCGAAATGTTGGTCCAAAGGAAAAAACCTTAC
This sequence comes from Bacillus alkalicellulosilyticus, assembly GCF_002019795.1. Taxonomy (GTDB): domain Bacteria; phylum Bacillota; class Bacilli; order Bacillales; family Bacillaceae_F; genus Bacillus_AO; species Bacillus_AO alkalicellulosilyticum. Next base: position 1,962,205 of record NZ_KV917381.1, on the reverse strand, counting down.
CAAACGCCATTGCCGCAGCTTCCATGTATAATTGACCACTTTGAGAAAGATAAGCATCTTCATCAAAGTACTTTGTATGAAATAATTCAGTTGTTCCTTCTGGGGCACTGCCCGTTAAAATTGGTGGGTCGATTTTCACGAAGCCTTCTTGATTAAAAAACTCATAAGTGGCACGAATGATCTCGTTTCTTATTTTCATTGTGGCATGTTGACGTTTAGAACGTAACCATAAATGACGATGGTCCATTAAAAACTCTGTACCGTGTTCTTTTGGTGTAATCGGATAATCTGTAGCTTCATGAATGATATCAACATCAGTTACTGTTAGCTCATACCCTGATGGTGCTCTATCATCTTCACGTACCGTCCCCGTCACATAAAGAGATGATTCTTGCGTAATATTTTTAGCTTTTAGAAAAATCTCCTCTGCTACTTCTGCTTTTATAACAACACCTTGGATAAAACCAGTACCATCACGCAATTGCAAAAAAGCAATTTTTCCACTAGAACGTTTATTGGCAATCCAAGCCCCCATGGTCACTTCTTGTCCAACAAAATTTCCTACTTTTGATATCGTTGTTTTCACATTATTCCCTCCAGACGAAGAATACCAACATTATACATTTGTTAAAAAGTAGATGCAATGCAGCCTGTTATTCACGTCGTAAGCTATATTGCTGTATATACGTACCGTCTCTAAATGTGATGTAATAATAAGCAAGGCGGTCATCTTCGTTTATATACGTAATTTCATAAACCGGGAGCTCTTGTTCCATCCCTAATCGGATAGAGATTAATTTAGCCGGTTGTAGTTCTTGAATGGCAAAATCGGTAACCTGCTCTTTAGACCAGCCATCTTCTGCTTTTCTCGTAATTACGGATTGAAGGTCTTCACTAACCCATACAATCAATGATTCATTTTCTGCATTTTGACCTTCAATAACATAATACGCCTCTGTACCATGATAAAAGTTGATACTAGAGATTGATGTTACTGCACCATTAGCTAACACAAATTGGGTGATTTTTTCTTTCTCTTCTAGTAATGGTGAACGGATTGTTTGGTAATAATAAACCGCGGTGGCACTTCCAATAACAAACAAAAGAAGAACTACTAATAAAATCCATTTTTTCATGATTGTTTATGTCCGATAGATGGTAAATACCATCTTAGTTGAATCCTTTTGATCTAAGGCTAACCCAAACATTAAATCATCACCCTTTAATGTTCGATTTAACGCATCGACGACTTTATATAACTCAGCCGACTTTTCTAGTGTAACTGTTGATAATACCGCCATTTTTGGTTCCATACAATATTCCTCCATATATAGTTCAAGTTCTTCCTTACTACTCAAGTTTTACTAGTCATACTCCGAATTCATTGAGCCATACTATGACTAACGCTCAAACGAAAGAGGAGGTTATGAGCGTGACTCACATAGACTCACAATCAACTGCTGACTTGTATCAACAACAAAAGAAATGGTTCGCTCTTTCATCTACCCATCGATCAACCATGGAAAAGACATTAACATGTAATGTAAGACAAACGCTATTTCCGTCATTTTTGCAACAAAAATAACTTCTCTGCCCACACCTCCATGAATGAATCCTGCCCACACAGGATTCATTTTTTATTGTAGTCTTGAAAATTCAAGATTAGCCTCTGCAACAATCTTCTCCTCATCTAAAGTGATACATTCTTTATCTTTGACAAGCTGTTTCCCTTTTACAAAGACATCCACTACATCCGCACCACTGGCCGCATAAACAAGATGAGAAAGCACATGTTTAGCTGGTTGCAGGTGAGCTGCCTCGTGATGTAACGTAATAAAATCAGCATCCATGCCCTCCTGGATTGACCCAATCTGAGAAAATCCAAGTGCTTTTGCGCCTTCGACTGTCGCCATTTTTAAAGCAATATCAACAGGAAGAGCTGTTGCGTCTTGTTTAATTCCTTTTTGAATAAGAACTGCCGTGCGTAATTCTTGAAACAAATCAAAATTATTATTAGAGGCGACGCTATCTGTACCAACAGAAACAGATACACCTTTTTCTAGCATTGTCTGTATCGGAGCTATACCCGAACCTAGCTTTAAGTTACTTATCGGGTTGTGAGAGACATATACGTTATTTTCTTGTAAAATGGCTATTTCCTCTGAATTAATGTGGACGGCATGAGCCACAAGAGCATGATTTCTAAAAAAACCAAGTTCTTGTAAATGATGCACAGGCCTTTTTCCATACTTTTGCTCATGCTCAGCCACTTCAAACGCCGTTTCAGACATATGAATATGTAGCGGTAGGTCATGTTGTTCCGCCTTACTTACTATAGTTTCAATAAATGCAGGTGGACATGTATATAAAGCATGTGGTGACAGCATCGCCTTAATGCGACCTTCTCCAGCACCATTCCAGTTCATAGCCAGTGAGGTAGCTTCTTTAAGTTTTTTTTGCTGCTCATTTTCGGGGCATAACCCAATCATTCCTCTTGTAATGACAGCTCGCATTCCTGCATCAACGACTTGATTTGCAATGTCATCCATGTGAAGATGATACATATCTAAAAATGTCGTTGTACCCGATTTTACCATTTCAACCATAGCTAATCTACTGCCAGCCATTACACTTTCTTTAGTGAATTTCCCTTCCATCGGCCACATTTTTTCTTGCAACCATCGTTGAAGTGGCAAATCATCTGATATCCCCCGCAATAAAGACATTCCGGTATGAGAATGTGTATTTACTAGTCCTGGAATAATCCATTTTCCTTTTAAATCGGTATAGGTTGAATGTGGAAGGTTCAAAGGGGGTGACCCAGCCGCCACCGTTTCAAAAATTCCCACATCATTGACAATGAAATATCCTTGCTCTAATACTTCGTTTTCCTCATTTAAGGTTACAATAACCCCATTATAATACACATGCATAAAAATACTCCTAACTCTTGGGTCTTCCTTCTACTTCGATATAATAGAAGGGAACTCCTCCTCATTCGCATGAACCGTCATAATTTCATAATTCTCTAATGTAGAACGAATCGAAACCGTTCCCATTTTATTCGTTTGATAAATATCAATCCACGTTTCCTGCAGGCGGTCAAGTACATATTCGCTTGGGAGCTGACCCTCTCTTTGGAAAACAATTGCGACTTGGGGATCAACTTCATTTAAAAATGGTTGTGTTGTCCCGCGTTCACTAGCGAAATCAGCCACTTTTAAGACAGCTGACTTTAACGCATAGTCATTCAAAAGCTTTTCCTCGACTTTTTCATTAGCTACTCCCATATATAATGTTTTAAATTGACCATATGTAAAAGATAACACAAAAGAAGAGAAATCATCATAGTCTTGCTCTCCTGTATATAGCACTTCAGTTTGAAGAGATGGCAAAATATCCTTTTGTTTTCCAACTTCCCATGTCATCAATTTATCCACTGGGATTTGATATTTGTTTGCGATTACAGATTTCAATGTTGGTGGGACCACAATTGTTTCAATGGGGTAATGACTAACAAGCCAATCAATATTTCCACTATAAGGGTCATCATCATTCACTAAGATAACCGTGTTTAATTCATCAACATGAAACATATGTAATCTCTTAGCTAATTCAATTTGTGAAGAACGAGCTCCAGTCCCGATTAAAACTGTTCCTCCTGAACCAGATTGAATCAGTGTAGCTTCCCCACTCGGTAAATCAAAATATGTAAAAGCAATTTCATCCTTTTTTAAATTTAAATCAACTTCAAAATGTAAATCTTCTTTAATCGAACTACTTACTTCTACTGTCGAACAACCAAACAATAGCATACCAAAAAAGCATGCTAGTCCCAAGAGCACCATGCGCATGTAAATAATCTCCCCTCATTTATCTCTTCTGTTAGTTTACGACAATTTGATTGAAGTTATGAACGGAATTTTAGCATGCACATGGGCACTCTTTTACAACCAATCTTCTATTACATTTAAAAGTTCATGCATTGGTTGTTTATATACAGGAACAGCAGGTAACGATTGAATAAAAGATGAACCATACCGAGTTGTAATGATTCTCTTATCAAAAACAACAACAATCCCTCGGTCATTTTGAGTTCGAATTAACCGACCAAACCCTTGTTTAAAGCGAAGAACTGCTTGAGGCAAAGCCATATCCATAAACGGATTTTTCCCTTCTTCTCTTAGCTTTTCTGATCTCGCTTGGATTACAGGTTCGTCTGGAGGTGAAAAAGGTAGCCGAACAATTACTAAGCAACTTAAGTCCTCACCAGGAATATCAATGCCTTCCCAAAAGCTACTCGTACCGAATAAAATAGCATTTTTGTGTTGCTTAAATGTCTTCAGCAGTTTAGCTCGACTACCACTAAAGATACCTTGAGCAATTAGCAAAAATTCATGTTCCTCCATTTCTGCTTTTATTTGATAGTAGACATCTCTTAGCATTTCATAAGAAGTGAACAAAATTAGCATTCTGCCTTCAGTAATAATGGAAATATCAATTATCTTAGTGACAATATCTTCTGTAAATGCTTTAGTACTTCCTTTATTAATTTCGGGAACATCGGTAGGAATTAACAGCTTAGTTTTTGTTTCATACTCAAACGGCGAACGAATTGAAACAGTAACAGGCCCAAAATCCTCAAGTCCTAATTGTTTAATCACATATGAAAAAGACTGCCTAACCGTCAATGTCGCTGATGTTAATATGACACTTTTCTTTTTCATGAAAAATTGGTCAGCCAGAAGTTCACTAATATCAATCGGTTTACTATATAAGAACGTCGCATTCCGTGCCGCTCTTTCATCAGCTTCCATCCAATACACAAGATTTGGATCATATTCGAGCAAAAGTCTTCCCAACTTTTCTGCCTCTTCGACTAAAGATTTTAATATATTTTTAAAATCTACAAGAAGACCGCGCTCTGCTAGCAGTAGTCCGTCTTTTATTTTATCGAGAGGTTTACTTATTTTCAGACCGGAGACATACACATCGTGAACATACATGTCAACACGAAGCAACACCTCTTGTAAAATCGACCAATCTTCTGTATTTGCTTTATAGCGATAGCTCATTCGGCCTATTTCTGTTAAACCGAGTTGCTTTTTCTTTTCTAACATGGATCGTAGCATACGGAATAGTTCATCAATTTCTAGTTTAGCTAACTCACTTTTCTCTTGGATCAGTTTAAATGTATTTGCTGGAAGCTCTAGTTCATATTCTGACAGCATCGTTTCAATAGAGCTTAGTAAACCTTTGGAATCTAGCGTGCCTAATCGGTTCCATAAAAATGAAAACCGCAAATAATCACTTTGTTCCCCTAAATATTCACTAGCGACTTCTTCTAAATGATGCGCTTCATCAATGACAACATGAGAATAATTCGGTAACAATGCATGTTCCGATACTAAATCAGTAAATAATAAAGCGTGGTTTGTGATAACAAGGTCAGCTTGTTGTGCATTTTTTCTAGCTGTTTGATAATAGCAACGTGAAAACCAAGGACATTGGTTCCCTAGACACGTCGCCGTATCACTTTTAACTTCGCTCCACAACGCTTTTCCACCCGAAGATAAATTTAGTTCTTCAACATCGCCTGTGTCTGTTTCTGTTATCCATACAAGAAGTTGTCCCAAAGTCAAGATCGTATCATAGTTTTCATCATGTATATTTCGGGCAATTCTTTGCTCAAATTTCCGTAAGCATAAATAATGGTTTCTTCCTTTTAAAACAGTAGCTTGAAACGGGAACGTCACCGCTTTTTTTAACAACGGGATATCGCGTTCTAGAAGCTGTTCTTGAAGGGGTATTGTCTGTGTACTAATCATCACTGGTTTTCCACTGTTTTTGGCATAAAACAACGAAGGTAATAAATAACCTAATGACTTGCCTGTTCCGGTTCCAGCTTCAATTAAGGCATGACGATACTCTTGAAAAGCTTCGTCTACCGTGTCCATCATTTGCTCTTGTCCCTTCCTAATTTCATAATGTGGAAGGTTTGCGGCTATTGTGCCATCAGACTGTAACAACTCTTTTTTGTATTGTTTGAATAAAACAGACTCTTCCAAAAGCTCTCTCTTTTGGTGTTTTCTTTTTTTTATTGCAATCTCTCTGTAAATATCAAATTTCTGGTCATCTTTTTGTATGGTTGTTTCCTTCACTCGTAGGATTGGGTCGAGTAAAAGGTCGATATCTGATTTCAGCAGATTTGTAATTTTCTGAAGTTGTCTCAGTGTCTCATACGGAAGCTTTTCAAGTTTAGTGAGCAAATCCAGTAACAATTGAGCTGTGACCTCAGCATCACTATCAGCTTGGTGAGGGCGTTCATGGTCGATATCAAGCATTTCAGCAAGCTGAACTAACTTATACCCTTGCTCTTGTGGCAGCAACAAACGTGCGAGTTCTACAGTATCGATAGTTGGTCCTGTAAAAGGTTTATAACCCGCTTCTTCAATTTCTTTATGTAAAAATGAAAGATCAAACGTAACATTATGAGCTACAAAAAATGCATTTTCAAGCATTGGTAATAACTCAGGTACGACCTGTTCAAAAGTAGGCGCTCGCTGAACCATTTCATCTGTGATCCCAGTTAGATGGTAAATGAAAGATGGGATTGGTATTTCAGGATTCACAAATGTCGTAAAGCGCTCTGTAATTTCACCATCCTCAAGTAAGACCGCACCAATTTGTATGATACGGTCATTGCCAGGAGTTTGTCCGGTCGTTTCAAGATCAATGACAACAAAGCGTTGTTTCAATTTCATCACCTCAATGGGTGTATTTAGTGGAGATGTTTAATCTTCTGAAATAAAGGATGTGTATCCACTTCACTTCTAGCCTTCTCCATGATACTTTCATATTGTTTCTCTTCTCCCCATGTACTGAGTAACCATACAAAAGAGAGGATAATATTTTTATCGTTCGATTGAGCAAGAAGAGGTAGAAACAGTTCTTTCGCTTTTTCGCGGTCATCCAATAATCCATAGTTCCAGGCAAGCCCATGAATGATTGTATCATCGTCATAGCCTAAAGCCTGTAATCGTTTATAACAGTGAATCGCCATTGAATGTAGGCCAATCCACTCAAAATCAAATGCAAGGGTAAAAAGTAGTTCTCTTGTCTCAACAACTTGCAAGGCGGTTAACCATGAGTTGTATGCTAGTTGAAATTGATTGTTTTCAAAATGGCATTTTCCTAAAAAGTAATAACTCTCGCCATCTTCTGGTAGAGATGTAAGAACTTGTTCAAAATACGGAATTGCCAATTGTGGCCTTTGCTCCATATAATGACACATTCCTAAATTATACACGACATCTACATTCTTGGTAAGTGTTAATGCTTTTTCAAAGTGAACAATCGCCTCTTCATTTTGTTCTTGTTGAACAGCTAAACAACCAAGTCCAACATAAGCAAAATGTTTATAAATTGCTTTTTCTTCACTATGAATCAGATATATGAACATCTCCTTCGACTTTTCAAGGTCTTCTGAGTAGAGATATGAATACGCTAAATACAATCTAACAATCGGTGTCTTTACACTCTTAAGTTCATTTTCAAATTCTCGACTAGCTTCCTCAAACATATTTAATTCAAAAAACGATGTTCCTTTCGACGTATATGGCTCTTCCCCTTCAAACTCAGATAATTGCTCTTTAAGGGTGTTGATTTTTTCATCGATTTCTACCCAGTTATCCAACAAGGATTCGCTTGCTTTTTCAAGAGATTCCACATAGCTCTTTCGTTCTTTCTCTGAAATAAGCTGCCAATTGTTTTTCAAATAGGAATATAGACTATTTACGGTGTTGAAAGACGATTCCATAAAAAAACCCCCTCTCATAAGATGTCTGTATTGCTCAGTTTTCATCTAAATGAAGGGGAATATACAATTTAACGGACGGTAGAAGCTGGCTCTGTCCCTAACATTTCAACAATTTTATTGTTTTCATCCATAATCGCCACTTTTGGCTGATGGGCACCAACATCCGATTGATGAATCATCGCATAAGAAATGACAATAATAACATCATCTACATGGACAAGTCTTGCTGCGGCACCATTCAAACAGAAGACTCCACTTCCTCTTGGACCAGCAATAACATAGGTTTCAAAGCGTTGACCATTGTTATTATTTACAATTTGAACTTTTTCATTTTCAAGAATATCGACTTCTTCCATAATATCTTGGTCGATTGTAATACTCCCAACATAGTTCAAATTAGCTTCCGTTACACGGGCACGATGAATCTTTGCTTTCATCATAGTACGATACATCAGAATTCCCCCTTTACGTCCAGGATAATGTTATCAATCAGTCTTGCCTTTGAATATTGAACAGCAATGGCAAGGATGCACCTTCCTGATAGGTGTTCAATTTCACCTAATTCAGGATAGGACAAAACTTCAATATAGTCAACCGTTCCCGTCACATTTTTGCGAACAAATTCTTCTATAACCGATAAAACTTTTTGGCTACGATATTCCCCAGCCTCTACCACTTGTTTCCCTAAAAGTAAACTTTGATATAAATTTGAAGCATTTTCTCTTTCAGAACGAGTGAGATTCACATTCCTTGAGCTTTTTGCTAGTCCATCATGCTCTCGCAATGTAGGACATCCAACTAGAGTGACACGCAAATGGAAATCACGAATTAACTTTTCAATGGCAGCGACTTGTTGAGCATCCTTCAAACCAAAATACGCTCGTTCTGGAGAAACAATTTGAAGTAACTTTAACACAACAGTGGCTACACCATCAAAATGACCTGGTCGACTTTTTCCACATAAAACATCGACACCTTCATGGACTTTCACGGTCAACGCAGGTTGTACTGGGTACATTTCCTTTACAGTTGGGTAAAACAAAAAGTCCACTCCTTCTTGTTCAGCGAGCAAACAGTCTCTTTCAAAATTTCGTGGATAACGGTCAAAATCCTCATTCGGCCCAAATTGCAATGGATTAACAAAAATACTCATGACCACAAGGTCACATTCTTTTTTCGCTTGTTGAACGAGGCTAAGGTGCCCCTCATGGAGAAACCCCATGGTTGGAACAAAGCCTACCGTTTTTCCATTTGGTATTTGTTGTTGTAATTCAAGAATCGTTTCAACTATCTTCACGAGAGTTTCCTCCATATAAATGAGCCAATTGTTCTTCTTTCATTGTAAACGTATGCTTCTCCTCAGGGAAAAGAGAGCCCTTTACTTCTTCGACATATTGCGTAATGGCATCTTCAATTTGAGTAGCTACATTCACATATTGCTTCACAAATTTTGGGCCAACTTGGCTGCCATATCCAATTACATCGTGGTAGACAAGAACTTGACCATCTGTGTTCACGCCTGCACCAATTCCGATAACTGGGATCGTTAGCTGTTGGCTAATTCGTTCTCCAATTTGCTTGGGCACACATTCTAAAACAAGAGCAATGGCTCCCGCTTCCTCAACCGCGATCGCATCAGCTATTAATTGTCTAGCACTTTCTGCATCTTTCCCTTGAACTTTATATCCACCTACAACACCTACTGATTGAGGCGTTAATCCTAGATGAGCAACAACAGGAACTCCTGCATTCGTAAGCTGAGCGATAGACTCAATCACGCCACCATTTCCTTCGAGTTTTACAGCGTGTGCTCCTGCTTCTTGCATGAGTTTTCGGGCATTGTTCATCGTTTCAGATAAAGAACTATGGTATGTTAAAAAAGGCATATCCGTTACGATAAAAGTATCCGGGGCACCTCGTTTCACTGCTTTTGTATGAAGAATCATATCGTCTAACGTAACAGGAATTGTTGAATCATAGCCAAGCACAACCATTCCTAGAGAGTCTCCGACTAAAATCATGTCTGCGCCTGCTTTTTCTACAAGTCTTGCTCCAGGTGCATCATAGGCCGTAATCATTGCAATTTTTTCTTTGTTTTCTTTCATTTTTTTAAAGGTAATCACTGTTTTCACTGTTTTTCCTCCTTTTTTAAGAGGAAATAACTAAACCGGTCGATTAGCATAAAGAAACCTTCTTTCACAAAAGGAAAGAAGGGATTTGTACATCATCATTCGGTTTAATTCATCCCTCTGTCCTAGTCCACTTTGGATCAAGGCAGAACCTTTTTTGTTATTATTATCCGTCAACAAGGTGTAGGTCTATGTAAGATCCTACCCAACAAAAGTATAGCAGAGAAACAACTATATTTAAAACACTTTTTAGGAAATATCAATATCAGCGGAATAGATATGATGAACTACGCCATCATCATCCTCTAATAATAAAACACCCTCATCTGTAATCCCTTTAGCCACGCCACTAAGGGTTCCTGTCATTGTTCTTGCTTTTATTCGTTTTCCAAGACTAATTGCATGACATTCCCACAACGATTTTACTGTTGTAAAACCGTGTTCAATATAATCCTCGTATAAGATTTCAAGTTCTGAAAAAATATGGCGAAGCAATGTAGCTCGACTGATTTCTTCTTTCTTTTCTATCGCCAACGACGTGGCAATCTCTTTTATATCAGGTGAAAAATGCTTTTCTTGATGATTCACGTTTATTCCGATACCAATGATTACAGAATGGATATAATCAGGTTCTGATTGCATTTCAGTTAGAATCCCAACGACCTTTTTACCATTGATCAACAAATCATTTGGCCACTTAATATCACAGTCAATGCCTGTCGTTTGTTTTATCCCACGGACGACACTGACAGCCGCGAGTAATGTGAGCTGCGGTGCTTTTTGTGGCGGAATCTTTGGTCGGAGAATGATGCTTAACGAGATGCTAGAACCATGGGGTGAATGCCACTCTCGCCCCATTCTTCCTTTGCCTTTTGTTTGTTCATCTGCAATCACGACATGACCTTCCACTGCGCCTTCTTGTGCAAGACGATGGGCAATTTCTTGTGTCGATGACGTCGTTTTATAATAACTAATTTCTTGGCCAATCGCTTTTGTTTTTAAATTCATTTTTATTTCGTGTGGACTTATCGTATTTGGTCTAGAGATAATACGATATCCTTTACGAGGAACCGCTTCAACTTCATATCCGTTTTTCCGAAGTTCTTCAATATGCTTCCAAACAGCTGTCCGCGAACATCCTAATTCAACACTAATTTTTTCTCCAGACACAAACTGTTCTGATTCAAGTAGTTCTAATAACTTTGCTTTCACATCCTACCCTTCTTTCTGCAACCACTGCAATATTGACGTTTCTTCATTTGCAATGATTTTCTCTAAGACAGCATCCTCGATGTTACGGAGGGATTGTTCAATCCATGGTCCAGCGGGCCTCTTTGATTGCTCAAGGAGAGTTCTCGGATTAAAGTCTAATTGTTGACGTGTATGGATTGGTAGTTTATCATACTGCTTCTGAATTTCATCATTAGCTTCATAAGGAGCATTAGGCTGAAGAAGTCGATAGATTCTTTCAACCTCAAGACTTTTGGTGTTACCTAAGTCATAGAGGAGTCGATTAGACCAACCATCTGCTGCTCTTTTTCGATAGCCGTCTACTAAGATTCCACAAGCCCTCGTGAAGCTTTGACTTTTTTGATAAGAAAGTAAAAAAGGTTGGACTTGTTTCTCATGAGAAATCGAAAGTAATGCCCATTTTTCTTCTAGCGTTGTTTCTAGGTACAATGGTTGTTTTAAAATTGGTTCCATCTTCTCGATAAAGTCCAGTGGCAACACAGAAAGAAGAGGCCAGGCTATTACACAAAATGGCCCTTCTAGTAGTTTATCTATTTCTTTTGACAACCGCTCTGAAGCTACTGTCAATAGAAGGTTTTTATGGAACTGAAGATCTTTCCACGTGTTTGACTCTATTGAAAAACCAAGTTGAGCCACAAAACGAACAGCGCGCAGCATTCGAAGCGGATCCTCTTTAAAACGTTCTGCCGCTTGACCACAGCCACGTATCTGCTTTTTATCCACATCTTCTTGCCAATCATGAGGGTCTATTATATTCAACCCCACCGTCATAGCCAATGCATTCATTGTAAAATCTCGATGCAGTAAGTCTTCATCTAAGGAAGTACCAATGACTTTATCGTTTCCTCGAAACGTAGAAACTTCGAATAGTTGCTGGTTTTGCTTTACAATTACCGTTGAATGCGCTTGTCCAACATGTATTGTTTTTGGAAATACCTCTTTGATTTGTTCAGGTCGTGCGGAGGTTGTTATATCTATATCATCGATTTTTCGATTGAGTAAATAATCCCTTACGCATCCTCCGACAAAATAAGCCTCAAAGCCATGTTGTTTAAGCTTCGTTATAATATCGATTCCATCTGAAAACCGTTCGTCCATCGCACTCGCCTTCAATCATTTTGCTAGTGTATTTTTATAAATCCCTTCATATTGCTCGACAATTTGAGTAGAACTAAAGAAATCTCTAACTCTAAGTTGAGCATAGTCTGACATTTCTTGATGTAACTTATCATTTGTTAAAATCGTTATCGCTTTCTCAGCAATTTCATCTATATTGCCAAGTTCGCAAATAAAACCTGATTTTCCGTCCTCTATGACCTCAGGAATTCCTCCAACTCTTGTTCCAATTACAGGAACTCCACAAGCCAGTGCCTCTAGTGCAGAAAGACCAAAACTTTCTTTTTCAGATAATAAAAACATGAGATCACTCATTGATAATATTTCAGCCACATGTTTTTGATTTCCTAAAAATAAGACACGGTCTTTAATTCCTAACTCTTTTGCAAGACGACAAGCCACCGTCGTTTCAGGGCCATCACCAATTAATATCAACTTTGATTTAACCGTTTCATTGACCTTTGCAAAGCTGCGAACGATATCTGTTACACGTTTAACAGCACGAAAGTTTGAAATGTGAACGATTACTTTTTCATCTTCTTCTATGTAATAATGCTTTCGCAAACCGTTCTCAGGACGCTTATAATAAATTCGTTCATCAATAAAATTATATACTGTATCAATTGGCTTTGAAATTTGTAATAGCTCTTTTGTTTCTTTCACTAAATCATTTGAGACAGCTGTAACAACATCAGACTGTTCTATGCCAAAACGAATGATTTCACTAAGGGAAGGATCATATCCAAGCACAGATATATCCGTTCCGTGTAGCGTCGTAACAATGTTAATATTTCCACCGACCATTTGCTTGGCCAAATAAGCACATATCGCATGTGGAACAGCATAATGAACATGAAGGATATCAAGCCCTTCTCTCAATATAATTTCTGCCATTTTACTAGCCAACGACAAGTCATATGGTGGGTATTTAAACACCGAATATTGGTTTACTTCTACTTCATGATAATATAAATTAGGATACGCACGATCGAGCCGAAACGGCATGCTTGATGTGATAAAGTGTACTTCATGGCCTTTTTCTGCAAGGAATTTCCCAAGTTCCGTTGCAATAACCCCTGACCCTCCAACCGAAGGATAACAGCTGATACCGATTTTTAATGTCATAACAAATCTCCTATACGATGTTTCTCCAATTTAAATCTCCACGTGCTAATCCTCTAACTAATATTTCAGCCGTACCCATATTTGTTGCTAACGGAATGTTCTGCACATCACAAAGACGAATCAATGCCGCAATATCAGGTTCATGTGGTTGTGCTGTTAATGGATCTCGTAAAAAAATAATCAAATCAAATTCATTTTCAGCTACAAGGGCACCAATTTGCTGGTCTCCCCCAAGAGGGCCCGAACGAAAGCGAGTAATCGTTAAACCAGTCGCATCCATAATTCGTTGTCCTGTCGTTCCTGTAGCATATAGTTCGTGCCCTTCGAATAAATGTTTATATGCCATTGTAAAAGTAACCATCTCATCTTTCTTCTTATCGTGAGCAATAAAAGCAATTTTCATATGTGTCCACCTACTCAATTATATTTTCTAATCCATAAATTAACGTATCAATTTTCATTACTGTTTCCACCGCTAAACGGATACCAGGCATAAAAGATGAACGATGAAGCGAGTCATGTTTGATCGATAATGTTTGACCTACACCACCAAATACAACTTCTTGGTGAGCAACAAGTCCTGGTAGACGCATACTATGAATTCTCATTCCTTCATAGTTTGCTCCTCTAGCACCAGCAATGTCTTCTTTTTCCTCAGGATGCCCTTGTTGTTTTGCTTCACGGACTTCACTAATAAGCTGTGCCGTTTTCACTGCAGTCCCTGATGGAGCATCTAATTTATTGTCATGATGTTTCTCAATGATTTCAACATCCGGTAAGTACTTTGCAGCAACCTGAGCAAACTTCATCATCAAAATAGCTCCAATTGCAAAATTTGGTGCAATGATTGCTCCAATTCTTTGTGCTTCTGCACGTTCCCGAAGCTCTGTAATGTCTTCTTCTGTAAAACCAGTCGTTCCAACCACAGGTCTCACTTGATGAGAAAATGCAATTTCCATATGTTGTTTTCCAACCTTTGGCGTCGTTAAATCAATTAAAACATCTGGTTTAAATTCATTAAAACAAGCCTCAATATCTACAAAAATCGGCACTTTCACATCTGGTTGGTCCTCGATATCTAATAATGTTTTTCCATCATTCTTTGTGTCAACGACAGCAACAAGCTCAAAATGGTCTGTCTCAAGTACCATTTTTACCGCCTCGCTACCCATTTTTCCTCTTGCACCTGCAATTACAATCTTAATACTCATCTTGTCTATTCAACTCCAGTTTCCTTTATTTTAGTCCATCTATCTTTATCACGGGTCTTAAATTTAGTCATCACTAAATCAAAAGCTTCTTCTAAATCAATGTCTAAGGAATTAGCAAAACATATCAGAACAAATAGAAGGTCTCCCATCTCTTGCTCCATCGTACGCTCTTCTTCCGAGGTCTTTTTAGGCTTTTCCCCATAATAGTGATTTACCTCACGAGCTAGCTCCCCAAGTTCCTCAGTCATTCTTGCTAACATGGCAAGCGGACTAAAATAGCCTTCCTTAAACTGACTTATGTATTCGTCCACTTCTTGTTGCATTTCAGATAACTTTTTATCAGACACTTCATCACCCCTCTCCATGTTAGCTAATTCGTGACAATTTGACAAATATTTAAGTAATTTGCCCATCATTTTCTAATCTATTATAATGTGAATGCAGTGATTTGAGGAGGGGAACATCTTGAAATATCAAATAAAAATAAAAAATATATTGTTTATTCTACTTGGATCGGCAATCCTGTCGTTTGGATTAGTCTATTTTAATATGGAAAACAATCTTGCTGATGGTGGATTTACCGGCATTACCCTTATTTTATACTTTATGTTCTCATTTGACCCGGCGGTTACGAATTTATTGCTTAACATTCCTCTTTTCTTTGTGGGGTGGTATATATTAGGACGGCACACCTTTATTTACACAATCATTGGAACAGTCAGTGTTTCTGTGTTTTTATGGATATTTCAAAGGTATCCTGTCATATCACTTCCATTGCATGATGATTTGACCTTAGCTGCTTTATTTGCTGGTGTCTTTATTGGTTCTGGATTAGGAATTGTCTTTAAATATGGCGGAACAACAGGCGGAGTAGACATCATTGCCAAATTGGGATTTAAGTACATCGGATGGAGCATGGGAAAAACGATGTTTATGTTCGATGCTGTTGTTATTGCATCCTCTCTCTTATATTTAAATTATCGAGAAGCGATGTATACATTACTTGCTGTTTTTATTGCCGCTAAAGTTATCGACTTGATCCAACAAGGCGCCTATTCCGCCAAAGCCGCCTTCATCATTTCAGACCAAGTCCCTCTCATTGCTCAAGCCATTACTACCGAAATGGAGCGCGGTGCAACAATCTTAAAAGGAAAAGGAAGCTTTACAGGAGCTGAAAAAGAAGTACTCTATTGCGTTGTCGGTCGAAATGAACTAATCCGCTTAAAAGGAGTCGTCGAACGCATAGACCCCTTTGCGTTTGTCACCGTCAACGACGTCCAAGACGTTATCGGAGAAGGCTTCACCCACGACGAAAACAAAAAACCAATCGAAAAGTAGCAGAAATCCCAAAAGGCGGATTTCCTTTTGGGATTTCTGCTATGCGATGTGCGCAGGCGCTGCCTTCTCTTAAGACCTGATGAGTGCCTTTTTCATCAGGTCGTGCAGCGCCGGAGCCATCGCCCTACTTCATTGACTAAAAGGCGGGTTTCCTTTTGGGTTTTTGGCTTTAATCCATCTCGCCAACGACTTGTATCACAGGTATTCCATTCCTATCTTCCACGTCACCAATTTCTTCATCGTGACGTTCTTGGGTGTTGCGAATATCCATAATGATTTCTTCTACACTTCCTTCTTGCTGGTCGACCCAATTTGTTATCGTTTTTTCTTTGGAATCATAGACCGCATATTGCCCACCTTCTGTAACTAACCAATATCGTTTCATCACCAATCACCTCACTTCTCATTTTCCCTCGAAGTTCAAATGATATTCCAAAACAAGTTATTTCTTCTTCAACGGACAGGAGATGCCTTATTTCATAAGATTTTCAGTATTTTGGGTTGTATAGGACATCAGGTACCTTATTTTATTGAAAACATGCAAATATAACGTCTTTTAGCGATAATAAGGGCTTCTGTGTCCGTAAGAAGCCGAGACAAAAGTCAAAAAAAACTTTTGTTACCCCTTCTTGCTTCCATCCTCCTCCTACTAAAAAAACGAGCACCGCCTTGAAGGCATCTGCTCGCTTTTTACTCTTTATTAATCGTCGTTACTCATACCGATATAAATAAGGACAAAACGAAGAAGTTCTAAAACAGCAACTAATGCGGCAGCTACATATGTTAATGCTGCAGCATCAAGAACTTTTCTTGTTTCTCGTTCCTCATGGTTTCTTATAATTCCAGTTGACACCATTTGATGCATCGCTCGACTTGAAGCATTAAACTCAACTGGTAATGTGACTAATTGGAACACAACCGCCCCAGCCATCATAATAATCCCTAAAAGGATTAAGTTAGATGCGTATAATAGCATACCCGCAATTAAAACGATAAACGAGAAATTCGAACCAAAGTTAGCGATAGGCACTAACGCATGGCGGAATCGTAAAAACGCATATTCCTCTGCATCTTGAATCGCATGGCCAACCTCATGAGCAGCCACTGCTGCACCTGCTACAGACGTTCCATAGAAATTATGTTCTGATAAGCGAACGGCCTTTGCTCGTGGGTCATAATGGTCCGTTAGTTGTCCTTTGATAGGCTCAATTGATACATCATATAAACCATTATCATCTAATATTTTTCGTGCTACTTGTGCACCTGTCATCCCGTGAGACGCTGCAACTCTAGAATACTTTTTATACGCGCTTTTCACTTTACTTTGGGCCCAAAGTGGGATAATAAGAATTACGGCAAAATAAATCAGGTACATCCCTAAACTCATGTCTCTTCTCACCTCGATGTGTATTTATATCTATATTCTAATAGAACAAACCAAGTAAAGTCAATTGAATTACTTGGTTTGTCCGTCTTTATATCTATTGTTTTAGTTTTACCTTTTTCTTTTCTGCACGGTACTTTTTCCATCCTACATAAGAAAGGGAAACGATTATCATTCCACCGATAGTAAACATAACCCATAGCAATGAAGGATCCGCACTATCTTCTCTAATACCTTCATAAACATACTTAAGTTCTTTCTCTAAACCGAGTAATTGAACCTGCTTGCTCTCATCACCAATCATCTCATGACGGTATCGTTCAAGAAAGGTAATGTATGATTCTAATCGTTGAAACTCATATCCTTCTAAGTCCAACATAAGAGCAGGACGAATCATTTGATAAAGACGAAGAAAATGATTGATTCGGTGTTGTAGCTCTTGATTACTTTCACCTGCTACTGCTTCTTTCACACCGTCTATTGCTTGGTAGATTGATTTTTGAGAGTTTTTCCAAAGCGGCCGATTATCTGTAGATAAAGCATCAATGGCAAGCCTAAATTCTGTAACTTTTAATATCCTCTCTTCATGGGTCATAGACGCACTTGTCACCGCAGCAAAGGCTTCATCGAACGAGCTTGTGACTACTCTAAGATCTTTCATCGTTACATTGGCCTCATCATAATGAATTGTTAAAAATTGCTCAGAAAAATACTCTAACACTTGCTTGGCTTCCCCGTACTTCTCTTGTTTTATAAGTTGCAGTACTTTATCAGATAGTTCGTTTAACTCATTCCATTTATTTTTATCAAATCCATGGTCTGCTAGACTTATAGTGGGAAAAGTTAATATTACTAGTAAAATGGCAAGTATTGCAAAGTTCCGCATATTTGTCCCTCCTTATCTTCTACTCTATCGTATGACCGTTGGGACAAGAGTAGACCAAAAAAAAAGGACAAGTTACATATGAGTGGGTTTCTCTGAGCAGGCGCGCAACGAGTGGAGCCATTACAACCATAATAAAAACCACTGAAAAAGTTGTTTTGTACTTTTTCAGTGGCTTCGTTACATATTCGTAACTTATCACTTGATTTCAAGCGTAAATCTGCCTTTTTGAACACCAAAAACATAAACAACCCCAATTGAAAATAAACTTAACCAAAATGTAAAATAACCAATATGGTCGATGTATGGCATTAACGACCACGACACCCAAGGATGCATCCCATAAATATAATCAATCATTTCGTTATGTATTACCCAAATGCTAACAATGACCAAGTGCCAAGGCTTAATTCGATAAAAAGGGGCGTAAAGTATAGCTTGAAGAGCCATTCCTAAATGAGAGAAAATAAGCATGTAATTTTGCCAATTTAGAGTCGCTCCCGTAACCCCTGCCCCAATGTTCATGGCAACCGCCCAAAGTCCGTACTTAAGTAACGTGACTGCTGCAAAGGCTTCAAGAAGGGGCCAGTTCTTCCGTTGTAAGAAAGCAAGCAATACAAATAAAAAGAATAAACTAGCTGTTGGACTATCAGGTACAAACAGCAAAAATTGAGACGGTGTCGAAGCTAGTTGTCCTTTATACCATATGTACCCATAAATCGTCCCACCTAAGTTAATGAGAAACAAACTGAGTAATATCCAACGCTTTGAGAAAAATTGAAAAAAACCAACCATATTCTATCTCCTTAGCCTACGAAAGTTTACTAAAAAAGAGTGACGCAAAAGCTAAAGCCTGTTGCGTCACCCCCCTTATCATGTTTATTGTTCTGAGTCGTTACCATCGTTTGCAATATACTGAGCTAAAATTTCAAGCTCTTCTTCCGTACCATCAAACATACCACCTGGCATTGCTCCACGACCGTTTATTACAATTTCCTTAATTTCTTCAACTGATAGGCCGGTTTCCACTAGGGCATAGCCTGCAGAACCACCTTCCATTTGATTACCATGACAACCGATACAAGACTGTGCCGCATAGATTTCGTATCCTTGCGCATCTTGGTCAATTTCATGTTCAATGATTGCCCCTTGTTGTGCTGCTGCTTCCCAGTCATGCTGGTCAACTGATTCCCATGTAAGGTAAATCGTTGCAATAACTGCTAATAACATTAATCCTGAAGCGATTGGTCGTTTCGTAGGACGTCGTTCAGGTCCTCTGTCTAACCATGGTGCTAACATTAATGCTCCAAATGCTAACCCAGGCATAACAACCGTTCCTAAAACAGTATAATCCCCAGCTGCATACGGATATTTCAATAACTGATACATGAATAGGAAGTACCAGTCTGGCAATGGAATATACCCAGCGTCTGTTGGGTCTGCCATTCTCTCAAGTGGTGCCGGATGAGCAATCGTTAAACAAAGATAGCCCATTAAAAACACTGCACCTACCATCCATTCTTTTAAAAGGAAGTTTGGCCAAAACGCTTCTGTTTTCCCAGGATACTCTGAATAGTCCTTGGGAATGTTTTGCTTTTTGCGGTACTCAGGTGCTACTACACGTGAGTCACCAACAAACTTCATTCCTTTTCCACGATGCATCGATTTCCCTCCTTTTTACGTCTGTCTTCCTCTTACAATGGACCTGAAATCCCTTGTTTACGAATCATATAAAAGTGAGCTCCTAATAAACCTAGTAGAGCACCTGGTAGGAAGAATACATGGATAGCAAAGAAACGCGCTAACGTTGATGCCCCAATTACTTCTCCACCTGCTAATAGTGTTTTCGCAAAGCCACCGACTACCGGTACACTTTCTGCGATTTGAAGACCTACTACTGTTGCGAAGTAAGCTTTCATATCCCATGGTAATAAATATCCTGTGAAACCTAGGCCTAACATAACAAAGAAAATAAGTACGCCAACTACCCAGTTTAATTCACGAGGTTTTTTGTATGAACCGGTAAAGAATACACGTAACGTATGTAAAAACATCATTACGATAACTAAACTAGCGCCCCAGTGATGCATTCCACGTACAATGACACCAAAGGCAACTTCATTTTGTAAATAAGCAACAGATTGATATGCGTTAATAATATCTGGAACATAGTACATTGTTAAAAACATACCAGATAAAATTTGAATTACCGTAACGAAAAATGTTAATCCACCGAAGCAATAAACAAATGCTGAAAAGTGGTGGGCCGGGTTAACATGCTCTGGCACTTCATGGTCTGCAATATCTCGCCACATAGGCGTAATATCTAGACGCTCATCAACCCAATCATAGATTCTCTGTAACATCGATTACGCCCCTCCTATACTTGTGGTCTTGGTCTTCCTAAATAAATTGTTCCATCACGAACCTCAAGGTCGTACTTATGAAGTGGTTCGGTTGGTGGTGTTCCTGCAACGTTTGTTCCATCTAATTCAAAGCGACCGAAATGACATGGGCAGAAAAATTGATTTTGATAATCTGGGTTTGTATTCCAGTCAACTGTACAGCCTAAATGAGTACATACAGGAGATAACGCAATTATTTCGTTTCCTGTTTTAAATACCCATGCAGATCGAGTCACATCTGACGTATACCACGCATCTACTTGTTCAAATTCAAAATTCACACGTTGTGGTTCTTCTGTGACTTCATCAGCTTTTAATGAAATCGGAACCATATCACTTTCTTCGCCCACTTTTAAAGCAGGATCTAAAGCAAAACGAGCCATTGGCATAATCATACTCGCAGCCATGAAGCCTCCAACACCGGTCAACGTGTAAGTAAGGAATTGTCGTCTTGATACTTTATGGTCTTTCTCACTCACTCTCTTTCCCCCCCTACGTTGTAAGTTACGTCCATACGGACATTTTTCACACATTATATACTAGGACATACATATGATAGCCTAACTATAGATTGTGTGTCAATGTTTTGAACACTTAAAGTATAAGCTCGCTTTACATCGTTAACAATTTTGCCACTTGTTTGTCATAATTGGGATGAGCTGTTTGATTTGGTCTGAAATCGCCTCAACTTTATATTTCTGTTCCATATGTTCCAGGGGAATTGTCGGAAGCCATAGTAATAATTCTGGCACCTCTTGTTCCACTGTTTTCCACTCTGAATCAGACGTTAAAAACACAACATGAACGACCCCACTATCCTTTAAGTCTTGATACCATGTGTTCAAGCGGTCAAGGCGTTCATTTATCGGTTCTGACTTAACATATGTAAATGGAGGGATTTCAATCACTCTTCCATGGAACTGCCGCTCAAGCTCATTTGTAATAATCGTAATAAACTCACCCATTGCAACTGTCGATTTCACTTGTTGCTGAAGCGAAATCGGAATGAGCGGAATAATCGCCGTATCCACATATTCCTTCGCTTGTAAATATGTATCCATTTCTGTTGTCTGCCACTTCATAATTCCCCATCCTTTTCTTCCTCTGCCTTATTTTCTACTCTATCTTAATTCATATACACAAAAAAAGAAAAGAGATAAGATTAAAAGGTGCTCTTCCCTTTTAATCTTATCTCTTGAAGCAATGAGTGTTGAGCTGCTTGTTCTTAAGTGAGATAGTGCTTTTCTATCTCACGCGCAGCTCATAAGCCATTGCCTGCTTCCTTGCATACTATAATTTTTTTAATAATTCGGTTAGCTCTATAAAAAGTTCGTAATCTTTGTTGTCAAGAGCCTCATTAATTTTACACATTACTTGTTCTCTAGTAAATGAAGCCAGTGCTTTATCTAGAAAGATTTCAGCGATAACTCCATCAACCGTCGCTAGCTCATGGTCCTCAGGAATAAACGGGTTCTCTTCAAGAACGGCGGCGTATTGTGGATTAGATTTTGAACCAAGAAAATTTAATTGAATGTAAATATTTTCATCACAGTTCAAGCGAATATCGTGAAAAGCCTTTTCTGCATCCATTGTCACATGCTTGTGCTTATGAAATGAGAATGGGACATTTTCTACCTCTGTCGTTGAGATAACTAAGGCCTTTGGACAATATTCTGCTTTTTCAACAAAATGAACACGTTCCATAAGTACATCATCACTGATAAGATAATTCAGCAACCAAGCACATTCTCTCCGTTTTAATTGGAAAGCATTTAAAAACCACTTTAAAAAGTCTTTCTTTTCAACGACAGAAATAACGCTACTCATTTTATTCCCTCCCCAGACGTATTCAGCCAGTGACTTTCAACTACGCAACAATTAGAAGGTAAACACGGTGTAATAATCTTACTATATATATTCGATATCCCTTAGTGATATCCTTTTATTTATTGAACATTTTTAGTAAGAATTGTCTAGTTGTTCAACAATTTCTACTAAATCATCTCGGCTTGAGTCAAGAGTTATTACCTTCTTCAAGATCTGTATACCCAACTCTCGTTTTCCATATTCAATCAGAAACTGACCGTAATCCTCTAAAAAATCTAAGTCTTCTTGGAAATGGTCATTCACTTGTTGGAATGCTTGATATGCTTTTTCAAATTCCTCTTCTTTCCACTGCGCAACCCCTTCATACCAAGTATGAAAAGGATCATCCTCACCTAATTCTTTTACGTGGGATAAAAGCTCGAGCAGTTCCTCAAAGCGTTCCTCTGTTCGTAAAAAACTAGACAGCATTTGAACCGCTTCCACATGTGACGGGTTTAAAGCAATGACATCTCGAAGGTAGTTCTCGCCAGCTATCAGATTGTTCATTTTAAAACTAATTTTAGCTGCTTGTGTGTATAATGCTTCATTATACTCATCTATTTTCAATCCTTCATTAATTGTATGTAAAGCTTCATCAAGATTGTGCATGGCTTCATAAGATTTTGCTAAATACGGGTAAAGACTTGTATAATTGGGGTCAAGTTCTTTCAGCTTTTTAAATTGGACAATCGCCTTCTCATAATCCTCGACTTGGAACGCTGTATACCCATATCCAAAATAAGCAGAAAGCTCTTCTGTTTTTTTAAGCCCTTTTTCATAATAAATAAGAGCTTCTTCAAATTCACCAGATGCACTAAAGGCCTCTGCTAAGCGAAGCTCGACTTGATAAGCTTCAAACGTCTCACTTGAATGAAGAGCTTTTTTGAGATAAGGGATACTTTTTTGATAGTCTCCACGTTCTAAATAAAACTCTCCTAACCCTAACGCTACAATCTCTTCGTTTGGAGCAAGCTTTGCAGCTTTTAACAATTTTTGTTCAGCTACTTCCTCTAAGCCTTGCATTTGATATAAGTCTGCTAAAAACAATTGAGCCTGTAGAAAAGCGGAATCCTGTTCTTTAATTTCTAACAGCATATCAATGGCTTCATCTTCTTCGTCACTATCGATTAAAATTTCTGCAGCAAATGTATATAATTCTCCTTCATCAGGATATAACATGATAAGTTCATCAATAAGTCTCTTTGCATTAGTAAGGTGCCCTAATTGATAGTAAGCCTGAGCAACCATATATGTTGTTTCATGGTCGCCTGTCTGTTCGAGTTTAGCTAACTGGGCTAGTCCTGTCTCAATATCCCCTGATTCGATTAAACTAATTACGTCCTCTATCTTCACTAAGGACCCTCCTCTACTACTTCCATTACCTAACATAATCATAACAGAACGAATAGAGGAGGAAAAGAAAAGGCTCTTACTCATCATCAAGCGTTAAATAAGGGTCATCAAAAAATTGCGCTTCGGTTATTGGAATAAAATGTCCTGGCACAACGACTTTTACTTCTCGACCAAAGCCAGGTTTAAAATAAAACGAATCCCCCGCTTTTAGAACAACACCTCGAAGGACGACGATTTCTGGTTCCGGGTTATCCTCTGTTTCAATTTCATTACTATATAAACAATAATCCGCATCACTTCGAACTAGCAGGGCACCTTTCTTTGGAAACAACCCACATTTTTTTAATTGAGCCTTCTGATAAGGGGTATGGTTATCTTGGAAGTCAATTGAAGTAGGGATTCGAAAATAGGTAGAATACGATTCCCAAATTTGTTGATACTTATTCATTTCACGATTGGAGAGGCCCATTTTGTCCCACATAGGAATGATTTGAAGCTCATACATCATCATTGCTTCCTTAATTCGTTGCCAAGGTGTCCCATCAAAATCTTCGTATCCTTTAAAATCTACTAAAACAATGGGAACTTTATTTCTTTTACACAAGCGAATAAACGTAGGTGTTAATGTTGAAATGTCTGTTCGGACACCAATAACAAAATCAATAGGAGCGTTTATCATACGATGTTTTGCTTGTTGCAGTTGACTAGTAAACACTTTTTCATTTTGAATCTCACAAAATGTAACGACTGTTGTACATCCTTTAGCGATTAATTGCTTTGTTTTTTCTTTAAAGACGCAATATTCGGTTTCATTACAAAGTGAAAAATCATTCATAACACTCCCAGCCTGCAAATAGAATCCATCGACATTTACTCTTGTAAACTTTAATTTATTTATTTCCTTGTTAACATAGGACACGGTTTGATCTGTTATAAAATACGAACGCCTTTGAAATTGTCCATCCTCTTGTTTATCAACATTAGCTAAAATGTACTTCATACTTTCTCCCTCCCGTTAGTAGAAATACCATCTTATAGACAAGCTATGAAGGAAGAAAAAGATGTAGACCACAAAAACACTAGATTCATACGAGAATCTAGTGGCAAATACCAGAATGGACAAAAAAAAGACCCATTTGGAAGTAAACGCTTTCAAATGGGGTTAGCAAAAACGCTATAAGAATTATTAGTATGGATAGGAGTGGAGAGAAACCATACGCTAATTTAATTATATACAATATGGCAGTAATGTCAATAACATTATAAAAAATAATTTACTAGAATGATACTAAATTTTTTAGGCTGTCAATGTCCACGAGTTTTTTTCTTCATGCCTGTTCGTTTAGTGTTCTTTTTTGGGACTCCTCCAACGCTTTTTCTGCTTTTTTGTCCGTTTCGATCCACTATGGGTATTATTTCTAACCGTATAA
This sequence comes from Bacillus alkalicellulosilyticus, assembly GCF_002019795.1. Taxonomy (GTDB): domain Bacteria; phylum Bacillota; class Bacilli; order Bacillales; family Bacillaceae_F; genus Bacillus_AO; species Bacillus_AO alkalicellulosilyticum. Next base: position 1,936,895 of record NZ_KV917381.1, on the reverse strand, counting down.
GCAGTTGTTCTCGATTAGAAAAAGACCGAACACTCGATTCGGCCCTTTCTAGCTAATGTTTACTGTTGAAGTGTACGCAAGTGTTCAAAGAAGTTTGGATAGGACACCGCAATCGCATCACTATTCTCGATCGTCACTTGGCCTTTTGTAATACAACCAGCAATCGCCATTGCCATACCAATTCGGTGGTCCCCGAAACTACTCACGTTTGCTCCGTGAAGTTCAGTTTTACCATGAATAATCATTCCATCATCGGTTGCTTCAATGGAAGCCCCTAGCTTTTTTAATTGACTAACAACTGTATCAATTCGGTTCGTCTCTTTTACCTTTAATTCTTCAGCATCTTTAATCACAGTTGTACCAGTCGCTTGAGTTGCAAGTAACGCGATAACTGGAATTTCATCAATTAATCTTGGAATGATGTCTCCGCTAATTTCAATTCCTTGAAGCTCAGATGTCGAAATCGTTAAATCAGCGACTGGTTCATCATTTACAATTCGTTGATTGCTGATTTCAAGACGGGCACCCATTTGTTGTAATACATCTATAATTCCTGTTCTAGTTGGGTTTACACCTACATTTTCAAGTGTAATTTTACTGTTAGGTACGATTGAACCAGCTACAAGAAGAAATGCAGCAGAAGAGATATCCCCAGGTACCACAATATGTTGAGCCGTTAACGTTTGTCCCCCACGAACAGAGGTTGTTAATCCGTCTCGTTTAACTGGCACACCAAAGGCAGACAACATTCGTTCTGTATGATCACGAGAACGATGCGGCTCGGTAACGGAAGTCTCACCTTCACTTTGAAGACCCGCTAATAGAATACATGATTTTACTTGAGCGCTTGCAACCTTTGATTGATAAGATATTCCTTTTGTATGGCCTCCACGGATTGAAATTGGAGTTAAATTCCCATTGTCTCGTCCATCAATTTGTGCACCCATTTCACGTAGTGGGTTTGTGACCCGCGACATTGGTCGCTTCGCAATGGATTCATCCCCAATAATTACAGAATGAAACGGTAAGGTTGCAAGAATTCCCATCATCAATCGAGTGGTTGTTCCTGAGTTACCAACATCTAAAATATCCTGTGGTTCCTGCAGCCCTTCGTATCCTTTTCCTTCAATTTCAACCTTATCACCGTTTTGCTCAATGGTTACGCCTAACTTTTGAAAGCATGAAATTGTACTCAAACAATCTTCACCCGGTAAAAAACCTTCGACAGTCGTTATTCCCTCAGCAATTGCTCCAAACATGACAGCGCGATGAGAAATTGATTTGTCACCAGGGACTGTTAATGTGCCGTTTAATCCTTTTTCATTTACTGCTTGTACCGATTCGTTCATGTTCTCTCCCCCTACTCTTCCATATATGTCTCATATAGCTCAGCTTCTAAGGTTTGCTTCGCTTGTAGTCTATCTTCTTGTGACCTAAAACTTAAGCGTAACACTCCCATAATGTCTTCTCGAGTTTCAATGATACGGATGTTTGTAATACTAATATTTTCATCTGCTAAAATCTTTGTCACATCAGAAATCACACCTGGATGGTCTGGTACATCTACGAATAAATCATAAAATGCCGGAATCGCACCTTTTCTATGTGCGGGAAGCTCATCACGGAATTGTTTCGCTTCTTGAAAATACTGGTGAATATTTACATTGTCTTCTTTGGCAATGAGTTCACGAACATAGGTCATCTCTTCTTGCCATTTATCAAGAAGTTCTAATAGACTATCTTTATTATGTAACAGAATGTCTCTCCACATCACTGGACTACCTGAAGCTATCCTTGTAATATCTCTAAAGCCACCAGCAGCTAGTCGCGAAACTAACGGATCTTCATCTTCTATTTTGGCTACTTGATGAACAAGTCCAGCTGCCACAATATGTGGAAAATGACTAATCGCTCCCGCTAATTTATCATGTTGATGAGGAGTAAGTTGGATGAATTTAGCATGAGTCCCCTTTAACCAATTTTGCAACTGAATGACTTGTTTCATATCTGTTTGTTCGGAAGGTGTTAAGATGTAAAACGCATTTTCAAAAAGATGAGCTCGCGCTGCCTCTACTCCGCTCTTATGAGAACCTGCCATTGGATGACCCCCAATGAACGTCACTCCCTTATCTAACAAACAGCTAGCCTTTTCGAAAATTCGTTTCTTGGTACTTCCTACATCTGTAATAATCGCTCCAGGTTTCAACGCCATCGTTGAAATTTCTTCAAGCAACACTTCTGTCTTTGATACCGGAGTAGCAAGAATGATTAAGTCAGCTTCACTTACTCCAGCCTCTATCGATTCAACAGCTTCATCAATTACTTTTAACGACTGCGCCATTTTTACCTGCTGTTCATTTATATCGAAACCACGGATGGAGACGTTATGCTCTCGCTTTAGCGCAAGAGCAATCGAGCCTCCTATTAAACCTAAGCCTATGACAAATGCTTTACGTTTCACTAGTCATACTCCTTTATACAATCACTGGGCCACTTGCGCTTTTTCTAACCACGCTGAAAGCTCACTAATGATTCCGTCATTTTCTTCTTTACTTCCCACAGTGATTCGAATACACGTTGGGAATCCAAGAGCTTCACCAGAGCGAATGATATAGCCTCGTTCTAATAAATATTGGAATAAAACATCTCCTGACACTTTAAAATCGATTAAGATAAAATTCGCTTGTGTCGGATAATATTTTAAATTATATTTCTCACAAAATTGAAGGTATTGATCAATGCCTTCTTTATTTTTTTCATAACAATCTTTTATAAACTGTTGGTCCTTCACCGCTGCGATTGCAGCCACATGAGAAATCGCATTGTTATTAAATGGCGGGCGAACAGGGTCTAATAGTGAAATCACCTTTGGGTTTCCAACACCAAAACCAACACGTAATCCTGCCAAGCCATATGCTTTAGAGAATGTACGTAATACAATTAAATTTTCATATTGCTTCAGTAATGGAATCGTTTCAGGGAAATCATTTGCTGTCACATACTCGTAATATGCTTCATCAGAAACTACAAGAACATCCTTAGGCACCTTTTGTAAAAAGGCTAGAAAATCACTCTCCGTGTTATATGTTCCTGAAGGATTATTCGGATTACATACCCATACAATTCTTGTTTTCTCATCAATTGCCTCTAGCATCGCATCTAGGTCATGTACTCCATCTTTTAAAGGCACCTCTTTCACTTCAGATCCCTCTATGACAGCATTTAGCTTATATTGAGAAAATGTCGGATGAGCAGTAACCGTATTATTTTCAGGAGATAAGAACGTACGACATAACATTTGAATCACTTCATCAGAACCATTTCCAAATACTAATTGGTTTTGGTCAACGTCTAAAAATGAAGCGACTTCTTCCCTTAATGAAGCAGCATAGCCATCAGGGTAAATCGCAGTATTTCCTGCAGCTTCACTAATCGCAGCCTTCACTTGTTTTGAGGCACCAAATGGATTTTCATTGGATGCAAGCTTAATTACTTTTTCTAATCCAAATTCTTTCTTTACTTCTTCGATCGGTTTTCCTGGTTTATAGGAAGGAAGACCAACTAATTGTTTTTTCGCTTTCATTATAAGCACCTCAACCTACTATATAAATTCTTTTTCTTTCATCTTATTATGAAATGAGAGAGAGAACAAACCTTTTTATCTGTTCAAGCCCTTCTTTTCTTGTGTTTTCATTTAGAAGAAGAGTTTCATGCTCTTCCACAAGTTTCGTTATCGCACTTCCTACGATAATTCCATCACAATAAGAACTTAGTGCATCAACTTGTTCTTTATTCGAGATTCCAAAGCCGACTGCAATTGGAACTGGACTATGCTTTTTGACATCTTCTAAAAATTCAAAAACAGATGGAGAAAATTCATTACGAACTCCTGTTACACCTAAAGAGGAAACGCAATATAAAAAGCCTTGAGCTTCACTTGCGATCATTTCAACTCTTGCCTTTGATGTCGGTGCTACAAGAGAAATATACGACAATCCCGCTTCTTTACAAAGGGACGCTACTTTTTCACTTTCTTCATAAGGAAGGTCTGGCACAAGTAAACCATCCACTTCATATTGTTTTGCTGCTTCCATAAACCGTTCTTCCCCGAACTGAAGTAAAGGATTAAAATATGTGAAAATAATAACAGGAACCGTTAATCCTCTCTTTCTCATTTGAGGAACAAGTTCAAGAGCTTTTTGTAATGACATGCCGTGAGCTAAGGCTCGTTTTGCTGAACGTTGAATAACAGGACCATCAGCAAGCGGGTCAGAATAAGGAATTCCAAGTTCAATCACATGCGCACCTGCATCTTGTAAGGTCAGTGCTAATTCAATGGTTACTTCCGGAGAAGGGTCACCGGCCATAATAAATGGAATAAACAAGCCTTGTTTGTTTTCAATGTGAGACTTTACTCTTGTCATATATTTTCACCTCGGAAATGTTTCATTAACGTATGAACATCTTTATCGCCGCGACCAGATAAACATACTAAAATAACATCCTCACTTGATAGTTGCTGTGCACGTTCAAATGCTTTTGCCAACGCATGAGCACTTTCAATCGCTGGAATAATTCCTTCTGTTTCCGATAGCTTCTTTAATGCAGCCAACGCTTGTTCATCAGTGACTGCTTCATATCGTACACGATTAATGCTGTGCAAATACGCATGTTCCGGTCCTACCCCTGGATAATCCAATCCTGCAGAAATAGAATAAGGTTCTGTAATTTGGCCAACATCATCTTGGAGAAGATACGTTAATGAACCATGAATGACACCGACTGTTCCATTCGTAATGGTTGCAGCATGCTCAGCTGTTGTAACACCCTTACCTGCAGCTTCCACACCTATTAATCGAACGTCATCGTTTAAGAACGGATAAAACATCCCAATCGCATTACTGCCTCCACCGACACATGCAATAATTTCTTCTGGTAGACGACCAATTTCTTTTACCATTTGTTCCTTCGACTCGTCGCCAATAACACGTTGGAAGTCACGTACCATTTGTGGATACGGATGCGGGCCAACAACGGATCCAATTAAATAAAATGTATCATCTGCATGAGTGACCCAATAACGAATCGCTTCATTCGTAGCATCTTTTAACGTTTTACTTCCTGATACAGCAGGGATAACTTCTGCACCAAGGAGCTCCATCCGGAATACATTAAGCGCTTGACGTTCCATGTCTTCTTCTCCCATAAACACTTTACACTCAAGGCCAAAGCGCGCAGCAATCGTTGCAGTTGCAACACCATGTTGCCCTGCACCAGTTTCAGCTACAATCTTCTTTTTACCCATTCGTTTCGCTAGAAGAGCTTGACCAATCGCATTATTTAATTTATGAGCACCTGTATGCACTAAATCTTCACGCTTTAAATAAATTTGAGCTCCACCTAACTCGTTCGTCATGTTCTCAGCATATGTTAAAGCGGTAGGTCTACCAGCAAATACTTGTAAATGGTGATTGTATTCTTCTATAAAGCTTTCATCGTTCATCGCTTCAGATAAAGCTGACTCAAGCTCTTCAAGGGCATTCATTAATGTTTCTGGAACATATTTGCCTCCAAATTGACCAAATCTTCCTTTTTCATCTGGAAATACGCTACTCATAATTTTCGATCCTTTCTTCTAGTCGTTTCATCTGTTCTAGACTCTTTTGACCATTTTGCTCAATTCCACTTGATACATCGATTCCATCTGGTTGATAAGCAACTAGTTGAGCTACATTTTCAGGGTGAATCCCTCCAGCAATAAATACGGGAATTCCGAGACGATTGCCTTCTTTTATATAGTTTGGGATGTGATTCCAGTCAAAAGTCTGACCAGTCCCTCCCCAGTGACCTTTTACTTTACTATCAACGACAAAAGCTGAAACATATGGGGCATACTCTTTCATTGTTTGCCATGCCCCGTCCTCATGATGGATTACTTTCCAAAGTGGAATGTCTAGGTTATTTTTAATTAGCTCTACTTCCTTCACGGTTTCAGCACCATGCAATTGAATGATATCAAGGTTAATCTCACTTAAAACATACTCTAGTTCTTCGATTGCTGGATTTACAAATAAACCAACTAGCTTTTGTTCAGGGTTCCAGTCCACCTTTGATAACCATTGTTTAAGTTGTGTTGCGGTTACTTGTCTTTTGCTTTTTACAAATACAGCACCTATATAGTTCGCTTTACTCTGAGAAGACTGTTCAAAGTCAGATAAAGAATGATTTCCGCAGTATTTAAGAAGCGGTCCCATTCCGGTCATCTCCTAGTAAGTTACGAATACCGATTTCTGGCGACTCTGCTCGCATTAAGGATTCTCCAACCAATACGCCATTTGCACCCGCTTTTTGGACTTGCGCCGCATCTGCTGGTGTGTGGATCCCACTCTCACTTATAAATAAGCTTCCTTCTGGAATTAGCTTACTAATGATTTCAGTTTGTTCAAGTGATGTCTCAAACGTTTTTAAATTTCGATTATTTACACCAATGATTTCTGGTGTGAAATGAACAAGTAATTCAGTTAACTCTTCTTCTGAATGAACTTCTACTAAACATTCTAATCCTTTTTCATAGGCTAGATTGTATAATTCTTTTAAACGTTCAGGTTCAAATACTGCGGCAATTAATAAAATGGCATCTGCTCCTATTCGAACACTTTCTTCGATTTGTAGTTCACTTATAATAAAATCTTTACGTAAAATAGGAAGATTCACCGTTTGTTTTATTGCTGTTAAATAATCACGATGTCCTTTGAAATATTTTTGATCAGTAAGAACTGATATTGCATCAGCTCCCCCGTTTTCATATCCTTTTGCAATGTCCACTGGGTGAAAATCTTCTTTTATTATCCCTTTAGAAGGAGACGCTTTTTTCACTTCAGCAATTAACCCTAGTTGCCGGTTGCTGTTACGAAGACTAGCAGCTAACGACTTACGCTCTACTTTAATGGCTGGTGGTAATTCAAGTGTTTCAATTTCATCTAACTTTGTATCGATAATTTGACTAAGCATGATCTGCTGCCCCCTGATTCGCCTCTAGTAATCGTTTATATTGAGTATACACTTTGCCAGATTGTAATCCAGCTTTAGCTACTATGACGCCTTCTTTGATTGATGCTGCTTTTCCGCTTATGTAAAGAGCGGCTCCAGCATTTAAGAGAACGACATTGGTTGCCGTCTGATTCGCTTCCCCTTTAAAAATAGCCTCAATTAAATCAGCACTTTCTTCTGTTGTACTAACTTGAATATCCTCTAAAGGCCCTCGTGTTAAGCCGACTTCTTCTGGTGTAATTGTATAACGAGTAATTGTCCCCTCATTCAATTCAACAACATCTGTGTGTGTGGAAATTGATAATTCATCTAATCCTTCACCACCAGTAACAAACATCGCCCGTTTTGCACCAATTCGTCCAAGCGTTTTTGCCATTTTTTCAGCAAAAGTCGTATCATAGACACCAATTAACTGCGCATTGGCATTGGCGGGATTTGTTAAAGGCCCTAGTAGATTAAAAATCGTCCGAAAGCCGATTTCCTTTCGTGGTGCCACAGCATGCTTCATCGCCACATGATATCTTGGAGCAAATAAAAAGCACATTTGATGAGTAGCAAGTGCTTCTGCTGCCTCTTCTGGCGAGGTTTGAATAGAAACTCCCATGGTCTCAAGAACATCTGCACTTCCACTTTTCGAAGAAACCGCTCTGTTCCCATGTTTGGCTACGGACACGCCTAATCCTGACAAAGCAATTGCTGTTGCAGTAGAGATGTTGAACGTGTCACAGCTGTCTCCCCCAGTCCCACATGTATCAATCACATCTGTGACATGATGAGGAATCTGAATCGCATGTTCTTTCATTGACGTAGCAAAACCTACCATCTCTTCAACTGTTTCACCACGAAAACGCATGATCGAAAGTAAACTAGCAATTTGACTAGGAGTCGCTTCATTGTTCATGATTTGATCCATCATGCTTTTAGCTTCCTCTTCAGTCATTGTATAGCCTTGCACACATTTCCCCAACATTTCCTTAAACATTTCGAATCGCCTCCTCGTTTTTCCCAAACATGGCTTCCGCTACTTCAATCGCTTTAATCAAAGCCTTTGCTTTATTACGAGTTTCTTCCCATTCTTTTTCTGGAACTGAATCAGCAACTACCCCTGCGCCAGCTTGCACATATACCTTTTTATCTTTTATGACCATTGTACGAATTGCAATACATGAATCAATATTTCCATCAAAGCCTAAATACGCAATCGCACCTGCATAAATTCCGCGTTTTGTCGGTTCAATTTCATGTAATATTTCCATCGCTCTAATTTTAGGTGCACCTGAAACTGTACCCGCAGGAAACGATGAGGTAAGTGCTTCAAGAGGATGGACAGTTGGCGCTAGCTTTCCAGTTACTTTTGAAATAATGTGCATGACATGAGAGAACTTCCCAATCTCTAATAAAACGGGTGTCTCAACAGAGCCGTATTTCGCTACACGTCCGATATCATTTCTGGCTAGGTCGACAAGCATGTAATGCTCTGCTCTTTCTTTTTCATCAGCTAACAAGTCTTCAGCCAGTTCAGCATCTTCCTTTTGCGTTTTACCACGTGGTCTTGTTCCCGCAATCGGATGAATCTCCACATGGCCGTCTTGAATCTGCACAAGTCGTTCCGGAGAACTTCCAACAATTTCATAGCCATTTACTTTCACATAAAAAAGATAAGGAGATGGGTTAATCATTCGTAACACACGGTAAATATCAAGGGCTTCAACCGTGATGCTTCTCTCAAAGCGCTGTGATAAAACGGCTTGGAATATATCACCTGCACGAATGTATTCTTTTATCTTTTCAACATCTGCAAGAAACTTATCTTTCTCATAGTTTGAGATGATTTCATCAAAGCTTACATCATCACTAATTTGTGGAGGTCCAAATAGTTTATGGTCCTGCTTCATTTCCGTAATTTTCTCAACAAGTCGATTCACTTTTTGAACAGCAGCTTGATATATGGCATCATTTTCTTCAGCTGTACTGCCTGCTGAAGCATGGTTTACGATGTAAAGTTCTTTTTTAATATGGTCATATGCGATAATCGTTTCACAAAACACAAAGTGAATTTTTTCTTCTCCATTGCCTTCTGTAGAAAGAACAGGCTCAAATGTCTCTACTGCATCATAAGCAATATAACCTACTGCCCCACCGCGAAAAGGAATCGGTACATCAATTGGTTTCACATTGACATGAGCTAACGTCTTTTCAAAAGCAGATTGAAAGTCAGGCTCTTGAAAAAGTTCTTTCCCTTCTTTATCACTGACACTGTATGTTCCGTTTTGCTCTGTTAAATATAAAAATGGATTTAATCCTATAAATGAAAAACGAGACCATGGCGATTGCTCATCTTTACTTTCTAATAGAAACGTCGCCTCTGCTTGAAGCTGTTGAAATAATTGAATGGGAGTCACTGTATCAGCGAAAAAATGTCCGACAACAGGGATCGTTTGATAGGAAGTGCTATCAGTTGCAAATGAAGATTTCGAAGTTATTATCATTTAATTTTCACTCCTTTTAAATATTGAGTGAAAATGAAATAATGAGGAGAAATAGACGACGGATGTCGTCATAAAAACGGAAATAGACAAAGAAAGCCCTAAGACTGAATAGTCTCAAGGCAGATCATTCCTAGAAACAATAAAATTCAGCTCTCCTCAACTCATTCATTCTCATCTCATCTAAGCTCTACTCTAAACTATACTAATCTTAACTCGATTTTGATTCTTCTGTCAATTGTAAATCTGGTCGTAAAATAGTCGCATTTTCTAAATAGACATGTGAAATGTCTTCTTGACCTTTAGTAGTATTGACTGTCAGTAAAATCCGAATACATTTTTCAAGACTATTAGGAACAGGGATTTCAAGCGAACACATCACAGGTACGTATCGCCAGCCCTCTATATTGCGTAACACTTTTGCTGGAAATGTTGAATGTAAATCATGCGTCACTGTAATTAGCGCATGTGCAACATCTTCTGCTTGTAGATTGTTTTGCGATATGATTTCTAGAACTAACTTCTCAGTAGCCGCTAAAATCAAACCTTCATCGTCTTTTGGTACTGTAATTGCTCCACGGATTCCTCGAATCATGTTTTTATTCCCCTCTCATTTCAGCATGCAACAGGTCAACGAGTATCTCTTCCGCAATAGATACTACTTTGGCCTCTCCCACACTTTGTAGTAACACCATTCGAATGACTCCATGCTGAGTCTTTTTATCCATTTTCATAGCTTCCACTAGTTCTTCTACTGAAAGATTTGCCGGTATAGCCGTAGCATATCCATATTGTCTAAACCAGTCAGTTATTTCAGAGATTGGTAGTTGAACATCATTCACGTGTTGGCTAAGCTTTAGTGCAAACACCATTCCAATGACAACTGCTTCTCCGTGCGTCATTTTTCCATAGCCGAGCTTAGCTTCAATTGCATGCCCTAACGTATGACCAAAGTTTAAAAATGCTCTCATCCCTGTTTCTTTTTCATCTTCAGCCACAACCGCGGCTTTCACACCAATTGAGCGCTCCAACAGTTGTTCCGCTAGTTCACCGTTTATAACAGAAAACGATTCAATTTGGTCTTGTAACCAACGATAGAATTCATAATCCCAAATAAGAGAATGTTTCATCACTTCAGCAAATCCAGAACGCCATTCATGCTCAGGTAGGCTCTGTAGGGTATCAATGTCGTAAAGAACAGCTTCAGGCTGGTGAAAAGCACCGATCATATTTTTCCCGACAGGATGATTAATCGCTACCTTTCCACCTACACTACTATCATGAGCAAGCAATGTCGTTGGTACTTGAATAAATGGAATTCCTCTCATATATGTAGCTGCTACAAATCCTGCAAGGTCTCCTACCACTCCTCCACCAAGAGCAATGATTAAAGAATGACGGTCAAGACCATTTTCAAGGGCAACAGTTTGTATATCATAAAAGGCTTGAAACGACTTTGATTGTTCACCACTTGGAATAATAAAATGAACAACTGGTGCGATATTTTTCACACTTTGATGAACATCTGATAAGTATAAGTTGGCGACGGTATCGTCGGTGATAATTAAAATCGACGATACCTTTAACTTTAGGTGGTCTGTAAGAAACGAACCAATCCGATGACGAATTCCAGCTTCAATCACGACCGGATAGGTTTTCGACTTGGTTGATATCGTTAATTCGGTCATTTAAAACAACCTCGCCTGTTCATTATGTCTATCAATGTTCTCTTTAATTTCATCCATTCTATCGCTACCAAATTTTTCAAGAATCGCATTCGCAATTTCCCAAGCGACTACAGCTTCTGCTACAACACTCGCTGCAGGAACAGCACAAGCATCTGAACGCTCAATACTTGCTGCAAATGTTTCTTTCGTTTCAATATCAACACTATTCAAAGGTTTATATAACGTCGGAATTGGTTTCATTACCCCACGAACAACAATCGGCATTCCATTTGTCATTCCGCCTTCAAATCCACCTAAATTATTTGTTTTTCGAGTGTAGCCTTTTTCTTCATCCCATAGAATCTCATCGTGAACTTCACTTCCTGGACGACTTGCTGCCTCAAACCCAATACCGATTTCAACACCTTTAAAGGCATTGATACTCATCACAGCGGCAGCTAGTTTTGCATCAAGCTTTCTATCATATTGTACATATGATCCTAACCCAATCGGAGCTCCTTCAATAACTACTTCAACAATTCCACCGATAGAGTCTCCATCTTTTTTGGCAGCATCGATCGCTTCAATCATCTTTTGTCCTGCTTCTTCATCAAGACAGCGTACTTGTGATGCTTCTGACCGTGATTGTAAGTCTTCCATCGACTGATAGCTTACATTTTCAGCTTTCACTCCACCAATCTCAAGTACATGGCCTCCAACTTCGATTCCAAGTGAACGAAGGATTTTTTTTGCCACTGCACCCGCTGCTACACGTACTGTCGTTTCACGTGCAGATGAACGTTCAAGTATATTTCTCATATCGCGGTGACCATATTTAATCGCACCATTTAAATCTGCGTGTCCTGGACGTGGTCGTGTGATCACACGCTTCATTTCTTGTTGCTCTTCTTCTGAAATCGGATCAGCACCCATAATCTTTGTCCAGTTCTTCCAATCATTATTTTCAACTACAAGAGCAATTGGTGCTCCCGTTGTCTTACCGTGGCGAACACCACTTGTAAACTGAACTCTATCTTTTTCAATTTGCATACGACGTCCCCGACCGTATCCACCTTGTCTACGTTGTAATTCTGTATCAATATCCTCTGCTAGTAATTCTAAGTGCGCAGGAACCCCTTCAAGTAATGCTGTAAGCTGGGGACCGTGTGATTCACCCGCTGTTAAGTATCTCATGTCCACTCCTCCTCAATTCTACCGTACACGCTTTTATGTCTTTAGCGCTTTTATGCACTAAATTATATCATACCTTTTCACTTTTGTCGTGACTTTTTAAAGTAGTTTTTTGATTATTGCTTCTATTATTTTTTTCGGTAAAAAAACGTATCTTCTGCATCAAACCCATAGCGCCCTGGATTAAAGATTTGCTCTGTGCTTCCAACAAATAAGACTCCACCCGGTTTTAATGCGTCTGAAAACTTATGATAGAGGGTATCTTTTGCTTCCTCAGTAAAATAAATCATCACATTTCTACAAACGATAAGGTCATATCCCGTATCAAAACGATCCGCCAACAGATTCTGTTGTTTGAACGTAATCATCTTTTTTATTTCATCATTTATGCGATACCCTGCTCCTTCACTTGTAAAATACGTTGACAAAAATGGTGCAGGGACCTCTTTTAAAGACCTATCCGTATAAAAACCGTTCTTTGCTCTTTCTAAGATTGCTTTATCAATATCAGTAGCAAGAATGGAGACTTTTGAATCATCTACAAGTTGCTTTGATGTAATAGCTAAGGAATAAGGTTCTTCTCCTGTAGAACAAGCTGCGCTCCATATCTTTAATTTCGGATTGGCTTTTAATAGTCTAGGAAGAATTTTAGCTTGTAATACTTCCCAGCGATTTGGATTGCGAAAAAACTCTGACACGTTAATAGTCATTTTATCGAGGAATTCATCAAACAGTTTACTGTCATTGGAAATTGCCTCATAGAAGCTAGTAAAAGTAGCGTGTCCTCTCTTCTCTCTTAATGAGATTAATCTTCGTTTCATTTGTCCTTCTTTATATAAGGATAAATCAATCCCTGTCTTTTTTCTTATCGAATCTACAAAAAAACTATAATCACAATTCATGGTGAATTCTCCTTATCAACGACAACGTAAGTGCAGTTTATAGATATACTCTTTTTACCATACTTTTATCGATAAAACTAGACAATTTGCGAAATATACAGATAAAAACCGACGAATCCTGCAGAAATAGCTTTTCTTACCTACTATAAATCGGACTCGTTCACTTCTTTCTCCGCTTGTTCTGTCCGTATCCTAGCCGTTATCGGACTCTGCCACCTCTTTCTACTTGGACTCTATCCGTTTTTACCGTTATATCTTGTCTCAGTAATAGATTTTCATAAACCGGTTATATGTTTTCACTTCTCTAACAGTAAAAAACTCTCTCTACATTGTAGAAAGAGCTTCCATACTTGGTTGTTTTAATTTAAGATAACCATTTTGTTATCGTTTTATCATATGTAACTAACTCAGCTTTTGAAAAAAACAATGCAACTTCTCTTTTTGCACTTTCAGGAGAATCTGAACCGTGTATAATATTTCGAGACATTACCATCCCATAATCACCACGAATCGTTCCTGGAGTCGCTTCTTGCGGATTCGTTTTACCCATCATGGTTCGTGCAGATGCGATAACGTTATCTCCTTGCCATACCATAGCCATTACAGGACCCGACGTGATGAACTCGACAAGACTAGGAAAGAAAGGCTTTCCTGTATGCTCAGCGTAGTGCTTTTGAGCTAATTCCTCAGAAATTTGCATAAATTTTGCGCCAACGAGAGTAAATCCCTTTTTTTCAAACCGAGTAATTATTTCTCCGACCAAATTACGTTGAACACCGTCCGGCTTAATCATTAAAAAAGTTTGTTCCATGTCTGATCCTCGCTCTCATCGTGATTTACCTATTATAGCAAAATTTACTAAATAAAAAAAGTGACAACGTGTTGAAGAACAAAAAGAGACGGGGTTAAAAAGGAGGGCACTGAAAAAGTTTAAACCTACTTTTTCAATGCCCTCTTATTTTCCCCTTTTATCTTCGTCTTGAAGTGTATGATCAATTAAAATTCTCTTCTACCAATATACGTAGCAATCTGTGATAAGTATACTTTAGCTTCGTTATCAGGTAGTTTTTCTAATACCCGATGAGCTTTTTGTAAATACCTATCACTCATCGCAAGAGCATACTCAATCCCACCAGAATCAGATACCTTCTTAATGAATTTCGATAGGTCTACTGCGGTAAACGGGTCATGTAATGCATTTACGATTAAGTCTTTGAATTCAGGGTCCTCATTTAGTGTATATAAAGCAGGCAAAGTTATATTCCCTTGTAACAGGTCACCACCAGCTGGTTTGCCAAGCTGTTTCTCTGTCCCAATAAAATCAAGTACATCATCGATAATTTGAAAACTCATCCCTACATAATACCCAAAGTAGTATAGATGGCGTTGAATCGATTTAGGTGCTCCAGAGGCTATCGCTCCAAGCTCACAGCTAATCGCAATAAGCAGTGCCGTTTTTCTTTTAATTCTTCGTAAGTATTGTTTCAGATTTTGGTCCCAGTTAAACTGGTCACGGATTTGTTCCACTTCTCCGACACACATTTCTTTCATTGCAAAAGAGAGGATGCGATGCATAGCTTGATTATCAAAAAAACTTGCTTGTTCTATCGCTTTACCAAAAATATAATCCCCCGTATACATGGCAATGCGGTTATCCCATTGTGATTTAACCGTTTTCTTTCCTCTACGCAAGTCCGCATCATCAATCACATCATCATGAACCAAAGAAGCCATATGAATTAATTCTAGTGGAACCGCTATATGTTTTAACACATTAATATCATAGTGACCAAATTTACCTGAAAGCAACACAAATACAGGCCTGATACGCTTACCACCGGCTTTCAACAAATCAGTTGACGCTTGACGCAGTACTTCATTTTCAGCTCTAATGGTTTGCTCAAGAGAAGTTTCGATTATATTTATATCATTTTGCAATTGCAAATAAATTTCAGATAAATTCATGGTATCCACCTTAACTTATAGTATGGTGACGGTCATAAGCACTCCATACTGTTACTTGTTCAACTTTAGTTGTAATTAACTGCTTTTCATAAGCTAGTTTGAAATAATAGAGAAGGCCTTCAATTTGTTTTTGTCCAAGGTCATAACTTAACCCGTTAAAGTAGCTAGTCCAATATGAAGTCGGCCCACCCAATAGTTTTTGAATATCAGCAATCATTGGTTTAAACATTTGCTCGATACTTTCATCCTTACTTGTTACAAGTTGGTCGTATAATTCAGCAACCATTTCTTCTTTCTCTACGATAACCTGATTTCGAACTGCAAATACCGCGAATGTCATCGGCAATGCTGTGTATTTGTACCATAATTCTCCTAAATCATAGCGATAATAGTGATTCCCCTCGTTCCACGAGGTAACAATCGCGTCGTCTCCAATCAATAAGGCCGCATCATAGGTAGCCATCATCTTCTGAAAATTCGGCTCCATCACATCGTATGCTATTTGATGATTCATAAAGGTACCCAAAATTATTTTTAATAAATTTGAGGATGTTGCAGAACTAGACGTCAGAGCTATTCGTTTGCCATCTAGTTGTTCAATTGGATATTTTGAAAACAAAAAAATTGAACCTACGCTGTCAAACGATGAGACTGATAGATTAGGCAGCACCGTATAGGCATCCGCGTTTTCTCCATAAGCGAAGGATGAAATACCTCCAACATCAATCCGCCCTTCAGCCATGTCTTGATTTAACTTTGCAGGAATCTTAGGAATAAAAGTACAACCTAACTGTGATAATTTTTGTCGGTCAACATAATAAAATATAGGTAATATGTTAGTGTAAGAAATTTCGCCAATAACTAGTGTCATGTTTACTCCCCCCAGCGGGTAAATAACTGATGTTTGATATGAGCACTATCTAATACTTTTCCTACTACAAAATTAATAATATCATCAAGCGTTTTAGGTAAATGATAATAACCAGGCATAGCTGGTACAATCAATCCGCCTACTTTAGTTATTTTCAACATGTTCTCTAAGTGAATCTGATGAAGTGGTGTTTCTCTTGGAACAATAAGTAACGGTCGTCTCTCCTTTAGCATGACATCCGCCGTTCGTTCTAATAGATTTCCAGACGCACCATGGGCTATGCCAGATAATGTCCCCATGGAACAAGGAATAATAAACATCCCTTTGTTTTGGTAGGAACCACTAGCAATCGGAGCAGCATAGTCGTGAAGATCATGATAATGAAGTAAGTCATTAGATTGTGGAAACAATTGATTCAACACGCTTTGGCGATCTGAAGTGTCTAATTGTAGCTCTTCTCTAAATACTTGCCAGCCTGCCTCGGTAATGACAAGGTGTACTTTATACTTTTGTGATAGAAGCTCCTGTGTTAACCTGACACCATATTGTGCCCCGCTAGCTCCAGTTATGCCAACCGTATAAATCCCTTTTTCTTCACTCATAACAACAAATCTCCTATTGTAAAGACTAGCATCACAATACTTAAGATACCGTTCATTGTAAAAAAAGCAACGTTCACTTTAGATAAGTCATCTGCAGATACGAGCGAATGCTCATAAACCATGATTCCACCAGCAATGATAACACCAATCAGGTATAGAATACCAAGCAATGGACTTGCAAAGAACAAAAGCACTAAACAAAGGAAGCTTATAATATGAAGTCCTTTCGCAATCACAAGCGCTTTGGCAATTCCAAATGAACTAGGAATTGAATAAAGCCCTTCACCTTTGTCATAATCTGCATCCTGTGTAGCATAAATCACATCAAATCCAGCTGTCCACAAGGCGACTGCTAGAAACAATAGAAATGCTTCCCAAGTTAAGGTTCCCGTTACACCGACCCAGCCTCCCAAAGGTGCAATGGCAATCGTAATCCCAAGGACAAGGTGACAAGCCCAAGTAAATCGTTTTGTATACGAGTAAATGACTAAGAAAAAAACAGCGATAGGAAGCAAGTATACCGCTAGCATGTTTAACTGATAGGCTGAAAAAAATAATAAAACAAAAGAAAGTATAATAAAGACATAAACTTCAATTTTAGAAATCAATCCTGCTGGAATTGCTCGACTAGCGGTTCGTGGATTCTTTTTATCAATTGCTGCATCAATAACACGGTTTAATGCCATTGCTGCACTTCTTGCTCCTACCATCGCTAGCGTAATCCATACCCATTGCATTGGCTCTGGCCATGTACCGTTAATTGTAAATCCACCTAATACAGCCCCTAAGAAAGCAAAAGGTAATGCAAATATCGTATGTTCAAACTTAATCATTTCAAGAATGACTTTTATTTTCGTAATCACATTCATTCCTCAATTCTATATCTGTCCAATTCCTTCTAGCGTTTAAAGCCAATATGCATTGCTGCAACGCCACCAAAGTAAGGTCTTACTTCTATGTTATAGAATCCTGCATTTGAGAAGAGATTGGCAAGTTCTTCTCGACCAGGAAAGTTCATCGTAGACTCTTGTAACCATGAATATTCTTGATAGCTTTTTGCGAAGATTTTCCCAAACAATGGCATCACATACCTGAAGTATAAATAGTAACATTGCTTAAAGACTGGAATGGTAGGGTGTGATGTTTCAAGACACACTACTTTCCCTCCAGGTTTTACTACACGATACATTTCATTAATCACTTGTTGATAATCTGGCGTATTTCGAAGTCCAAACCCAATCGTTACATAATCAAACGTATTGTCTTCAAATGGTAATTCCATGGCATTCCCATGAATTAACGTAGCGTTTTCAATCGTAAGACCTTGGATTTTTTCTTCTCCAATGGATAGCATATTTTTACTGAAATCAAGGCCAATGACTTTTCCAGTTGGTCCAACTGCCTCAGCTAACGCAATCGTCCAGTCCGCTGTTCCACAGCAAACATCTAGGGCATAGGAGCCTTTTTTGACATCCATTCGTTTCATTGTATCTTTTCGCCAAGCTTTATGTCTTTGAAAACTAATGACAGAATTCATCGTATCGTATTTCTCATAAACTTTTTCAAATACTTGATGAACTTTTTCTTCTTTTGATTGTCCCATCTTTTACCCTTCTCCCGTCACTTTCTCTTTTAATCGATAAGAAGGAATTCCGTGAGAAAGCCGTTCTATCATAAAGCTTTTCAGATGGTCATTTGTTTCAACCATTCCTTCAATTTTAGCAATACATTCATCTAAGATAGATGACATCATTTCCAATGTACCTTTTTGATGATAAAGCGCTTGAATGACTGGCGTACTTTGTCCTGACGACCATTTTCTATACTCTAGCTCAAGTCGTTTTAATAGGAAATATTCAGATAGCAACTGCTTCCACTCAGACAAAGCGAAATGTTCAGCTATGTTTTGTAAAAGTACAGATTCAATATTCCTAAGATTTTCTTTGGCACTATCATATGAAAGCATGTCACTTTGATATAAATTCATTTTATGTTCATTAATCACTTGGATTGAATAACTAAAAATTCGAATCATTAGAACGTTACCAGTACTTGATAATAATTGATAATAAAGACTGCTATAAAAATCTCCTGCAAGAACGGTTAGTTGACGATTCTTTTTTTCAGCTTCAGAATTACATTTTTGCAAGGAGACAAGTTCATGTGTAGTAAGTGCAGCATCGACGAGTATGACAGAAAGTGCAAACGGTTTAAGTTCCTTTTCTGATAGTCGTTCAGAAAGCATAGCAAACATGAAAGCTAATTTATCTTCATCGACTATGGGTTCTTGAATGTATTGTTGTAAGAACGGATGTTCAATCATCGAAGAAAACGTTTCGACACAGTCAGTTATAAAATCATTCATCCTATTATTCATTGGTAGCCTCCACGCATCAGAGAAACTGTCACCGAAGTTTCAATTCATTTCAATATCGTCACATATTATACCATATTTATCGGCAGGCGAAAAACAAGTTACCTCTAAAATAAAATAAGGTAAATCGTCTCAAAACGTAAATTCCTTCTTACGTATCCATGAAGCAGTATATATCGTAGAATTTATTTGATGAAAAAAAGAAAAGCAGGTATGGTCCTGCTTTTACTCATCTGTATGAATTTCCCCATGACTGGTTTGAATGATTGCTTTTCCCCTAATTTTAACAGCGGAAGTATGCTCAGTAAACTGAGCAATCATAACTTCACCTTTATCAAGCTTTTCTGAATGATGAAAACGGGTATCGGACCCTCTTGTTAATCCGATCACATTGACACCATCTTCTTTAGCCTTGATTACAAAAAATTCTTGTTCTGCCTTCATAATCAAGCCGCCCTCCCTTAAATTAAGTCGTTACTGTAACTATTACGGAATTGCTGTTTGTTGTCAATGCTATTGTTTAATTAAAGATAATACTTCAGCTCTAGCTGCAGTATCTTCTGCGAACGTTCCACGAACAGCAGATGTCACCGTTTTAGCCCCAGGCTTTTGAACGCCACGCATTGTCATACACATGTGCTCCGCTTCAATTACGACAATCACGCCATGAGGGTCTAGCGTTTCTACAATCGTATTAGCCACAGTCGAAGTAATTCTCTCTTGTAATTGCGGACGTCTTGCCACAACTTCCACCGTTCGAGCTAGCTTACTTAAGCCTGTCACTTTGCCTCCACGTGGAATATATCCAACATGAGCTTTTCCATAGAATGGAACCAAATGGTGTTCACACATTGAATAAAACGGGATATCTTTTACGAGTACAAGCTCTTCATGGTCTTCTCCAAACACCGTTTGTAAATGCTCACTTGGGTCAGCATGTAGTCCTGAAAACACTTCTGCGTACATTTTTGCAACTCGTTTCGGTGTATCCTCTAAGCCTTCACGATCAGGATCTTCACCAACAGCTTCTAAAATCATTCGTACCGCTTCTTTTATTTGTTCAAGATTAACTTCTTTCAACGTCATTTCCTCCATTCGACAACTTTCCTATAGTCTAAATGATTTTAGCATATCTGTGAAATAAAACGCAAAAGAGAACTGCTCTTGAGTGGGCCGAGTCATCAATTAGGTTGACTGCTTAAATAAAAAAAGCTGAAACATATAGGAAATAGTCCTACTGTTTCAGCTTTTCATTTGTTCTTATAAAATTATCGCAATCAAGCCGCCCGAACCTTCGTTGATAATCCGTTCTAGCGTTTCTTTTAACTTGTAGCGTGCATTTTCTGGCATAAGTGATAGTTTCGCTTGAATTCCTTCACGAACAATTGAATTAAGCGAGCGACCGAAGATATCAGATTCCCAAATTGATAATGGGTTTTCCTCAAAGTCTTGCATTAAGTATCGTACAAGCTCTTCACTTTGTTTTTCGGTACCGATAATTGGAGCAAACTCTGATTCAACATCTACTTTTACCATATGAATCGATGGGGCTACCGCTTTTAAGCGAACTCCAAATCGAGAACCTTGGCGTATGATTTCTGGCTCATCCAAACTCATATCAGATATGGCTGGTGCCGCAATTCCGTAGCCCGTTTGTTTTACCATCGTTAATGCATCAGCCACTTGGTCATACTCTGATTTTGCATGAGCAAAGTCTTGCATTAATTGAAGCAAGTGGTCTTTGCCACGGATTTCAACACCGACTACCTCTTTTAGAATTTGGTCATATAAGTTATCAGGGGCATATAGGTCAATTTCTGCGACACCTTGACCCATTTCAATCCCTGCTAGACTCGCGTGCTCTATAAAATCGTATTCCCCGAAAAAGCCAACGACACGGTCAACATCTCGTAACCTCTTAATATCTTTCACCGTACCGCGAACAGCTTCTTCATAGCTTTGGCGTAACCAGTGGTCATCCTTTAAGACCATGACCCAGCTTGGTAAGTTTACATTTACTTCGTGGACAGGGAATTCAAATAATACTTCTCGAAGTACATTGTTAATGTCTGATTCTGTCATACTTTCAATGCTCATTGCCAATACTGGAATGTCATGTGTTTCACTTAATTCTTGGCGTAAAGCTTCTGTTTCAGGATGATGCGGATGAGCACTGTTGACGACCATAATAAATGGCTTCCCAACTTCTTTTAACTCATCAATGACTCTTTGTTCTGCTTCAACATAGTCATAGCGTGAAATGTCTCCGATGGAACCATCCGTTGTCACAACTACTCCTAAAGTAGAGTGCTCTTGAATGACTTTTCTCGTTCCGATTTCTGCTGCTTCCTGGAATGGGATTGGCTCCTCATACCAAGGTGTGTTAATCATACGAGGACCATTTTCATCCTCATACCCTTTTGCTCCTGGTACCGTATAGCCGACACAGTCAACAAGGCGTACATTTACATCTAATCCTTCATCAACATGAATCGATACAGCGGAATTCGGAACAAATTTAGGTTCTGTCGTCATAATCGTTCTTCCTGCTGCACTTTGAGGTAGCTCATCTTGAGCACGAGCTTTATCCCCTTCATTCTCAATGTTTGGAATGACGACAAGCTCCATAAATTTTTTAATAAATGTTGATTTCCCGGTTCGAACTGCTCCCACTACTCCGAGATAAATATCGCCTCCAGTTCGTTCAGCGATATCCTTAAAAATATCAACCTTTTCCACGTGATCCCCTCCCGATCAATATATAAGATTTCGAATTTCGCACCTATTAATATTTATTGGACAATACATACTTATGGACGTTGTCCACTAAATATGACAACCAATCAGAAATAGATGGGATAATAAAATAAAATTTTTTTAAAAGAAGGATAATTGCAACAGAAATCGCCTCTTCCTCTTGTATGTATATGACTAAGAGTCACTAATATAACCGAAATTTTGATCTGCTCTAAAATAAAATATATAAGGTTCAATATTGGGAGAGTACTTTTTTATAAAACGATTCAAATATAAAAATCCCAAGGCCACTATCACGACCTTGGGATTTTATTTTATTCTATTCTCTTCCAAATACTCGATTCATAAAATATGCTGGTTCTCCCGTTTCATCGTCAACCGTGTAAGGTATCGAGAATACCGGAACAAAGAATGAATTTTCTACTAAGATAGTTCGAATGTCATCCCCATAAGCATAGTTGTGTTCAAATTGCTGTAACGCCATGTTTAAATCCATCGAATAATCAATTAACACTTGTCCTTGATTGTCAATTAATAACGGTAAATAATTTCCGAAGTAAGGAGTCTGTACTCTTGGTGGCTCGTTATAACCTAGAGCAGTAAAATCAAGAATAAATAAACCCGTGTCTACCATTTCGTCAATAGGCGCAAGGTCGTTGAATCGCATATAGCGATTCAACGTTGACTGTACATCTCGAATTTGATTCATTACGGTCAAATCGATCAGTTTGACTGTTGGTGCTTCCTCCACATCCACTAACACATATTGAAAAATCCCTCCATTTTCAAATGAATTTCCCGGCGGATTTTGCAAATAACGTGGAACGAGTTTCCCAAAGTCAATCGGATATTTTTGATAGATAGGTGTGTCCATCTCTCTTTCTTTAATCGGGAGTACACCTGTATCCGCCTGAAACTGATTTACAGCTTGCTGAACGGATTGTATTTGGTCTGGATAAGGCACTTGGTTTTCCAGACGTTGCTCATTCGGATATAAACACCCCGTTAAGAGCAGCACACTCAAACCTAACAAAGTAAATCGTACTATGTTTGACATGTCAATCATCCTATTTTGAATTTATTGTGTATTACTGAAATTAAGTAATGGCTGCTGTCGGTCCCCCGATAACTATAAAAAATACAATAATACCTGAAACAACAAGGCATACAAAAGCAACTATCATCCCTATTGTTCGTACAACACCCTTTAACTTTTCACGACTATAAATCGCAGTTACAGCCGATACAAACATGAGAAATAATCCTATAAAAGAAATCCACATATTCATCATAGCAGTACTCAATTGTCCAACCTCCTTTTATCACATCGATATTATATCATATTCGTTTCATAACGGTACCACAGAGCTTGTCCATTTAACGAAAAACCTCATGACATCGAACATATTTTAGACAAATAAAAAAGTTGGAGAATTGGGGCAAACTTCTCCAACTTGACTAAATGCGGTTCCCTTGCTAACAGCCCTTAGATTAGTAGCTATACAGTATAGTATATGCTTTGATTCTCATTGCGCATATGCAAAAGCCTAATTACATTTTTATTTTTTAAACATTTTTGTCAGGGAACCGAAATCAGTAGGCATGTTTCCGCTAAGGATCGCCTGCACGATTTGATCTTCCTTTTCTTTAGGTACTTGAACATTTGCTACTTGTGCTACTTGTGCAATAAGTTGGCGAATCGTATTTTCATCTTTTAAATTAGCATTACTCACAGAATTAGCTATTTTCATAAGTTCTTCTGGGTTTACATTCGTTTTCTTCTGAATGTTATCAAAAAAGTTATTACTCAAAGTAAGTCCTCCCTCTAGTTGGTGTCATGATATCGTATGCTTGAGGGAATGAAGTGTGCATTTTTTATAAGAAAAGTAGCAAAACTGTTTATCTTATATGCGATGAGCGAAGCCACTGCCCTCACTTGAAAAAAGTACATTAATAAGTACACTTCTTATTCATGTACTTGCATTGTCCGAAGCCATCACCCTTCTTGAACAAACTTACAACGATTACGCTTATAGATTAAAGACCGGGATAAAAGGTAAACAACCTTTTCCCCGGCCTCTTCGACATTATTTCTTTTTACCTAATTTACTTTCTGTACCTTGAACAAGTCGTACAATGTTTTGACGATGTCTCCAAAAAGATAAAATCGTAAGGATAATAGCTAAATAAAAGTATTCAATGGGATATCCATTTCTTTCAGATAATACGAAAATACTAACGGTTGTTCCAAGCATAAATAGCAATGAGCCTAAAGATACGAAGCGAGTGACAGCAATTGTTAGAATGGCAATCCCAGCTCCAATTAACGCCGGGATGAACGCTAACGTTGCTAAGGCACCTATCGTAGTGGCCACACCTTTTCCTCCACGGAACCCATAATAAATTGGCCAATTATGACCTGCAATAGCTACTAAGCCTGCTAACGCAGCGCCAATTCCATGGCCTGTTAACCAAAACGCAACAAGGACTGCAACAACACCTTTAGCCACATCAAGCAACAGGACTGTGACAGCAGGTCCAACTCCAAGTACTCTTAACGTATTCGTAGCACCTGCATTTCCGCTTCCATGTTCACGAATATCTACTTTTTTAATTTTTTTTGCGAAAATATAACTAAAGCTTAAAGAACCAAGTAAATACGAAAAAATAACAGAAATAATAATTCCCATTCTACCTCTCCCTTATCTAATCTTATTTATATAGGTATTATCTGCTTTTTATTAATCACGCTTTTTTCTTGCAAATATCTTAATTGGCGTTCCCTCAAACTCAAACGTAGCTCGCAAGCGGTTCTCTAAGAAACGTTCATATGAGAAATGCATCAGCTCTGGTTCATTAACAAAAAATACAAAAGTAGGAGGTTGAACCGCAACCTGGGTTACATAGTTAATTTTTAGCCTTCTTCCGTTATCTGTTGGAGTTGGGTTCATAGCTACAGCATCCATCACTAAGTCATTTAAGACACTCGTTGAGACCCGTAAGTTGTGGTTTTCTGATACCTTTTGAACAGTTGGTAAAACATGTTGTAATCTTTGTTTTGTTTTGGCTGACGTAAATAAAATTGGAGCGTATGAAAGAAACAGAAAATGCGCACGAATTTTCTCTTCAAATTCCTTCATTGTTTTATCATCTTTCTCGATCGCATCCCATTTGTTTACGACGATGATAACCGCTCGTCCAGCTTCATGAGCATAGCCAGCAATTTTTTTATCCTGTTCAATAATGCCTTCTTCTGCATTTAATACGACTAAGACCACATCAGAACGTTCAATGGCACGCAACGCACGAAGAACGCTATATTTCTCTGTTGATTCATATACTTTGCCTCGTTTGCGCATTCCTGCAGTATCTATTAATACGTATTCCTGCTCATCCCTTGTAAATGGGGTATCAATCGCATCACGGGTTGTCCCAGCAATGTCACTCACAATAACTCTTTCTTCACCTAACATCGCATTAACTAACGAAGATTTTCCTACGTTCGGTCTCCCAATTAATGAAATTTTAATGGTTTCGTCATCGTATTCTTCCTCTTCGCCTTCTGGGAAGTGTTTTATGACTTCATCCAATAAATCACCAAGTCCTAAACCGTGAGTTCCTGAAATTGGAAAAGGTTCGCCTATTCCAAGTGAATAGAACTCATACAGTTGGTCATGCATTTCAGGGTTATCAATTTTATTCACACCAAGAACAATTGGCTTTTTAGACTTAAATAAAATTTTTGCTACTTCTTCGTCAGCAGCCGTGACCCCTTCACGACCATTTACCATAAATACAATGACATCAGCTTCTTTAATCGCAAGCTCAGCCTGTTCTCTCATTTGTATAAGCAATGGTTCTTCGCCTAACTCAATTCCCCCTGTATCAATGATGTTAAACTCTTTGTTTAACCATTCCCCTGAACTATATAAGCGGTCACGAGTAACTCCTGGCATATCTTCAACGATCGCGACTCTTTCTCCTACAACTCGATTAAAAATTGTTGATTTACCAACATTCGGTCTTCCAACAATTGCTACGACTGGTTTTGGCATACATTCACTACCTTTCAACTGTTTTCCATTTTGAAATGATCTCTGGAAACATAACTAATTAATTCTATCAAAAACTTTGAAATAGAACAATGATTGTTATACTTCGACCTCTTCTTTTTGATTTTTTACTCGACTGGAAAGGAACTTTGACAGTTTGTCCGAAGCATTCTCTAAGCCCTGCCATATCACTAAAAACATGACTGTAATCATCATTATCTCAAAAAAGGCCAAATCACCTATAGTACGATTCACATATATTGTATCCATAAAAAGAGAAGTCATCAGCTCTCCCTGGCAAGCTCCTACAACTAATATTGACAACCTTTGTTGATGATTTGAAACAAGGGCAATCACTAACAATGTATAGATAATGCCTAGCATCCAAGAGCGATGAAACAAAATAATAATAGGGTCATACAGTTCAAAAAGATGAAAAGAAATGCCAACTAACGCAATAATTAGGCTAACAATTAATAAATAGAGTTGCCTCCATGCCTTATTGCCTAGAGCAATTATGGCATACCCAATCCCTAAACAAAGCAAAAACGCCACTGAAACATCATATGCCAATACAGGAACCTTCAGCGTTGCTGTACAAATAACGACTAATAATAGCATACTCAAAAGAGTTCTAGTTTTTCCTTTTTCCATAAAAAACGTTGTTCCAATCCAAAACATCCATATGAACCAATAAAAATAAATGCCTACCATTCCCACACCACCATTCTACCCACAGTATAGGAATTTTTCCTTATAAATAATCAAACAAACACATAATTTACAAACCTTTTGCAAATGATAAGATGATTTGCTTGAAAGGAGGGAAAAGTAATGGGAAAAGATAGACAAGAAAAGAAACTTAAACAATCAGGCCGTGTTGAATCTGACCGAGATCAAAGCCTTGAATATAAAGGGGCCACTAGCTTAGAAGGACCTGAAGATGCCCGAAAACGTCAAAAACCATAGGAATTGTCCTATGGTCTTTGACTAAAACGTGTAGTATCTACTCCACGCTGTTGTAACCAATGATAGGTATCACCTTTAATAAGCAAAGGAATACGTTGTAAGTCTTTAATCGAAGGCACGCCAAGAGCCGTCATTAAAACTTTCATATCCTCCTTAATTAATGCCACTTCCTCCACTAAAGCTTCATCCCCTTTATGAAGTAAAGTATGCAAAAAGAAGCCCGCAAAACCAAGAGCCGATGCCCCAAGGGCAATTGCTTTTATGGCATCTAAACCATTTTGCAATCCACCAGAACCTATAATTGATACATCCTGATGAAAAGATGTAATTTCAGCGATTGAAGCGGTTGTTGTAATTCCCCAATCATCGAAATAATCTAGTTGTCTAGCACGGCGTTGATTTTCAATTTTAGAGAAATTTGTTCCACCAAATCCACCAACATCGACTATAGTAACCCCTATGCTCTTTAGTAAGGTTACCGTTTCTTTACTCATCCCAAAGCCTACTTCTTTAACAATGACAGGAACATCAAGTGCCGATACAATCGATTCAATTCGAGTCAGCGCTCCAACAAAAGAACGGTCTCCTTCTGGCATAACAAGCTCTTGGACGACATTTAAATGGATTTGAAGAGCATTGGCCTCAAGCATCTCTACCGCTTGTTGGGCTTGGCTAGGCGTCGCTTCACTGCCAAGGTTAGCTAGTACAATTCCATTTGGATTGGTAGCACGAACAATTTCATATGTTTTTCGTTCACTACTGTCTTTAATTGCAGCCATTTGCGAACCAACAGCTATCCCAATATGTGTTTCTTTGGCAACTCTGGCTAACCGCATGTTAATGTCAGCTGTCTTTTCTCCACCGCCACCAGTCATAGCATTGATAAAAATCGGCGAGCCTAATGTAAGGTCACCGATTGTGGAAGCAAGGTCAATAGACTCAGTGCTACTATTTGGTAGGCTTTGATGAACAAACTGGATATCCTCAAAGCCGTGGGAGCGTTGTTGTCCAGTCGCTAACGCATGAACAATATGGTCATGCTTTCGACTTGCCCTGCTCATATTATCACCTACGATTTATATTTTTTGAGCTGATCTCCAATGACATCCCCTAATGAAAAGCCACTATGTTCTTCATCTCTTTTATATTGTTCTTGGGTATGTTCATCAGCAGAATCATCCTCTTCTAACGCTCGGATGCTAAGAGAAATTCGCTTATCTTTAAGGTTAACATCTAGTACTTTCGCCTGAACTTCTTGGCCTTCTTTTAACACCTCGCCTGGTGTAGCAATATGTCGATTTGCAATTTGCGAAATATGGACAAGACCTTCTACCCCTGCTGCAATTTCAACAAAAGCACCAAATGAAACAAGACGTTTTACTGTTCCGTCAATGACATCTCCAGCCTTGATTTTCCCTTCGACTTCTTCCCATGGTCCTGGTAACGTATCTTTAATAGATAAAGATATTCTTTCATTTGTTGGGTCGACTGATAAAACTTTAACCTTTACCGTGTCGCCTTCATTTACAACTTCAGAAGGAGTTTCTACTCGATGGTGGGCAAGCTGAGAAATATGTACAAGACCGTCCACACCTCCAAGGTCAACAAAAGCACCAAACCCTGTTAATCGTTGAATGGTTCCTTCTAAAATCGCTCCTTCTTTAATGCCTGTAAGTACTTGTTTTTTCTTATGGTGTTCTTCTTCATCAAGAACTGCTCGTTGCGAGAGTATTAGCTTATTATTGCTTGGGTCTAATTCAGCCACTTTAAGTCGAAGAGTCTGACCTTTGTAATCAGAAAAATCTTCAACATAATGTTTCTCAACAAGAGAAGCTGGAATAAATCCACGTACTCCGACATCAACAACTAAGCCACCTTTGACAACTTCAGCTACCTCTGCCTCAATAATTTCGCCTGATTCTAGTTTTTGCTGTAGCTCACCCCATGCCTTGTCAGCGGTTACAGCTTTTTTTGATAATATGACTTCATCATCTTCGGATTTTATGACTTTTAACTCTACTTCATCCCCAACGGAAAGAACATCACTTACTTTTTCAACGTGAAGACTGGAGAGCTCACTAATGGGAATGATGCCATCCACTTTAAAACCTACATCTACAAAAGCATGTTTTTCCTCTACCTTTGTAACCTTCCCAGTCACTACATCACCGACAGCAAAGGATTTCATTTCAGTCAGTTCATTATTCATTTCTTCCACCATTGACGTTGCCTCCTTAAAAACCTGATATATCAGGAAATCTTCTCCAAAAATTTTTTATAAACACCTTTCACAAACGTGAAAGAGATTTAACAGTAACTTATGAAGTTTTATGTTCGACAAGTAAAGAGCGAATTGAATCCATGATCACAGCTGTTGCATCTTCAACCGATATTTTATCTTCTCTTAATTGGACCATGTCTATTGGCGGTCCATATACAAGCTTTAACTTTTTAAATGGTTTGTATGGACCTACGATAGCGCAAGGAATCACTGTAGCTTCAGTACGAAGTGAAAAAAAACCAGCACCCGCTAATCCTTTTTGCAGTTGCCCATCTTTACTTCTAGTTCCTTCCGGGAACAACCCAATCATCTCGTTATCTCGTAAAAACTGAATGGTAACACGCATGGCTTGTTTGTCACTCATCCCCCGGCGGACCGGAAAGGCACCAACGGAACGTAACAACCAATTTGAGAACTTGTATTTAAAAAGTTCTTGTTTCGCCATATAACGGATAGGTCGTTGAATATAAGCCCCTAATAGTGGGGGATCAAAATTATGAATATGGTTGCAACAAAGTAGCACTGGTCCTTCTTCCGGAAGATTTTCTTGACCAATAACTTCTACTCGGTAAAGACTAGATAGAAATGCTCGACTAATAAATTGACCAAAGCGATATAACTTCATGTTCATGAATCGTTAAGCCCTCTCTTTAACAATCTCTAATATACGTTCTACGACACCGTCAATTGATATTGATGTTGTGTTCACTTCAATGGCATCTTTTGCTTTTTCTAATGGCGCAACTTCTCGATTCATATCAAGCTCGTCTCGTCTTTGAATCTCTTGTTGCAATATATATAAATCAGATTCTCTTCCTTTAGCAAGATTTTCCTCATGCCTTCTTCGAGCTCGTTCTTCCACGGATGCTGTTAAGAAAATCTTTACCTCTGCATCTGGCAAAACATGTGTCCCAATATCACGGCCGTCCATAACAGCCCCACCTTGCTCTGCCATACCTTGTTGTAGTTGTACCATCGTCTCTCTAATTTCACGGTGGCTTGCTATGATAGATACGAGGTTTGTTACCTCAGACGATCGAATGTCTTCGGTTACGATTTTGTTGTTCACATAAACGTCAGTGCCTTTCTCTGTTACTTCTAATTGAATTGAGCTAGCATCAAGTAACTCTTTGAGTTTTACACCGTCCTCTGGATTTACTCCAGAGGAAATAGCCAAATATGTTAATGCACGATACATTGCTCCTGTATCGATATATAAATAAGTTAAACGGTCAGCTACTATTTTTGCAACAGTACTTTTTCCTGCCCCTGCTGGACCATCAATAGCTATGTTTATTTTTTTCATGAGACACCCCTAAGCTTTACCTGTTGTGCAATATATTTTATGTTTACTTTCATGATACCATAACCTTCCTAGCATGGTAAATTGATAAAGATTATAAAAAGCGACACAGTCGCCCTTTTTTAGAAGCACTGCGCGAAGCCGCTACCTTCTTTTCAAAGTCAAACAAAAGTGGGGTTCTTTTGTTTGACTTGTAGCGAGCGAAGCCAGTGCCCTTCATCAAATACCCCCCAAAAATTTTATACATTCTTATATTTTGTACAAACTTCTCATCGACCTTTGCGATGTAATAATGATTGCTTCTCAAAACAGTACCTTACAATCTTCTGCCGGTCTCGTTCATGGATTGAAACAAACTGCAGTGAAATTCGTTCTCTAGCTTCACTTTTTCTTTTAAAAATTCGAATGACACGACAAATCGAACGGACATAGTGAATTTCTCCCGATTTCATATGTAAAGGAAGCCAAACAACGACTTCACAATTACTAGGAATTTGTACACCAAGAGGTTTGCCAATTGCAATGCCTCCACCACTTAAATCAAGACTAAGTGATGTAAATGGTTCAAATAAACCTTCAACTGAATGAACGGCCACATCAACCCCTGTATCCACACGCACATAATTTCTACGTTGAATTCGTTCGTATGTCTCATCACCAGGGTCATGTAAAATTAAGGTTGGAACGTTTCCACCTTGCTTATCTTCTACTTTGGTATGAAAGGAATAGACCGCTTTATCTTTCCCTACATACCAAGCAAAAAACTCAGTCCCTACATAAACGGGAGCCGGTTTTTTAGTCACTATATTTATAGGATAGTCAATAATAAGCTTGTCCTCTAGGCGGTCAACAAGCCTACATTTATATTCTTCATTTTCTAGTGTAGATTGTTTTAACTGAAGATGAATCGTTTCACCAATGTCGATCAATTGAATGCTCCCCCAATACTTCCTATGCTAATCTTATTATGGCATGAATTCAGAAAAAGAAGAAGCGATAATTGCTTCTTCTTTTTAAAATTATCCAATTTGATATACTGGCTCAGCTTCAGGTAACTTTTCAACTACTTCTTCTGACCCATCTTCAGCATTGATAAAGATTCTAAACGTATCTTCACCTAACACACCGTAAAACTCATAACATAATACCTCTTCACCTAATTCATTTCGGATAATTGCGATATGATCCTCCATCACGTCAAGTCGAGGACTTAAAAATTCCATCGCTTCTTCCATGCTAATTTCTGGCTCGAGGTCCTCACGATTTTCATCGTGATTTATAATATAATCCATACCTTCAAAGGCAATGACATCTCCATCATCTAAAGCCACTTCCACAATTACAGAATCAGCATAAACACGAACATTGTCTATCAGATATGCAAATTCAAATGCTCCAATGTTATTGTATTGCTTACTATCAACAAGCTGCATACCTTCAATCCCATTTCTATCAAGGAAGTCTTTTGCATGCTCACTTGCTTCATTTAAACTAACATTTTGTTCTGCAATCACTCTATCTTGAATAAACCAGATTGGGCGACCTTCCTGCCTAGTCATTCCCATATAGTAATGAGCCTCATGGTCCGGGTCATCAATCGTTAAGTTATATGCTTTATAACTTGTTCCATTTCCAGTTTCAGCCAACTCAACTTCTGGGTTACCATCAAGCCCGATAAAGTCAATCGCTTTTTGTTGGGCTTCAGTATGTGAAATTTCAGGACCATTTAATGACTCTTCCAGACGGTCTGCTACATTCACGTTCATTTGGGAAAATCCTGGTCCCCATTGAAGTTCACTATACCCTTTTATTTTTTCATTCACTAACTCAAAACCATTTACAACAGCGTTATCCAACGGCTCTCCTTGAGCTGCTTGAAGCTCAGCATCAATATTTAACCATTGTATATTGTTTTGAATGACATAAGCTTGAGCTTTACGTAACTCTCGCTGCGTTGTCTTTGAAAAGTCATACAATGCTTCTAGCGTTTCGTATTCATCGTCAGAAATAGGGTCCGTATCCAAGTCTCTCATTGAAGTTCGATAACTGAACTTTCCAACGTAGTACAGAAACTTTTCAGTATCACTTAAATCAACGACACCCAAAGGAAGTTGCCCTAGTTCACTTTGGGCTAATGATGTTACTCTCCACACGTCAGCAAGCTTGGGTGACAATGTTTTTCTTGTATTCATCGCTAACACTGTACCTAAATCTTCTTCAAGTTGGTCAATATGATAAACGAGTGAATGAAACGCTCTTTGATAGTTATTTTCAGCAGTTATCGAGAGAATTTGACTTTGTTGTTGCGCATTATAGCCCCAAATTCCTGTTCCAACAACAGCAATTGCAAGTATTCCAATAATTAAAGCACGGATCATCCTGATTCACCTCCACTAAGTTAGTTACAGAAAATGTGTTTTCCAATCCGTTTGATTTGAGGTCTTGTCCAAATCCATCCGGATGTTGCTGTATCTGGATTGAAGTAATATATGGCTCCTCCAGATGGGTCCTGCCCATTCAAGGCATCAAGTACTGCTCTTCTTGCAGAATCGTCAGCACCTAAATTAATTTGACCATCAGCTACAGCTGTAAATGCGCGAGGCTCAAAAATGACTTCAGACACTGTATTCGGAAATATCGGGCTGTTGATTCGATTAAGAATAACCGCCGCCACGGCCACTTGACCTACATATGGTTCTCCTCTTGCTTCACCATAAACAGCTTGCGCCATCAGTTGAAGATCGTTTTCAGAAAAACCACTTGGTACATTCATCGCTTTTTGGATGTTTGCTCCGTTATCCTGCGCTTCTGGTTGTTCTTCATAAGGGACAGGTTCTCCCTCAGGAGTTTCTTCTGCAGGAGCAGGTTGTTGCTGTGCTTGGCCTTGTTGTTGTGCTGGTTGTTGTTGTGCTTGACCTTGACCTTGTTGTTGATCTGGTTGTTGTTGCTGCTGGCCTTGGCCTTGTTGTTGGTCTGGTTGTTGTTGCTGCTGGCCTTGGCCTTGTTGTTGGTCTGGTTGTTGTTGTTGCTGGCCTTGGCCTTGTTGTTGGTCTGGTTGTTGTTGCCCTTGACCTTGTTGTTGGTCTGGTTGTTGTTGCTGTTTTTTAGGCTGATCCTTTTTATCTCTTGAGCCTGGTTCCCCTTGTTGGATATGTAGGGGAGTTGATCCATAGTGTGTAAATTTACGACCTTCTTTTAAAGCATTATGGACAAATTCCTTATCAAAGTTAGTTGCACGTTCTAGCATGTCTTTCATTTTAGGACCTACTAGACCGTCAACCTCCATTCCAAATTGTTCTTGGAAGTTTCGAACAGCCCAATACGTGCTCCATCCATAGACGCCATCAATCGTACCATTGTAAAAGCCGTTGTATTGCAGTCTTGCTTGGAGTTCAACGACATCATCTCCTGTAGCACCTCTTTGAATAATTTGGTCAGAAAATGCATGGATAGGATTTCCCGCTGTTCCCATGATCATAAGCAGTGCAATGACCATCATAAGGGGGTATTTCATCTTATTAGATAAACTTCTCATGTTGCCATAAACCTCCTTACATAGAGTAAATGATTCTATTACTTTTGGCCGTTTCGTATGGATAGTGTTTGTTTTTATCCATATTTTATACAAAATGTTATAGAACTTAGGTAAATAAACATGTTTTGGATACTCATAAACCGGCTTATTACTGGAGTAATATTGCATATTTGGGCTTGTTTTAATCTATATAAAAAAAGTTCCCAAAAAGTCAGTTAGACTCTTTGAGAACTTTTGATTTATAACACGTTAAAATAGCGTCCTTCAGGATGCGCAAACACCATCGCTGTAACCGAGGCTTCAGGCTCCATCATGAACTCTTCCGTTAAATGGATTCCTATTTGATTCGGATTTAAAAGTGAAAACAGCTTGGCTTGGTCCTCTAAATTCGGACATGCTGGGTAGCCATACGATACTCGTACCCCTTGATATTTTGCGCTAAAACGGTCTTGCATTGTAAAATCAACTGGGTCTGGGAAGCCCATTTGGTCACGCATTAATTGATGAACTCGCTCTGCAAATCCTTCAGCAAGTTCTAAGGCTAAGGCTTGAATTAAATGACTAAATAAATAATCACCCGCATCTTTTGCCGCAATCGCCTTATCTCTGACACCATGACCAGCTGTAACCGCTAAAAATCCGACATAATCCATCTCTCCAGAAGATACAGGACGTAAATAGTCCGCTAAGCAAAGGTATGGAGGGTTAGCTTGTCGCGGAAATGTAAATCGTTGAATTTCCGTTTTTGCATCATCAGGACTGTAAATGATAACATCGTTTCCGTCACTTTGAGCGGGGAAAAAGCGGTACATTCCGTGTGCTTCTAGTAAGTCGTTATGCTTTGCCTCATGTAAGATGCCATCGACCTTATCCTTCAATTGAAGAGCTTTTTCATTTCCTTCATCGAGAAGACGGCTTACTTTACCTTGAAGTCCTAGATGTTTCCCCATTAACATTTGTAAGTTAACATATGGCTCAAGATGAGAAATTTTATAATTTCTTAGGATATGTGGTTGTAAATCGGCTGGTTTAAACACAGGTACTGTCATTGACACATCTGAACGTGATACAGGAGCTGTTGTATTTCGATTACTTGTATCAGATTCCTCTTCAATGACCGTTTGTCCTTTTTCTGCTAACAGCCTTTCTAGCTCGTCTTTTTTAGCAATTTGATTTGCTAAGTCTAACCCGTTCATTGCATCTTTTGCGTATAACACTACTCCATCATATTGAGGAGAAATTTTATTGTCGGTGAATTTACGAGTGAGTGCCGCTCCACCAACTAAAATCGGTATTGAAATGTCCTGCTCTTTTAAATCTTGTGCAGTTAATACCATTTGTTGAGCCGACTTAACGAGAAGTCCAGATAATCCGATAGCATCCGGATTTTCACGACGAACCGCTTCAATTAACTGATTCGACGTGACTTTAATCCCTAAGTTGACGATTTTAAAGCCGTTGTTACTTAAGATGATCTCCACGAGGTTTTTTCCAATGTCATGGACATCCCCTTTCACCGTGGCTAACAGGATTTTCCCTTTTCCGTTGTCATCTTCTTTTTTCTCCATAAATTGCTCTAAATGAGCAACTGACGCTTTCATCACTTCGGCACTTTGTAGGACCTCTGCCACGATAAGTTCATTGTTATTAAAAAGACGTCCAACTTCGTCCATACCTGTCATCAGTGGACCATTTATAATATCAAGCGGGTCATCATATTTTTCTAACGCTTTGTCTAAATCAGGAATCAACCCATCTTTAGATCCTTCAACGATATAGCTAGCTAACCGCTCTTCTAGTGTCATATTAACGTTGTCTACTTTTTTCTCCGCTTTTTTTCCGCGGTAAAACGCTGTAAACTCTGCTAATGTATCGTCGTTTGTTTCGTATAATAGCTTATCAGCTAACGCTTTTTCCTCATCAGGAATGGAAGCGTAACGCTCTAGTTTTTCCGTATTTACAATCGCATAATCAAGTCCGGCTTGAGTACAGTGATATAAATAAACAGCATTTAATACTTCGCGCCCAACTGGTGGTAAACCAAAGGATACATTACTTACCCCTAAAATCGTTAGCGTTTCGGGCAACGCTTCTTTAATCATCCGGATTCCATTAATCGTTGCTTCGGCTGAACCGATGTATTGCTCATCTCCTGTCCCGACTGGAAAGACAAGTGGGTCAAATATAATATCTCTAGGGTTCACTCCATATTTATGAACAAGAAGGTCGTATGAACGTTTAGCAACTTCAAGCTTACGTTCGGCCGTTACAGCCATACCTTCTTCATCAATTGTACCTACTACAACGGCTGCCCCGTATTTATGAATCAATGGCACAACGGCTTCAAAGCGTTCTTCGCCATCCTCTAAGTTAATCGAGTTAATAATCGCTTTTCCTTGTGAGTAAGATAACGCTCTTTCAATAACCGCTTCATCTGTAGAATCGATCATTAATGGAACCTTTACTTTGTTAACGACAAACTTCAAGAAGTTCTCCATGTCTTCCATTTCTTCACGGTCCGGGTCAGCTAAACAGGCATCAATTACGTGTGCACCACGTTTTACTTGAGCTCTGGCAATTTCCGAAGCCTCTTCATACGATCCTTCTGCAATTAATCGTTTAAACTTACGTGAACCAATAACGTTTGTACGTTCACCAACAAATAACGGACGCATGCTGTCGTCATAAATGAGAGGTTCAATACCTGAGACCGCATGTGGATGGTCCTCATTTAATTTTCGAGGTTCAAATCCTTTAACGGCTTCTCTAATCGCAGTAATATGCGCAGGTGTAGTACCACAACAACCGCCGACGATATTCAACCAGCCTTTTTCCGCAAAAGCAGCTAGTTTTTTCGCAAGTGATTCTGGAGACTCATGATAGTTCCCTTCCTCATCTGGTAGACCTGCATTTGGATAACAGCTAACATAAGAAGTCGCTAAGTCTGATAGTGAACGAAGATGGTCCTGCATAAACTCTGGTCCTGTTGCACAGTTTAAGCCAACGGCTGTTGGTTTCATATGCTCAAGCGATAAATAAAATGCTTCAATGTTCTGACCTGCTAGCGTGGTTCCCATCGGCTCAATTGTTCCGGAAATATATAATGGTAACTTTACTCCAAGAGCTTTACTTGCTTGCTCTATGCCGAGAAAAGCCGCTTTAACATTTCTCATATCCTGACTTGTTTCTAGTAAAAGAACGTCTACCCCACCTTCAATAAGGCCTCTTACCTGTTCTTCATATGACTCAATTAACTTTTCAAACGTTGTTCCACCAGTAACCGAAAGTGCCTTAGTAGTTGGTCCCATCGCTCCAGCTACAAAACGGGGCCACTCTGGAGTTGAGAAATCCTCAGCTGCTTTTTTTGCCAATTGAGCTGCTTTGAAATTGAGTTCATAAGCGAAATGTTGAAGGTCATAGTCTTCTAAAACGATATCTGTCGCCCCAAACGTATTTGTTTCGATAATATCGGCACCCGCTTCTAAATACGCTCGGTATATGTTATCAATCACATGAGGAGCAGTCATGTTTAAATATTCATTACACCCCTCGTAGTCTTCCCCACCAAAATCTTCAGCTGTTAAATTGGCTTGTTGCAGCATCGTTCCCATTGCACCATCAATGATAAGAATCTGCTTTTCCAAGCGCTTTTCAAACAATGATTTTTCCATCAAATATCTATCCTTTCTTGAGTAAACCAAGAACGAGCTTATACCTCTTTGGCTAAGCGTGAATTACTAATTTCCTGGGCTTTCACTTTTTGTTGAATATAAGACGTAAGCTCCACCGTCATATCATATCGTAAGAATGGGGTAATTAAATAAATTCCATTAAACAATTCAAATGCTGTATCTATTAATGACTTTGCAATTGCAATTCCCTCACGTTTGGCAGCTTCTTTATCTTCCCCACAATCCGCCATTGCTTGACGAATTTCGTCTGTTAGCTTAATACCTGGAACTTCATTGTGTAAAAATTCAGCATTTCGAGAGCCGGTTAATGGCATGATGCCAATATAAATTGGTTTATCTAAGTGCTTTGTTGCATGATAAACATCAATAATTTGTTGCTCACTGTAGATCGGCTGACTCATAAAATAATCCGCACCACAACTTATTTTCTTCTCTAATCGTAAGACCGCTTTATCCAAATGTCTAACATTCGGGTTAAAAGCTGCTGCTACAGAAAAGTTCGCATTGTGGCCTAACGATTTCCCCGAAAAAGAAATTCCTTCATTTAACTGTTTGATTAAGCTAATTAAATCAAATGAGGTAACATCATAGACCGATGTGGCACCCGGAAAATCACCGACTTTTGTTGGGTCTCCTGTAATCGCTAGTACTTCATGAATACCAAGCGTATGAAGTCCCATTAAGTGCGATTGTAAGCCAATTAAATTTCGGTCACGACACGTCACATGGACAAGAGATTTGGCCCCTGTTTGTTGTTGAACTAAAGACCCAAGCGCCATATTATCAATTCGCGGAGACGCAAGTGAATTATCCGCTAACGTAATAGCATCCACACCTGCACGATGAAGCTCTTTCGCTCCAACCATGAATTTTTCAATATCTAATTTTTTTGGTGGATCTAACTCAACGATAATTGATTTACGTTCTCTAACAACTTGCTCTAACGGCTGATTTTTCTTTTCGAAACTAATCTCCACACGTCTTTGCACAGGTTGTTTTAATTCTTTCTCTGTGACAGGCGAAAGACCAGCTACCGCTTTTGCAATCGATTCAATGTGCTCAGGCGTTGTTCCACAACAACCACCGATTAATCGAACTCCTTGTTTTCTGAGTTCCATTGCACTTTCGCCGAAATAAGCAGGATTGGATTGATAAAAGAAGCGACCGTCCCTGTAATCAGGTAGACTTGCATTCGGAAAAGCTGATAAAAATGTATTCCCTGAAATCGGAACTTCTTCAAATGAACGAATCATATGATAAGGACCCATTCGACAATTTAAGCCAACAACATCTGCCCCTAAGTCTGTTAAGATTTGAAACGCATCCGCTACCTTAAGCCCGTTATTTAAAACGCCTACATCACCTAAAGAAACTTGAGCAATAATTGGAATATCTGTCATAGTACGTGCAAGGATAACAGATTCCTTTATTTCTTCAATATCATAAAAGGTCTCTAATAAAATACAATCTAGCTTTTCTTCTAGTAATGAAGAAAGTTGTTCTTGAAAACTCTCTTTGATTTCACTCATGTCAATACTTTGTTTTTGGATCCCACGAATACCACCAATCGTCCCAGCGATGAACGTCTCAGGAGTCCGTACCTCATTAGCTAGTCGAAATGCTTCTTTATTTATAAGAGCTACCTTATCCTCTAAGCCATACTTAGCAAGCTTAATTCGATTAGCTGCATACGTATTAGTTTGGATGAGATTTGCTCCAGCATCAATATACTTCCGGTGTACCGCTTGAATTTCATCTTTCTTCGTTAGATTTAATTCTTCATAGCAGTAGTCGACACCTTGAGAATAAAGAAGGGTTCCCATCGCTCCGTCACCGATAATTATTTTTGATGATAAAGTGTCTAAAAAACTCAAACTCATCTTCTCGCTCCCCTTCTTTTACAAATGGCCATTTATTTACTAGAACGTAATGCTTGTTCAAAATCAGCAATTAAATCTTCTATACTTTCTAGGCCTACTGATAATCGTAGTAATCCATCGCTAATCCCCCTAGCTTCACGCTCTTCTGGTGGCATCGCCGCATGAGACATTGTTGCTGGGTATGATAAAATTGACTCGACTGCACCAAGACTTACTGCAAAAACCGGAACTTCCACTGCATCTACAAACTTTTTGACAGCCTCTCTATCTTCTAGCTCAAATGATAGAACCGCTCCAGCACTAGATGCTTGGCTTTTTTGCAATGTATAACCAGGATCATCTTCTAATCCAGGATAATAGACTTTTTTAACAGCTTCGTGCTTTGAAAGCCACGTTGCAATTTCTAATGCACCTTTTGAGGAGTATTCCATTCGAACACTAAGTGTCTTCATTCCTCGAAGGAGCAACCAGCAATCTTGAACTCCTAAAATGGTTCCAAAAGAGTTGTGAAGGAAAGCTAGTTCATTGCCAAGCTCCTCATCCTTTACGACGGCTAATCCTGCAACGACATCACTATGTCCACCAAGGAACTTCGTTGCACTATGAAGGACAACATCTACCCCTAATTCAAGCGGCCTTTGAAACGCAGGTGTTAAAAACGTATTATCTAAAAATGTATAACAATCATATTTTTTAGCTAACTCGACGACTCCTCGAATATCGGTTACTTTCATTGTTGGATTCGACGGAGTTTCCATATAAAGTAGCTTCGTATTTTCTTTTATATTTGCTTCTACTTCTTCTAAGTTTGTCATATCTACGAAAGTATGGTCAATGCCAAGTCTTGTCAAAACGCGAGTCACAAGGCGAAACGTACCACCGTATACATCTTTTGTTAAGACGATATGGTCATCTTTTGAAAGTAACATGAACGCCGTAGAAATCGCAGCCATTCCTGAAGAAAAAGCAAACCCTCGTGTCCCGCCTTCTAATTGAGCAATTGCTTCTTCAACGACTTCCCTCGTTGGATTACCTGAGCGCGCATAATCATATTTTCCGAATGTATCAAAATCAAATTGATGAAACGTAGAAGAATGGTGAATTGGAACACTTACTGCTCCGGTTCCTTTGTCGACTTTATGGTTATTATGAAGCAACTTCGTTTGAAAATGAAAATCCTTTTCCATTTTAGTTAGCCCCCTTCAACTCTTGAACATGAGCAAAAGCTTGAGCTAAATCAGCAATAAGGTCTTTGCTATTTTCAATTCCTACTGAAAAACGAAGGAGACGATTACAAACGCCATTCGCTAATCGAATATCTTGTGGTATATCAGCATGCGTTTGAGTGGCCGGGTATGTCATTAAACTTTCAACACCACCTAAACTTTCAGCAAAAGAAACTAGTTTCAACTGTTGTAAAAATGGATTAACCCAGCTTTCATCTTGAATACGAAAAGAAATCATCCCCCCACGACCTGGGTAAAGCACATCAACAACAGCTTCATGTTCTTCTAAGAATTTCGCAATTTCTTGTGCATTGCGTTGGTGTTGCTCCATTCGAAGGGCTAATGTTTTCATGCCACGAATAAGTAACCAAGAATCAAATGCTCCTAACGTTCCTCCAATTCCATTATGGTAATAACCAATTCGGTCACATAGCTCTTTTCCTTTACCAACGATTAAACCAGCAATAACATCATTGTGGCCTCCTAAATACTTTGACGCACTATGAATGACAATGTCCGCTCCATCAACGATAGGCTGTTGTAAAAGTGGAGTATAGAAAGTGTTATCAACGATTAGTAAAATACCATGCTTTTTTGCTATTTTTACTAAGGCTGGAATATCTGCCTCTTGCATCAATGGATTAGTTGGTGTTTCAATAAATAACGCTTTTGTGTTTTCTGTGATTTTCGCTTCAAATTCTTTTAAATTACGAGGGTCGCCATAAGCAAATGTTAAACCCCAGCGCTTCCACCCTTGCTCAAACAATCGATAGGTTCCGCCGTACAAGTCTAGAGAAGCAAGAATTTCATCACCTTGTTCAAATAATGACAATACAGTTTGAATTGCTGACATTCCTGAACTACATGCAAATCCTCGGTCGCCTTCTTCAAGTGTTGCAATGGCTTGCTCTAGCACTTCCCTTGTTGGGTTTCCTGTTCTAGCATAATCATATCCCGTCGATTCACCGATTCCCGTATGACGAAAAGCAGTTGAAAAATAAACGGGTGTATTCACCGCTCCTGTTCTTTCACAAATTCGATTCCCTATTTGTACCAATGTGGTTTCAAGTTTATCTCTTTTCATCTCAATTTCCTCCTATCAATTGCTAACGTATGTATTTCACCTAATGAAAAAGCCTTCTTCTCACGATAAGAAGAAGGCATAACTTTAAATTCAGCTTCTTCTTATCTTCCAAGTCGTACTTGGGGAATTAGCACCTGACCTATAATAGGCTGGTTGCTGAGATTTCATAGGGCCTCTCCCTCCATCTCTCTGGATAAGAAATATTCAAATAATTTTTATTTACTGTTATTAAAAGTACATTAATTTTTCGACAAATGCAACAATTAATTCATAATTTCTACTAAAAAGATAGAATTAATCCGATTATTCCGGTGTGGCATCTACTTTTAACTGGTCTTCGTTGCCACACACACAGCGTTTAAATCCAGTTTCATATCCTCCTCCACTTTTTCGTCTTCCTCGCAATATATATTTTTCCCCACATTTAGTACATCGGATAACAATCCTAAATCGTTCTTTCTCTATCATATTACATCCTCCTAACCCTCGTTATTGCGTCAATTTTACTTTTTGCAACCCAAGCCACCATAAGAAAAACATAAAAGGAAGTAGCACAAAAAGAATGTATTTATCTGCACTCATAATGATAAAATCATACATTCCATGCAGAGCTACAGGTAGCAAGAGTGACAATACCAATATATATTTCACATTTTGCTTCGTTTCAAACTTTGCTCGTCCTAAATAATACCCCATAATAATTCCAAACAGCGCATGACTACTTACAGGGAGTAACGCTCTAAAAATTGCCGTATGAACTCCATATGCAAGAAGATAGAGGAAATTTTCAACCGTCGCAAATCCTAAGGAAAGAGCAACCCCATATACAATTCCATCATAGGGTCTTGAGAATTCAATATGCTTATATGTCACTGAAAAAAGCAAAAACCATTTAAAAAATTCTTCAAAAAAGCCATATAAAATGAATGCCCTCGTCAAATCCCCTTTGAAAAAACCTTCTGTAACAAAAGCATGTTGTAAAACCATAATAGGAAATACGAGGAGAGCCCCAATAATAAATGATTTAAATACATCAGTAAAGCGTATGCCGTTATATCGGTCTCGTAAGTATAAATAGCATAATATAGCAAGTGCCGGCCCAATAGCAGCCGTTAACAGAGCAATCAACCGGTTCAATCCTCTCCGCCATAGTTTAGAAAAGGCATACACTCATCGTATCATGTTCAAAAATCAATTGTAAATATTAACATTTTTCTTTTTCGTGTTATAATTTGATCTACAACAATTGGAGGTGTAACTCGTTGAAGAAAGTTTTAGTTATCCAAACCGGGGGAACGATTGCGATGCAAGAAAATCCCGAAACCGGTACTGTTCAACCTAATTTAGAAAATCCACTGTTTTCAACCATACAATCTTTATCAAGTTTGGCATCTGTAATTGTGGATGATTTTATTAATTTACCATCGCCACATATTACACCCAAACATATGCTTGAATTGGCTCAACGAATACAACATAAAACGAGCAGCGAAAAATTAGATGGCGTTGTAATTACCCATGGGACAGATACACTAGAGGAAACAGCTTACTTTTTAGACCTCCTTCTAGATTTCCCGATTCCTGTCATTGTGACAGGAGCGATGCGCTCAAGTAACGAACTTGGTTCAGACGGTCCGCACAATCTAATTTCTGCTGTAAGAACTGCCGTTTCTCCCGAAGCGTATGGCAAAGGCGTACTCGTAGTATTTAATGATGAAATCCATACAGCCAAAAATGTTACGAAAACGCACAGCAGTAATATCGCGACTTTTCAAAGTCCACAGTATGGTCCGATTGGGATTGTTACAAAAAAAGGCGTCGATTTTCATCATATGCCGTTACATCGGGATGCCTTTAACATTGAAAAAATCACAAAAAACATTGGTCTCATTAAAGTATATACAGGTATGACGGATGAACATATTGAGGCATTCGCTGCAACTACAATCGATGGTCTTGTCATCGAGGCCTTTGGTCAAGGAAATGTCCCTCCAACCATCGTACCAAGTTTAGAAAAGCTTATTTCAAGAAACATTCCGATTGTTCTTGTCTCTAGAAGCTATAGCGGTGTCGTCCAAGACACGTACGGATATGAGGGTGGAGGAAACCACTTAAAAAAACTTGGTGTGATATTCACAAATGGCTTAAACGGACAAAAAGCACGATTAAAGTTAATGGTGGCGCTTGAAACGACGTCAAGCCACGAAGAATTACAGCGATATTTCATGAAGTAATCTAGAAAAAATCCGGCTTTACGGGAAATTCCCCGATAGCCGGATTTTTATTTTCGTAACGTTATTTCATCTGCAATCAGGTCACCATGGAATCGTCCATTTTCAATAAAGATTTCATTCGCATTATTCCCTGCAGCTATGACACCCGCAATAAAAACGCCTGGTACGTTTGTCTCCATCGTATCAGGATTAAAGACAGGTCGCCCTGTTTCGGGTTCTACTTCAACGCCGATTTTTTGCAAGAAAGAATGGTCAGGATGGTATCCAGTCATCGCAAATACAAAATCAGCTTTAGCAGTTCGTTTTTCACCCTTTACTTCATACAACACTTCATCATCGGTTATTTCTTTTACATCGGCATTAAACACCATCGACACTAGTTCGTGATTGACCAACGAAACAAAT
The DNA here is from genome assembly GCF_002019795.1 of Bacillus alkalicellulosilyticus. Taxonomy (GTDB): domain Bacteria; phylum Bacillota; class Bacilli; order Bacillales; family Bacillaceae_F; genus Bacillus_AO; species Bacillus_AO alkalicellulosilyticum. Next base: position 1,892,369 of record NZ_KV917381.1, on the reverse strand, counting down.
TCCGGTAAAATCCAAGGCTTTACACTACTAGAATACTCACTTCCTCGGTATAGTACTGTTACTCTAGCACCCGCACGCTCTAGTTCAAGAGCAGCGTCTACAGCTGAATTTTTTCCACCCATGACGACAATATCTTTATCAAAGTACGGATGAGCTTCTTTAAAATAATGGAAAACATGCTCTTTCTTTTCACCTGGTACCTTTAAAAAATTTGGATTATCATAGTATCCTGTCGCAATCACGACGTGTTGACAATGATAAATCGCTTTAGTGGTGTTTACCATAAAACCTCTGTCTTCTTGTTGTACATGTAATACTTTCTCGAACGAATTTACACGGATGCCTTTTCGTTTGACAACTTCTCGATAATAAGAAAGGGCTTGATTACGTTTAGGCTTTCGCTCTACTGTAACAAATGGAACATTACCAATCTCAAGTTTTTCACTTGTGCTAAAAAACGTTTGGTGTGTTGGATATTTATATATCGCACTTACCACATTTTCTTTTTCAATCACAACAGGATTAAATCCTTTTTCCATTAAGGCAATCGCAGCCGCTAGTCCACACGGGCCACCACCCACAATAATAATCTCTTCTCTCTTCATGTTAACCCTCCACAACGAACTCCTTCTCTCTACTATACTGAATCCCCCTGATAATTTCCAACAAACTACTCGAAAGAAAGGATTGAATATCGTCATTATTACATTTATTAAGTAGTTTTCCAGCTTCGTTCTAGTTTTTTGGCTTCATACCCCTTTTGAAGACCACTTCGACCTTCATTCCCGCTGCTTTTGGTCTTCATACCCCTTTATGAAGAACTCTTCTAGCTTCGTTGCCACTTCTTTTGGGCTCCGCTCTTTTCCCTGCACGTCTGGTTGGTAAAACCATTCCAACCAGACTTAACACCTTGCAGGGGACCGCTTCGCTTCAACAAACAACCCCAAAAGGGAAGTTCACCTTTTGGGGTTGTTTGTTTTCTATTTATTTTTTGATAGTTGGACTAGTTTTTCGATCATGTCATCATAGGATAGACCTACTTCTCTTGCTGCGTCTGGGTACAGACTGGTTGGTGTCATTCCTGGGAGGGTGTTTACTTCAAGAATAACTGGGTCTGTTCCGTCATGTGGTACGATGAAATCAACACGTGAATATATTTCGCACCCTAATACTTGATGTGCTAACACTGCATTTTTTTGAAGGTACTCTGTTGTTTTTTCATCGACACGAGCAGGAACGATATGTTCACTCATACCTGGAGCGTATTTAGATTCATAATCATAATATTTATTTTTAGGAACAATTTCTACGACTGGAAAAGCGGTTTCTTCACCACGGTTTCCCATAACCGCTACCGTCACTTCTGTTCCCGCTACAAATTCCTCAACCAAGACGGTCGAATCAAACTTAAATGCTTCTTCAATGCCGTTTAACATCTCCTCTTCCGTTTCCGCAATGGTTAATCCAATCGTAGAGCCTTCTTGGTTCGGTTTTACAACAGCTGGGTACGAAAATGGAATCGAAAAGTCATCGCGATTATAAAAAGTATCGTGAACGACCTTTTCTTTAGCTACGCGAATTCCACCATCTTTGAAGAATAATTTTGCTTTTGCTTTATCCATCGCAAGTGCTGATGCTAATACTCCTGATCCGACGTATGGGATTCCATATAAGTCAAGTAAACCTTGGAGTTTACCATCCTCACCCAATCGTCCATGAAGCCCTATATAAACGATATCAACATCTAATAATGCAATTTCATTTATTCGTTCAGGGTGAAAGTCGATGCCAATGACATCATGACCCTTGTTTTTAAGTGCCGCAATAATTCCTTTTCCTGATGATAAAGAAACTTCCCTTTCTGCTGATGTGCCTCCATATAATACTGCGATTTTCATAACATCCATTCACTCCTATAACCAATATGTATAATAGTATATTCGCCTATTTAAGTATCGGTACTTGTTTATGTCATTTTCATAATATCGTTATCATATCATTTTTCTAAGGAAGACGTAATGTAAAAAAAACAAAAAAAATGGGCCCACTTTGAAACGGGCACCATACGAATTATTTCGTTCTATTCATAAAGGTATGGTATATACGGTACACGGCCTCTAATTCCATAAGGATTTTCCCATATTCATGAACGCGATGTGTCGTCAATGTCGCAGGGTTCCCATATTCGGAAAGCAAAGCGATCACTGCTTCTTCATCAACAATATCAATATCATATTCTTCAAACTTCAGGAAAAACCGATCTTGATATGACAGAAGGGTGCCTCCATAAATACCGTAAGAATACAAGCGACCTGCTAATTGTATGACATCTTCGAAAGAAGCAAACTCATAAAAGATGTCATCACTTTCATCAAGGGTAACTTGTAATTCAATATACCCGTCATCATAGTCATCTTCATATTCATCTGCATCAATATTGCCTTTTGTAACGATAATAACCATGCCTTGAGCAGGTAATGAAAAGACCTCAACTGCAATAGGACCATCGGCTTTAAACCCTAATTCATCTTTTGCTTCGACCATCATTTCACGAAACAATTCATGAACTTTTGGACCATCATACCACAGGTCTTCTTTTGTCATCCCTCGCTCCTTCAAATCATCAAAGGTTAAAAATATTTTAATTTTATCCATAGCTAAGCGCTCTAAACGCATATAAGACCCTCCTATTGCGGTTTGGACTCAGCCCAACTACAATTCAACATATCGTCTAAATTACTATAGGATATGTGAGAAGCATGTGGTTGGTTCGCAAATCAGTAAAATCTAATCTACCGATATAAATATTGAGAAAGCCATTTTTCCCAGTCCTCTTTTGTTTCACCAGGAATGTGTTGTCCATATTTTTCATAATTTTCTTTGGAAAGCCCACTTATCGCCGAACCACCTAGTCCAATTGTCATTTCTGGAAAGGTCTCTTTCACTCTGTCAATTAAAGCAAGACAATCGATTAAATTAACAGCCATCGTACAAGAAGTAAAGAAAAATTTAGCCTCAACTTCTTTAAGAACAAATTCTACATCATTTTCTGGAATCCCTGCTCCAAGATAAATAACTTCAAATCCTTTTCTCCGTAAAAATAACGTAAAAATTAACAAACCTAACTCATGAGTTTCTCTTGGGCCACAAACGGCAACAACCTTAGGTAAATAGCCATCCACAGGAAACCCTTGAAAAATATTTCCTATCTTCATTCGTAAGAAAGCAGATATAAAATGTTCATGGGCAACAGTGATTTCGTTATTCTCCCACATTGAACCAACTTTTACTAATAAAGTTCCTAATATATCAATCATTACTTTATCAACGTTGTACAAACTAAATGCTTGATTCATTAATGTATGAGCCTCGTGCTCTCTAAACCGAAGAAGGGTATGTAATAATTGTTCTGTTAATTGGACCGAATAATCTTCATTTTTAACGACCTCGCCGTGATCAAAAGTGAAATCTCCTTTTTCTAATAAATCAACAGCTTGTCCAATCGTAAAACCTTTATTCACTTTTTCGATCAGCCATCTAAGGACTGCCACATGTTGGTCCGTATAAAGGCGATGACCGGCTTGATTTCTGACAGGTTCAACGATTTGATATCGTCTTTCCCATGCCCTTAACGTTCCAGGCTGTATTCCAAGCATATTAGAAATTGCCTTTATATTATATTTCCCTTCATTTGATGCCATTATTTCTTCCTCCAGACCCTTGTACACTCTTATCGTAAGTATAACGAAGATAGTAGGATGTGTAAACGATGTACAACAAACGCATAAGTTTTTTGTTCTATTTTGAGTGTAATGTAATTAAATGTGCCTGTGCAGGTGCTCCTAAGCGAAAAGGGATTGATTTTGTGCCATAGCCATTGCTTATTAACACGGTTGTTTTACGCACTTGCTCCCACCCTCCTTTTTTTCGAAGGCCCCATCCAAATATTCGAATCTGCCCGCCGTGAGTGTGGCCACTTAGCAACAGTCCAATTTGGTGCTCAGGTTTTATCATCTCAATGATATCAGGATTATGACTGACCAGCACTCGATACCCTTCGTTGCAATCTTGAACAGCTAAATCAAGGTTAGAGCGATTAAAACTTAAATCATCGACACCTATAAGATAGAAAGTATCTGTTCCTTGTTCAAAAGGTATCGCTGTATTATCAAGAACCGTAATCCTATTTTCGAGAAGTAGGACATCTAATTGCCGAAACTCTCCTGCATAGTCGTTGTTCCCCCACACAAAATATGTAGGAGCACTGTCCCGAAGTTTTTTCAGATTTTCCTCCGCTCTTTGTAAAGGAACCCCTTTTTCAATTAAGTCTCCCCCAATAATGACGATATCAGCCTTACCTTTTATCTTTTTTAGTATTTTATTACTAATGACTCTAGCATGAACATCAGAAATAAAAAAAAGCTTTATCCCAGAAAAACCTGAAGGAAAGCCGTCTAATTCTACTTTCGATTCAATTACTCGATTGCGATGAGCTTCTATGTACATATACAAAAGTAAACTAATTCCACTAATTACAAGTCCTATCCACCACATAATTTCCTCCCACTATTCGCCTCGAACTTTCTTACGTTTTGAAGCTTTGGCATCCATTATACCATATGTAAAAGAAAGGAAACAGCCTAATAGAGACGCCACTGGGTGTAGAAACCATAAGATAAGATAACAAAGCAAAATGAAGGCTCCTGTATTATTTGCTTTTCGTTTGTTTATCGAATACATATGTTGCTCGACCATATATTGTACAAGTTGAGCAAACGCTAAAAATCCTAGGATAAACAAAACAACAGAGCCTAATAAAGAAAGTGGTGCAAACAGTAACTCACCAAAAAAAGTACCCCACGACCAATATTCTGGAGACGGAAACATTTGCGCAGCACTAAAAATTCCCACAAAACCAATTAAAAATCTAATTGTTTTTTGTTTGCTAGTTAATAACCTCACTTCTTATCACTCCCTTTTCGCTCTCTTTCATTTTTATTCAGGAGGACGAGTAATTACCACTTTTTCTTCTTTAATTCTTGTCAAATAGATAAAATGAAAGCCAGGACAAAAGGGTAAAAACACCGAGGGCACTGTAAAAAGGAAAACCAAACTTTTCAGTGCCTTCAAAAACAACCTTTGTCCTAGCCTGTTAAAAAAATCTAATTATCTTTCCCATTCAAAACTTTCAATTATAACTTCAATACGTGGTACATAAATGCTATCTAGATTTTCAGGATAACGAAATGTGAGTTGACTCACCAGTCCCTTGTGTTCAACAAGTAAAACCTGAACAATTTCATTTGTTTTATCATGGCGAAACGAAATGGTCTGGTCTGCCAATTCATAGTTAGGTCCATCATCTAATTGATATCCGCTTGATTCAAATTCAGTAACAATTTGATTCCTTGTATCTTCTACTGACCATTTTTCATAGGGGGCAAAGACCGTAAAAAAAGGAACATTCTTTATACCAAAGTCTCCAAAAAATTGGATTTCTTCTCCGTTATTAGTTGTAACATATGTCTCATCGATTCCTTTTTCTAGGTACGTCGAAAAACCAAAGTCAACATTGTGATAAGGATAAAACTGGACCTGAACATAGCTTTCTCCATTCCATATATCTAGCCCGAAAGAAGTAGAACTATCATAAATAGTTACTTCATTTTTCTTATCTAATAGATTCCTATCAAAATTTTCGATTGTTTCTCCAGCAAATTCTGCTTGATAATAATCTCCTGCTGACTCTTCAGCATATTCTGCAGGGGCACCCTCTGACGCTTCATCCATTGAACCCCCCATTCCTAAATTAAAAGTAGATAAACTAACAATTAATAGAGAACTCAGTCCTACAGCTGCTACAAGGCTGCCTGCTATCTTATAGTTTGGGGCAAAACGAGTAAACCAGTTTGATTGTTTTTGCTCCTGAACTGCCTTAAAAATATCTTCAGGATGGCTAGAAGGAGGTAATGAATCATATTCTTTTCGCAGCTTTTGCAGAGATTGTTCTAATTCACTCATTTACAACACCATCCTTCTGTAGCAATACCTTTAGTTTTTGCTTTGCTCTTGAAATCCTTGTTTTAATCGTTCCTTCATTTGTATTCAGTACATCAGCAATTTCTGAATAACTCAAGTCGTGAAAGTAATGTAACACTAGCGGGACTTTATATTTTTCATCTAACATAACAATCGCTTCATGTAAAAAGGCATTATCAGCATCCAACAGTGGTTTGTTTTCTTCCACAAATGGATGATTCTTTGACCATTCTTGTTTATTTCGCTCGAGTCGTTTCTTTTTCCGATACATATCTCTAACGACATTCAACGTAATTTGATATAACCACGTTGTAAACTTGCCTCGCGTATGCTTTTCAATAAACCGATATACTTTTATAAAAACTTCTTGGGTGACATCTCCAACATCTTCATGCCTTACCCCAAGTTGATAAGCAAATTTTTCAACAGTTACATAATGCTCTCGAATTAAGGTTTGAAATGCATCTTCATCCCCACTTCGTGCACGGTCGAGGAGTTCTTCATCCTGCATACCTTCACCAGCTTCCTTCCCCATATCATATATAACGCTAGTTTTTTGATAAAAGTAACACTCATTCTATTTTTCTAGAAAAAAGCGAGAGTTTTCAACACAGACTCTCTTTGCAAATATAATTGTTGAGCTGTTTCAACACTGACCTGTTCAAATTGAAGAACATCACCTTGTTTCATTTGCGCAACATAGGGCAAATCTACAGAAATGATGGTTCCAATTCTTGTATAGCCCCCAGTCGTTTGCCTGTCAGCCATCATAATAATCGGATAGCCATCATCAGGGACTTGAATTGTTCCAAATGTGACAGCATCAGATAAAATGTTAGCGGACGTTTGATGTTCTATTTTTGGTCCTACTAATCGATAACCCATCCGGTCGGATTGAACGGACACTTCATATTCATGTTCCCAAAACGTTTGTCGTCCAGAAGACGTAAATCTGTCCTCATCAGGTCCAGCAATGACTCGGATTCTGCTCTTCTTTTTGTATGTAGGAATTAAGCTATTGGAGCATTTCCTTAGTCGGATTGATGTTTGTGTTGGTATTTGATAAAGAACATCCCCTTTTTGAAGCGCTCTACCCTCCACTCCTCCTATAGTTGCTTTCTCATAAGTGGAGTAACTACCTAACACGTTAGGAAGTGAAAGACCTCCTTGAAATGCAATGTATGCTCTCGCTCCAGATTGCGGCTTACCAAAAGATAGAGTTTGATTTTTTTTGACCCGAAACGCCTTCCACATTTCTATCGGTTGTCCGTCAAGCGTTGGACTTAAGTTGCCACCGCATATCGAAAGAACAGCATCCTCCACAATTTCTATTGTCGGCCCCATTAAAGTGACTTCAAGCACAGCTTCATAAGATACGTTCCCTACTAGCAAGTTACTCATCCGGTAAGCGTACGTATCCATTGCACCTGACACCACAATCCCACTTTTTTGAAAACCGACTCGCCCACCATCCTGTACTGTCGTATAAAGTCCAGGTTTTTTTATTCGCGCAACTGCTTTTTCTGTTCTTGTCATACGTCTTGTCCAATAGATTTAATCGAAATATTATGCTGAGATAAACGTTCCTTTAACTGTGTAACAAATGTGAGCGCATGAGGTGAATCACCGTGTACACATACCGTATCTGCATTAATTGGGAAACTCGTACCGTCTACCGCTACACATGTTCCCGTTTTAACCATGTGAATTACCTGTTCTACAGCCCTATTAACATCTTCTATCATGGCATTTGGGAGTGTTCTTTTTGTTAGCGTTCCATCTGCTTGATATGTTCTGTCTGCAAATACTTCTTCCGCAACCTTTAATCCCTTAGTTCTACCTGCATGTATTAATTTACTTCCTGCTAAACCATATAAAATAAGCTCTGGATTTAAATCATAAACTGCGTTTACAATGGCATTGGCAACGGATTCATTCGTTGCAGCTACATTATATAAAGCTCCATGTGGTTTGACATGGGTCACAGTAACTTCATGTACTTGGGCGAACCCCATCAATGCACCGATTTGATAGATGATAAGGTTATAGATTTCTAGCGGGTCAATTTCAATTACCCTTCGACCAAACCCTATTAAATCTTGGTAACCTGGATGTGCTCCAATTGAGACATTATTTTCTTTAGCCAACTGAATGGTTTGATACATCACATTATGGTCACCTGCATGATAGCCACAAGCAATGTTGGCCGAGGTTATTTCTTTTAACAGGAGATGGTCTGTTCCAAATCGATACACACCAAAACTTTCTCCTAAATCACAATTTAAGTCGACTCGTAATGACATCGTCATCCTCCTCTACTACACGTATTTCAAGTTTATATGTATTAGTTTGAATGGAGCTATATATCGTTTCATATTCTTCAGATGTAATCGAACGGAACTGTACTATATCTCCCGCCTCTAGCAATACAGGTCTTTCATTGTTTATATCAAATAATGATAACGGTGTTCGACCAATAATTTGCCACCCGCCCGGAGTAGAAAGTGAGTAGATACCCGTTTGTTGTCCAGCAATTCCAACAGAACCTTTTGCTACTTTGAGCCGAGGACTCGCTAATCTTGGTGTCGCAATTCTTTCATCCATCCCGCCCAAATAAGGAAAACCTGGTGAAAACCCTAGCATAAAAACTACATATAACCGAGATGAATGATATTCGATAACCTGTTGTATTGAGAGACCATTATGGTTTGCGACAGTTTGTAAATCTTCCCCAAATTCTCCTCCGTAGCAAACGGGAATGGTTACGAGTCTAACAGAAGAATGAGAGGTAATATTTGCTTTTTCATATAATAGACCGAGTACGAGACATATGTCGTGATATGTACTGTCACGAGGTTCATAGTAAACGGTCACAGATGTGTATGCAGGAACCCATTCGACTACTGCTTTCGGTTTATTTTCTTGAAGTAACGCACAAAAACTCCGAATTCTTTTATGGGTATTAAGTGAAATCGTAGTTCCAAAACACAATCGGACTGCGTTTTCTCCTAAAGGATCCATTCTTTTATTCACTCGCCTCACCTCTTACAAATATTATAGAATCAAATGTGTCTAACGTATAGTGGGCATTTATACATGAACAGTACACCCAATCGAAGGGCTTAACAAAAAAAAAAAATAATTTCACTGGAAAGTTTCAATTCCAGTTGAAATTATTCTTGGACGAGCTATTTTAAAAACATCAATGTAACCCATTCTTCTTGTTGAGCGCGTTTTTTTATTGTATATCCGTTTTGGATAAAATAAGAGACTACTTTTTGTTCATTCCAGTCAACGATCCCTGAGACGATGAAAGCATCGCCTTTTGACATTAATTGATGCTGCTGGCATAATAATACAGTTTCCTCTGCTCCAATGTTAATAAAAATCCAATCATAGCTTTCATTAATCGAATAATCCGCAAATAAATCAGCTTCCACAACAGTCACATTATTAATGTCGTTCAATTGACAGTTATGAATAATTTCTCTGGTAACTGGTTGAATATCTATCGCACATACGGATTTAGCACCGCGAATAGAAGCTGCGATCGATAAAATTCCAGAACCAGTGCCTAAATCTAAAACCGAAAAGTTTGAAAAATCTTCATCAACAATCATTCGAACACAATCTTGCGTCGTTGCATGCAATCCCGTCCCGAATGCGCCTTGTGGGTCAAACAATAGTACCTTTTTATCGTCATAGCTCTGCGTTGAACCCTGATATTGAATAACCCATTCCTCATTAATAGAAACATCTTCAAAAGTCATATTCCACTGCTCATCAATTAGACGATAACTAATCGCAGAACGGGGAAGTTGCAGGCTTTTTTCTATTTTATCAAAATACAGTTGAGGTAAATTTGGCACTTCCTCTGGGTCACCATATATATAAAGTTCAACGTCCTTTTTTCCCCCAATAGAATACCCGTAGCCATTATCTGTTTTTTTCACCTCAATTGGTTCCTCATAGTACGTATTGCTTATGTCAACTAGCAACAACTTTTCAATTATTTCTTCTATTTCTTCATAAGATATGAGCAATTTATATTCATGTAACATAACTTCTTTCCTTTACTCACGTTATTTTTTCGGAACAATTTTATAAATTTCTCCGTTTTCAAATAAGTTAATCACTTCACCTAGCCATTGGTAATACTTATCCGCTTTTTCTGCTTTTTCCAAATCGACACTAATGCGTTGTTTTATTGTTTCATCCGTTGTTTGGTTTTCGATATCTTGAAGCGTTTTCCTTAGTTGCTCAACCGCTTTTAGATTTTCATCTACAGCCACTCTCCAGCGATTTACAAATACGGCAGAAAATGATTTATACCAATCTTCTTCTGCTTGATATAAATCTTTGCGAACACCTTTTTGCCAAACTCTCTCTACCATATTGGCATCTGACAAAGCTCTTATTCCAGTACTCATACTTGTTTTACTCATTCCTAATTCTTTGCTCATCTCATCAAGTGTCATCGGCTCCTCTGAAAAAAAAACGGTACCATAAAGTCTCCCGATCGATTGATGAATGCCGTATAAATCCATATTCTTTGATATCTCTTGGGTAAACCGATTACGAGCTTTTTCTAACTGTACATTTTCATTTAGGTGCCCCATCGTCATCGTTGCTTCTCCCTTCCATCCTTCTCTCTATTATGAGTGTATCAAAACTTGTTCACACAATAAAGTCACCATTTACGGTCTTAATCTCTAGAATACTTGAGTATTTGTAAGCATAAGTCACATTAACTCTGTACAGTTTAAACTGTACATATATTATCAACTTTTATTACAGAATATAAGGTTTGTTAGGGAAACATTAGCAGTGTATAGTAAAAAAGGTCAGGGCGACAACAACAATGAGGTGAATATATGTGTCAAAAATTAAGGTGAAATCTCTAACCAAAATCTTTGGAAAAAAGACAAAACGCTCGTTTGAAATGCTACATCAGGATAAATCAAAGGACTATATCTTAAAAGAAACCGGACATACGGTTGGTGTGAATAAAGCAACATTTGAGGTTAATGAGGGTGAAATATTTGTCATTATGGGCTTATCAGGAAGTGGAAAGTCAACATTAATTAGGCTTCTAAACCGTTTGATTGAGCCAACAGCAGGAAGCATCATTATTGATGGGGTCGATTTAGCAACAATGGATGAAAAAACATTACGAGATGTGCGCCGTCAAAACATGACAATGGTCTTCCAGAAGTTTGCTTTATTTCCATTCCGTACAATTATCGAGAACGTTGAGTACGGATTAGAAATTCAAGGCGTACCTAAAAAAGAAAGAAAACAAACAGCACAACAATCACTAGAATTAGTTGGATTAAAGGGATACGAAGAAAAGTTCCCAAACGAACTATCTGGTGGAATGCAGCAACGTGTTGGCTTGGCTCGTGCATTAGCGAATGACCCTGATGTTTTGTTAATGGACGAGGCATTTTCAGCGCTTGACCCGCTCATTCGTAAAGACATGCAAGATGAGCTTTTAGAATTACAAGAAACCATGAAAAAAACAATTATTTTCATTACGCATGATTTAGATGAAGCGTTACGAATTGGTGACCGCATCATGATTATGAAAGACGGAGCCATTATTCAAATCGGGACTCCTGAAGAAATTTTAACAAATCCAGAAAATGAGTATGTGGAGCGATTCGTAGAAGATGTTGACCGCTCAAAGGTATTTACGGCACAACATGTGATGCGTCGTCCTGAAGTCGTTACGCTAGAAAAAGATGGCCCTCGTGTCGCCCTTAAGAGAATGAAAGAAGCGGGAATCTCTAGCATTTATGTAACTACAAGAAACAAGGAATTAGTTGGTGTCGTTCATGCCGACGACGTGTCTAAACTAGTAAAAAATAATAGTAATAGTTTAGAAGGAATTATTGATAACCAAGTTCCTGAAGTTTCTGTAGAAACACCACTCTATGATTTGATGGATGTGTTATCTACTAGCCGGCTTCCTCTGGCTGTCGTTGAAAACAAACGCCTTAAAGGAATTATTGTAAGAGGTGCTGTACTGGCTGCCCTTTCAGGAAGTGAGGTGAATAGCAATGGAACTATTTCCGAAACTTCCACTCGCTGATTGGATTGACCATTTTGTGGATTGGTTGAAAAATGCTGATGCTTTCTTTATCGCTGTAACCGCAACGATTCGCTTCCTAGTCGATACAATAGGTGTCGCACTAGCAATTATCCCAATCTGGTTATTTATCATTCTAGTAACGGGACTCGCCTATTTCATTAGTAAGCGAAAATGGAACTTACCACTTTTTGTATTTATCGGATTATTCTTCATAGATAATTTAGGCTATTGGAACGACATGATTCTGACGCTTTCGTTAGTTCTTACAAGCGGTCTGATCTCGGTCCTTATTGGGATTCCCTTAGGGATTTGGATGGCCAAGAGCAAAGTCGTAGAAAGCATTGTGAAACCGATTCTCGATTTTATGCAAACGATGCCTGCCTTCGTATATTTAATACCTGCAGTTGCATTCTTTGGAATTGGGATGGTGCCGGGGGTAGTTGCCTCCGTTATATTTGCGATGCCACCAACCGTTCGATTAACAAATCTAGGAATTCGTCAAGTTTCCACTGAGTTAATTGAGGCTGCCGAGGCCTTTGGTTCAACAGGATGGCAAAAGCTTATTAAAGTTCAACTTCCGATGGCCAAAAGTACAATAATGGCTGGAATTAATCAAAGTATTATGCTTGCCCTTTCAATGGTCGTTATTGCATCAATGATCGGTGCCATGGGGTTAGGTACTAAGGTGTATTATGCAGTTGGACGAAATGACGCAGGTGGTGGCTTTGAAGCCGGAATAGCAATCGTAATTTTAGCTATTATCCTAGACCGATTAACCCAAAGCTTTAATCAAGAAAAAGGAAATTCATGATAGTCTCTCTATGCAAATAGAGTTGACCATAAATAACATAATAGAAAAAGGAGAGGTCAATATGAAAAAAGTAGGATTACTAGCAGGACTTTCATTAGCACTTATTGTTGCAGGTTGTGGGTCTGAAGAAACTGGTGGACAAACAGGAAGCATTGGGGAACAACTTGAGTACACAATTACAGGTATCGATGCTGGAGCAGGGATTATGGCTGCTACAGAAGATGCAATCGAAGAATATGGGTTAAGCGATTATAACCTTCAACCAAGCTCGGGTGCCGCGATGACAAGTGCATTAGATGATGCAATTTCTAATGAAAAAGCGATCGTTGTTACTGGGTGGACACCACACTGGAAATTTGCAAAATATGATTTAAAATATTTAGAAGATCCAAAGGGTGTATTTGGAGCGGAAGAACAAATTCACACATTTGCTCGCCTTGGGCTAGACACAGATTTACCAGAAGCTTATGAAGTGTTAGACAACTTTTATTGGGAACCTGAGCATATGGGTGCGATTATGGTAGATGTAAATGAAGGAAAAGATCCTGTTGAAGCCGCTGCCGAATGGGTAGAAAACAACCAAGATATTGTTTCAACTTGGACAGAAGGTGTGAACCCTGTTGATGGCGACGCAATTACATTATCTTTCGTCGCTTGGGATTCTGAAATTGCTTCAACTCATATGATCGGAAAAGTACTTGAAGACCTTGGATATAACGTAACATTAACTCAATTAGAACCTGGTCCACTTTGGGCGTCAATTGCTACTGGTGCTGCAGATGCGATGGTATCGGCATGGTTACCAGGAACTCACGCTGCATACTTGGCGGATTACGAAGGTGACATTGTTGATTTAGGCGTAAACTTAGAAGGTGCGAAAATTGGATTAGTTGTCCCTGCTTACATGGACATCGATTCAATTGAAGATTTACAATAAGTAAGAACACCGGTGATGGAGCCCTCACATGCTCTAGTGGAAAAGAGGACGGGACAAAAGGTAAACAACCTTTGCCCCGCCCTCTTTTTTAGTAAATATATTTATACTGTAATCCCAACCCATCATCTACATGGACCTCAATTTTAACGATATCATCATTGTCTTCTAGTAATACAGTAGTATTAAAAGAAATGATTTCATCTGTTGAATACTCAAGAGCGTCCCCATCTTGGTCCTCTTCGACATTCCACTGGTTTTCTTCAAGATAGTCAAGTAAGTTAACTGTTTCTACAACAGAATCATTAACAAATATCGTAGCATTCGCCCTTTTCATTTTGAGTTTTGTTGAATCCTCAACTAAGAAATTATGATCAAGAGGGTTGTATACATGTATATTAATATTATTTTCTTTGCCTTCCCCATAAACATAAACATCAAAATCAATTCTGCCTTTCAATTGACTTGCAAAGTCAAGCTCTACTAAAGGCTCAGTTATAATTACATCCTCTGACTTTGCTACAACTTTTGTCTCGTAATTCCCATCTAAAGGAACCTCTAGTTGTACTTTATACGATAAACTAGGTGATGAGTTTGGGATTACCTCTTTCCAACTCGTCGATTGATTGTCACGGTAAAAAAGCACGACCTCTGCACTAGGTGATAATTCTCGGAGATTCCATTCGATGTCAACAAACGCTGTTACACCCTCTACTTTTGATATGGTGTACGAAGAATTTGTTATCCATTGACTTTGCTCAACTTGTTCTTGTAATTGCCAGTGGACAGATGACATTTCAGAACGTAAGCTCGACAATTCATGTTCTAGATACTCAACAGAACCAACGATAATTTTCATTTGAAAGACTGTAGTAATCATTATCACATTTAATATAATAATGACTGTGAACCCTGCTACGATTAATATTTCATGTCTGCTCACGATAATGCTCCTTCAATAATTGTATTTCCAATTAAATAGTATTCTAGCACTATGAGCAAATATCCTATAAGAAAAACTTAAAAGACGTCTATTCTAACTATGCAAAGAAAAAGCCTAAGATCAACTGACCTTAGGACTTTCGTCTTTAGTACACTTTTCACATTGGGGCAAATAACACTCGTGCATTTCTTCCATCACTTCTCCACATTCACTACACAATTTAACGGGTAGATTTTTAAAGAATTCAGTAACTGGAATTAACATTGGTCTTACCTCCAATTGAATTTGATTTTATTGTTGCAAGGGCATTGAAAAGTCGATTTTTAACTTTTTACAGCGCACTCTTAGCGTGTCACTTTTTTAATTTTTTGCAAAATGAGTGAACATAATAAAAGCCATCAATACACAAACAGCTACAATTGAAAATGTAAATGCTAAAACAGTAAATACTGCTCCCCCAGTCAATCGAATCCCCCCTCAACATGTAGCTTTCTTTTCTTTATTTTAACAGTTTCTCTCGCTTTCAATTGTTACAAATTTGGTATAATGTAAATATATGTAACGTTAACACTGTTGCTATAGTGATAATGTTAGATTATTAGACAGAAAATTCGTATTTATGTATTTACTTTAGCGCATATACGTGGTAAAGTATTACTGTAAATGACCTCTTATTTTTCTCTCTTTGAGAAAGCCATTGAACCTGGCTTTCCTTTTTTTTGCCCTTTCACACTTTTTTTACCTTTATAACCAAGACAATACAACATAATGAAAATAGTTGGGCATGTTGTGATAAATTGCTTAATTTTAATTATATTATTGAATTTTTTAGATAAATAAATTATACTCAATATTAAGAAAACGCTTACAAATTAAGGACAATATCACCTAAAGGAGTAGATTGATTTTGATGTATTATAAGCTTTTAAATAAGTCGCTTGTAACTAATGATGACATTGAATTCAATAAAAAATTAGGACTCCCTGTTGAAGTATTCTGTCCTAAAGAGCACAGAACAGTTGATTTTGGAAGAGTGCAGTCTTTTTGTAACGAGGAAATATTAATAAACGGCACGACCTACAGTCGAGAGCATAATGCCTTTTTTGGGCATCCACACTTAAGTGCATAATAAATGTAGTCCAACATAAATAATAAAGTTAGGTGCAAGTCGCCCACCTAACTTTATTATTTATGAAATAAATTCACATCATATTCATTTTTCATTAACTCATAAACCTTCTCTCGATTTTTCCATCGTTCTTTCGTATCCCATAATTCTTCGGATCTCTCAATGACCTCAAAACGCAAAGCATCAAACTCATCTTCCGCTTTTTCAAGTTTTTTCTTTACTAATTTAATCTGCGATAAGCAAACTGCTAATATCCCTATGAAAACAAATAACAAAATGTTTGAGGCCATCCCATCTAGTTTATTTTGTACATTTTGACTTGAAAAAGTGTAATATCCATAAATGCAGCCAAGCAACAGACAACCAAGCGTTGTTAATGACCAATTTGTTAAAAGTGTCTCTATTTTCTTTTCTTTATTTTTTCTTTCAACTAAGGTGTCTAATAGAACTATTCCAATGCTTGAGACATATCGTTGGTACTCTTTGTCTTTCGTTGATTTTCCCATTGTAATCGACTCTCTTCCTTCCGATTTATAAACAATTTATGATATAAATCGAAAGAATAGACTAGTTGTAGTTGAAATTGTCAAAAGTTAAGGAAGATATTCAAGCCATATGTGCGAGGTCATCGCTAACGTAACAAGTATTAAAAATAAAAATAACAAAAAGAGCGGGAATGTACTAGGTTTGTTTTCCTTTTGTACTTCCTTTGTATCCGTCTGTTTCTCATCCACCTTCCTACTTCTCTTTTTACTTTTTTTACCACGGTGTATTTCACTTCGCGGTGGAAGTGAGGTTACATCTAGTTCATTCGGTTGCTTATCTTCTTGATTTTTTGTCTCTTCCATTTGTTCTCTTAAATTATCAGCCTGATCTTTATATCTCCGCATGTAAGTCCCCCCTACTTTTTGCTTTACTAAGTAACACTCCTAAAATAAAATCAATTAAAAAATGGGCAAAAATGGGCACTAATAAATTCCCTGTATACCAAAAGGCATACCCTAATAAAAAGCTAATGCTTACTGTCATTATAAATAAAATAATCTTCGATAGATATCTAAAATGAATAATTGCAAAAATTAAACTCGCTGGCACTAAGCCTAACCCAGTTTGTAAAATTCCTCTAAAAAGTATTTCCTCTGAAACGGCAACGACGAGGGCGATGAAAAAAATATGAATGATATTTCGATTTTTAAAAACGCGCTCATTAATTCCTCCATCATCGACCCAAGAAGTAGGAAGGAATTTATATAAGATGAGGTCGACGACAATAACCAGTACGGCCACTCCACCACCGAAAAACACAATTTCACGAAAATCCCACGTAAATAGTGAGAAAAATTCACTCCAATCCGAAAACATAAATAAACCTATAATTAATGCTATCGCTAACATTAGAGCTTGACTCGAGTATAGACTTAATAAAATTTCTTTGTCAGTCATCCTATCAATGGCTTTTGTTTGCGACATGTATTCCCTCAATTCCTAGCTTATTGATGAAAAATTTGTTTTAACTGTAATTCCCAGTTTGATATTTCGATCTTTTTCTCATTTCTATTTTCTCCAGTTTTACGATAAATGTCCAATTCAATCCCACATTCCGTACAACATTGTTCAGGTTTGTTTATTAGAGTTTGATCAAAAAGGTGTAAATATCCTGTTCTTTTACATGAAGAACTATAAATCCATTCTTCAATCTCAGATAATTTCTTTGCCTTATGCTTTACCCTTTCCTTTATTTTACGTTCAAATAGTTCAACCATTTCTTGTTCTCTTCCTTTAATACTAACGACTCCATCCACCAATACATTTTGTTCTTCTAGATGATATTGAATAAAACGCCACACTGTCTCTTCAAGATTGGCCGTTTGTTGTAAGAGAAGATCGTCTCCTTTTTCAAGCCGCTCAACTTGACTTAAAAAAGAAAGGACTATCCTAAGTTGTTCTACTGTGGGAAATTCATGGTCGATTAGACTTAACGGTAATACTTGATCCTCTTCACAATAGAGGAGAATCGCAATGCTATTTTGTTGGTCACGCCCCGCCCTTCCGATTTCTTGAAGATAGGACTCAATCTGATTAGGATAATGAAAATGAATCACAAACCTCACATTATTTTTATTAATCCCCATCCCAAACGCATTCGTACAACAAATAATTTGCAGTTGTTCATTCATAAATTGTTGCTGGATAAGAATTCGGTCTTCTTGACTTAAACCACCATGATAGTACGCTACATTGTCAATCCCCTGATCCCTTAGATGCATGGCCATCTTTTCAGCCCAAGCGCGACTTGAAAAATAAATCATACCAGGGCCCTGAAGCTCACTGACATATTTCGTTAATATCGATACCTTATCATTTATTGTTTCAAGCTTTTCAACTGCAATTGCTATGTTTGGACGGTCTACTGAGTATAGCAATCGAGTTTCGTTCGTTAATTGTAGATGATGAATAATATCTGTTTGAATCTCCTTTGTAGCCGTTGCTGTTAATGCTAAGCAGGGTGGTCGCTGTAACATCGTTCGAACTTGAGTTAACTTTAAATAGTCTGTACGAAATTCATGTCCCCATTGCGAAATACAATGAGCTTCATCTATCACAAAGAGAGAAATCTGCATTGTTTTTAGCTTTTGAATAACAAAAGAAGATTGCAGAACTTCTGGAGAAACATAAACTAGTTTATAAAGATGTAGTTGATTGACTACTTTAATCCGTTCTTCCCAAGAAAGAAAACTATTTAAAGCTACTGCTTTTTTTAGACCAATGCTATGTAATTGTTGGACCTGGTCCTCCATTAATGATAATAAAGGGGAAACAATAATGGCCGTTCCCTCAAGCAAAAGTGCCGGCAATTGATAACAAATCGATTTTCCTGTTCCTGTCGGTAGCATTGCAAGAACATCATCACCCGCTAAAACGGCTTCGATTACTTGCTTTTGCCCTTCTCGAAACTGGTCATACTGAAAAAATCGTTTCAATGCGGATTCAAGAGAACTCACTTCATTACCTCCATTCTCGTTAATACAAGTCTAATTTGAAAATAAGTGATTTCAGGGTCCACGTGTGCCTTAATGTCCCGTAATCTTTTTGTCTTCTTTTCTCTTACCGCATTTTCAATCTGCATTTTTTGTTCATCTGTCAGATAAGAGGTTATCGAAAATAAAGGGTCTTCAATTGCAATTTCTACAATATGGTCTTCGATTGTATTTTGTTTTAACTTTCGTTCTGATGCAATTTCAGATATTGTTTTTCCCTTTTTAACGAATGAGTACGTTACCGTAGCTGTAGTGGTTAGGTGAAAGGTCTTCCTTTTTTGTTCAGACACCTCCCTAAGCAATGGACAACTTTCTTGATGAGCAGAAATATAATCCAGTAACGAGTGGATTAATGCAAAAAATCGTAATCGAACCTCTTCTTTAGTAAGATTAAGCTCTTCACTGATTTGTTCTGTAGTTAACCCGATTTGTTGATAGCCCGTTACCTTTTTTGTAAAGAGTACAGCTTGTACTGGTTCAATTTCTTTTAAGAATCGATGCAATTCAAGGTATAGTCTCCTTAGTTGGTTTGTTTGTTCCTTCTTATTTGCAGGGAAATGTTGTTTTACCCAGGTCAATACCGTTTGATTTTTAGTAATAGGAATAAAGGATGTTTGTCCCGCTTCAAACATTGACAAACATTGGATATACAAAGAAAGGCGTTGCCAAAAAATCAGGTCTATGTCTTTATGCTTCCAACCCTGTAACGACGATATATACGAATTCTTTTCTAAAAATGTACGCTTGTACTCCTCGCCGAATTCTGTAAGCATTACTCTGTCTTCTTCTATAGAAATAATCATTTCCTTTTGGAGTAGTTCCTCTTTCACGCTCAATATTGTCTCCCTAGTGATGTATGGGATCACACCAAACAAATGATGACAATGAAATAAGTATCCATCCTGAATCGTTTGAGATGACCGTTTTCCTTTTAGTAAATGATAAATTCCATATATCGATCGATTGCCGGCAAACTGATTAGCGATTGTAAGAAATATTCCCTCAATTATTGTCATTTAAAACCTTCCATTCTTATATAAAATGACCTCTTCCATTATTTTAGCAAAATGTTACGAGCAGTGGTGTTTAATAATAGGTGATAAGGGTTATAAAAAAATAACAAGCAAAGCCTTGTATGATAAGAATTCTCAAGTAGATAAATGTTGAAAAGTTGACAAAACAACTATACAATATGTATAGGAATTGTAATCCTTACAAGTAATAAAAATTTATAATTTTTGTTACTAAATTATCTTATCATACATAGGTTTAAAATAAGGAAATTACAATTTTTTAATTTACAGAGGAGGTTTTATCATGGCAAAATACACAATTGTAGACAAAGATACTTGTATTGCTTGTGGAGCGTGTGGTGCTGCTGCACCAGATATTTACGATTATGATGACGAGGGGATTGCATTCGTTACTCTAGATGACAATCAAGGAATCGTTGAAATTCCTGATGTTCTTCTTGATGATATGAATGACGCTCAAGAGGGCTGTCCTACAGATTCAATTAAAATTGCTGACGAGCCATTTGATGGCGACGCTCTAAAATTTGAATAGAACCTTAAAATGACCGAGAACATTTACTCGGTCATTTTTTTTTTGGATGATAATCGGGTAATCGGGTGGTGCCTGGCACCACCCGATTATCATCGCTATAACACTAACCCTTCGAGTGCCAAACAAACATTGTTAGACCATATCTCTGAGAAAGCTGAAAATGGCAACGGATTTGTACCAACACCCACTTCTATTGTAAAACCTGGACGACCTGTTTCTTGGATAAACCAGTCTTTATAGCCTCCATCACTATCAGCGGTATGCACAGGCAAATAGGAACTGGCCAATGATAGTTTAGTCACCATCTCTTCACTTTCTTTTGGTTCTAATCCTCGATACCCCCAATAGATGACTTGACCTTGAGAATGGAAAGCAAGAACATACGCAAAATTATTATCTTTTGTAAGAGTATAGATCGCTTTAGCTTCTGGCTCAGTTAATGGGCCTGTTCCACTATAATGACGCGGCCAAGGATGTTGAGGACTTTCCTCTGCTTCAATCTCCCATCCTGCGGGCCACTGATGGTTTAAATCAACACCACGGATATTACTCGACCAATGTTCAAAGCGAAGCGCACCTTTATTAATTTCTAGCACCTGATTATAGTAAGGATGTTCTGGATAAATCCCTTGATGTACAAGCTCAACCCCATCTGGATTCACTAACGGAACCACATACAATGTAACATCATCTAGTATTTTTGAAACAGGATAACCAGCCATTTCTTTGTTTTGTTTTACATGTAATAAAAGCTGATTTACAAAAGTCATTAGAAACTTGGTTGTATGCCATTCATTGGCATGCCATCCACCTGAATAAAATATTTGTTTTTTTCCTGTGCCTATTTTTAATAAGTGGATTGGTTGCCCCATAACTGATTTTCCAATCGTTTCTACTGTCATCTTATTCGAATAATTTCTTTTTATCTCATCAATCTCTTTATAAACATCAGTAGGTCCGTATTCTGACCGACAGATAAAAGGACTTTTTAATACATTTGCTTGGCTATCAGGAATAGTTAACACTTGATTTGGAAAAATATAATCAGTAACATCTAAAAGGTGTGGATTTACCAATAGCAACTCAATCGGTCTTATATTTAGTTTTTCTGCAACCTTTGCAATCGTATCGCCTTTTTTTACTGTATACGTATTCATACTCTCCCTCCTTACTTTACTTTATGTCTAAATTTTTAAAAAGATGAAAAGCCATTGACAGAAAGCCTTTTAATATGGTAAATTATCAAACAATTAGAAATTTAAAAAACAATGATGAAGAATGAAAATTTGTTCCAATTCAGAGAGCTAGTGGTAGGTGAAAACTAGTTTGGGCCATTTTGGAAAAGCACTTCGGAGTTGATGCTTTGAACTAAGTAGGAGCATACGGTGAATCCGTTACCTTGGAGATAATTCTCCTTAAGGCATGTACAGCAATGCACATGTGAACGAGGGTGGTACCGCGGAAAGCAATACTTCCGCCCCTCACGACAATGTCGTGTGGGGGGAAGTTTTTTTTATTGTAGCGCTTACATAAAAGCCGGACACCCCTTCCGATAAAAAATGATTTCTTTAAAAATAGAAAGAAGAAGAGGTCATTTTGTATAACTTTAGTACTTTATATGAAAATAAGGAGAGTGGAGAGAAATGATGAAACAAGCTGTTATTGAACCAACAGAACAGAAAGGAAGTTTAAACATGTATAATATTCTTGTATCCGACCCAATGAGTAAAGAAGGTTTATTACCTTTATTAGAGAGTGACAATGTAAATATTGTTGAGAAAAATGTAAACGAAGTTGAAGATACACTTGATACGTTCGATGCCTTAATCGTACGAAGTGGAACAACGGTTACTGCAGAAGTCTTCGCAAAAATGCCTAATCTGAAAATTGTTGCTCGTGCCGGGGTTGGTGTTGATAATATCGATATTGATGCGGCTACAAAACATGGTGTCGTCGTAGTTAATGCTCCAGACGGAAATACAATTTCAACGGCTGAACATACATTTGCTATGATTGCATCTTTAGCACGTAACATTCCTCAAGCAAATGCTTCTATTAAAGGTGGACAGTGGAATCGTAAAGCATTCCAAGGTATTGAACTTTACGGTAAAAAACTTGGAATTGTTGGATTTGGACGTATTGGTACTCAGTTAGCAAAACGTGCAGCTGCTTTTGAAATGGAATCTTTAGTGTTTGACCCATTTTTAACTCAAGCTCGTGCTGAAAAAATCGGAGTAACTCCTGCTTCTCTTGATGAAGTACTTGAAAATGCTGATATTATCACAGTTCATACACCATTAACGAAAGAAACTAAAGGGTTACTTGGAATGGTGAACATCGGAAAAACGAAAAAAGGTGTTTTCTTAATTAACTGTGCACGTGGTGGAATCATCGATGAGCAAGCTTTAAAGCACTATTTAGAAACGGGTCATGTTGCTGGTGCAGCTCTTGACGTGTTTGAAGAAGAGCCTGCAACTGACAATGATTTAATCGCATTTGATAATGTCATTGCAACTCCTCACATTGCAGCATCTACAACTGAGGCTCAATTAAATGTAGCATCTCAAGTATCTGAAGAAGTTCTTCGCTTCTTAGAAGGAAATCCAGTAAGTAATTCAATTAACTTACCAACCCTTTCTAAAGAAGTATATGAAAAAGTTAAGCCTTATTATGAATTAACAAAAACAATGGGGAACATTCTTTCTCAGTGCATGAAAACGCCAGTTCAAGAAATCGAAGTTTTCTACGGTGGTTCAGTTACCGATTTAGAAACATCCATTACAACTCGTAGCTTAATTGCTGGCTTCCTACAGCCTCGTGTTGATGCTAGTGTTAATGATGTAAATGCGGCACTTATCGCTAAAGAACGTGGCATTGTCTACGGAGAAAAGCATTTAAACAGCTCTTACGGCTATTCTAATATCGTTCATGCCGTTGTACACGGTGAAAACCGTACATTTGACCTTAAAGGAACATTCGTAAAAGAATATGGTCCTCGTATCGTATCTATTAATGGATTCAATGTTGACTTCTACCCTACTGGACATTTAATTTATATTCAACACTCTGACCGTCCAGGTGTTATCGGTCGTGTCGGTCAATTGCTTGCTGAACACAATGTGAACATTGCAACAATGCAAGTGGGACGTAAAGAAGAAGGCGGAGAAGCGATCATGATGGTTGCTGTCGATAAAGAAGTAAGCGACGAAATCATCGAAGCATTACAAGGAATTGAAGATATCCTATTCGCAGACAAAATCGAATTGTAAGAACCAAATAAAGAAGAGGCTGGGACAGAACTAGCTAAAACATCTGCACTGGCTTCACTCGCCACAAAGCCCGTTGTGAGAAACCCACTCACTTCAGCAAGTTGTGAAAAAGACTCACTTCAGCAAGTTGTGAAAAAGACTCACTTCAGCAAGTTGTGAAAAAGACTCACTTCAGCAAGTTGTGAAAAAGACTCACAACTTGCTTTAAAAGATAGTGGCGGTTTCGCTCATTGCTTAGAGGGTGGGACAAAAGGTTGTTTTTAACCTTTTGTCCCACCCTCTTCTTTTTTCTACCTATAGTGTTGGCCCTGCTAACGGACACAGATGCGCTTATTTTACCGAAAAGATGTGATTTTTGAATATATCGGACACTGGTTCCTCTATTTGCTGATTTTTTGCTAAGGTGGGCGACATTTAATGAAATAAGGGATCGTGTGTCCCTAACACCCTTATTTTCAGTGTTTTCCATCAAAATAGCGCCTCTGGTGTCCGATAGCATTCCGCACACTAGACAAGGGAAGTACACCCTTGTCTTTCGACTACCTAGACAACGGAAGTTCACCCTTGTCTTTTGACTAACTAGACAACGGAAGTTCACCCTTGTCTTTTGACTAACTAGACAACGGAAGTTCACCCTTGTCTTTTGACTAACTAGACAACGGAAGTTCACCCTTGTCTTTTGACTAACTAGACAACGGAAGTTCACCCTTGTCTTTTGACTAACTAGACAACGGAAGTTCACCCTTGTCTAGTTAGTCTTTCACTTTTAGGGCATGACCTGGGTAAATGACATCGTTTGATAGTCCGTTTAGTGTTTTGATTTTTGAGACAGGTACATCGTATACGTAAGAAATCGCTGTTAGCGTTTCTCCACTTTGCACGATATGAATGTGCTCTTCCTTAGAAAACAACTTTAACGCTTGTCCTTTTATTATTTTATCAGATGGTAAGTCGTTCCAGTTTTTAATTTCATCGACTGTTACTCCGTGTTCTTTAGCGATATGCCACAGCGTGTCTCCTTTTGAAACAACTACGCTAGTTTCTATTTGCCCTTCCTTTTTTCCATTTTCGCTCGTTACACTACTTCGTTGAGATAACACTGTTCGAAGTTCTTCATCCGTGGGCTCGTCCACTACAATATAAGAGTTCGGCTCATCAGCTAATACAAGCATCGGGTCAATTGAATTTGATTTTTCAATATCCCATTTCCCTGCATGCACTTCAAAGTGTAGATGAGCACCCGATGAACGACCGGTATTCCCGACAGTTCCAATTTCCTCACCAAGAGCAACAATGTTCCCTTCTTCCACGTACCTTTCATGCAAATGAGCATATACCGTTTCTAATCCGTTTGGGTGTTCTATAAATATGACATTGCCATACGTATCGGAGTAATAGGAGCGGGACACCACTCCACTCTCAATTGAATAGACGGGTGTCCCCTCAGGTGCTCCTATATCAATTCCATAGTGACTACCGCCTCTTGTACCATAAGTATCGGTGACATCCCCTGTTGTAGGCCAAATCATTGATTGTAATAACTCGTCATCTACTGTAGTACTTGCAAAAGATGTAGAAGCTCCCATGAATAAAATACCAAGAAATAATGCGATTGCAGCGGCGATAAGTAGCCGCTTTCCATAATCGACCATAATTTCCTCCTTTTATTTAGCTACACCAAAATGTATGATGGCTTGACCATCATTATTCCTTCTTACACGAAATTATAGTATTCCTAACATCTCCCAATGTTATACAAAAAAATAAATTATTACTTATTCAATCACCCCTGATGTAGCCACGCGTACATTAAAGTCAAAATCAACCGTTATTGCGGAATACATCTCATTCCATTCATTAGAATCCCAATGTCTATTCTGACTGCGATAGCGCTCTCCTAGGCCAAGCGGGTCTACTTCTTTTTCCTTGAATCTCACAATTAAACCACTCGCCATTTGTTGTAACTCTTCTACAATTGATTGTTCAATGACTTCTAAGTTATGTTTATCTTCTAAGTTCATGTTTCCTGTATAGTCTGATACTTCACCTTTCATATCAACAACATATGTAAACGTTGGAGTTCCTTGCGAAGAATCAACCTTTACCATGGTTTCTGAATGGATATTCTCAACTACAACATAGTCAGTACTTCCCTCATTATCAAGAGAATATTCTTGTGAACCCCCTTTTCCTTTTTCAAGTAAAAGTTTCAACACAAACGATTCTTTTAAGTTAATTTTCTCGACGTATTTATCGTTCTTAAAAATTCCGGTTCCTATAATTTTTACTTCATC
This sequence comes from Bacillus alkalicellulosilyticus, assembly GCF_002019795.1. Classification (GTDB taxonomy): domain Bacteria; phylum Bacillota; class Bacilli; order Bacillales; family Bacillaceae_F; genus Bacillus_AO; species Bacillus_AO alkalicellulosilyticum. The sequence continues at coordinate 1,866,252 of NZ_KV917381.1, read as the reverse complement.
ATTATCTATACTGATGATAGGTAAGAAAGCATCCCGGCCATCATTGTACATGCTGAATAAAAACAAATGTAAATTTGTTAAAGGAATCACTTGTCTCTCAATATTATGGTGGATTAAATCTGGCAGTAGGACCCCGACACGGTCTTGTTCATCGTCCGCTGTTTCAAATATGTCTTTCATTTCTCCTTCAACAAGAGCTAATAGAATTCGATTCCCAACAACTGGATCACGGTACAATGTATCAACATATCTTTCTATTCCTGTTCGCGCAATGACATCACTATATAATAAAAGGCGTACTTGACCTAACTTTAAAGGTTTCTGAGCTTTAGTATCTAAAATATCTAAAGCTCCTTTCATCGTTTTACTTTCCCCCGTTAGAATTTCTGAAAAAAGAGCACTTTCTTCTCCATGTTCAAGAAAAGACGGATACGTAACCATTAACTCAATGTTATCATTTTCAGTCATGTCAAACCCCACTGTGTAGATTAGAGCTAACTCATCTATAATTCTGGATTCAACACATCCTGATATAATGCTTAATGAAATGAAAATAATCCCCCATCCACTACGCTTCATTTGATGATGACCTCACTTTTGAAATAATCAAGTGGCTGACATATAAAAAGGGAATATAAAAATAAATAATCCCAAATCCAATCCTGCCCAGATATTCATTTAATAAACTCACTCCATGCCTTTCTTCGAAAAAAATGCTAAACACAAATAAAACGAACAAGACAACTCCCAAGGAAATTCGTTGGTTCCATGTAAACTGTTTTTTAGCTATTCTCGTAACAGCCCAAACTCCTAATACTAAGTTCGGAATAATTAAAAGCATCCATAACGAAATAACAATGTATTCAAACCGTTCAATAAATGGCATCTCTACAATTTTATATAACGTTAATGTTGCCCATATCGTTCGGTTTAATTGTTCTTCACTGTAAAACAGTAAGCTTATCATCATAACCCCTGTATAAAGTGCCATCGTAAAAAGAGCGCCAAGCTGCGCCCATGCTTGTGAATCTTTTGCTTCTTTAATAAACGGATAGTAAATGAGTAAAAACTCAAAGCCTATATAGTTTAATGTCATGTCTCTTGCCCCATTAATTAGTTCTACCAATGAATTTTTCCAGATTGGCAGGACATTTAAGTAATTCGCAAATTCTAGTGGAAACAAAAGAAGAATGAATAGCGGAAAAGGAATAAGGAAGCCAAGAACACACATTCCAGTCACAGCCCGAAAGCCTCCATTCACAATCATAAAAAGTAAAACTATGAGAAATAAACTTAAAATCCATGTCCCTAGTTCAGGAAATAACCAAACTTGAACAATTTCTATATATGAACGTAAAATGGTAAGAGCACTTCCTAAAAAATAAATCATGATGATAAGTGAAAATAGGCCCCCAATCCATTTTCCATACAGATTTTGATGGACATCTATCACATCGGTGCCTTCCTTATCTAACACTTTATAAATAAGCCAAATCAATACATGTACTAATAGACCAGCCATAATTACCGAAATCCAAGCATCATATCCTGCTGATTTTACGATACTACGTTGGTAAGATAGGATACCAATTCCGATTTGAGAAGAAACAATTAAAAAAAACACCATATTCTTTGTGACGAGAAACTGTTCTTTTATGAAATGACCCATAGCTACCACTCTTTCATCTACTGTCTATTCATCAATGTCCTTATGTTCCACAATTTTTTTAAATGAAAAACGGCTACGTGCTTTTGTTCTCAAAAAGACTGGACGAGTTTGCAAGAAGTTAAATGGCATTCGGATAAATGCATCTTTCCAATCAGCTACACGTAACGGATATATAGGCTCTAAGTACGGTCTACCTAATGACTTTAGTGAAAGTAAATGAGCGAGCGTAAACACTAAACACAAAACGATTCCTACCCCTCCTAAAAAAGCGGCAATTAGAATAAATGGAAACCGTAACAACCGTATCGTATTACTCATTTGATACACTGGAGTTGTAAACGAAGCTAGTGCACTTAACGCAACAATAATAAGAAGTACATTACTTGTCAGTCCTGCTTCAACAGAAGCTTGTCCAATCACAATTCCCCCTACGATACCAATGGTCTGTCCGACTTTTGTCGGAAGTCGCGCCCCCGCTTCTCGCAACAATTCAATCGTGAATTCCAAAAATAAAGCTTCTATTATTGGTGGAAACGGAATGTTACTTCTAGAAGACATAATCGTTGCTAATAAATCTCGTGGAATCAACTCATAATGAAACGTTAGAACTGCTACATAAATTGGCGTAGCTAACACGGAAAAACCAACAGAAATAAAACGAAGAAACCTAATAATTGATGAAATATGCCAAGGTAAATAATAATCTTCTAATGACGAGAAAAACTCAATCAATGTCGTTGGACCTAACACTGCTTCAGGTGATCCATCACAAAAAAATACAACTTTCCCTTCTGATAATGCTGCTGCCACTCGGTCTGGACGTTCTGTGTTAATAAATTGTGGAAACATCGCCATGTTATTATCAGCTATCATTTGAGCAATGATTGTACTATCTAAGGCTTGGTCAAACTCTAAATTGCCAAGTCTTTGTATCATCGTTTGAACATTTTCCGCATTAGCAATATGGTCGACATACATAACAGCTACTTTTGTTTTTGATATTGTCCCAACATCCAAACTTTTAATTTTCAATTGTTCTATCGGAATTCGTTTACGTATTAAATTTATATTTGTATCAAGAGATTCAACGAATGCTTCCTGTGGTCCGGTGACCGTAAACTCCATTTCTGGAACGGTCACATCACGTTCAAAGTTAACTCTTGCTTTTAATAACATACACTCTGACCGATTCGATTTGACTTGTAATATAATATAACCCTGTAATGCTTTTTCCTTTATTGTTTTAGGGTCAGATGTAACTGTTACATCGTCGATAGGTAGCTTTGAAACCAGTTGATGTAACCCAAGGTCAATAAAATCGTTTACAAAAGGTAGTACATCACGGTGTAATCGTTGTGGATCAATCATCGTACTAAAGTATGAGACAATATATGGAACTGAATGTTGATTATGCTCATATATAGAAAAATCACTAGATTGTTTAAATTGGACAAAAACCGTTTCAATCGTTTCTGGAGGTGATGATTCTTGCATTTGCCTAACCAACCATTTAAATAACATAAAGGTATTTCTCCTTGTTTTTACCTATAGTATGAAGTTCGAACTCCCCCATTATTCGAGTACATAGAAAAAGTTGGGTTTTACTTTTTCTATGTACTCTTACAATGCGCGAAACCGTTGCGTTTTTTAGTCTGCTTCGAGTGGGGTCTCGATGGTCTCGGTTTCACTCATGCGTAAAGGGTGGTCCAAAGGTGGTTACCTTTTGGATCACCCTCGATGTTTTTACCGACTTACCAATAGCTTGTCGGTTGGTTTTGATGAGAGAATTCTTACTTCTACTACCCCATTATGGACTTCCGTTTGAATGAGTATTGGAACATCATACTGGTTTTTAAATTTAAAATCTGGACCACCCCATGAAACCGTAGCATCACGATTCGGGGGGACATAACCAATATCTCGAGAATGGCTGTAACGTTCAACAATTTCTAGTCCAGCATTGTCAACAGCATTAAATAAGGTTGAAGACGTTTGACAAATTCCACCTCCGATACCCATAACAAATTCTTTATTAACGATTTCCTTTGCCTCCTGATAACCCCGTTCTTTCGTACGTTGTCCTACTACACTATTAAATGAGAACACGTCACCAGGTGCAAGAACATGATGCTGAATCGCCTCAGAAGATAATTTTATATTCGTGGTACGACCTGTAACTCCAGCATTAAAATAAGTTTTATAGCTTCCTAGTTCAAAATTTAAAATCCCCTCTAAGTCTTCGGCAGTCAGTGTCGGTTCCGTTTCATAAATGGGAAGTTGTAATTCTGAATCTATATAAGTTAATTGTTTTATAGATTCAACGAGTTCCGCTTCTGATAAAATAATTCGTTTTTGCCCAGGTTGAATATTCCCTTGTAAATCAATCGTTGGATTCACCATTGGCTGATCAATTCCAGAAGCTAACTCTGCTGCAAATGTCGCTAAACTTTGTTCATCCAGTGGTTTGGCAGGATATCCATATTCATTTAAAAGAATTGATTGACGCTCATCAGTCCTCCCATCTATTAAAGTTAATTCCCACTTCATTGGTTGTTTTCCTGGATCAATTTCAGAAAATGTTAAAGTTGGTGAATGCTGATAAGCTATTGTTTGAACCACTTCCTCATTCTCGCCTACCACACAACCAGTCATGCTGACACAAATCAACCCGAAAATTAGCCAACCTTTCAATGTACTTCCTCCTTCAATTTCAATCCCTAATTGTAAATTTATGTGAATAATGCAAGGTTCATACTAAAATGTTACTCTACTTATATAACGATTTTTCCAATAAAAGGTTACAAGAAAACCGCCTCTTTTGTGCTTATGGATTGTCCTTTTTTCCTACACAAAAAAGAGGTCAAACAAAAGGTCGTCTAATACCTTTTGTTCCACCTCGAATTTGGCTAACCCTACCTAAAAACTTTTTCTATTTTTGGGTAGCTAATACTTTTCTGTCTGGAGCTTTTGGAGGTTCCTCCATCCATCCCATGTTCGATCATGATCTTGGCTCCATCTTCAGCAAATAACATAATTTCCGCAAGTAATCTTGTATAGTGAAGACCAATATCTCGGCGCGGACTTGTTCCCATACTAGTTCCATAATGACTTACAGAGGCACCTGATAAGGCAGCAACATGAAACACCATCAATTTTTCTGAAAAGGTGTATGTTGTTGACTTTGTTGGAAGTGTATCCCAAGTCATTGGAGCCGGAAGCTCTGATTGACTCAGAATCGAACCAAACACTTCTATCTGTTTAGCTGCAATTTCTTTTCCTCTTTTAAAGTACTTTGTCACCTGTTTTGATTTAGCAATCTGGCTAAAGCCCATTACTAATGATTTCCCTAATTGATTTCGTTCAATATTGAAGTATAAATTCATAATCTCAATAGAATTTAAAGGACGGTGCTCACCTAACCATCCTGCTAAGAAACTCTCCTCTTTCACAAAATCAATATTACCTGGTAAATCAATTTGAGGGGGGCGCAAAAATAATCCTTTTGCTAATAAAATTTGAGCCGAGCGGTTAAATAATTCTGCTGATTTCGCAGTACACTCTGTAAAAAAGTTCCGAATGTCCTCTCTTGCTGCATTTGATAGTGAGAGAATATAACCATTCCCACCAATTTTGGCCATGTTATGAATGTACAAAAGACAAAAACTATCTGAATATAGTTGTGGCGCTGATAAATCAACATCATCCTGTAAAGTAAAACCCTTGGGTATTGCGATATTTTCTTCTTTATACAACGTTGTAATAAAGGAGATGTGCTGTTCTGATAATTGTAATCCGTATTGAATCACTTTATTAATATCTGGGTCTTTTACATGCTGTAAAAAATGAGTTAATACGCAAATCGCCATACTGTCATTCATATATGTTGTCTACAAACCAGCAATTTCCCCTGTCGAAAGGATAACTTTATGCTCCATGAATACACCTCTTTGATGATTATTATATTTAAGTTATCCTAAATAAACAGAATTATTTTTTGATTGTATTTCATTACTCCTTTAAACAATAAGCCGGATTTTAATAACTAATACTATCCTTATTCGATTTCTTTATTAAAATCCATAGCCCACGTTAAAGCTTTATCAATATAATCACTCCAGAATTCCCAAGTATGTGCCCCAGCATCTTCTACATACGTAAAAGTCACATTTTCAGAATCCAAGAACTCTTTAAATGTACGGTTAACATCCAATAAGAAGTCCTCTGTCCCACAAGCCATATAAATGTTTGGAATATCGGTATTTGTTGCTTTTAGTTTTTTTACTAATGCCTCAGGGTCCTTCTCGCTTCCTTTAAGCTTAGCGAGGTCACCAAATACTCTTGTAAAATAATTATAATCTCCGATACCATCGTCATAATCCGGTGTCGCAACTTGAGCTTTATACGTAATTAGCGCAGAGGACAATGCCATAATACCACCAAAATGATGCGCGTACTTTAATCCATTTCGAATCGCTCCATACCCACCCATAGACAATCCAGCAATAAATGTATCTTCTTTTTGTTCTGACAAAGGAAATAGCTCTCTCGTATATTGAACAAGTTCATCGCCAATGTATTCTCCAAATAACTCTCGTTTTTCTATATCATCAACATAGAAATGATTTTCTCCAGAAGGCATAAAGATGGCGATATTATATTTATCCGACAACTGGCGTATGTTTGTATTGCTTATCCAGTCTGTATAACTCCCTGAAAATCCATGTAACAAATACAATGCTTTAAGCGGCTTTTCCACATATTTTCGTTCTCCAGTCGGGCCCATCGTATCGATTGGAATAAGTGCATTAAACGTGACTTCTCTTCTCATTGCTTTTGAAAAATAATTCACTTGTAACATTGCCATTGATTTAACTCTCCTTTATTTATCACAAATTGCTTCAAGCGTTCAACAATTCAATATTGGAACGCTTACACGTTTATTATATATTTGTACGTACAAGTTTGCACGTTTTTTAGGTTCTTTGGCGATTCCGGTACTCCTTACCTTTACCGAATAAAAAAGTGTGCCAACATTAATGATTGTTGACACACAATTTTTTTATTCAGTATCTTGTTTTCTTTTTCCTTCACGGAAAACAATCGCGCTTCGTTCATATTCAACATCTTGTACACCTAGGCGACTGTTTGCCACTCGTGCAATCGCGAAAAAATAGTCTGATAAGCGGTTAATATATTTTAGTACAATCGGATTTGATTCACCAGCTAGCTGTAATGTCGTGATTCTGCGTTCCGCCCTTCTTGTTATCGTTCGACACACATGGAGAGTAGCCGCAACCGGAGACCCGCCAGGAAGAATAAACCGTTCTAATTCTGGGGCTTCTTTTATGTATTCATCAATTCGTTCTTCTAAAAAGGTAATCATGTCTTCTGTTACTTTATAGGAACGTTTGTCTGTTTCTTTGACCATAGCTAAATCTCCGCCGCAATCAAAAAGTTCATGTTGGATTTTCACTAGTTCAGCTTGAATGTCTGGAAACACCTTTTCATCAAGTTGTGTAATCGCAACTCCAACAAATGAATTTAATTCATCGGTTGTCCCATACGCCTCAACTCGCATATCATCTTTAAATAATCTGCCACCAATGACACTTGTTTTTCCTTCGTCACCTGTTCTTGTATATAATCTCATACTACTTATTCCTCCTCTTGTTTAATTAGATTAGATATACCGTACCATATCACATCAACACGATTTGATTGTTGAACAAGGTCTTGATAACACCAACCGACAAAATCACGCCACACACGGTCCTCTTTGTTCATTGGCACGACTCCTTTTGTCATATCAGACCCAATAACGATGAATGTCCCATTTCCTTCTCGTTCCCACTGCTTCCACTTTGCTACATACTCGGAAAAAAGGATTCGCCCCTGTTCTTCCTGTGAGATAGGTTGAAGAAAAAATTCTAGTCCATTTACGACGATTGTTCCTTGAACATTCAATCGTATATCATTGAAGGAAAGTTGGTTATAACCATTATACCAATAACATTTTTGAGATGGGTAAAGCTTTCTTACCCACTCGCTTTTTCCATTAAAGGCACCGCCTGTAATGAAATGCATCGTTCACCCCTCCTTATTCGCTCAACAGAAGTAGAGAATGTATAGCCACCACCAAATGGAATGTCCCAATCCCAAAAGAGTCTCTTATCTGGAGCAAAGTGAGTAAGTAATAGCCGAATTGGGCCACCATGACTTACGATTACTATATGTTCAATTTGATTTTGTACTGCTGATTTAGTTATCTGTTCCCAGCATGACAGCACTCTTTGCTCAAATGCTATGAAAGATTCTCCGTTAGGCGGACAAACATTTTTAGGTTCGTCTAGCCATTGACGGTAAAGCGGAATCCCTTGCAAATCATCGTAGGTTTGAAGCTCCCACTGCCCAAAATGAATTTCTCGAAGTGCCATAAGATGAGTTATCGTTTGATTTGGATATAGGATTTTTGCCGTATCATAACACCTTTGTAAATCACTTGAAAATAAAAGAGATGCAGGTGGATAGCGATGGTTGCTTAATTCCTTCAACTGCTCTTTTCCATTGTTTGTTAATGGCACATCACTCCAGCCGAGATAACGCTTTTCTACATTGGCTTGAGTTACCCCATGACGAAGTAATGTAATATCCACACGACCATCCATAACCAGGTTTCTCCTCCTTCAGCTGTCGCACCGACGGTATCCCCAGTCATGCCGTTAAATTGCCGTTTCATAAACCCAATACTAGCAACTAGAAATAAGAAGGCAGAACCAGTAAGAATGAGCCAGTGATAAAAGAATTCCGTCGAAATATTAATTGAACCAACTGCTGTTAGTACTATGTAACAAATGAAATATCCAAATAATCGTTTATGAACATATCGCTGAAGAGCATAAGCTAATCCTTCTGTTTTCGCAGGCTGAGCGAAAATCACATTGCTTCCCATCATCGTTTTCGTTAAAAAAGGAATAACTATTAAATAATAAAGACTGTGTGGAGAAAAGAGAAACACTTCGTACATAAAAAAGAGACGCCAACCTAGCAGAAAAAAAACAGATAATACGGCAAACGAACCAACCCTGGAATCTTTCATGATCTCATGTTTTTTCTCGACATCTCGGTATGATCCAACAGCATCACTTACATCCATCCAACCATCTAAGTGCAATCCACCTGATAACAATACCCCTAAAGATAATAAAAAGAATGCAATAAAGAGCGGTGATAATGAAAACCATTCAGTAAATCCATAATAAAAAACGGCTACTATCGCTCCAATGAGGAGGCCAACAAGCGGGTACATCACTATGGATGCTTGAGCGTGTCTCTTGTCCCAGGGAACCTCTTTCGGAACTGGAATAATTGTAAGAAATTGAAGGGCAAAAAGAAATCCATTGATAAAGGGCAAGACTGTTTTTTTAGGTTCCATTCCTTTCCCACTCCTCAATAATGGTCATTAAACTTTCGATGTCTAGCGCTTTTTTAACTTTTTCAGCTAGTCTTTCATAAGAAAGATCTCTTTGTTTTTCAACCCAGATCACATCTTTTGTAGCTACTCCTTTTTGTAGTCGAAGTCGATTTAACCAATCGGTTCGCCACTCGTCATTATGAAAAAGATGGTGAAAATATGTCCCAATAATTCTGCCCTGGTCGATTGATATCCCTTCTTTTTCTCCTTCAACAAAAAGGAATGGTTGATTAGAATCATCTCTACTGATCGTTTGTCCTAAATGAATTTCATACCCACTGATTGTTCTCGAAGGGATATCTGCTAACACCCCTTCAGAACGCACCGTCTTTTTTGAATCGTAAAAATATGTTGTTAAAGGGGCTATCCCTAAACCGGAAATTGTTGTTCCTTCTGTTCCTGTATCTGCTCCGCTTTGGTCAATAAGAACTTCACCGAGCATCTGGTACCCCCCACAAAGCCCTAGTACTGTTCCACCATTGTTTGCATATTTAATTATCGCATCAAACACGTTTCGTTCATGTAGAAATTTTATATCAGATATCGTACTTTTCGTACCAGGAATGATGATAGCATCAGGCTGTCCTAAGTCTTCCACTCGGTTAACAAATCGGATCTGAACATCTTCTTCAAACCGAAAAGGTTCAAGGTCGGTATAGTTTGATACATATGGTAAATCAATAACGACGATATCAATGTCTATTTTGCTATTACCTTGTTGAAAATGACTGTACATTGATAGGGAATCTTCCCCTTCAATTGTAATGTCATGTAAATGAGGAATGACACCAAGTACTTTAATTCCTGTATATTGTTCAAGCCACTCTTTTCCACTCGCAAATAAACTTTCATCCCCACGAAACTTGTTGATAATCAAACCTTTCACACGCTTTCGTTGATGTTCAGGTAGTAATTGCAATGTTCCAACGATACTTGCAAAAACGCCTCCGCGGTCGATGTCAGAAACGAGGACAACAGGAACATCTGCTAGTTCGGCCACTTTCATATTCACGATTTCACGGTCATTTAAATTAACTTCTGCCGGACTTCCCGCTCCTTCAATGACAATATAATCAAATTCTTTTTCTAGTTGTGATAAAGCAAGTGTAATGGTTTCAATTCCAGTTTGATAAAACTCTCTACGATAATTTTTACCTGATAACGATTGATACCTTTGGCCGAGTCGAACAATTTCTGATACCCGGTCACTTTGTGGTTTTAAGAGAATCGGATTCATATAAACGGAAGCTTCCACACGAGCTGCTTCTGCTTGAACTCCCTGGGCTCTGCCAATTTCTTTCCCGTCAATTGTGACATAAGAGTTATTTGACATGTTTTGTGATTTAAAAGGTGTTACTGCATATTTCTGATTAGAAAGAATACGGCAAATGGCAGTACAAATGACACTTTTGCCTACATCTGAGGCGGTTCCTTGAATCATTATTCCTTTCAATCATTTTCACCACCTTTCATAACAATGGGTAGACCATGTTCCACAACAATAGCTTTTGTACAGAAGCGAATCAATTCTTGATGAATTTGCCCAAGCAGGTATTGATAATAAAATGTGCCTTTATCTGAAAAAGGAACATCGTGAAACAACTCGTTTGATACAACTATAAGAGTAACTGGATACTTTGTTACCTCTTTTATCGTCGCTCTAATTTTTTGATACACATTTTTTCGATAGGGTAATGACGTCCAACTGTTCTTTTCTGTGAATAACTCGTTAGCCAGCCACGTTGTAAGACAATCGAGCAGCACAACATCACCTTTGGCAAATGATGAAAAGACCGAAGAGATGTCCGTAGGTACTTCATGAGTTGTATACTTTTGCGATTGTAGTTGGCGCTGGTTCTGATGTAATTGGACTCGCTTGTGCATTTCCTCATCGTATGGAACGCTTGTCGCAATATAATGGATGGTAGCCAATGGTTTTACTAAACTTGTAGCAAGCGTTTCCGCATATGTACTTTTACCACTTCGGACTCCACCTGTAATAAAATAGAACATTAGCTTTTCCATTCCTTACAAGCACTAAGTAATTGATCATTTTCTTCTTTTGTTTTTACTGCTAATCTCAAATACTTTCCGTCTAAACTAGAAAAATAATAGGTATGGCGTGGAATAATACCACGTTCTATTAAAAATGTCATAAACGGTTGTAAGTCTTTCTCTTCACCGCTTTCTTTCAGAAGATAATAATTAACAGCAGAAGGAGAAATATCATATCCCTCATTTATCAAGAATTCAGTACACCGTTTTCGTTCTTTGGCGACATATTGAACCGTTGTTCTCACAAAGTCGTATTCAAGTAGACACCTCTCCCCGATTACAAGCGCTAAGCCGTTGACATTCCAAGGATGTTGCCGTTTTTCTAACGCATCTATGATAGATGGTGAAGCAATAGCATAGCCAAGGCGTAATCCTGCAATAGCATACATTTTTGTAAGTGAACGTATGATGATGCAATTCGAATAAGTGTGTACAAGCGTAGCCACACTTTGTTGTTCTATTGAAAAGTCATAAAAAGCCTCATCAATAACTACAGTTGTCCCTACCATAGCTGCCTGTGCAACGATTTCTGTGACAACCTCTCGTTTATACATAACTCCAGTAGGATTATTAGGATTACAGATAAAGAGAAGGTCTACTTCTTGCAACCGGCTTGCTAGTTTTTCGCTATCTATTAGCCACCCATCCGACTGTTGAACAAAGAAACTTTCAATCTGGCATTCAAATGTTTCACTGGCTTCACGGTATTCTGAGAATGTAGGTTCAACAAGCAACACCTTTTTTTTCTGAAACAAGCTAGTCACTAAATAAATAAGTTCCGCTGCTCCGTTACCAATAATCACTTGATTAGACTTGATGCTATTCTGCGATGCAATTTTCTGTTTTAACCGTTTCGATGACGGGTCAGGATAATGAGTAACGAGACGTTGAAATGAGCTCCATTCTTCTTCTATGAACTTAGGAGGGCCTAGCGGATTGGTATTAACGCTAAAATCAATCTTGTTTTCTGCTCCATGTAGCCCAAGCGCCTCTAAAAAATGAGCTGGATTAGCTCCATGTAAAGGTAAATCCAAAATATATCCCTCCTAATACCCATAACAATATTACAAAACCATAGACTGCCCGGTTCATAATTGTCACTGCCTGTTTAATATGTTTCTTGGTTAACACAACAAGTGGCCGTCCCATTTTAGCACGGTTTGAGACAATGCCCTTATACGTATTTTGTCCGCCTAATTGGACTCCTAATAATGCCGCCACAGCAGCTTCACCCCAACCACTATTTGGACTTGGATGACGTTTTGCATCTTGAAATAAGACAGAAAATGCCTGTTTTTTACTTATTTTCTTAGTCGGGCGATTGATGATAATCATGAGTATGCCTGTCATTCGACTAGGAATCCAATTCACGACATCATCCATTCGTGCAGAAGCCCAACCAAAGGTAACGTATTTTTCATTTTTATAGCCAACCATCGAATCACATGTGTTAATCGCACGATAAGCAAATGCCAATGGGGCCCCTCCAAGCAATGCATAAAATAAAGGAGCCGTTATGCCATCACTCGTATTTTCAGCTACCGTTTCTACGGTGGCTCTTACGATTTCTGCCTCTCCAAACTGTTCTGTATCTCTTCCAACAATATATGAAACGTATCTTCTAGCATCCTCAACATTACCTTCTTGTAAAGGTTGATACACTAGTTCTGCAGCTTCTCGTAAACTTCTTTGGGCAATTGCATAACAGATGAGAATGGCCTCTACAATAATACCAGCTATCACATGGAGCTGATAGAAAACAATGATGATAACTGTAGTAAGAACAAAGACGGTCATAACAACCATAACAAGCAGGAAAATCCCATTACGCTTTTGATTTGTATTGCTCCACAATCTCTTTTCTAAAAAAGAAATGTAGCGACCAATCCAAACGACAGGATGTGGAAAAGAACGAGGATCACCAATCACCCGATCAAGAAGAACGGCTAATGTAAGTGCAATAAGATGATGTAAAATCAAGAAATCCCCCTTCTTTCCTTGTTCCTCACAATCGCTTCTACCGTTGCTTCATAAACACCTTGTCCTATTGCTTTCCCAATTGTTGTGATCGAGCCAGCATAAGGGTACATCGATCCTGATTGCGTAGCCGCAACCATAATACTATCAGTTGATGTTCCTGTAGCAATCGTGTTTGTTACAGGGTCTATTACGTGATTATCATGAAGAGCTTTTGTTTTTGCTTCAGTAGCTGTTCCGATAGCTTGAACAAAGGCTGCATCTGTCATGTTTCCGTCAACAAATATCCATGTGTTAATCGTACCAATCGGATGTACCTCTCGTTGTTGATTCGACTTCGAAACATCGACAGCATTTCCTAAACCGGCTGTGACGATGATTAGAAGAGACAAATCCGCTTGCTTTATCCTTTTAAAACAAGCATCGGCTAAGACCGCAGCAGTCATCATTCCAACGGTATCTTCATGTTGAACATCACGCTCGGTAAGGTATTGCTTATACTCTTTTTCAACATCATCACAATTAAAATTTTTATCGACATGACGATTAATAAAAAAAGTATGCCATCCAAACCCCGATCCTAGAATGGCAGACGATAGCGTTTTAAAAGGAAAAGGACTTGCTACTTTAATCCACTCTTCTGTTTGTTCAATCGCAAGTTCATCCACCCCAGGTCGCTGATGTTCCTTTTGGGGCAAAAGTGTAATTAATGGGCTTGCTACTGTAGGATGCGCTTTTCGCTTAACCGTTGTTTGATATACGTGTTCTAGTCTTTTTTCTTGTAAAACAAGTTGAGGCCTTTCGATTGCACTTGTTTTCCCTTTATCAAGTAACAAGAGTCGGTCACAATACATGGAAGCCATGTTTACATCATGAAGAATCGAGATAACAGTCAATTCATTTTCTTGTGACCAATTCTTTAATGTATCGAGTAAACTCATTTGATATGAAATATCCAAATGATTTGTCGGTTCATCTAATAGAAGTAACTTTGGCTGTTGTGCTAACGCTCTCGCTAACATCACCCGTTGTTGTTCTCCACCACTTAACGATTGAAGTGGTTTATCTTTATAGTGCCATACTCCGGTTTGACGCATCGCTTGCTCAACTACTGAGGCATCTTCCTCGGTGAACACTTGAAAAAGCCCTTTTTGATAAGGGTATCTTCCTAACGATACAACCTCATAGACCGAATAGGAAAAGGCCGTGTGCGTTTTTTGTGGCAAAACCGCTACAATTCTGGCAAGTTCCTTCGAAGAATACGAAGTGATAGGTTTATCATAAAGATAAATTTGCCCTTTGATGACTGGAATTGCTCCTGTGATCATATTCATTAACGTTGTTTTGCCACTTCCGTTAGGGCCAAGGATGCCTAATATTTCTCCTATTTTCACAGAAAATTGAACGTTCTCTACTATGGTAATACCGTCATATCCCCCTGAAACACCCTCTACTTTTAAAATCATGAATTCACACTCACCTCCACCTTCTATAATTTATGACGTTGACGAATCAGAATCATTCCAAATACTGGACCACCAATAATTGCTGTAATTACACCAATCGGCAGTTCAGAAGGAGCAATAATAGTTCGTGCGACAAGGTCAGTGATGACTAAAAATCCACCACCAATAATCATCGAAAGAGGTAATAAGTGCCGATGGTCTGGTCCCCATAACAGTCTTGTAAGATGAGGAATAACGAGGCCAACAAACCCAATTGTTCCCGAAACTGCCACTGCAGCTCCTGTCACTAAAGATGCTCCGATTAGAATATGCATTTTTCTACGCTGGATGTTAACCCCTAGGTGGCGAGCTGTTTCTTCGCCAAAGGCCATCGCATTCAATTCTCTCGTATTATAAAGTAAGATGAAAAAACCAATGATAAAAAAAGGAAAAATAAGCTGAACATAATTCCAACCCCTTAGGGCGACACTTCCCATTAACCAATAGACAATTTGCCGTAACTCTTCGCCAGTTAAAGCAATCATTAATGAAATGATTGAACCTAAAAAAGCACTAAAGATAATTCCAACTAAAATAATCGTCTCTGCTGACATCGACTTTTTAATAAGTCTAGCAAAGGTGATAACCATAATTAACGTCAGTAATCCCCCCACAATACTAACAAAGGGTAACGTAAACCGACCAAAGAATGGTAGTGTTAATCCAGTAAACAATACAAAAACAGCCCCAACCGCAGCTCCTGATGATACACCTAACGTATATGGATCTGCTAACGGATTTTTTAACAACCCTTGAAAACTAGCTCCAGCCAAGGCTAATGATGCACCAACTAGGAGCGCTAATAACACACGAGGAAATCGAATATCCATAATGATATTGATATACATCGTTTCGATTTCAAAATCAAACGGAAGATTGAGCCACTCTGTCAGTAATACCTCAATAATAATAGAAAAGGGAATCGAAAGACTCCCTTTAGAAACGCCTAGTAGCACACAAAAAAACAAAAACAATAAGGCTACTACATAGGCTACAAATATATTTTTAGTTAAAAACCTCTGGATAAATAAGCTTTGCAAGTTGTTCTACCCCTTCAACTAAACGTGGTCCAGGACGAGAAACGATGTCCGTGTCAATATCATGTACACGATCATTTTGAATCGCAGCAATATCCTGCCATCCAGAACGGGATTTAATGGTTTCAACCATGCTTTCATCATAAGTCCATGTTCCAATAATCACATCTGGATTTTGAGCAACAATTTCCTCTTCGGATAATTGTCCCCAACCTTCAATCTCACTTGCAATGTTTGTTGCATTAATAATATTTAGTAAATCTTGTTGGAATGTTCCTTGACCAGTTGTCCATAACTCTGGGTCAATTTCAAACCATACTTTTTGTCGTTCTTCTTCACTAATTTCTTGAGATTGTTTAACAATAGCCCCAAAACCAGCTTGCATTTCTGAGATTAATGCCTCAGCTTCTGCTTGTTTTCCAATCGCTTCTCCAATAAAGCGCATCGCTCCATAAGCCTGACCAATGCTATGCGCATTTTGAACAACGGCAACTGTAATTCCTGCTGCTTTTAACTGTTCTATTCCTTCTCCAGCACTATGAACACCTGATTCATGGGCTAACACAAGGTCCGGTTGCAATGAAATGATTTTTTCAATATCAAATTCCATTCCACCAATTGACTCTACTTCAAGTACTTCTGCAGGAAAATTATCATGCTCACTTCTTCCTACAACTTTTTCTCCTGCTCCAAGGCCGTATACAGTTTCAGTAACACTTGGAACTAATGTAACAATACGTTCTGGCTCAGCTTCAATAACGACTTCATTTTTCAATGCATCAACGAGTGTAACTGGATATGCTGAAGCTGTCTCTTCTTGACTTTCTGTTTCCTCTACTGCAGGTTCAGCTTGTTCTGTTTCTTGTTCAGGTGCATCAGCCGGACCACATCCAGTAAGAATACCGAATGCTAGCATTAGCATCATGAGTGACATTAGCCACTTTTTCATTCTCTCCAACCCCTTTTTTCTTTGTGTTTGTACGTTGATGATAAATAAAAAGCCCTCCTTCTAAAGGAGGACAAAAGGCACAATATTAGAAACGAACTTAGAAAAATCGCTTTTAATACTGCTTCACCTTTTCCTCGAAGGATTCACAACAACTTTAAGGCAGGTCTCCTGACTTATACCCATCTTTAGTCTTTTTGCCTTCCCATCTGTTGACAGTGGCATTAAAAAAAGACTATAGGTATTTACAGTGGCGGGACCGTGTTGGACTTTCACCAACTTCCCTTTTCACACTCAACAATTGAGTGACCTTAAAGTAATATTTCATCAATATATGTACGACTTTTATTATACACAATATTAGCTAAAATGACATGTTTTTCACTTTTATTTTTTGAACTTTTTTGTTTTTGCTCTTAAACGTTTGGTTTTTTCAACAATGAGTCTAAAACATGCTTTCATCATAAAAAAAAACTAGAAGGCAAGAATGCTCTTACCATCTAGTTCGTTCTTACATGTTTCTCATGAAACAATGAACTTCGCCCGTTTTCTCTTTAATCCTCTACAAATCGAGGAAGTGCAAATGAGAATGTCGTTCCTTCGTTGATTTTGCTATGAACTGAGATGTGACCATTGTGTGAATCGACAATATTCTTAGCAATTGCTAAACCTAATCCAGTTCCTGATGATCGACCTCTCGTTCTTGCTTTATCTGCTTTATAAAAGCGCTCAAAGACAAAAGGAAGATCCTCTTCTGGAATTCCCGAACCAGTATCAATGATATCAAAACGAATATCCTGTTTTGAAGAATCAACGGCAAGTGTTACTTCACCACCATTTTCCGTATGCCGAATCGCATTATGAATTAAATTGGTTAGCACCTGCTCAATTCGGTCTGGGTCAAATGTTGCTATTCCAGTACCTTCAACGATATCTAAGGCCAGTTGGATTCCTTCTTCTTTTGCTAACCCTTTAAACTTACGGATAATACGCTTTGAAAAGTCCTCAACTGCAATTTCTTCTCTTTGTAATTCAACATGTCCGGCTTCCATTCTCGCTAGGTCAAGTAGCTCATTAACGAGACGGCCCATACGTAGTGATTCCTCGTAAATAATTTGAGCGATATCCTTCTTTTCTTCCTCAGACTGCGGAATATCATCAATGATCGCTTCACTATATCCTTGTAACATCGAAATCGGTGTTCTAAGTTCATGGGAGACATTTGCGATGAAATCTTTTCGCAATTTATCATGTCTTCTTTCTTCCGTGACATCTCGTAAGACTGCAACCGCCCCTCGAACAAACTTTTCATCATATAAAGGAGTCATCATAATTACCCAACTGCGACCTTGTACATCAATTTCCGTAAATTGTTCACACTCTAACACAACTACTTGTTGGAATAACACCTTTATCGCTTGTGGCAAATCTTCCACTACTTTAATATTCATCCCTTGTTCATAGTACCAAGCTTGGATGAATCGTTCCGCGAGTGGATTTGTAACCATAATTCGACCTTTACGATCTAATGTAATCACACCATCTGCCATACTACTTAAAATCCGCGACAGTTGTTCTTTTTCTTGATTTAAAGCTGTAATGTTACGGTTTAATTCTCGACCCATACGATTAAACGCAATTGCTAATTGACCAATTTCATCAATCGTTAATATCGGTATCTTTGTATCATAATTGCCTTTTGTCATTTCTAACGCTGCCTGTCTCATTTTTCGGAGAGGTGCTGTTATCCGTGACGATAAGAAAAATGCAAATATCGTTGTTAATACGATAGCAATACCGGCAGAAAAATATATAATTCGTTTCGTTTCGCTAGTTGTCTTCTCGATCGCTTGAAGAGAGCGATATAAAAATACGGCACTTTGGTCTGTTCCAGCTATTTGAACTGTTCGTCCCACAACCATGATTTCCGAATGAATCTCTACACCATCTTCAATAAAAGGAAAATCACCTTGACTTACGACACGGTCTTCTCCGGTAAAAACTTGAGATAAAACCGGGTCATCATAAAAAGTAGAGATTGGAACATTTACTGTGGTACTCCCTTCTGAGGAGTACCAATGTTCATCATTATCCAATATGACAACTTTCATATCAAACGATTGGGCTACTTTTGAAATCGTAGCTAATGCCTGGTCTTTGTCGGAATATTCTTCTAGGATAGTGGCTATCATTTCTGCATGATTCATTAGTTGTAATTCCGCTTCATTAACATGATAACGTTCAAAAAACTGGAGTAGGAGCGCCATCAATATGGAAAGCACAACTGAAACAAGCAATAATATTGTAAACCAAAGCTTTCCGACAACACTTCTCCAAAACATTACCCTTTCACTGCCTCGAATTTATATCCTACTCCCCATACCGTTGAAATCATACTTGCTGCTTCTGGTGAAATTCGATTTAACTTTTCACGTAACCGTTTAATATGAGTATCTACAGTACGAAGGTCTCCAAAAAAGTCATAATTCCATACATCCTTTAACAACTGCTCTCTTGAAAATACCTTATCTGGTGATTGCGCTAAATAATAAAGTAATTCATATTCTTTAGGAGTAAGGCTTATTTCTGTCTCATCAACGGACACACGATGTGCATCATTATCAATCATGAGATGTGGAAATACTAACACATCCTTTGTTGCTGTGTCTGTTTGTAGGAAACGTGTGCTAGAAGAACGACGGAGTAGTGCTTTAACTCTAAGAACCACTTCTCTCGGGCTAAACGGCTTGACTATATAGTCATCAGTACCCACTTCAAACCCTTGCACTCGATTTGCTTCTTCTCCCTTAGCTGTTAACATAATGATAGGAGTCGCTTTTGTTTTACGAAGTTCTTGACAAACTTCAATCCCATCCATACCTGGCATCATAATATCTAATAATATTAAATCATAGTCTTGTTCAAGAGCCATCGCTAAAGCTTTTTCACCATTCTCAGCATCTTCAACAAGATAATTTTCACGCTCTAAATACATTTTTAACAAGCGACGAATGCGCTCCTCATCATCAACTACTAACACTTTTCCTTCATGTTCCATAAATAACCCTCCTCAATATGAATCGCTTTTACTATAGTTACTATATGTTTTAAGAAAGACCCTCACAAAAGTGAGGGTGCTTTATTAAGCGTAAGAATGAAGCCCGGCAATGACAAGATTTACAAAAATCAAGTTGAACATGATAATTGCAAAACCAATGACACATAACCATGCCGATTTTTCTCCATGCCACCCACGCGATAAGCGTAAATGTAAATATGCCGCATAGAATAAAAACGTAATTAATGCCCATACTTCTTTTGGGTCCCAACCCCAAAAACGTGTCCAAGCAATTTGGGCCCAAATCATTGCAAATATGAGTCCGCCTAACGTAAAGACAGGGAATCCAATAGCAATTGCACGATAACTTAACTCATCAACTGCCTGTGGGCTTACATTTTTCAATAACGGTTGGATAGCTCCTCCAATCGGTTTTCTCAGAATAAACCGGAGTACCAAATAGATAACAATCCCCGTCAACAAGGACCAGATTACTGTATTTAAATCGTCACTTCGAAGCCAGGCTGGCATCGAAACGATAGGATTCATTCTATCCTCAGTAAGCATTTCACCTAGATGTGGACCAACGAATGCTGGGAGGTGATACACCATTTCAGCTGGCTGGTCTTTTTCATTAATGTACGAAAAAGTAGCTTCATAATTCATTGCACTAAAGAGATATCCGATGAATATAAAACCAAACGTACTTAGTAAACCGTATAGGATAAACTCCAGTGACCATGTCTTAAGGTTATTTTTTTTAAAATCAATTGTTCGAATGAGATAGATTAGTCCAGCCGCAAATCCGATGGCTAATATCCCTTGGCCTAGAGCAACAGTAATAACGTGAATTTTCAACCACATAGACTGAAGTGCTGGGATAAGGGGGGCCACTTCCCTTGGGAACACGGATGCATAGGCAATGATGAGCATAACTGTAGGCATCGTAAATAACCCTAAAACATTTGAACGATATATCGCATAGATAATAAGGAACGCTAGACCCATTGCGATACCTAAAAATGTTGTGTATTCAAACATATTACTAACAGGAGCATGTCCTGCCACTATCCAGCGGGTGATAAAATACCCCATTGCAAACAAAAACGCAGTGATTGAAATGATAAATCCGAAGGTGCCCCATCGGTTTCCTTCCTCACCTTGTTTATTTCTCCACTTTTTTCCTGTTACTGAAACTGCGAAAGCAATTGTTGCCGCTAAATACAGGAAAAAAGCAGTGAGTAACAAATTACTACTTAATGCTGCCATGAATCTTTTTCCTCCTTAGGAGTTCTTTTCGTCCTCTTCTACCTGGTCAATTGGCATAGTAATCTCTGAGCCTTCAACCACGTATTCAATTTCTTTTTTCAATGAATTATAGTTTTTATTGGTATGCCCTGCAATCCAAATTTCATCTCGAATGCGCTGTATCCAAATTCTTCGATGCATCCAATATGACCCTTGCACTAGACCTACCATAAATACAATTCCACCAGCTATTAAAAATCCAAGTGTATAATCTTTCCTAACGGTAAGTGCCGTTACATGTTTTGTGTCAATGTTTTGAAACGAGATTTTATAGTCGTTTTCACCAAATGGCTCGAGATTTCGTTGAATTCCAATGAAACTTATTTCCCCATCTGGAGTATCCGGAGTAATCATTTGAAAGACAAAGGCCGGATTATCTGGTATTTTTGAACGAGTGCTAGGGTTTCCTTGATTGTTAATATGATAATCTGGAAAGTACTCTAATACCTTGACTTTATATCCATCACCTAGGTCATATTCGTTCTCAGGGTCATATAAGTCTACGACAAATGTCCCAAACGTTTCGTCTGTCTCTTTGTGCTGAAGACTAAACTCCATTTTACTCATTTCATTTAACTTATAATCTACTTGATAAAGAGCAAAACCTTCAAACTTTAAAGGGTCGTTAACAACAATATTATGTCGTTTGACTTCGACAAGGTCGGCTTGAGCACCAATCGTTTCTTCGCCCTGTCGTTCATAGAGCACAGCTCTGGTTTTAAACGTTTTTACAACAGGTCCTCCGGAACGTTGAATCGCTTCTCCAAACACCTCATCATCTTCGTCATATAACTCAACGATAAACTGTTCATTTTCTATATAGAATTGTCCGTCGGTTCCAGGAATTACGACGGTCTCACCGTCTCGAATCCAGACAAAATCATCAATATACATTCCTGGAAAATACCTGAGCATACAGCCGATTAGAAAGATGATTAAACCAATATGATTAATATAAGGGCCCCAACGAGCAAATCGACCTTTTTCTGCTACTAGATTTCCGTTTTCTTCGGTAATGTTATATTTCTTCTCGACTAGACGTTTCTTAACTTTTTCAATCGCTTCATCCGCATTTGAAACTTGTGACTTCCCATGAATTCGTTGTCTTTCTAAAAACCGTTCATGTCGAGTCACTCGCTGTGTTTTCAATGCTCGATATAACGGAACAACCCGATCAAGGCTAGCAATTATTAATGAAATACCAAGTGCCGCAATCAATAACATATACCACCATGACCCGTATAAATCATGGAAGCCAAACTGATAATAAATCTGTCCTGCTATTCCGTATTCGTCTGCGTAATATTGAGCTGGATTGGCACGACCATGTGCTGGAATATACATTTGTTGCGGAAATATGGTTCCAATCGAAGATGCAACTAATGTAATGACAATAATCCAAATTCCCACTTTTACCGATGAAAAGAAATTCCATATTTTGTCAATGATAGTCTTGTTATACGTTTGTGAACGTCTCGCCACACCTTCATAGCGCATGTTTAGAATGCCTTTGGAGTCATCCCCCAACGGTTTTCCACAAGATTCACATATGACCGTGCCATATGGATTAACGTGACTACATTCGCATTTATGATTATCCATAATAACACCTCATTACACTTCTGGTTTAATCAATTCCATAAATTCTCTTATTTGATCCTCTGTCATTCCACCTAAATGAACTTTTTCTACTAGTCCATCCGGATTTATTAAAACTGTTGTAGGTAATGGTCGTATACCATAAGCCCTAACTATTTTATCCCCTTTATCAAGCGCAATAGGAAAGGTTAGGTCTAATCGGTCAACAAAACGCTGAACCGTTAATTCTGGTTCGTTCACATTGAGAGCAATAATTTCCACGCCTTGGTCTTTATAAACTTCATATAACGACTCCATATATGGCATTTCCTTTTCACACGGTGGACAATAGGTTCCCCAGAAGTTTAAAAACACTCCTTGCCCACGTAAGTCTCTAAGTTCGATTTGTTCACCATCTAAAGTTGTTACGATAAAGTTAACAGGTTCCTCTCCCACTTTTACAACTGATTTATCGGCGATGAAATTGGAGTAAAACGTATAGAGTAAGGCAGCTGCAATGACACATAAAATGGAGGATCTAACAAGTAACCTTTTTTGTTTCATACGTTTTTCCACCTTTCTAGCACAGTAACTCAAATATGTTCACTTAGTTTTCAATAATACTTATTATACCTTTGTAATCCATCAGGTAAATCGTTGCTTTTTGACGTTTATGTGACAGCTATCTCCTTTAATTGTTTAACTTCGATTGGTTTTAGCGGTCTTGTCTCTCCTGGTGACATTCCTGTGACATCTAAAAAAGCAAATCTCTCCCGCTTTAATTTCAAAACAGGATGCCCGATTGCCTCAAACATTCTTCTTACTTGTCTGTTTCTTCCTTCATGAATAGAGATTTGCATGATTGCTGTATTTTTCTTTTTATCCCCCGACACAAACTTCACTTTTGCAGGAGCCGTCTTTCCATCTTCTAGCATAATCCCTCTTCGAAGTAAATCGATTTTTTCCTTCGAAGGATGCCCTTGGACTTTGGCAATATATACTTTATCCACCTTATGTTTTGGATGTGTCAGCACATTCGTCAACTCCCCATCATTCGTAAGGAGTAACACGCCTGAAGTATCATAATCTAGTCTTCCAACTGGAAATACTCGTTGTGGGACGTTAAGAAAATCTGTGACGACCTTTCTTCCACGGTCATCCTTGACTGCAGAAATGACACCGGTTGGTTTATATAACAAAAAATAAACCGGCTCTTCTTTGTCGATCGGCACGCCATTTACTTCAATTTCATCTTTTCTTGGTGTTACCTTCACACCAAGCTCTCGAACAACCTCTCCGTTCACTTTTACTTTTCCTTCAAGTATTAATTCCTCTGCTTTTCGTCTAGAAGCAACTCCCGCATGGGCAATTACTTTTTGTAAACGTTCCATCGTCTCACCTCATCATTCATCATACTCTTGTCCATTTAAATTCACAAGAAGAATGCTACGCTTTCTTCTAAACAAGGTGCTAAGCCACTGCTTTAACATAAGGTTAGGAAAAGCGCTATCTCTTTTCCTATAGGGGCCGTGCGCTAAGCCCTTGTCTTCCTAGTTTTGCAATTCCCCTTCTACAAACTAAAAAGAAGCCTAGGTTGGCTTCTTTTTTCTCATATATAGTAGTTTATCCAAAAACAAGAGTTACAATAACGATAGCTGCAATGATTCCGACAATATCTGCGAGAAGACCGACTTTTAAGGCATCCCCCATCTTTTTAATTCCAACAGCACCGAAGTATACCGTTAAAACGTACAGTGTGGTGTCTGTACTTCCTTGCATCGTTGAAGCTAATCTCCCAATAAATGAATCAGGTCCATAGGTAGCTATTAAATCAGAGGTCATCCCAAGAGCGCCTGTCCCAGAAATTGGGCGAATTAGAGCGAGTGGTACAATCTCGCTCGGTACTCCTATTGCTAGCAGCGATGGTTTCATTAATTCAATTAAAAAATCCATGGCCCCTGAGGCCCGAAAAACTGCAATACCAACCATCATGCCAACTAAATAGGGAATGATAGAAATCGCCATCGAGAACCCTTCCTTCGCGCCTTCTACAAACGTTTCATATGTCGGGACTCGTTTGTATGTTCCATATAATAGGATAAAACCAATTAGCATCGGGATGATCCATATGGAGATGATAGTAATCCATCCCATTGCTAACTCCTCCCTTTCCGCAAACGGCGGTAATAAAAGAATCTATCTATCAAAATCGCACCAATTGTTGAACATGCTGTTGCAATAATCGTTGTACCTACAATTTCAGTAGGAGCAACTGAATCGTAACTCATACGAATCGATATTACTGTAGTAGGAATTAATGTAATGCTCGCTGTATTAATAGCTAGTAATGTAATCATCGACCTACTCGCCGCATCACTTCCACCATTTAAACTCTTTAATTCATGCATTGCTTTTATCCCCATTGGTGTTGCCGCGTTACCTAAACCAAACATATTTGCAGACATGTTAGATAAGATATATCCCATAGCTGGGTGGTCAGGAGGAACTTCGGGAAAAAGTCTTTTTCCAATCGGACGAAGTAGCCTCGATAATTTATCTAGTAATCCAGCATCTTGAGCGATTCTCATCATCCCTAACCAAAATACAAGGACACTTATAAGCCCGAAACATATCGTAACCGCATCTTTTGCTCCTGCAAAAATAGCTTCGTTTACGTCCTCCATTGTACCGTTAATTCCTGCAAAAATAATGCCAATCACAATCATGCCAACCCATATGACGTTAATCATAAGGTCTCACTCCAATCGTGATAAAAAACATATCTTTAAACTTAGACCAAAAACCCTGCTTTTCTTCTACTTCCGGAGCATCGTAAAAGATTGGAACTTCACCAATTAGGTTCCCTTTGATTTCAATCGTATACTTACCTACAGGTGAAGGAATGGCGCCGCCTTCCCACTCTTGATCTTTTGGTGGTCGATACAATGTAATTTCTGTTTTTATAGCATCTCGTTCTTCACCAGTTACCGGGTATGTAAAGGCATATGGAGCATACACTTTTTCTTTATAGAACTCATCTTTAATTCCTTTAATTGTTCCTTCTTCTACTAGCATTTCAAGAGAGAATGCATCAAATGCCCAATTATACATATTCATATGGTCATGCCAATCACTAGGAGCATTAAGTGTAACAGCAATTAAATCAAGGTCATCCTTTGTAGCAGTCGTGACTAACGTTCGCTTTGCTCGTTTGGTATAACCAGTCTTCCCGCCAGTACAATATTTATAGAGCTGTGTTAATAGTCGGTTTTTATTTTGCCACACACGGTCCCATTTCTCTCCTTCTTGCGGAGCACGGTAAGTTTCTGTTCCAGCTATTTCACGGTAAACTTCATTCTTCATTGCATATTGAGTTAGTAATGCCATATCATAAGCTGTTGAATAATGGTCCTCATGGTCATCTAGCCCATGTGGATTATTAAACACCGTACGTGTCATTCCGATTTCTTCTGCTTTTTCATTCATCATATAAATGAATCCGTCAAGGCTTCCACCTACATGCTCTGCGATAGCCACTGCAGAATCGTTACCAGAGCGTAGCATTAATCCATAGACTAAATCCTTAAGTTTTATTTTTTCACCTGGTTTTAGATAAAGCGAAGAGCCCTCTGTTCCTGATGCATTATTTGATACGGTTACTGTATCTTCTAACATGCCAGATTCAACTGCTAAAATAGCAGTCATAATTTTAGTAATACTCGCAATCCTTAACTGAGCATGCTCGTTTTTAGCATAAAGTACTCTACCAGAAGATTGTTCTATTAAAATAGCGGCCTGGGCTGATACGCCTACTGCATCTGTTTTAGTAGAACCTACAAAGGTACCTAAAAATAAAATGATAATTAATAAAATAGAAGTTTGTTTTTTGATTGTAGTCGTCATTCGATCCCCGCCCATTAGAAGTTATTTGTACAAGTGTATGCACAACTTGTACTCATATGAATGAATTGTTATAGGAATTTCAGGTTACTCTAAAATGACCAATGATTCCCAAACAATTGGAGGTAAAGTAGTTGACTACAGTAATGGATTTAGTATTAGTTCTCAGTAGAATTATCGTTATTTTTCCACTGTTTCTCCTTTTCTCACTATATATGGGTAAACGTTCAATTGGAGAGTTGCCCATCTTTGATTTCCTCGTCATTGTTACGTTAACGAATGTCGTTGGTGCTGATATAGCAGATCCCTCAGTAAGTCACATCTATACTGTCTTTTCGATCGCAGCCATTGCGTTATTACAAAAACTTGTCTCTAAACTTATCATATCAAATCGAAAAATCGGTAAAGTACTAACGTTTGAACCGACCATAGTCATTCAAAATGGACAATTATTACAAGAAAACATGAAAAGGATTCAATATTCAATCGATAATATTTTGCAAATGGTCCGAGAAAAAAACGTCTTTGATATTAGCGAAATAGACTTAGCCATTGTAGAAGCGAACGGTAAATTGAGTGTTATGAAGAAAAAACAAAAAACGAATGTCACTATCGAAGATGTGGGGTTAGTGAAAAAGACTAGCGGCATATCCTATCCAATTATCTTAGAAGGAATTATTTATGATGATGTATTGTATGACTTTCAGTTAAATCGAAAATGGCTGGTCTCCGAGTTACAAAAAAGTGGAGTTTCTGACATCAATAACGTTTTCTTCGCCTCCCTGTCACGAGAAAAAAAATTACACATCTCACTCAAAACCCAACCACAGCCCACCCCAAAACTAAAAAACTAGAAAAAGAAAAATCGCCTTTTTGATTATAGTGCAAGGCTTCAGTGAGGCACGCTCGTTAGTAAAAGCGCTACCGAGCTAAATAACCAGCCTCTCCTCCGCACTTGCTAAAAAAACTAGAAAAAGGAAAATCGCCTTTTTGATTATAGTGCAAGGCTTCAGTGAGGCACGCTCGTTAGTAAAAGCGCTACCGAGCTAAATAACCAGCCTCTCCTCCGCACTTGCTAAAAAAACTAGAAAAAGGAAAATCGCCTTTTTGATTATAGTGCAAGGCTTCAGTGAGGCACGCTCGTTAGTAAAAGCGCTACCGAGCTAAATAACCAGCCTCTCCTCCGCACTTGCTAAAAAAACTAGAAAAAGGAAAATCGCCTTTTTCTAGTTTTTTATCATTTTAGATACGGTTTTATTTTAGTTAACACTTGCTGCATTTCCTTTGAATTGCGCTCATACATTTTTTTAGCTTGCCCGTTATCGGTTTGTAAGGCAAACGCCTCTAAATCCGCTTGACATTTTTTAATTTGAGCTAACAGCAAAGGTTTCTCAACAGGCTGTGGTACTTTAATCTTATCATCAAATAAATCGACCGTTACTTCTCCAAACGAATCGATCTGGCCCAGGTAAACATTTTCAATGGCCACGCCCATCTTTTCAAGCTTTTGTTCAAGCCATCTCCTGTTAAATCCTAATGTTGAAAGTGGCTCATCAAGGATTTTTCCATCCATAACAACCGTTTCAGGCTCTTTAATGGGAGCAACTGGAATTTGCATATCGCTCGCTGTTAACGGTTGATAATCCTTTTTTAAAAGAACATTTATATCGCCACTCGGTTCTAGTATGGCAAATTCCACATCAGCTACTTTAAATACTTGTTTTGAACGGAGCTGGGATAATAGTTCATCAGATGAATAGCGTTGTTTTTTTAAGTTATCCTCGAGTACTTTTCCGTCTTTAATAAATGGTATCCCTTTTCCTCTTACCATGTTTCTAAACGTTTGACTCTTCATCGACAGGACATCAATAAAATAAGGAACAAGGATCCAAACCACTAAAGATAAAATAATAAAAGCAGGAGGAATTGTTAGTTGAAATGAGCCTATTGCAACAATAATGGCCACCGCAGCCATTGAAATCCATTCAAAATAGGTTAGATGGGACACCGGTTTTCTTACTAATACTTTTGACGCAAAAAGTACTATAATCACACCAACTGATGCTCTTATTACGACTTCTAACCAACCTGGCACATAATCACCTCTTTCCTCTAGTAAACGTTAAAATCCTTTATACTGGGGCTCTTCTCTTTCTAACTCCCCAGTTCTCACTTCGATATCAGCAATAACTCTCCGCGTTAGCAAACACGTCTCATGAAAAACTTTTCGTGTCTCCTCATTTTTAGCCTCTAACGAAAATGTATCTAATGTCGCTTCAATCCCCTTTAAGGTTGATAAGCATTGTTTGACCTGTGAAGCAACTGTCATTCCCTTTCACCTCTTATCCCTTTGGTCTAAAGATTAACGATGCAATGAAACCAAAAATAATCGCTGCCGAAATACCTGCGCTTGTCACTTCAAATATTCCTGTTAATACACCAACAATTCCATGTCTTTCTGCCTCAGCCATTGCCCCGTGGACTAAAGCATTACCAAAGCTCGTAATTGGTACCGTTGCCCCTGCCCCAGCAAAATCAATAAGTGGTTCATATACTCCTAATCCATCAAGGACCGCCCCTGATACAACTAGGGTACTCATTGTATGAGCAGGGGTTAGTTTCACCACATCCATTAACACTTGTCCAATCACACAAATAATTCCACCCACGACAAATGCCCAAAAAAATATCATGTTAAACCACCTCCAGCTTCAATAGACACCGCATGAGCGATACAAGGAATCGTTTCTTTTTGCTGAAACGATAAAGGAGACAAAAGGGCTCCTGTTGCGACGATTAACATTCTTTTTATTTCACCTTTTTTCATTCGATTTAATAAATGACCATACGTCACAGCAGCTGAGCAACCTGAGCCACTTGCCCCAGCAAATACCGGTTGGTCTTCTTTATAAATCATTAATCCACAATCTTGAAATTGCTCTTTCTCTAACTTCAGTCCATGCTTTACCAATAAATCATTTGCTATCGTATGACCTACTTGTCCCAAATCGCCAGTAGCAATTAAATCATAGTGAGAGGGGTCAATTTGTAAGTCTCGAAAATGAGCTTCAATTGTGTCTACTGCGGCTGGAGCCATTGCTCCTCCCATATTAAAAGGGTCACTTAAGCCCATGTCGACTACTCTTCCTATTGTCGCCGATGTTACGACTGGACCGTTTCCCTGTTTCGCTAAGAGACCTACACCTGCACCTGTTACTGTCCATTGAGCTGTTGGCGGTTTTTGTCCACCATATTCAGTCGGGTAGCGAAATTGTTTTTCAATAGCCGAATTGTGACTCGATGAACCCGTCAATATATAATCAGCCCCACCGGCATTAATAATAAAAGCTGACAGGGCAAGTCCCTCCATAGAAGTAGAACAAGCACCAAACAAACCTAGATACGGAATCCCTAACGTGCGACTAGCAAAACTACTTGGAGTGATTTGATTGACTAAATCCCCAGCAAGCATGAACTGGACTTGTTCTTTTGTAATCATCGCTTTGTCAATGGCTTCACTGCAAGCTTCCTCTAATAACACCTTATGAGCCTTTTCATAGGAATCTTGGCCGAGCCAAAGGTCGTCATGAAGCTTATCAAAGTCTTCTGGTATTTTACCGTCTGCTTCAAAAGGTCCACCAACTGTACCTGTTGAAATAATGACAGGCTTTTTGTCAAACCTCCATGAACGATGACCTACAAGCATTATAGTCCCCCCCATTGGATTAAAATCGTTTTAATTAGTGCTATAACGAATGCGGCAAACGTTCCAAAAACAATAACCGAACCCGCTAATTTAAACATATTGCCACCAACACCTAATACATATCCTTCTGTTCGGTGTTCAATTGCTGCACTTGCGACTGAGTTCGCAAATCCTGTAACAGGGACAGCTGTTCCCGCTCCTGCAAATTGTGCAATCCTGTCATATACACCAAACCCCGTTAATAAAACAGCTATAAAAATCATGACTGCAACCGTAGGATTTCCTGCTGTTCTTTCTGTAAATTCAAAATAATGAATAAAGCCTGTTTGTACAAACTGACCTAGTAAGCAAATCAATCCACCAATAAAAAAAGCACGAATACAATTTTTAAAAACTGGTCTTTTAAATTCCCTTTCACTAGCAAGCTTTTGGTATTCCTGCTGAACGGGAGTTAAGTTTTTCTTTTTTTGGTCTGACATCATCATCCCTCAATTCATGTAGTTATCCTTTCATATCATCTTCTATCTTAGTTAACCTTTTTTCTAACGTTTCCTCACTGATTTGTTGCGCTTTTAAATCCTGTTCTAATTTATCTAATTCCATCACTAATTTCTTATCTGTCGTCAGAAATACTGTTGCGTCCGGGTATCTTTTTTTAATTTTGTTAAAACCAGTTTTCCGAATCGTTTCTAAACGTAATCTGTTAAAATGGGTTACAGTTGGCGCAATATAAATGTTATCCTTGTGGCTTACACCCACAACCTCAATCACTTCATCCATCGAGAGTATGATTTTTTTGGCTTCATCAGCCATCTTTTGATTAACAATGGCCTCATCCCCTAGTTGAAGAGGAGGTGTGGTTTGTTGTGTCCCAAAACCACAAGCAGTTAAGGTGGCCACTGACACCAGTAAGACAAGAAGGTATCTCATGACTTCCCACTTCCTTTTGTAAAAATTTATTATCGATAGTATGGTAAATCGAGTTGCTTTTTATGTAATAGACCATAGTTGCTCTATCTTTTTAAAAATGGCTAATGACTCCACGTTGCCATCAGCCTAAATTTGTTTTACTGTTGTCTGTATTGAGGTTCTTCTTGTTGAATTTCTTGTAACCTTGGTTCAAGGGTATCTACAATCCCCTGCGTTTGTTGAGCTAAATTCTGGTACATTTGTTTAGCTTGTTGATTTTGTGTTTGAAGTGCAAACGTTTCTAAGCTGGCCTGGGCACTTTTTAATCCTGCTAATGTTTGTTGAACTTGAGTTGCTACAGTCACGATAATTACCCCTTTCTTGTTTTAAGTTCATATATAGGATGCATTCTTTATATAATTTTAAAGATACAAATAATGGAAAATCGAGGTGTCAAAATGGACTGGTTAACTTTTACGATTTTATTCGTAGTAATCCTTTTATGTTGTATTGGTTTTATTGGACTCAAACACTTAAGAAAATTAACCCTTCTTACTCTTGACTTAAAGGACCAAATCGCTGCAAATGCGACTACGATAGATACATCGGAAATCATTGAACAAAGGCGGAATTATGTTTTTGTACGAGCCTTTTCACTACGTGATGCTGTTTATGAACAGACAAAAGCCATTAAGCCCTTTTATATCGAACAAGCCCCAAAAGATAGTGGATTAACTGATAAAGAGCTAAGCTCTGCTTTTTCTGTAAACGAAATTGAAGCGATTTATTACTACTGGCGCATCTATCAAGATTATTTAGAACGGCATTGGACGACAGCTAACGGAGACCTAAAAAAAGTATTTCGTGGCGTTCCAGATGATATCCAAAGCGAAGCAGGATTGTTGATATCTTCCTCAAGGCAAGTTGTTAAAGACCTTGATAATCTCCTTGTGAAAATGAGAGAAAGGTATTAAAAAGCTAGATCCAACTCTAAGAAAAGCCATTGAAAATAAAAGTAAAAAGCCACTGTAAAAGTTGATTTATCCTTTTTTAGTGGCTTTCTCTGATTAAAAATGGAAAGTCATGCAAATAGTAAAAGAAGGAAGTTATTCTTTTTTAGGAGATATTAGTGTGAACACCAACTTTTTTGCTTTATCATTAGAACTCGTTGTTGG
Source organism: Bacillus alkalicellulosilyticus (assembly GCF_002019795.1). Classification (GTDB taxonomy): domain Bacteria; phylum Bacillota; class Bacilli; order Bacillales; family Bacillaceae_F; genus Bacillus_AO; species Bacillus_AO alkalicellulosilyticum. The sequence goes on along the minus strand of NZ_KV917381.1, from coordinate 1,833,958 downwards.
TTTTTTTGCTTTACTCGGGATGACAAAAGTATTGGGGAAAACTCAAATTACCCAATTAACTCCGTTTGATTTTATTTCAGCTCTTATTCTAGGAGAGTTGGTTGGGAATGCAATTTATGATAAAGAAATTGGCATTCATTATGTGTTATATGCGATTACCATTTGGGGTACATTAATCTATACGATTGAAATGGTTACCCAAAAATACAAGAAAAGCCGAAATATTCTAGAAGGAAATCCAGCAGTGGTCATCAGAAAGGGTAAAATTGATTACCAACAACTCAAGAAAAATCGATTGGATTTAAACCAGCTCCAACACTTATTACGGCAAAAAGATGTTTTTTCAATCCGTGTAGTCGAGTATGCAATCCTTGAACCTACAGGGGCTATTAGTATTATTAAAAAAGCTCAATATGAGCCGCCTACCAAAAAAGACATAAATATTGAAGCCAAACCTGTATTCATGCCTATTACTTTAATTACAGATGGTCAAATCTTATATGATAACTTACAGGAAGCTGGATTTAATCAAGAGTGGTTATCTCAACAGTTACGTAATCATGGAATCAACCGAACAAAGGATGTACTGCTGGCTGAATGGCTTGAAGGTGATGACTTATTTCTTTCTACATACTAATAACGAAGGAGTGGTCGTATGAGGTTTATGATTTGTATTATCATGATAGCTCTGTTAGTAGGTTGCGGAGGAAACAATGAAGATGGTGCTTCCATTCAACAAATAGAAAAAAATGATAAAGACCCTCAAAAAAAAGTAGTACTCGTCATGATTGATTCGATGATGGGCTCCCTTGTTGATAATAGTATGGAAAAAGGAAATATCCCTGCTCTTGAGTTTCTAATAAACAATGGACAATATTACAAAGATCTTGTTACCCCATTCCCCTCTATGTCAGTTGTTATTGAAAGTACGTTAATTACAGGGGAAATGCCCCACCAACATGGTATTCCTGGATTAGTTTGGTATAAACAAGACGAAAATCGAATTGTCGATTACGGGTCTACACTTGAAAAAGTAGCAAAACTAGGAACGAAGCAAACGTTAATTGATTCTTTATATCATTTAAACAATACCCATCTAAGCGAGCAGTCCACAACCATCTTTGAAGAACTACAAAACCGCAATTATACAACAGGTTCAGTGAATTTTTTATTATATCGAGGCAATACAACTCATAGAATGACACTACCAACCGTTCTCGATCAATGGATGGAAGTGCATGGGTCATTACAAACGAAGGGACCTGACTTGCTTGCTTTTGGAAGTGCCGTTAAACCGAAAGTAATTAAGGATAAAAAGCTTCCTGATTCTATATTTTCTGCTTTTGGACTAAACGATGAGTTCTCCGTAGAAGTTGTTTCTGAGTTAATAAAACAAGGGGAACAACCTGACTTTCTGACTGTATTTTTACCAAACTTTGATAAAGAAGCTCACAGGAAGAGTCCACATTACCGGGTTGGCTTTGAAAAAGCTGAGCATTTGTTTCAAGACATTTTAAATAGTTATCCAAGTTGGGAACAAGCCCTTGAAGAGAACGTATTTATTATCATTGGAGACCACGGCCAAGATAAGCTAATCGATAATGAAGATGAAATGGCCATAGATTTAGATAGAATATATGCTGATTACCCAATAACACCATTAACTGAATCGTTAACAGATGGTCAACTTGCTTTTGCCAATAATCACCGAATGTCCTATGTCTATCCTTTTGGTTTTGAAGAATACATTCCTGAACTTGCGGAAACAGCAGTAATTGATAGTCGTATCGCCCTTGCCTCTTGGAAAGATGGAAACTGGATTCATGTCATTTCACCAGACTATCAAGATGATTTCCGTTTTAAACCAGGAGATGAATGGACGGACCGTTACGACCAGTCATGGGAATGGGAAGGTAATGAAGACATCGTTACTTTACAAATGGACCAAGACAACCAGGAAATAAAGTATGTCGATTATCCTGATGTATTAAATCAATTGTATAGTGCTCACACTAGTCATGAACCGGCTTCGATCATTCTTGCCGCTAAACCAGGACATACCTTTAAATCTGAAGGAGCCCCTTTACATGTCGATGGTGGTGAACATGGTGGAGTCCATAAAAACGATACACTAGCTGCCATCGTAATAGCTGGGACAGATAAAACGCTAGAGGATATACGAATGAAGGATTTAAAACAATATATTATTGATATTATGGAAGGAAACTAACATTCCTATCAAGTACAAAATAGCGCTGAAAATTTCATTGAAGCTCCTGTTCGTTATCAAATGGACAGGAGTTTTCCCTTTCACTGAATTTACTTAACAAAAAAACCGCCAAGATGGCGGCTTTTTAATGTTGTTTGTTCGGAAGCTTTTTACTAGGCTTTCCGTGTCCTTGACGCTTACGGTTTTGCTCGTCCTTTTTTTGTTTATCATGTAACTGTTCTACAAACTCATGGGTATTGTCCATATGATTATCCCTCCTCCTCCTTTATGTTTTCCTACAAAAATAGCTTTATGTATATGTGGTGGGACTAAGATTATCTTTTGGAAGCCACTGAAAAAGTTAAAAACTTTTTCAGTGCCCTCTACCTTTTGTCGCATCTTCTTAATGTTATTATAGTTGATTAATAAGGAGTCCACATTATTCTACTTGCTTGTTGGAATCGTTCATTGACATGTGGCCAATTCACGACATTCCACCAATTTTTTACGTATTCCGCTCGTTCATTTTTATATTGTAAATAGTACGCATGTTCCCACACATCAAGTGGCAATAAAGGGATGACATCCCATTGACTTAAATTTTGATGTTTTTCGGCTGTCAGGATTTCAAGACGGTGTGAACGAGGAGCCCATACTAATATGGCCCAGCCTACTGCTTCAACATTTTTTGCTGCTTCGGAGAAGTGTTTCTTAAATTGATCGAATGAACCAAAATCGCGTTTAATGTAATCCGCAATGTCACCTTTAGGTTCCCCGCCACCTCTTGGGCTCATGACATTCCAAAAAATTGTATGCAAATAATGACCCGCTCCGTGAAATGCAAGCTCCCTCTCCCAATGTTTTACGAGGTCAAAGTTTCCTGTTTTACGAGCTTTTTGAAGCTCTTTTTCAGCTTTATTTAAGCCATCTACATAGCTTTGGTGATGTTTAGTATGATGTAACTGCATAATTTCTTTTTCAATATAAGGCTCTAATGCCGCATAATCATAAGGGAGTGGTGGTAACGTATGACCTCCTATTGTAACAGGTCCCTTTCCTCCACTGATGCCGAGCATTGATTTGATTTCTTTACGGTTTTCCTCGGTCATTTCTTGCCATTTGTGATAAAGAGTATGAGCTGATTCAAAGAGTTCTTCCTCAACTTGGCCCCTGTCATCCGAGTTTACTTTTTCTGTTAACTGCACTAATGCAAGTTCAAACTCACGCGTGGCTTCTTCTCCTACTCTTTGTTCCAACTCTGCTTTTTGTTCATCCCACAACACGTTTACTTGCTGTACCCATGCTTGTAACTGTTGTCCGTATCCTTCCACTCGATTTCCTCCTTGTTAACCTTAATCAGTCTACTATATGCAATTTTGATTATGCTGTGCATTTGTCACATTTGGGCTCTGTTTACATAGGATAACAACGAGTAAAATTAAGGAGGTCTTTTTCTATGAAATCATTTGAACAAACCGCTGTATTTGAACATCAATTTTGGTTACAAGTCCTTGGAGACCATGCCCGCTTTATTTATGATACATTGTCACCAAGAGAAACAGATAAAATAGAGAAAGCCTATTCATTTATCAAGCTTTTTGATCAATTACTTGAACAGTCTCGACAGCCTTTATCAACAGCTGAATTACAACGTTTAAGTGAAAAAGCCGAACAATCTGCAAAGGAAATCCGTCAATTCAAACTTGAAATTGTTGCTGATCATCTTATTGGGAATGTTGTCATTGAACTTTCACCTACTTTTTTAAATCATATGGTTAATGAGGTTGAAGAATATCTTCGAATCCTACCATACTTAATTAAACAACAAACCCCGCCACTTACACACCCGTTGCATCACCACCTTGTTTGGCTCCTTGATGCGGCTGGGCATGCAGATGCGATCACAGGGTCGTTAGATATGGTAGAGGCGAAGCTAAGTGAAAAAAGTGAAGAGTTTACAAAAACATTTGAACAATTTTATATCAAGGCCGTTGAAATGGCCGGTTATCTTCGGTCTCATGTAGATAAGTTCCCAGCACTTGAGCGGTTTAACGAGCAGGTCCAGCTTGAAATCGTGTTGTTCAAAAATTTCCTAGATGAGATAGAAGAATTAGAAATGTCTAATCGTTTACTAGGAACATTACAAGAATTAATGGCTGATCATATGGCGAGAGAAGAATGCTATTATTTAATGAAATTAGCCGAAACATCCGAGCTCCAGCAACCGGACTGCGACCCAACAAAACCACGTAAGGAATAACAAGTAACTAAAAATAGCGCCGATCAGATCATTTCTGAGAAGGCGCTTTTTTTAGATTTAACTACGCAATATCAAATACACTACGAACTGCCAGCTGAGAAGTAAAGTCTTCTACAGTAAGTTTCTCGCTAATTAAACTTTTGTCAACGGTGATTTGCTTAGGTTCATTGGCTGATAAATCAAAATAATTATCGCTAAACTTACAATCCGCATCTGTTACGTCTAGTTCTACATATTTAGCAAACGCCGTTGACGTTAGGGTAATGATAAAAGACTCTTCGCTCTCCGTCACCTTATGTCTAATGCTTGGATTTAAAAATGCAAAGTGCTTTGGTTTTGTAAATAAAACCGTAGTACTTGATTTTTCAACCCCATCTACGTACAAGACACATTCCAAATAAGTTTCCCTAGCCTTTTCTTCTTGCAAAATGTCATCAAAAACTAACGTTTCACACAAAACAGCCGAAAGTTGAGCAACGTTTTGTTCAATCGTTCCAGATGAAATGATACTTGAGTCATTTTGACGAAGCTTCCACTCTACACGACACTCTTTTGTAGAAACTGTTTCATTCGTTATATATATCCCAGCAGTTGTTCCTTCTTCATTAATGGATAAAAGAACAGGGGCATAAAATTTCTTAGCAAAGTAGTGAAGAGCTTTCCATCGCCCATAGCTATCAATACTAGACCAAGAAGCCACTGGCCAGCAATCGTTTAATTGCCAATATATTGAACCCATGCAACGTCCGCGATTTCTTCTCCAATGTTCAACACCATACTTTATCGCATCGGCTTGTAATAACTGGGATGCGTATAATAGCGTATCAAAATCCTTAGGATACAAGTAGTTCTCTGAAAGATAGAAAAGTATCTTTCCATTGGCGGATCCATTTTTTTGATGCTGTTCCATCACATAAGAAAAAATATTTTGGTCTTCTGGTAGCGTAAATGATTTAACCGTTTTTAAAGATGGAAAAGATTGAAATCCAAACTCTGAACAAAACCTAAAATGATACTTACGGTACTCATCAAAAGGTTTTAAGCCATGCCATACTTCCCAATAGTGCACGTCACCTTCGTTTGGGTCACGAGGTCTGTCAAATCCGCCACCAGATGAAGGAGAAGACGGCCAGTAGTATGTTTGTGGATCATACTCCTTTACGATATCGTCTAGCAATACTTCAAAGATTTTAATATAATCTGTTCGATGCTTAGGCGTTTTTGGAAAATCCCAATATACCCAAGCTTCCTCGACCTCATTATTTCCACACCAAAGTCCTAGGCTTGCGTGATGACGAATTCGTTTAATGTTATCTATCGCTTCTTGAGTAATCGATTGCTTAAAATCATCTGATAAGTTATATACACTACAACCAAACATAAAATCCTGCCAAACAATTAATCCAAGACGGTCACATAAGTCAAAGAAATAATCATCCGGATAGTACCCGCCTCCCCACACACGGATCATATTAAAATTAGCCGCAATACAATCTCGAAGCAATGTTTCGGTTCGTTCTGGGGTAACTCTTGCTAGAATATTATCCTCAGGAATATAATTCGCACCCATTCCAAATATCGATATTCCATTTACAACAAATTCAAACGATTTACCCCATTCATCTGGTTCATGTTTAATGGTTAACGTTCGCAAACCAATATGATACTCTTTCTTGTCAAGTTGCTTATCTTTTGTTGAAGCATTGACTTCTACTTTATATAAAGGTTGGTCTCCATAACCATTGGGCCACCATAGGTGTGGATTCTCAACTGAAAAGGAAATATGCTCTTCGTTCTCTGATTGAATCGTCACTGTTTTTATTTCACTATCCCCATCAGGAGATATCAATGTAACGTCTATATCTATGCCGCTACCTTTTACATTCTCTAACTTGACTCTTACATCGACAACAACAACTTCTTCAGCATGATTTTGTGTTATATAAACATCTTCAATGCGCCCTGTGCTGTAACCTACAAGAAAAATGTTTCTCCAAATTCCTAAGTCGGGAATCTTAGGACCCCAATCCCAGCCAAACATACTATGCGCTTTACGAATGTGCGGATAGCCTTCAACCGCATCTACTACACCCCAAAGTGGCATTTGTTCCTGTTTCTCTTTAATATAGGAAATCGGTGAAAATAATAAAATTGTTATTTCATTTTTGCCAATTTCAACAAATGGTTTGACATCTATCTCATATGTACAGTGCATATTTTCTGTTTCAGTGATAAGTTTGCCATTAATATATATATGAGCTATCGTATCCAAACCCTCACAAACAAGAAGAACCTTATCTTGTAAATATAGCTGCTCTTCTACATGAAACTCGCGTGTATATTGATAATCTTTTGAAGCAATTTCATAGGATTGATGTTCATTATCACGGTAGAATGGGTCATCAATTTTTTCATTAACCAGTAAGTCATTCATTACTGAGCCAGGAACTATAGCGTCCTGCCAGTCTACTTCACTTTCTTCTTTCATCTTCCAAACACCATTTAAATCCAATGTAATCATACGTCACCTCAATCAATTCTTGTTATTTTTGTTATTAAAAAAGTTTCTATATAAAATATCATTATAACACAACTGTTGCTATTTATCATGGTTAAAATACATTAGATCCTTATGTACTAGAATGCCACCTCATGTAAAACCTTGTGAGCAGGTTATTAGTAAGGAGGGGTTACCAAAAAGAAGAGGGTAAGACAAAAGGTTATTTCCCTTTTATCTTACCCTATTCGGTAATCTTATTTATTTTGTTTGAATCATCTTTGTTCTAAAGTCAGTTTCATAGTATTCCAATTCTTCTCGAATGGTTTGGAACGGTCCCTCAATACTTTTCATCATATTTAACATTGACTCCGGTACAGACTTAGAAAAATGGATGGCATTTTTACCTGTGTAGGCTGAACGACTATCTTCGTACCAATTATCCACGCGGGGATTAAAAAACTCTTCAATGCAGTGATGGTAAATCCAAAATAATGTCTTTTCAGCTGCGACTTTTCGGAACGTTTTCCCGTTCATTATAATCTCACTCGCATCTTTTCCTTCCTCACAAAAAACTAGAACACGTCGTAGAGAAGACATAACGGATTTATAATATTCCGTTTCACTTTCTACTCCATCATGTAAGAGTCCAGAAAGAGTCGTTTCATCTAAAAAGTGACTAAGTTTTTGACAGATATCCGATAATGTTTCATGTGCTAATGTTAGTTGATTTTCAACTAGTGTATTCCCCATAAGCGTACACCTCCAGATCTTCGTTGTATCTTACATTACAATAATTCGACATACGAGTTGTATAGCCTTTTTTCATCCTACCACGTCAAGAAGTAAGTTGAAATGGGTGAGTTAATTTACATTCACCCTTTTGATAAAGTTGTGTAAAAAGGTCTTTCACAACCTGTAACTCTAAATTAATAAAGTATTGTTCAAACTCTTCAATTTCATTGATATATATTCGTTTCTTCTTTTTAAAATTCGGATTAGTTAATAGACATGCTAAAGCAACAATATCTTTAAAAGATACGTCTTTTCCGTCTATTGAAAAAAGCGGTTCATTTTGAAATTGGTCCATTTCTTTTATTTTTTCATCAAAATAGCGTACATAAAGAACATAAAATTCTTTATCTTTTCCATCCTCATGATAAACGACCTTTGACCGATTAAAAAAGTCTTCAGATGTGTTCGGTTTTTCTTTTTCTAGCTCATATCCTTCTGCATGTTTGATGATCAATATGATTCCCTCCACATTCTACATGTAAGCGTTTAACCATAGTATAACAAACTTACTCGGTTTTGAGAGGACTACTTTACAATTTTTTGTTTTTATTTAACATTTACCCCATCAAAAGACTCCTCAAACTTTTTAAAGAATAAATCAGCTTCTTCTTCAATTGCCATTTCATCAACAGCTTCAGGAAGAACAGGTAAATTATCAAGTGAGTTCAAGCCAAAATAATCCAAAAATTCTTTAGTTGTACCATATAAAATTGCTCGGCCTGTACCTTCCGCACGACCTACTTCTTTAATTAATAATTTCGTTACAAGTGTATGAATCGCCTTGTCAGATTTGACTCCACGGACTTCTTCGATTTCAACACGTGTGATCGGTTGCTTATAAGCTACAATAGCAAGTGTTTCAAGCGAGGCTTGGGATAATCCCGTATGGGTCGGAGAATATGCCAATCTTTTATAATACATCGCATGCTCTTTCTTGGTGGCAAGTTGGAAAGTCCCTGCTACCTCAACAAGCTGCATTCCTCTTGTATTATCTTTATATTCGAGCGCCAATTCATTCAATACATTTAGAACTGTAATTTCTTCACTATCAAGAACTTCTGCAATTTGCTTACAAGTTAGACCTTCATCTCCAGCTGCAAATAATAATCCTTCAATAATTCCTTTTAAATCATTCAAAGTCAAATGGAAGTTCCTCCTTTTTCATATGTATCATAATATCTGCAAAATTTTCATCCTGTTCACAATAAATGGAATTCCCCTTCATTAGTTCAAGAAGCGCTAAAAATGTAACAACAAGTTCAGAGCGGTCTGCATATTCAAATAATACGGAAAATGCTACCTTACCTCCAGCACGAGTTATCGCCTCCATCACTTCACCCATTCTTGTATCAATCGAATACTCCTGATGTTTCACAGTCGTTGAACGGGGAGCAATTAACATCTTGCGTTTTACCATTCGTTGGTAGGCTTCAATCATATCAAATAAGTTTACGCCCTTTACAGTAACAACCGAACGTTCCTCGTCTGAGATGTATTCATCTAAGCGACTCGGTGGCTTCGTATGAACTAATGCACGGTCTTGCTCCCGTTCCTGTAACCCTTGGGCAGCTTCTTTATATTTCCGATATTCAATCAAGCGATTCATCAATTCTTGTCTCGGATCTTCTTCATCCTCGGAATAATATTCATCTTCAAAGAGCTCGTCCTGATGTTTAGGAAGAAGCATTTTACTTTTAATTTCTAACAATGTGGCTGCCATGACTAAATATTCACTTGCTACATCGAGTTGAAGCTCCTGCATTGTATGAATATAATCCATATATTGCGCTGTAATATGAGCCATTGGTATATCATAAATATCTACTTCCGCCTGATTTATAAGGTGTAACAGTAAATCAAGAGGGCCTTCAAACGCATCTAACTTCACATTATATTGATTCATATTTCCTCCATGAACAATTGTTCATATGTATACTCGTTAGAGGTGATTATATCATATTTTCACTAAACTGAAATCACCAGTCTTCATCAGCTTAAAAAAAATATGATACACTATTAGTATCGGCATATAAGGAGAGCAAATCAAATGTATCCAAAACCTTTTCTCGATTATTTAGTTTATTTTCATGGGCAACGCGATTATTTTGAATGTCATGAAGTATTAGAGGAGTATTGGAAAGAACAACCTACTCAATCAAGGAAGAAGTATTGGGTCGGATTAATTCAAGTAGCAGTTGGGATGTATCATTATCGTCGCAGCAATTATAGTGGTGCTTCAAAAATGATAAGAAGTGCGATACAAACGATTGAAGAATATAACGAAGACATCACTCAGCTTGGAATTGAAGTACCATCATTTTTAACAGAACTAACCAAGGTTCAAGACAATATCGATACCAAACAACCCTATAAAGATATCAATATCCCCATCCATGACGAAAAATTATACCAAACATGTGCTGACCTCTGTCTGAACTCGGGTTGCCAATGGGGCAACCCAAGTAACTATAATGATGAATTCTTGATTCATAAGCATAAGTTACGTGACCGCAGTGATGTTATTGAAGAAAGAGATTACCAAAAACAACTTCGCAAAAAAAAATAAGGATAAGACAAAAGGTTATTTCACCTTTTGTCTTATCCTTATTATTGTTTCAATTCTACATTTATAAGGAAATCTTTTGTATATTGATTAGGTAACAATTCTCCAGTAACTTTGTTTTTCACCGCATGTATCATTTTTTTGCCAATGCCTTCTTCACGAAATGATGGATTAACACTTAGGTGACAAAGCTCTGCATTTCCATCAGCCATTAACCTAATTCCAATGACACCAACAATAACGTCTTCCTTCCACAAATAGAGCTCCCACTCATCACTTGCTTCGTATTTATCAATCGTCTCCTGGAGTTTCTTTACGTCTTTTTCGCTTGGCATGTAAGAAATTAACCCCATCGCAATTTTCTTAAATGAGGACTTATACTTTAGTAACATAATTCATCCCTCTTATGAATCTCAGAATCTTTCTATTTCATAATATGATTATACCATTTAATTGGTTCTTAGCGGAGAGGGTAATTTGAATGAGGACCATGGTAATGCAAACGACAAACACAAAAAACCTGATAAACAAGGGTTCCCTTATTTACCAGGCAGATATATTACTTATTTTTCAAGCTCTCTACTTAGGTTAGCCATTTCAATGGCGGCAACAGCAGCTTCCCATCCTTTATTACCTGCTTTTGTTCCTGCTCTTTCAATAGCTTGCTCAATGGTATCTGTAGTCAACACGCCAAAGATAACGGGGATTCCTGTTTGAAGTGATAAGCCACCTACTCCTTTAGCTACTTCATTACATACATAATCAAAATGTGGAGTTGATCCACGAATAACTGTACCTAACGTAATAATCGCGTCGTACTTTTTTGAGTCTGCCATTTTTTTTGCAGCAAACGGAATTTCAAATGCTCCAGGTACCCATGCGATATCAACATCTGCCCCATTTGAGCCATGACGTTTAAGCGCATCTTCAGCACCACCTAATAATTTACTTGTAATAAATTCATTAAATCGCCCAACAACAATTCCAATTTTTAAATCTGATGCTACTAAATTTCCTTCAAATGTTTTTGCCATAATAAAATCCTCCTCAGTATGTAGCTTTTTCAAAGGCTCTGCTTTGAAAAAGGTCTTTATTTATTAAAAATGAAGCATATGACCCAGCTTTTTATTTTTGGTTCGTAAATAATTTTCGTTGTCTTTATTATGTGGCATTTGTATTGGGACACGGTCTACGATTTCTAAACCGTAGCCACTTAATCCTGCAATCTTCCTAGGATTATTAGTAAGTAATTTCATTTTTGAAATGCCTAGGTCACGTAAAATTTGAGCACCGATGCCATAATCTCGCAAATCAGGAGCAAAGCCAAGTTTTTCATTAGCTTCGACGGTATCATAGCCTTCTTCTTGTAGTTTATAGGCTCTCATTTTATTAATAAGTCCAATCCCTCGGCCTTCTTGCCTCATATATAATAAGACCCCACGACCTTCTTGTTCAATTTGAGCAAGTGCTGCATGTAACTGTGGACCACAATCGCAGCGATGAGAACCAAATACATCGCCAGTCAAACATTCAGAATGGACACGGACAAGCGTAGGTTCACCTGGAATGATTTCTCCTTTTACAAGAGCCACATTTTCTTTCCCCTCAAGGATATCAGAAAAACCGATTGCTTTAAACTCCCCGAACTCCGTTGGCATCTTAATTTCAACTTCACGTTGCACTAGCTTATCTTTGCGGTGACGATATTGGATTAAATCTTTAATCGTAATCATTTTCAAATCATGCTCATCTGCTATTTTTCGGAGCTCAGGCACTCTTGCCATCGACCCATCGTCATTCATAATTTCACAAATGACTCCCGCTGGCTTAGCTCCTGATAATCTTGCAAGGTCAACCGCTGCTTCTGTATGCCCAGCACGTCGCAAGACTCCACCATCCTTAGCGATGAGAGGAAAAATGTGACCTGGGCGTTTGAAATGATGCTTTTTTGCATTGTCATCAATGAGTGCCATAATCGTGGTAGAACGTTCGGCCGCACTAATTCCGGTAGTCGTTGATTGATGGTCAACACTAACTGTAAATGCAGTTCCATGAGGGTCTGTATTATGGTCGACCATTGGAACAAGGTCTAACTCTCTTGCTCGGTCTTTCGTTATTGGAGCACACACAAGGCCGCGACCGTATTTAACCATAAAGTTAATCACTTCAGGAGTCGTTTTTTCAGCTAACGATACAAAATCACCTTCATTTTCACGGTCTTCATCATCACAAACAATAATAACTTTTCCTTGTATCAGCTCGTATATCGCTTCTTCTATTTTATCAAACATGCCTCTCCACCCCATTTCTTCATATTAGTAAAAGCCGTGTTCAGATAAAAAGCTTTTCGTAATATTTCCTTCAGCTGATTTCTGACTAAATCGTCGTTCAATAAATTGCTCAATATATTTTCCGATCATATCGCATTCAATATTAACAATATCGCCAACTTTTTTTCCGCCAATCACAGTTTCCGTTAACGTATGAGGAATAATTGAAACGGTAAAGGATGAGTCCGACACCTGAAAAACGGTTAGACTTGTTCCATCGACAGACACAGAGCCTTTGACGATAAAATAAGGCTGGATTTCTTTTGGTACTTCAATTTCATAATACACAGCATTATCGACAGCTTCTTTACGAACAATTTTACCGATCCCATCGACATGACCCGATACAAAATGTCCACCAAATCGACCACCAGCTGCCATCGCACGCTCTAAGTTCACCGATGAACCTCTTGTTAGCATTCGAAGGCTTGTGTTTCTTACCGTCTCCGGCATGAGGTCGACTGTAAACTGTTTTGTCGTAAACGAAGTCACAGTAAGACAAACTCCATTGACAGCAATACTGTCTCCAAGCTTAACATCATCTAAGATGGAATTTGCTTTAATCGTCATTACAATCGCTTCATTTTTTTGTTGAATTTGTTCTATGGTCCCAATTTCCTCAATAATTCCTGTAAACATTAGTCTCCCCCCTTTACCCTTGATATTATTTTTATATCTTCTCCGATTTGTTCAACAGACTGAATTTGCAATGAGAGAACATCACTCATTTGTGTAAATCCCTCGCCCCCAACAGCTGTTGGAGCCTGCTTTCCTCCCATTAGTTTAGGGGCAATGTAAGTGATGACTTGATTGACTGCTTTTGATGTGATGAAACTACCATTTATCTCTGCACCGCCTTCCACAAAAAGCGATGTCATTTGTTGTTCTCCTAATAACGTCAGTAATGATGGGATTTCAATCGTTTCAGTTGGAAGTACAAATACGGATACACCGGCTTTTTCTAATGCTTCTTTCTTGGTCACGTCAGCACGATTTGATGTAACAATCCAAGTAGGAGCTTCATTATCTTGAACTACGTTTGACTCAATCGGTATTCGTAACAGTGAGTCGACTATGACCCGAATTGGGTTCTTCCCACCATTTTCAAGCCTCGTAGTAAGCGAAGGGTTGTCTGCAAGTACCGTTCCGATCCCAACTAATATACCGTCATGTTCATGCCGGTATCGATGAACATCTTCACGTGCTTTTGCTCCGGTTATCCATTTACTTTCACCTGTAACTGTAGCCGTTTTCCCGTCAAGGCTCGTCGCAGACTTTAGCGTGACATACGGTTTCCTTGTTTTCATAAAATGAAAGAAAACTTGATTCAATTCATTGGCTTCATCTTGCAAAACGCCAATTTCAACATCGATTCCCGCATCCTGTAACTTTCGTATCCCTTTTCCAGCCACACTTGGATTTGGGTCTACAGTAGCAATCACTACTCGCTTAACGTTAGAAGCAATTAATAGGTCGGCACAAGGTGGCGTCCTTCCATGGTGACTACATGGTTCAAGCGTAACATAAGCTGTTGCACCTTGAGCTTTTTCTTTAGCCATATGGACCGCGTGAACTTCCGCATGACCCTCACCAGCTTTTAAATGTGCCCCCATTCCGACTATTTTCCCATCGTTCACAATGACACAGCCTACAAGTGGATTAGGGCTCGTTTGTCCTTTGGCACTTTCCGCTATCGTAAGTGCTAGCTTCATGTATTCTTCATCTTTCATGTTCTACATCTCCTTCCAAAAACAAAAACGCCTCAAAGGATAATGACCTTCAAGACGATTAGGATATGATTTGAAAAGAGGTCAGGGTAAAGAAACCCTTGCAATAAGCATAAGGGATTACTGAATAAGCATCGTTTTCACTTATAAAAAGACGACTGCTCGTGTCAAATAGACACACTTCACCTGTGGAATTCACTTGATTTTTTAAAAAACAAGCTACCCTCTTTTCCTTCTCCCATCCAGACTGTAACTGTCGGCCCTGGAGTTTCACCAGATCCACCGCTTTTCGTTCGAAAACCGGGTCACGGACTAAGAAGCTATGCTTCATCACCGCCGGTAGGGAATTTCACCCTGCCCCGAAGGAAAGTATTTAATTGTAATGAATAATAGCATTGAAAATAGGAAAAAGCAAGAAATTAAACTTTAGTCTTTACGTTTGTTTGTCGATCCGTGTATAAGACTTTCTAACTTCACATACTAATCATATTCGACTTCGGGGGTGATAACATGGGCGATTGGAACAAACAGGCCGCGAGAAATAACAACATTCAGCCTGATTTAACATTTAACAATGAAGAAATGGAAAAACGAAAAATCCAACAAAATGTACAAGAACAAATAGGAATGGAAGCGATAGGTCAAGAAGAAAAAGATGTAAGGCCTCAAGATGGACAATAATTTATACATTTTACTGTCTTCTTTTGGTGTAAAAAGAGAGCTTTCCACATTGAGGTGTGGAGAGCTCCTTTTATCTAGCAAGAACAAGTATACGTTTTTTATACAACGCACCAATTGTGTTAAGTAAAAAAACGGGTAGCTTCTTAGGAAACAGTTTATGCTTATAAAACCGATTAAACGCTGCCTTTAAATCATTCCATTGCTGACAAGCTTTTGTTTGTCTAAAACGAGCAACATCAATTAAGCGAATTCTTCCATCTTTCGTTAACATTATATTTTTCAAATGAACATCTGAAGGGTTTAACCCTCTAGCTTTAGCTTCATGAAGTGCAATATCAATTTCTTGTATACTTTGTTCTGTAATTTGTACCCCGTTATGGAGACAATCGAACAACGTATTTCCGTCAATGAAATCAATGACTAAGTAGTTTGGTCCATAATCATATAGGGTTGGAAAAAAATCAATCCCGCTTAGGAGATGATATATTTCTGCTTCTTCATTTGCTACTTGAGTGAATTGTGGATAAAATACTTTCAGCACTTGGTTTGTTCCTTTTATTTTAAAAGCATACGCACTTCTACCTACACCAATTAACTGTAAAGAATCGTCTTTTTGTAGTAACTCAATTTTTCTACCATCTTTACGTAAGAAAACACTCTGAGCTAACTCATTGAATGATTTCATGGGTCTTCTCTCCCTTTTTTTAAATTAAACCTAGAGATCAAAAAAACCTTTACCATAAATGATAAAAGTGGGTTTAAAATAAACGGGCACCTTTACCGAAATGATAAAGGTCTTGCTAACGACTAAATGCGCCAATATAGCCGAGAGTAAAAACTCTGTAATGACGACTATACTGTTAAAGCTACTCCCCTTTAGGGACTATATAATTAATAACCCAATCATAAAATAGGAACGCTCCCCTGTCAATAAAAAAATAGGATGCTCCTAGGTTAATTTTAACCTTTGGATACACCCTACCTTTTAAATCCTATTCGTCCCAAACCTTCACTTCTGACATAATGTCATTTGGGCGAATACGGTCAACAGAATCCATACCTTCAATTACTTTACCGAAAACAGTATGTACACCATCTAAATGTGGTTGTGCTTCAAACACGATGAAGAATTGACTTCCACCAGTGTCTTTTCCTGCATGGGCCATCGATAATGAACCACGCTCGTGTTTATGTGGATTCCCAGCTGTTTCACACTTAATGGAGTAGCCAGGACCACCTGTCCCATTTCCAGTTGGACATCCACCTTGTGCAACGAATCCTGGGATAACACGATGGAATGTTAACCCGTTATAAAAGCCCTCGTTTGCTAGCTTTTCAAAATTCTCAACAGTTCCAGGTGCTTCTTCTGGAAAAAATTCAATGACAATTTTTTCGCCATTCTCAAAAGTAATACTTCCTTTTTTCATATGTATAACCTCCTTTAATAAGATCTTTCCCATAATATCATAAAACAGTCATAAATCGAAAGTTTATGACTGTTTAAATCTTTTTGTGTTTATTTAAGGTTTTCATTTTGAATGTTCCAAACCGTTTGATTTTTCACTGCACCTGATGATAGAAATCCACTTCGTACACTTATAAAATAGTGTTCAGCTTCTTCAACGTCAAATACAATCGTCCCTCTCTTTTCTTGTCCCGGATGTAACATACCTCTTAGTTTTGTTATGTCGGAAAATTGAGAAGAGATATCAAATGTACCCGTTTCTTCTAAGTCAGCTGTTACCTGTAAGACACTAATGGGTTCATCTGCTGTTAAATCACTAGAACCGATATTCTCCACAGTTACTTCTACTGAAAAAAAATAGTCTAGTGATGGCTTCTTTCCTTCTAGCTCTTGGGCAAATGAGATTGAATGAATCGTAATTTGATAGCTACCAATTGTATCCTCAAGTATACCTGTGTCACCAAGTTCAAGGTCAACTTGGTCAGGTATGCCATCCTCTTCATTCTCGCTTGCCTGTTCATTATTAATTTGTGTCACTCCGCCAATCATTTTCTCCGTACTGCAACCTACAATAAATAAAAACAATAAAACTAGCGCAGCGATTTTCCCTACCTTTATCATTACACCACAATCCCATTTAGAAGTTTACTAACAAAAATATACTTTTATAAGTTACCTTTAAATAGGCTTGTCTTTCAATAGTTTTTCCTAACTTTTACAAAAACAGGATTTTTATACTATGTAGATTTTTTATTACCTAAAAATAACTACTTATTATCTATTGTTCTTTTTGTTTTTCTAACATAAGGTAATCAGAAATCATTTGATAGGGCACAAAAATCTCATGCCCTGGCAACGAACTTACGAAACTAACGACCATTTCTAGTTCTGGGATGACAATCACGTAATTCCCGCCAAACCCTATGGCGTAATAAGCATCGTATCCTCCAATTGCCTTTACAAACCACTGAAAACCGTATCCTCCATGGAATGGGTCAACATAAATATGCTCTTCTGTTGATTTCTTAATCCACTCGCTTGAAATAATTTGTTCACCTTTCCAAACGCCATCTCGTAAATATAAATAACCAAATCGCGCCAAGTCTCGAGCACTAGTTTTTATCCCAAAGCCACCGTTTGCTATTCCAAGATTATCTTCGCTCCAACTCCCACTCCAAATGACGTTTTCCATTCCAATAACCTCAAATAAATAGTCAGAAGCAAAGTCTCGTGTATTACTTTCGGTAGCAAATGCTATGATTCTTGATAATAAATGCGAATTTCCAGAGCTATAATTATAAAAAGTCCCTGGGTCATGAAGTAATTCTCTTTCTAACACAAAGTTTGCCCAATCTGAGCTTTGAGCCATTTGCTGTGGTAAGTTTGTTCCTTCCTGCATCTCTGGATAGTCAAGTCCACTTGTCATATTCAGTAAATGCTCGATCGTAATTTGTTCTTTTTTTATATTATCAATCTCACCATTGAAATATGAGAAATAAGGGACAATCGGTTGATTCACATCATCTATGTACTCTTTATCTATTGCCAGACCGACTAGTGCAGAAATCATGCTTTTCGTTACTGAAAATACAGGGTAAACATTCATATCGTTATTCACTTGTTGATATTCATGAACGATATATCCATCCTTCACCATTACCATGGAGTGAATATTAAAGAAGGATATCCTCTCGTTTAGTTTCATTAATTCAGTCTCATTCAAACCTACATCCTCTGGCTGTTTTGTTTCCCATTCCTGAGATGGATAATAAAATTCATTGGCTTTACTACTACTATCTTTTGATGTACAACCTACCAAAAGGATGAGAAACAGAAAGATAAAACTTCCTTTGTTCACGAACATCACCGCCAATTCTACAATAAATATTTCTTTATTATAGTGAAGTGACTTCAAAACAGTCATGTTACTTCTGTCCCTATTTTAATTCATGTAAAAGAAATTCAAACGATTACAAAAGAATAGCAATGTTTTTCATTCCTTAATAGCGTCTAACCAAAGCAAAAAACGAGGGCGAGACAAAAGGTTAATAAAACAACCCTTTGTCTCACCCTCTTCTACTACTATTTCTTTACCTATATCGTTTCTTTCGTCTTTACCAGTAGCGGTAAATCAAGACGAACTATATCTTCGTATGTTTCTCTATTCACAACGAGTGTATCTTCACCATCTTCAACAAATACTACTGGTGGACGTGGAATACGGTTATAGTTGTTTGCCATCGAGTATCCATAAGCTCCTGTACAAAACACAGCTAAGATATCTTCATGATTTGCTTTTGGTAGTGGTAAATCCCAGATAAGCATATCTCCACTTTCACAGCATTTTCCTGCAATTGAGAATTTCTCTGTTGCTTCTTCGGTCGCACGATTCGCAAGAACACCTTCATACTCCGCTTGATAAAGAGCTGGGCGCAAGTTATCAGTCATTCCTCCATCTACAGATAAGTAATGGCGTACATTAGGAATTTCTTTTTGTGAACCAAGCGTATATAGGGTTGTTCCTGCATCACCGACAATAGAACGGCCTGGCTCAATCCAGATTTCAGGAATGTCCACTTCTAACAGTTCAGCTTGTTGTTTCACCGCAGCGACAGTTGCTTTAATGTAATCCGCTGCAGGTAACGGGGTATCTCCTTCCACATACCTGATACCAAATCCGCCACCAAGGTTTAACACGGTCGGCACAAATCCAAGTTCTTTTTTCCACTTTTGAATAAAAGAAAAGATTTTTTCAACTGCTAACACAAACCCTCTTGTTTCAAAAATTTGAGAACCAATATGACAATGTAATCCAAGTAAGTTGACATGTGATGATGCTTCTGAGATTTGAATCGCACGGTCAACTTGACCACTAATTAAATCAAATCCGAACTTTGAATCTTCTTGACCCGTTGAAATATACTCATGTGTATGCGCTTCTACGCCAGGCGTGGTTCGCAGTAAAATCGATACGATTGTACCATGTTTTTTGCTAAGTTGTTCTAACTGCTCTAACTCATAAAAATTGTCTACGACAAAACAACCGATTCCAGCTTCGACAGCCATTTCCATCTCCTGATAACTTTTGTTATTCCCATGGAAATGAACTCGTTCCATCGGAAATCCTGCGACCATTGCCGTATGAAGTTCCCCACCTGACACAACATCTAAGCTTAAACCAAGCTCATTCGCAAGTTGCACCATCGCTACACAGCTAAACGCCTTACTAGCATACGCTACCTGAGCCGTTATACCTAGGTCTTGGAAAGCTTGTTTAAAGTCATACGCTCTCTGTCTCATTAAAGCAACATCATAAACAAAAACAGGCGTACCGTATTTTTTAGCCAATTCAACGGAATCGACTCCCCCAATTTCAAGATGACCGCGATCATTTATTTTACTAGTTCCATGTAAATGCATCTGTTTCTCTCTCCTCATACAAAGTTCTAAATCATATAGAAAAAGCAGCTAATGTCGTTACACTAGCTGCTTTCATTAAAAGCAAGAGTAACCTCATTACAGATAATCCTGCAATAGGCAGCGGCAGATGAATTATCATTCTGCCTCACATGTCTCCTTCTTCATTTTGTTATGAAGAATATCATAGTTAACTTTACCACATCATTCATGGTGTATCAACTAGATTATTCACCTTGTTTGATTGGATCACCTGGATTAGTAATCCTTGGTCTTCGTTTAACTGAAGGGACAGCAACGCGAACTAAAATATTCCACATCGCCTGTGGGTCAAGTGGTAAAAACGGCCATAAGTACGGTTTATTAAACGAACGGATATTGGCAAGAAATAAAATTAATAATGTTGTACCAATTACGAAGCCTGGAAGTTTAAAAATAGCTACTACAGTAAGTAACAATATTCTCATGATTTTTAAAGCTATCCCTAGCTCATAACTTGGTGTAGCAAAGGTTCCAATTGCCCCTAAGGCTACATACAATATAACCTCTGGTGTAAACAAACCAACCGTTATCGCGATATCCCCTATTAAAAGGGCTGCAACTAAGCCGAGAGCTGTTGCTAATGGTGATGGTGTATGAATGGCGGCCATTCGCAATAGCTCAATTCCAATTTCAGCAAGAATAATCTGCGCGAAAATCGGAACATTATTTGTATCATTTGGACCAATAAACTCAAGCATCTCTGGCAATAAACTAGGTTGCATGACCATTAGTAACCAGAGTGGTAAAATAAATAAAGCAATGAGCATCCCACTGTATCTTACCCAGCGTAAAAATGTCCCGATTGCTGGGGCCTGGCGATATTCTTCAGCATGTTGAACATGATGAAAAATCGTAGTTGGGGTAATAATCACACTTGGTGAACCATCGACAAATACGATAATGTGCCCCTCTAGTAAATGGGTTGCTGCAACATCTGGTCGCTCTGTATAGCGAACCATTGGAAATGGGTTAAATCCTTGTTTTACAATGAATTCTTCAACGACTTTATCCGCCATTGTTAATCCATCAATATCAATCGAAACAATCTCTTTACGAATAATTTCTACGAGCGTCGGGTCTGCAATTCCATCAATATAGGACATGCATATGTCCGTTTGAGAACGCTGGCCGACTTGCATAATTTCATGACGAAGTCTCTCATCTCGAATTCGTCTTCTTGTTAATCCGGTATTAACAATAATATTTTCGGTATAACCGTCACGAGCTCCGCGGACCACTCTTTCTGTATCAGGCTCATCAGGTCCTCTTGAAGGGTATGAACGAACATCAATCATCAATGCCTCATCTTCACCTTCAATAAAGACAGCCATTAACCCTGAAAGCATAAAGAAAATAACTTCGTCCAACGATTTAATAGGATCCACTTGGACATGAACTAAATGATTTTGAATTTTTTCCTTAATCGAAATCACATTTAAGTCTTTTCTTTTTTCAGTATCATCGAGTTGCATGAGCCCTTTTAATTGCTCAATCATAAATTGCGTGTCTGTTAATCCATTCACAAAATAGATATGAACTTCCTTTTCCAATATTTTGAGTTTACGCTGACAGACATCAAAGCTTTTGTCCATTCCGAGTCTAGTTTTTAAATTCTTTGCGTTTTCTGTGATATTGGAGGAAACAGACATTTTATTCGCATGCTTAGGAATATTTGCTTCCATTGGTTCTGCTCCTTTCTAGAATAAGTTCAACCGCTTTTTTCGTTATGGGAGCGCCTTTTTCCACAATATCCTGTCCTGCCATTTTACCGACATCTCCTATGCCAACAATGAAAGGAATATTTAACTCATCCAAGATATAAACGGTGTCGCCATCTATTCTTCCTACTTCTAGGTCTGGTAACCCATATTTGTCCACTCCAAATTCTGTTAATTTCCCAGTACGATCGATACTGATATCGACTTTGGTCCATTCGTGGGAATGCGTAGAAGAGGCCACAGCAATTGCTCCAATAACTTCTATTGTTTTTTCATTCGCAACAATTCTCATTGCTTCTTCACCCTGGCCTTTTTCATGAAAACCACAATCGTCAAACATCACCAGTACAGGGTCATGTGGTGCTTTGTGTATGAGAGAAATCAGTTCATTTCCAGTTAATCTTGTAGGGTTCCCTGCAGAACTTGAAATGCAACGACCACCAATTTGCTTAGCTACAATTTCAACTGCTTTTCTCGCATGGTCGTCCCCATCCGTAATTAAAATGACGCGTTTTTTGTCTCTCATCTCATCACCCCCTAGGTTTAAATACTATCGCTACTAAGAATCCAAATAAAATCGAGGTAGAAATACCTACAGATGTCACCTCAAAAATTCCCATCCCAACTCCTAAAAAGCCATAGCGGTCCGCTTCAGACATCGCACCATGAACAAGCGAGTGTCCAAAGCTTGTAATTGGAACAGTAGCTCCTGCCCCTGCAAAGTCTATTAAGCGATCATATAAGTGGAAGCCATCCAACAAAGCTCCAATGACCACAAGAGTACTCATCATATGGGTAGGCGTCAGCTTAAAGACATCTAATAGAAGTTGTCCCAAAAGGCAAATCGCACCGCCTACAGCAAACGCAATGAAATATTCCATCATGTTTCCATCACCCCTGCTTCAAAAACGATACCATGCGCGATGCATGGTATGGTTTCTTTTTGTTGCATCATTGTAGGGCTTAACAATGCTCCCGTTGCGACAACTAACATTTTTTTTATTTTTCCTTTTTTCATTTCAGAAAACAAATGACCAAATGTAACGACTGCTGGACATGCACAGCCACTACCACCAGCAAATACAGGCTGGTCAGGACTATAAATCATCACTCCACAATCATGGTGCTTATGAGAAATGTCAATCCTTTTCTCCTTGAACAATTCTCGCAATACAATAGTACCTATTCTTGATAAATCGCCCGTGACGATAATGTCAAAATCAGATATATCTTGCTTTGTCTCCTCAAGGTGAGTAGTAATCGTATCAAAAGCGGCCGGAGCCATAGCTGATCCCATATTAAAAGGGTCTTTGACTCCTAAGTCAATCACCTTGCCAACAGTAGCGTACGTAATTTTTATCGGTGAAGGACGGTTCGTTAAAAGGGCTGCGCCTGCACCTGTGACTGTAAATGTGGATGAGTCTGGTTTTTGGCCCCCAAATTCAGTCGGAAACCGAAATTGTCTCTCCGCTGTAGCATTATGGCTACTCGTGGCACAGATGACATTTTCGGCATAACCTCCATCAATAAGGACAGATCCTAATGCCAGTGTTTCAGTTATGGTCGAACATGCAGCGAACATTCCTATGAAAGGAATTTGCTGCTGCCTAGCTACATAGTTTGATGTCACATTTTGATTTAATAAATCTCCGGCCAAAAGAAAGTCAATTTCCTTTTGCTTTTTATGGTCTTTTTTCAACGTTTCTTCAATGGCATCAGTTAGAAGGCGTCGTTCGGCTAACTCCCAATTGGATTCTTCACAATACAGTTTGCTATATGTTTTATCATAGCTTTCATGTAAAGGTCCTTTTGCTTCTAATGGGCCAACCGCTGTAGCACTTGAAGCAATAAAAACACCTTCAGAAAACTTCCAGGTTTGCTTCCCCTTGCGCTTCACAAAGCTTGCCCCCTTTAATTTATTAACGTTTGTACGAGTAACCTGGTAAGACCAACAAGATAAGCCGATACAACGCCAAATACAATAACGGCCCCCGCTATTTTAAACATATTTGAACCAATTCCAAATACAAGACCTTCACTTTTATGTTCAAGGGCCGCGCTCGTCATCGCGTTCGAGAACCCTGTCACCGGAACCAATGCACCAGCACCAGCAAATTGCCCTAAGCGGTCATAAACCCCAAAGCCTGTTAAAAGCGCTGCGATGAGGATCAGCGTGGCAATCGTTGGACTAATGACTGTTCTTTCTGTTAAATCAAATGTAAAAAGGTAAAAGTTCGATATTCCTTGGCCAATGGCACAAATAATCCCACCGATGACATATGCCTTTATGCCATTTTTAAAAATCGGTCGTTTGGGCTGTAAAGGCTTTATCTTTTTTAGATATTGCTTTTGTTTTTTCTTCTGGTCTTCCATCTCTAGCTGTTCTCCTTTCACCTAGTGGTCCACAAAATAAACCCAGTGGAACAATGAGCCAAACATTTTACCTAACACTATTGCCATTAATAAAATCACTATCTTTTCTTGGACTCCTATACGTTTAGAAAGAATCGGCAAGACATTTAACACTTCTGTTAATGCAGCAGCTAACATTCCTACAAACATCCCACAAGCTAAGCCGATCGGAAGTAAAAGCCATTCCGTTAGATGAAGTTCTAAATCATTCAAACTAGCGGTTGCTCCCGTTAACGCTCCTAAGACAACACTCCATTCATAAATGGCAATATACTTTTGAGTTTTCGATAGTTGGGTCAAACGAGGAACAATTCCTAATACAGATAGAAATGCAACGAAACCGCCGCCCACCGCAAGTCCTCCACCAAGTCCAATAAAAATTGACAGAACCGCTTCAATCACCATCCGATTTTTTTTCGCTTTCTTTGTTTTCTTTGTTTTCGTGGATGATAAGGTATTGGTTTAAATCCTGTTGATACTTAAACATTTCCACTTCCAAAGGACTTGGTTCTTCATTAATTCGCTTTTTAAAAACATGGTTAAAAAATAAAATCATCCCTAAACCTAAACCAATGGAATAAGGGATTTGCAACAATAATGGCTTTGCTGACTCATTTCCTGTGACTACTTTGAAAATTCGCTGATGGACTTCTCTCATGCTTACATCTTCATGAAAGTTCATGATTGCTAAAGCTGCACCAAAAAATAACAGTAACCAGATTAAACAAAATAAAATCGGTGTTAGTTTCCGTTGCTTCATTTCAACCTCTAAAATCGATTGTGCATTTCCCAACGATTGAATGTCTCCGGAAACATGAAGTGATGACGTGGTTATTGTTTCAATAACTGCCATCACATCGATGATGATAAAATTTTTGTCCTCCCTTTTCACTCGATGAATAATCAATTTGTCAATTTCTTTTTTTAGAGAAGGCTCTGCAATGACTTGAGCCACATCTCCGACCGTGACATTCTGTCCGAGGTTCACCCGCACATGGTGTCTCATTCTAATGTAAATCGATTGACTCTGCCCCATTGTTTCCTCCCCCTTTGCCATGGAGAATCAAACACATCTACTCGTGTTACTTTTTCTTTAGTATGGATTGATTTTCTTATGTTCATTCTTTTACGAAGTTTTACCAACAATTACTAAAAATTATTTTTTTAATAACATGGTTGAAATGAAGAAGAATAAACAATAATAAGAAAAACGGAAATTTGATAATTGCTAAAAGCGATATGCGGACCCATTCCCTGCGCAAAAAAAGAACAAATGGATTACTCCATCTGCTCTTTAATCTGATCCAATATTTTCTTTTCAAGTCTCGATACTTGTACTTGGGAGATTCCCAAGCGATTGGCTACCTCTGATTGAGTTTGATCTTTATAGTACCGTAAATAGACAATTAGACGTTCGCGCTCGTCTAAATGACGAATCGCTTCCTTTAATGCAATTTTTTCAAACCACTTGGTTTCCGAACTATCAGCAATTTGGTCTAGAAGAGTAATCGGATCTCCATCGTTTTCATAAACGGTCTCATGAATTGATGTAAGAGAGCGACTTGCTTCTCCAGCAAAAACGACTTCCTCTGGTGTAATTTCTAGCTTTTCAGCAATTTCATTTACAGTAGGAACCCGTCCAAGTGTTTTGGACAGCTCGTCTTTCATTTTCCGAATTTTATTTCCTAGTTCCTTTATCGAACGACTGACCTTAACCGTTCCATCGTCACGAAGAAAACGTTGAATTTCTCCAATTATCATAGGTACCGCATATGTCGAGAACTTCACATCATAAGAAAGGTCGAATTTATCAATAGATTTAATCAAACCGATACAACCAATTTGAAATAAGTCATCAGGCTCATACCCTCTGTTTAAGAAACGTTGGACAACTGACCATACAAGTCTGGTATTCCGATTAACAATCGTATCCCTGGCATCCTGGTCCCCTGCCTGACTTTTTTCAATGAGCTTCTTGACTTCATTATCCTTTAAGTATGCATCATTGTTTTCCTGCTTTACCTCCACATCCATAAACAGAACCCCTTAATTACACATCGCTTTACTTTTAGACAGATGCTTTTTTAAGTACACAGTTGTTCCCATCATCGGTTCTGTTGAAACCGAGATTTCATCCATAAAATTTTCCATAATCGTAAAGCCCATACCCGAACGCTCTAATTCTGGTTTAGTTGTATACAATGGTTGTCTTGCTTCATCTACGTTATCAATTCCTACACCTTCGTCCTTAATCGTTAACTCGACCGTATCGTTCTCTAGGACAACAGAAATGTACACCATACCTTCTGGTTGATTGTGATAACCATGAATAATTGCATTCGTCACAGCCTCAGAAACTACCGTTTTAATTTCTGTTAATTCATCCATTGTCGGATCCAATTGGGCAACAAATGCACCTACTGTAACACGGGCGAATGACTCATTTTGACTTAGTGCTGAAAATTTCATTTCCATACTATTTTTCATCATTAGGCCACCCCCAGCGTCTGTAGTGCAAATTGCTCGCTTTCTTCTAGACGGATGATTTTGAACAACCCTGACATTTCAAATAACCGCTTAACTGCCGGAGAAATTGCACAAACAACCATTTCCCCACCAATGTTTTTCACTTGTTTATAGCGGCCTAAAATGACACCAAGACCTGAACTATCCATAAATGACAAGTTTTCTAGATTTAAAACAATATGTTTTAGCTCGAATTGTTCAAAGCGTTCTTCCACCTGTTGGCGTAACTGCTCTGCTGTATGGTGATCTAATTCACCTTCAAGTCGAACGAGCAACACCGTTCCTTTTTGTTCAAGATTAATTAGTAAACTCAACAATCTCACTCCCTCAAAGATAGTAAGGGGCATGTAAATAAATAATCATGCCCCATTTTCCTGTAGTGAGAATTTCTAGATGTCTACTCCCTAATCCTGCCCTATGACAAAACTAGTGAAAATCTGCGAAAAGTAGTGGATATTTTCATGGTGTTCGTCATTTTTTACAAAGATTACATTCCTGAAAATTTCCCAAGTGTTCGTTTAAACAATCTCCACCAAGATGCACTTTCTACATCCTCACCAGCAACTAAAGTTGTCTCTACTAGTACTTTTCCTTCTTTTTCAATCACTAATGAACCAACAACATCTCCTTTTTTGACAGGTGCCTGAAGATCCGTAGTAAATGTTAATTTTTCCTCGACATCATCAATGGACTCGCCTTTTTTCGTTAAGACTGAGACAGATTCAGATGTAACAACAGGAACTTTACTTTGACTTCCTTTACTTACTTTTACCTCAGCAATTACATGGTCTCTTTCATAAAGGGCATGCGTCATAAATTGGCTAAACGAGTAATCGAGCATCTCTGTAATTTGTTTGTTTCTTTCCTTTGGTGAAGGCGCACCCATGACAACAGCAATAATTCTCATGCCATTCTTTTTTGCGGTAGCCGTAAGTCCATATTTCGCTTCACTTGTATAACCAGTCTTAAGTCCGTCAACCCCAGGATAAAATTTAACTAATTTATTTGTATTGACTAGCCAAAATTCATCTTCTGTATTTTGACGGAGGTAGTCTTCATAAATCCCTGTAAACCTGGTGATTTCTTCGTATTTCAAGAGCTCTTTTGACATCATGGCTAAATCATAAGCTGACGTATAATGATCTTTGGCTGGTAATCCATTTGTATTTAAAAAATGTGTGTTTGTAAGCCCAAGTTCCTTCGCTTTTTCATTCATCATTCTGACAAACTCTTCTTCAGAACCTGCAATGTGTTCTGCCATTGCCACTGATGCATCATTTCCTGATGCAACCGCAATTGCTTTTAACATATCCTCTACAGACATTTCTTCGCCAGGTTCAAGGAAAACTTGTGAACCTCCCATGGATGCTGCTTTTTCACTCGTTCTTACCATATCGTCATATTTAATTTTCCCCGTATCGATGGCCTCCATAATTAAAAGCATCGTCATAATCTTAGTCATACTTGCTGGAGGTAGCTCTTTTTTACTTTCTTTTTCGAATAATACCGTTCCAGTATCTCTTTCAATAATGATGGCTGAAAAAGAATTTGGTGCAAGATTTGCCCCTTCAGTAGCTGAAACGTATGTACTAAATCCAGAAAAAATTACGAAAAAACTCATTAAACTAGCGATGATTGCCCTCATAGTAGTCTTACCTCCACAGTTTTTTAGTTAAATTTTTTCCAATTTCTCAACTTTTATACGAAATTTATGAAATACATTAAAGATTTATGGAATTATTACTTTTCCAGGGGTGTATGTTATGTTAATTTATTCCTTTATTTTTCGTTACCGATTTGGTGCCATTCATCTCGTTTCGGTAGAGTAACTCTTTTTTTCTACCCTTTTAAACTAGTTTCTTCAGTTGAAGAAGTATTCACCTTAAAAAAGAGGCTAGAACAAAAGGTTTTTCCTTTTGTTCCAGCCTCTAAGCCATTACAATTAGCTTATGAAATCGTTTCATATAACAACGGTCTTTTTTGTGGTTGTTCTTCTGTAATCGTGTAGGATCCTTGAACCATGTTAATCACTTGGTCGACATTTTCTGAATTGGCATGAAGGACAGCGATCGTATCTCCGACTGAAACTGCCTCACCTATTTTCTTTTTCAAGGTAATGCCTACCCCTAGGTCTATTTGAGCATCCTTTGTTGCTCGTCCTGCTCCAAGAACCATAGCCGCTTTTCCGATTTTATCTGCTACGATGCCAGCGACATAGCCCGATTCATCGGCTTCCACATTAATCTCATATTGGGCTTGTGGGAGTATGGAATAATCGTCGACGATTCGAGAGTCTCCTCCTTGTGCTTCAATAAATGTTTTTAACTTTTCAATCGCGGCACCTGAAGCAATCGCATCTTCTAACAAAGTACGAGCATCCTTGACGGAGCTTGCTTTATCAGCTAATACAACCATTTCACTACCGAGAGATAAACACAATTCACGCAAATCCTCAGGTCCCTGTCCACGAAGTAAATCAATCGCTTCCATCACTTCAAGTGAATTTCCAACCGAATAACCTAAAGGTTGATTCATATC
Source organism: Bacillus alkalicellulosilyticus (assembly GCF_002019795.1). Classification (GTDB taxonomy): domain Bacteria; phylum Bacillota; class Bacilli; order Bacillales; family Bacillaceae_F; genus Bacillus_AO; species Bacillus_AO alkalicellulosilyticum. The sequence goes on along the minus strand of NZ_KV917381.1, from coordinate 1,804,778 downwards.
AGAAATAATGGCTATCGTTTTTCTTCCTAGTGAGTTTCCGATGTCAACCATTGCTTTTGCAAGTATTATCGATTGGTCAAGTTCCTTCATAAACGCACCTGTCCCTGTTTTTACGTCGAGAACAATTGCATCTGCTCCTGAAGCAATTTTTTTGCTCATAATCGAACTTGCGATTAAAGGTATTGAATTAACAGTAGCTGTCACATCGCGTAGTCCGTATAACTTTTTATCGGCTGGTGCTAGATTTCCTGATTGCCCAACGACCGCGAGCTTATTTTCATTGACGAGTTCCATAAATCGGTCATTCGTTATTTCCACTGTAAATCCTGGTATCGATTCAAGCTTGTCAATCGTTCCCCCTGTATGACCTAATCCGCGACCAGACATTTTTGCAACAGGAACCCCAACAGCCGCCACCAAAGGCGCTAATGCGATCGTCGTCTTATCTCCAACACCACCGGTCGAATGCTTATCGACTTTCTTTCCATTAATTTTTGATAGGTCAATTTGGTCTCCTGATTCAACCATTGCCATCGTAAGTGCAGCCCGTTCGTCTGTCGTCATATCTTGAAAAAAGACTGCCATTGCAAAGGCAGACATTTGATAATCAGGAATGTCACCAGATGTATATCCCTTAACAACAAACTGGATTTCCTGCTCTGACAAAGGAGCTCCATCACGTTTTTTTTCGATAATATCTACCATTCGCATAATCATACCACCTTATTATTCAACTGTCGCAATGATTTCTTGTACAAGCTTGATAAATCTCGGTTTAGTCCGATTTGCTACTTCCATTACTTCTTCATGAGTGATTCCTTCTAGTTCTTCTCCAATGGCCATATCGGTGACACATGATATTCCTATGACTCTCATTCCACCATGACGCGCAACAATTACTTCTGGAACCGTGGACATACCGACGACATCTCCACCTAGTTTTCGTAACATAATCAATTCAGCGGCCGTCATATACGTTGGGCCACTAATTCCTGCGTACACGCCCTTTTGGATTGGGATATCTAGCTTAGCAGCTACATGTTCGACAATGGCTCGAAGTTCAGGTGTATACGCATGACTCATATCGGGAAAACGCGGTCCAAGCTTTGAATCATTTGGACCAATTAATGGATTAGCTCCTGTTAAATTTAAATGGTCTTCAATTAGCATTAAATCTCCTGGAGAAAATGCTTTGTTCATTCCACCACACGCATTCGTGACAAGAAGAATATCTACACCCATTTGTTTCATCACACGAACTGGGAATGTGACTTCTTTCATTGAATACCCTTCATAATAATGAAATCTCCCTTGCATGGCAACGACTGCTTTTCCTTGAAGAGTACCAATGACCAATTGCCCAGCATGGCCTTCTACTGTTGATACCGGAAAATTCGGAATTTCCTCATAAGGGATTTTAACCGAATCTTCAATCTCATCGGCTAATTCCCCTAGACCTGACCCTAGAATTAACCCTATGTATGGTTGAACTTTTATTTTATTTTCAATAAACTGTACTGACTCTTTTATTTTATTTAAATCCATATTATCGCACTCCCTTATATCTCTTTAACGACATTTTTTATTAATGAGAGAAAATCTTCTTTTACTTTTTCAGTCGTTTCCATCACTTCATCATGTGAAAGAGGTTGATCTAATATTCCCGCAGCCATATTTGAAATACATGAAATGCCAAGCACTTCAATTCCCCCATGACGAGCGACGATAACTTCTGGAACGGTCGACATTCCTACCGCATCTCCCCCAAGAATTCTCATCATTCGAATCTCAGCTGGCGTCTCATAGGTTGGTCCCGTTAATCCTACATAAACCCCTTCTTGAACTTTTATGTTTAAGTCAGAAGCGACTTTCTTTGCTTTATCACGTAGGCGGAGCGAATAAGCGCTCGACATATCTGGAAAGCGAACACCAAACGAATTATCATTTGCGCCTATAAGCGGATTTGTATTCATTTGGTTTATATGGTCGGTAATAATCATTAAGTTGCCTGCTTCGAAAGATTCATTCACTCCTCCAGCTGCATTGGTGACAATCAGTATTTCTACACCTAACTCCTTCATTACACGAACCGGATAAGTGACTTTATCAAGTGAGTAGCCTTCATAGTAATGAAAACGACCTTGCATCGCCACAACAGGCTTGCCTTGGAGCTGACCAAAAACTAACTGTCCTGCATGACCTTCTACCGTTGAGACTGGAAATTGTGGGATTTCTTCATATGGAATAGCTGTTGGATTTTCAATTTCGTCCGCTAACACTCCTAAACCAGACCCTAATATAAAACCTATCGTTGGTTTTTCTGATATTTTTCCATTAATATACGAGACCGTTTCGTTTAATTGCTGTCTATCCATCAATATGACACTCCTTATAATTGTGATAAAAAACTAGTTCCAAATTTCGGCATCTTCACATTAAAATTATCTGCAATCGTGGCTCCAACATCTGCAAATGTCGTTCGCACTCCTAAATCATTCCCTTGCGTTATCCCTTTATGATAAGCAAGAAGCGGAACATACTCTCGGGTATGATCTGTTCCTGGATGAATCGGGTCATTTCCATGGTCAGCCGTGATAAGTAACAAATCATCGTCATTTAGTTTCTCAAGTAAATCGGGGAGTTGACTATCAAACGCTTCTAACGCTTCACCGTAGCCTTGCGGGTCACGACGATGACCAAACTTAGCATCAAAATCAACGAGATTTAAAAAGCTTAAACCGGTAAAAGACTGATCAGCTGTTATTACGATTTTATCCATTCCATCATCATTTGACGTAGTTCGAATCGCTTGTGTTATCCCTTCTCCATCATATATATCACTGATTTTACCAATGGCTAACGAATCAAATTGAGCGTCCTTTAATTCATTCATAACAGTACGTTCAAATGGCTTTAAGGCATAGTCATGTCGATTCGCCGTCCTCTCCCATTTTCCATCTTTTCCTACAAACGGCCTCGCAATAATTCGACCAATCATGTAAGGAGGGTCTAACGTTAGTTCCCGTGCTTTTTTGCAAATTTGATAGAGTTCATCTATCGGTACAACATCTTCATGAGCCGCTATTTGTAAAACTGAATCCGCTGAAGTATATACAATGATTGCACCTGTATCAACGTGTTGTCCACCTAACTCATCTAGTATTTCCGTTCCACTTGCTACTTTATTACCAATTACTTTTCGTCCTGAAAATGACTCAAGTTCTTCTATTAACTGTAGCGGAAACCCTTCAGGGAACGTACGGAATGGCTCTGTGATATGTAAGCCCATAAGCTCCCAGTGTCCTGTCATCGTATCTTTCCCCTGAGAAGCTTCTGCCATTTTACCGAAATGAGCCATTGGGTTATCCACCTTAGTAATGCCTTTTATTTCTCGAATGTGGCTTAACCCTAACTTTGCAATTGTTGGCATATGTAAACCATCCATATGTTGTGCAATATGTCCTAATGTATCAGCACCCACATCATTAAATGCGGCTGCATCTGGAGCCTCTCCAATTCCAACAGAGTCCATTACAATTAAAAAGACACGTTTAAATCGATAGCTACTCACAAACATTCCTCCTCAATTTCAATGTCTACTTTTACTATACCCTGTTCCTACAGGAAGTAATATACAATTGTTGTAATAAGCAAAACCGCATAGCGGTGAGGGCACTGAAAAAGTTCGGTTTTTAACTTTTACAGTGCCCTCGATGCAATGTGCGTAACCGTTGCATTTCTTTAAAGCCTGCTACGAGTGGGTTTCTCGTAGCAGGCGGGCGGGCAACGAGTGGAGCCATTGCAACCATAATCAAAGGCATTGAAAAAGTTGATTTGTACTTTTTCAGTGGCTTCCAAAGCGGTCTATTTCTTATCCCTGAGTCATCCAGCATGGCATCTATGAACAACTAATAATTCTATACTTTCTGATATAATGAAAAAAATTACGCCCTAGGATGAAACTGGGCGTATACGTCTTTGAGACGTGTTTTTGTCACATGTGTATAAATTTGTGTTGTCGATATATCAGCATGTCCAAGCATTTCTTGAACAGCACGTAGGTCCGCTCCATTTTCTAACAGATGTGTCGCGAAAGAATGTCTTAACGTATGTGGCGTAAGTTCTTTTTCTATTTTTGCTTTTTTCGCTAATGCTTTAAGTATTTTCCAAAACCCTTGGCGTGATAACGGATTGCCAATATGATTTACAAATACTTTTTGATGACTACGTTTTTTTAACATTCTTGGTCGTGCATTTTCGAGATAGACCTTCATACTTTGATTGGCTAACGATCCAAGCGGGATGATTCGCTCTTTGTTTCCTTTTCCAATACAACGAATAAATCCCATCGTCATATGAACATCTTGTAACTCTAGCTGACAAAGCTCTGAAACACGCATTCCGGTCGCATATAATAACTCTAGCATCGCTTTATTACGAATGGAGAATGGATCAGTACCATGCGGGACTTCTAACAACGCTTCAACTTCTTCAGTAGAAAGAACTTTAGGAAGTCTTTTCGCCGACTTCGGGATTTCAATATGTACTGTTGGGTCTTTATCCGCCTTTTTTTCCCTTAATAAAAACTGATGAAAGGCACGAATCGAAGCTATGTTTCTAGCAATTGTTGTGTCTGCTTTTCCTTGGTCTTTCAAAAAATATAAGTAGTTCAAAATACATGTTCTGTCAATCTCGTCTATATGAGAGTTAACCTCTACTTCTTTTTGGTATTTCGTATATTGTTGTAGGTCTCTTCGATAAGACTGAATCGTATTATCTGCCAGACCCCGCTCCACTACTACATAATGGATAAAATCAGCGACAAGCTCTTGCATGTCAATCGCTCCCTGTTGCTATTCACCAAAATGATAGAAAAACATAAGGCGTTCCACCCATTCAGGATAACTAGATTCACGTTCTTCCATTTGAATCACTTTAATTGCACGCCCTTTTGGTTCATCATATCGGTGATAGCTCTCGTATTCTTTGCTTACCCATAGAATACCATAATAAAATATAAGAGTGCATCCCATAAATATGACAAATACTTTAATAGTGTTTCCTACTAGCGCTAGCCACGATTTCATCTCACATACCTCCACAAATGTTCCGTCCAGTATCCTTTAGTACAAGGTATGCCAAAATTGGTCTAGTTTATACCTAAAATCCTATCATTTTTCTTGAATTCACCCTAAATCTTCCTATATATATCAAAGACGGCACGGCCAGCTTTTTATTTTGCGATGGGCAAAGCCGTTACTCTTCTTCGTTTACTTACAAATAAAATCCCCTATAACGCAAAAAAGCGTCCATTGGACACCTTTTCTCTTACTCTTCTTTTTCCTCTTCTTCAGTTGGATGACATCGATGACAAATCCCATGAAATGTGAGTCTATGGTCCTTAATCTTAAAGTTCCAATCACTTTCCACGATTTTCTCTACATCCCCAAGCAAGTCTTCTTGGATTTCATCCACGGCTCCACATTCTACACAAACTAAATGATGATGAAAATGCTCTGCTCCTTCTTGTCGAAGGTCATAACGCGCAACACCATCGCCGAAATTTATTTTATCTACTACTTTTAATTCGGTTAATAATTCTAATGTACGATAAACTGTGGCTAACCCTATTTCTGGTGCTTTCTCTTTGACAAGGAGGTAGACGTCCTCGGCACTAAGATGGTCTTCTTCATGCTCTAAAAGGACTCGAACCGTCGCTTCTCGTTGCGGGGTAAGCTTGTAGCTTTGTGAGTGCAATTGTTTTTTGATGCGCTCAATTCGATTTTCCATGGATAATGCGCCTCCCTCAACTATTCCCTGCATTTATTATAATCATTTTAAATAAGGGTGTCAAAGGATATTAAAAATAAATAATAATTATTAAATAATAATTATTATTAAACAAAAGTTGATATAACAACTCGCATTACAGCAGGTGACACATACGCTTCTATGACAGATGCAATCGCTAATAAAGCCCCCACACATAAGATAAGCAGTGAATATCGAAGAAACTGTGGAAAAATCGGTTGATTGCTTCGTTTTACAAATTGATTACGGATCATTTTTAAAGAAAATGAAATCGATGCTACCGAAACAATAATAAAAGCCGGTACTAAAATAATATTTTGTGGCATTACAGCAACAAAGGCCAGTAAAAAACCCGACATTCCCATTTGGTTAACTAAAAATCCAACTGTAAAGCCTACAACGACTCCTTTAAGGAATAATAAAATCAAAATCACTGGCAGGCCGATAATCGATAAACCTAATATCCACATTAAGCCAAAATATTTGGCATAATGTGCAAAGGTGTGTGTAAACATGGTTGATGCTTGAGCAAACTCACCATTAGCAACTTGTCCAAAGAATTGGTTCAAATACATATATAAATCGTTCTTCTGCGTAAGGCTCAAACTATTAACGACAATCGCACCAAACACAATTCCTACCAAAAATAACACGATCGTAAAGAAATAGATTGAACGATTTTCTTCAAGGTGATAATAAATGGCCTGTCCTAGTTTATTTGTTTTCATGATCGGATTACCCTCCCAACTGCTGATACTCCAATCTATGAGGTAACAAATGATCCTATGACAGAAAAATAATAGATTTTAATAAAAATACTAGAATAAGAAATTTGTCTCATCACAAAAGGGAGCGCACTCGTATACGCTCCCTTTGCTCTCTATTCTCACCAAAAACATGCAGTTAAATTGTAGAGGTTTTTGCATAACACCAATGAATGAACTTATTTTTTTTCATATTCATACAACATGTATTCAAACGAAATTATAAATGGTTTCTCTACATTACTAACCTTTTGATAATCTAAGTTAACAAGATTCAATTCAGCAGGTCCACCTCCTGTTCCATTAATGATTCCCGCCTCTTTTATTACCTCTTTTTGATTACTATAAATAGACCATTTATTGTTTTTCAAAAAAGATTGACCGCTAATTTGTAAACTACTTAGGAAACGACCTTTTCGATTATTCTTAAAGCTATGTTCACTATTTAATTCAATACTTATCAATCGCCCATCATCTGAACGGATAATTCTATTCAAAATCACAGTAGAACTCTCTTCTTCTACTAAAACTTTATTTATCATTTTCTCCTCACCAGGTTCAAGCGCTAACCAACTTTCTTCAAACTGAAAGTCAACCGGAACGCTATCATTCACAACACTTAGGTCATATCCTTTTTGAAGGTAGATCTTATCTTCTAACGCCTTTGAAGATAGTGGGAAATAAAAACTGCCAATAGAAAGAATAATGATAAGAGTAACAATAACTAGAGCTAATGTATTCTTTTTCAAAAAAAGTTCCTCCCCTGTTCATAATGAACACTAATATAAAATACGTGATTACTTACTAGTAATTACTAGAAAATCCTCCTTTATTTAGATTAATTCAATAAAAAACTTCGCAATTCCTTCTCTCTGGAATTATTTTTCCAAAAATAGTAAGAGGAAAGAGCAAAAGGTAACAAACAACCTTTTGTCCTTTCCTCTATGTTACTTTTCCATATTTACCCGCTCCACCAACTTGAAAATGTAACTGTCCTGTTCTTGCTTTAATAATGTATTCCGCCAGTGATGGGGTAACCACTGTTTGTAGCTGTTCTTCGGTGGCCTCATGTATAATCGCCATATCTGTTCCAAAATGGTCTCTTAATTTTTCAAGTGTTTTAGGACCAAGCTTAGGTATGAATTCGAGAGGGATTTGATGGATGTACGGTGGCCTTTTCGGTCTAGTAGCTTCTCCACGTAATTCCAGCAACCGCTGATACACACCTTTAGTAAATTTTTTATGACCACATCCTAGACATGAATCCCCATCTTTTTTTGGTTCATAACATTTTTCACAACTAGTGAAGTAATATTTACCAAGCTTTGGATTTAACCCAAAATTAGAGATGATTTTTCTTCCGTCGATTCCTTTTAACGCCTTTTTCAATTCAGAAAACGTTGGTTCTTGTACCTCTATCATTTGATATTCTCTAGCGATTTTCTCAAGCGAATGCGCATCCGAGTTTGTTAAAAAAGGATACTTCACTAATTCATCAATTTGTTCTGCCATTGTCGTGTCCGAACTTAAGCCCAGTTCAATCGCATCGATAAGATCGGGGTTAAACACCTCAGAAACACTTTGAGTAACCCCTTTTCCATATAAGCTTTTAAATGGAGTAAAAACATGAGCCGGAATAAACAACCCGCCTAAGTCTTTTACTTTTTCCTGAAACACTTTGCCATTTTCGTATATCCGTTGAGAACTCAATGTGACATTTTTTAACCGCTCTTGAAGCCACATACTAAAATCTTTCATCGCTTTAATCGTCGGTAGAAAAGCTAGCACATGAATGGGACCTTTACAATTGTCATCGTAGATTTCAATTTCTGATCCCAAAAAAAGAGTAATTCCCTCCTGAAAGAAAATGCCTCCTTCTTCATGCTCATACGCCTCTCGCGCGATTATCTTTGCTTCAATTTCATCAATCACCTCTGGGACATGACAATCAATGACGCCAATAAGATCGATTCCTTTAACAGAAGAAGCATATGAGATGATATTGCTTAATGTTAACGTATTGGCTGCTGTTATTTTTACAGGGCGATAAGAGGCCGTTCGCCCAATATGAATATGTAAATCTGCAAACAGTTGTCGCATGTTTTTTCACCGTCTATTTTCTAAGTTGGAGATACTGTACAGCAAATGCCGTTTTCGCATCGTAAATTTCCCTTGTAGTAATCATTTTTTGTGCTTCTTCTAATGTGACCTCAACTAACTCAACAAATTCATCATCATCCAGATTTAAATTTCCCTCTGTTAATTGGTCTGTAAAATAAAGATGAATGATTTCATCCGCAAAACCTGGCGATGTATAAAATGAAGTGACATACTCTAGCATTTCAGATTGATACCCTGTTTCTTCTTCTAGCTCTCGTTTTGCACAAGGAAGAGGTTCTTCTCCAGGCTCTAGTTTTCCGGCTGGGATTTCAACGATGACTTTATCAAGCGCTTTTCGATATTGTCTAATCATCACAAGCTTACCTTCTTTGGTAACAGGTATAACCGCAACCGCACCAGGGTGTTTAATTAATTCACGTTTACTCATTTTTCCGTCGGGAAGCTCAACATCATCAATGACTAAGTCTATGATTCGTCCCTCATAAATCGTCGTTGTGTTGATCGTTTTTTCTAGTAAATGTTTATGCATCATAACGCCTCCTAGTTCTAAATAAAAACTCTTCTTCATAAAGTCTACCATATCATTGAAAGTGCGGAGGTAGTATTTATGAAAGTATATGTAACAAGTAATGGGATTACGTTAGTCGGAAAAGCATGGGAAATAAAAGCGAAACTAAAAGAATACGCAAAAACATATGATACGATAGCGGAAATGAGAAATGCTGAACCTACTCCCCAAGTCGTTGTAACACCCAATATACCGCAGTGGCAACAGCGCAAAAAAAAGCAGGGTCATCGTCATAGTCCCGTCCCATTGTCTTAATTGGCATTGGGTACTGCTTCATTCCATCAACGAGTAGCCTTTCGATATTTTCATTCAATGTCCGGTCTTGATAAATTTCTACCTGAGTATGCTTTAGTTTTTTAATCTGATTATCAATCACTTCATTCCACTCTCTATGTAACAGGGGTAAAGGCAAGACACTTTTTACAAAAGTAAACTGCGATAATGGGGTAAGTATGTGATGACTCAAGCCATAATGTCTATCCCGTTTTTCTGCAAAAGAAATCCGCGGAATCCATACTGGACAGCCACCTAGGCCCCCGATACTATTTGCCCATTCTGCCAACGCCATCCCACTAAATCCGTAAGTACTGCCTGTCCCAACAACGCCTGGACCTAGAGTGACAACGATAACATCGCTAGCCAACACCTCTTTGGCAAACTGCAACGCCGTATGTAATGTAACAGCCTCATAATCTCCACCAAAGGCCTGACCTATTGTAATCGTACTAACGTTTCTATCTTTTTTTATTTCGCGAATATGCTCACTTATCGTAAGAGGCAAGGCCGCTTCATCACTTATAATAACGGTTAATGTAATCTCGCGTTCCCATTGTTTACAGATGGAATAAATAATCGGTAACATGCTATGTAATTCAGCAATCAAGATGTTATCGTTTGTTTTCAATTGAAATTCTTTCGTAAATAACGAGTGATATTCACTTTCCTGTGCTTCTACGGCTAAAACACTATGTTGGGAAGGCGTGTATCTTGCCTTCATAATATGACCTGGTTGCTCACTTTCAAACAACACCGAACTATCTCCCACACTTTTAACAATATCCCAGCCACCTGTTCCAAGCTTTAGTGAAACGGCTGTTGCATTGACAACGACTTTATCTCCAGTGGATACTCTAGGTAACATCGTACGATAAAGCATCGCCTTGTTGGCCCCTTCCGATGTTCCGAGAAGTTGTATTTGATTGTCCTCATATAATATTTCGGTTACTTGCACTACGAGTTCTTTGTACATTTGGACCCCCACTTACCAATCTCATCCATCTATTATAGTACATTCATGAATACAAACAAAATCGCCTGCTAAAAAAGGCACTGAAAAAGGTAAAAACCTAACTTTTTCAGTACCTTACAGGTGATTACTCTTGTACTAATGGAAGTACATATTCTTCTAATACACGATAATTAATTTCCCCAGGTAATACCTGTTGAATGACTTGCTGTTCATCTAATATATAGGTGGTAGGAAAAAATCTAGGCTTGTAGGTTGTTGCTACTACTCCATCACTATCTATAAACGAAGGAAACGTGATTCCATATTCTTCTAGAAATTTTTCTGCATCAACTAGTGTTCTCTCAAATGTAGACATATTAACACCGACAACTCGGATACCTAGATGCCCGTAATCTTGCTCAAATTCCATCAAATCCGGCATTTCATCCCGACAAGGCTCACACCATGATGCCCAAAAGTTGAGGATAATGATGTCTCCTGAAAAATCGGATAAAGAGGCCTCTTCATTTGTAGGCCACAAAGGAGTTGTAAAATCAACGGCAATATTTCCTTGTGCTACCCCGACTACTTCTTTATTGAACTCTGTCACAATAACATACCCGATTAAAATAGCTGCAACGACTAATATAACGATACTTAGGCTTTTTTTCTTGTGAATGGTACTCACCCCTCATTGTCACAATCCACCTCATTATAATAGCTACTTCATTCAATCGGCAACTATTTTTAACAAAAATAACCTTTCTTATTATAAGAAATTTTGCTAGAATAAAGTCGCTAGTCTTTAATTTGAAAGGAGCTCATTATGTCAATTATCGAAGCTTTTATTTTTGGTCTTGTCCAAGGAATAACCGAATTTTTACCGATTTCCAGTACGGCACATATTGTTATCACACAATTATTATTCGGGTATGCCTTTCCTGGACTGGCGTTTGAAATCTTTTTACACATGGCATCTGTATTAGCCGTTATTCTCTATTTCCGTAAAGATATCATTGCCGTTATCGTGGGCTTCTTTTCCTTCTTCACAAACAAAACCGCGGAAAACAAAGTTCATTTTTTCTTTGGAGTGTACATACTTGTAGCTACGATATTAACTGGTGGTTTAGGAATTGTTCTCAGTGACGTTTTCGATGAAACAATGAAGACCCCTTATTTTATTGCTGGGGCCTTGGCTATTACCGGTGTAGCATTAATCTTTATTGAACGTTTTCATCGTTATGGAAACCGTGAAGAAAAAGATATGACATTTAAAGATTCGATAATCGTCGGGCTTGCGCAAACTCTAGCTGTTTTTCCAGGGATATCTCGTTCAGGAGCAACTCTTGTAGCTGGACTATTAGCTGGATTGAACCGAGAAACAGCCGTTCGATATTCATTTTTACTCTCGATTCCTGTCATTTTAGGTTCGACAGTTCTTGCTTTTGATGAAATCGGTTCTGGCATGTTCTCAAGTATTGGAGCACCAGCATTACTTGTTGCCTTTATCACTACATTCATCTTTTCTTGGTTGGGGATTGTTTGGCTTATTTCTTTCCTGAAGAAAAGCAAACTCATTTATTTTGCGATTTACTGTTTCGTAGTCGCTATTCTAGTTGCTTTGTTTATTGACCCTAATACAGTGATGGATTTATAATTTGAAAACTCCTAACGCAATTGCGTTAGGAGTTTTTTCACCTTACAAATTGTTGAGAGAAAGAAGCTTGGATTTCTTCTATATCTAGCTGATATCCAATAATGATCAGGCAAGGGTCTTCTTTTTGTTGGTCATCTGTAGTTTTTGTGAGTTGCAATTGACCTGCAGAATATTGAAATTGAAATACTCTTGGACTTTCCGTGAACTGGACCAATCCCTTTGCACGAATGACATGCTCTGGTAATGACTTTAACCATTTTTCAAAATGAATACGGTCAAGTTCAGGAATGTCATCAATTTTTACTGCCCGGAAATGATGATGCTCATGATGATGGTGATGATGTGAAGCATTAGCGGATACGACGAGACTCTCCATTCGCTTCTTGAGTATGGTTTCAATCGGGACTTCTCCATATGTAGTTTCTATCGTTTCTGTTCCATCCACAATGACGTCCTGAACTTTTTTACGGACTTTTATTTTCGTCTTTTCATCTATAAGGTCTATTTTATTTAAAAGGAGCAATGAGCTATGACTAATCTGTTGCTTTAAAATGGTTCTAATTTCCTTCGAGCTTGAGAACAAACTTTGATACTCTAAATATTTGCTTGCATCGACAAGACTAATAATCGAATACAACTCAACAAGATCAAATAAATCTGGATGCGTTAGTGATTCTACTACTTCTTTAGGGTTGGCAATTCCTGTTCCTTCAATGATAATCACATCAACCTCTTTTTGTGTAGAGAGAAATTGACTTAACTCTGTTCGTAAATCATCTTGGATAGTACAACAAATGCAACCATTCAATAATTCCATAACCGGCTGAGAACCAAACAAACTTTTCTCAACATTTACTTCTCCTAGCTCATTTAAAATCACTGCTGGCTTCTTTCCTTGCTTTTTCATTTCCTCAAGTACTTTTAACAATACCGTTGTCTTTCCACTACCTAAAAATCCAGTAAATAAATAAACAGGTATTCTAGACATCTTCGCACTCCTCCTCTACCATATATATATCATACAAAAAAATAAAAAGAACCACAAATCGTAATCATTACTATTTGTTACTGTTTAACATAAAATCTAGTAATCATACTATAATATTGAAAGATGATAGTAATCAAATAGTAACAATTGACTTTTATCATAGAGCTTAAATTATGTTACAATACATGTTAGCGAACTTCTACTAAAAGGAGCTACTATGAAAATAAAAGATACTTTACTTTCACTAACAAAAGATTTTATAGGAATTCTATTACTACTATTTTTTCTATTACTCTTCTTTAATATTGAATGGATTAAATCTGATAATCCCTTATTCTCGATTCCAGATCAATGGGTTAATGTAAACACGATATTCCTTGGAATCGTGATAGAAGCAGCACCCTTTATCTTATTAGGGGTTTTTGTATCTGCACTCATTCAAGTGTACGTCTCAGAAGATTCTCTTCGACGATTTTTACCGAAAAATGCATATGCGGCTCTATTACCGGCTGCAGTTCTTGGTGCGATTTTCCCGATTTGTGAATGTGCCATCATTCCTGTCGTCAGACGTTTAATTAAAAAAGGGATGCCGCTTCACATTGGTGTTGTCTTTCTTGTTGCTGCACCGATCCTAAATCCTGTTGTTGCTGCATCTACTTATTTTGCTTTTCGAAATGATCTTTCTGTTCTCTACTCAAGAATGGGACTAGCTTTTGTATTAGCCATCTTTATCGGTGGCGTCATGTACATGATTTTTAAAAACAGCGAACAATTAAAGTGGACAACCGAAGAGCTGACTGGTAAAGGTGAAATCCTTCAAGTTCAAATGACAGGTGTAAAAACAAATCGTGTGAAACAAACCTTATATCATGCGGCTGATGAATTTTTCTTAATGGGAAAATTTCTAATTGCAGGTGCCTTTATTGCCGCCTTGTTTCAAACGTTTATGGACAGAAACATTTTACTTGCCATTGGTAGTAATGAATGGTCGTCCACAGGTGTGATGATGGCATTTGCTTTTATTTTATCCTTATGTTCTGAAGCTGATGCGTTTGTTGCGTCTTCGTTCGGAAGTACATTTACAACAGGTTCATTAATTGCGTTCTTAGTATATGGGCCAATGCTTGATTTAAAAAATACAATAATGTTGTTTGCGTTCTTCAGAGTTAAATTTGTACTTGGTTTTATCGCTGTAGTTACAATTTCTGTTTTTGTAGCTGTTATGATCTTACAATTGTTTATTTTATAGTGAAGGAGGAATAACATCTATGAATGAGAAAAAACAAGACCGGAGTTTTCATACGTACATTCGTGGGATAATTCTTATTGGATTTGCTTTGTTAATTCTTGCAATGATAGTGACGGGGAACATCGTCTATTACATCGCTCCCAAAATGATGCCTTTCATTTATTTTGCTACCGTCGTATTTTTATTTTTGGGTGCTGTTCAAATTATAAGAAGTACGAAAAAGGATGAGGAAGAGTACTGCGATTGTGGGGAGGACCATTCCATTACAGGTTCACCCCTTACAAAAATACTCATCTACTCGATCTTTATTGTTCCGATAGTCGCTGGATTCGTTATTCCTGACCGTGCCTTAGATAGCTCAGTTGCTGCCAATCGTGGCATTCAATACGGTAGTGGTGTCTTAAATAAGCCAATTACCACCCCAGCGGAAGCAGAGGACACCTTAGCTAGAGCAGCAGCCTATCTCGAAGACCCTGATGCGTATTTTGAAGGGTTAGAAGAAAATCTTGAAGCAAATAGTGAACACTTTAGTGCCGAAGATTTTTATACAGAAGAAGGCTTTAATAATTACTATTTAGAACTTGCTGAAGAATTGAAAGAGCATGACACCATTGTGGTAACAGAAGAAAATTACTTGGATGTCATGACAGTCCTCGATATTCACATGAACGAATTTCTTGGGAAAGAAATTGAAATCCTCGGTTTTGTATACAGAGAAGAGGATTTCGACGATAATCAAATGGTAGTCGCCCGCTTTGCTATGACCTGCTGTGTAGCAGATGTAGCTGTATATGGAACGATGATAGAGGCGGATGAAGCTTCACAATATGAAAACGATACATGGGTCCGAGTATCAGGTACATTAAACCAAACAACATACGGTGATTTTGCCATTCCGCTCATTCAACTGCGCGAAATTACAGTTGTAGAAGAACCAGACACCCCATATGTATACCCAAGCTTCAGATAAAAAACGGCAAAGCCGTTTTTTATCTGAAGCAAAGCACTGAGCAAAGCCGCTACCTTTTTTTAAAGTCAAACAAAAGTGGTGTTTTTTTGTTTGACGCGTAGCGAGCAAAGCCAGTGCCCTTCCTGAGTTCGCTAATAAGCCTTCTTTTATTACAAACGGCTCAACACCAAAACCTGGTGTTGAGCCGTTTTTCTTAATTACTTAGTAATAAACATTTGCGTCCAATAATGACCTGAGGAATGATACCCGACTCCTATATGAGTATAATTCCCTAATATATTTGCTCGATGTCCATCACTACTCATCCAAGCTTCAACGACTTGTTCAGCTGTTTGTTGCCCATAGGCGATATTTTCAGCCGCTGCACGGTAAGAGATACCATAATGACTCATCATATCAAATGGGGACCCATAAGTGGGGCTTGAGTGAGAAAAATAATTGTTTTGTTGCATGTCTTCAGATTTTCGTCGTGCCACACTATTTACAGTATTGTCGACTTTTAATTCAGAAAGACCATGTTTCTTTCGTTCAGCATTCGTTAACTCGATCACTTTAGCCTCAATCGAGCTTGGACCTGAAACGGTAATTGAATCTGATTTGGAAGGCTCTGTTTTCTCCACTTGCTTTTCTTCTTTAGGTTTTGAGTTTTTAGGCTGTTCACTCGGCTTTTCTACTTCTTTTTTTTGTTCGTTTGGTTGTTTCTTGTTGTCAGAAGGTTTCTGAGTACTTTGCTTTTGTTCGGGTTCTTCTTTTAGAACGATTTCTTTTTCCTCAATTACGGCTTTGTCTTCGTTAGAGGCATTATTTTCATCCAATAACGTCGATGGTTCTTCTTCAAGCGTATCTGACAAATCCACATCCGTTTGTTCTTCTTGCTGCACCTCAATTCCTTTTTTCAGCAGGAATTCCGCTGCTACCATTTCCTTACTTTTCAATACTGAAGCTTTATCTTTTGACACTTCAACTGGGTCGGTTTCATAGGATTTAGTATTTTCTATTTGGCAGCCACTTAAGAGCGCCACCATTATTAAAATGAACAGGCTACTATATCTCATCGTTCATCTCCTTATTGTTTTCTCGTAATCTCTGAAGTTCATTATACAGAAAAGTAGGAAAGAAACAAAGAGGACAAAACAATGGAGGATGCGCAATGGCTTTTACCACTACGCACCCTCCGTATTCATACTATTTTACTTTCTAATAAACATTTGTGTCCAGTAATGACCGTTTTCGTTATAGCCCACACCGATATGAGTGAAATTCCCGTTTAGAATGTTTGCACGATGCCCTTCACTGTTCATCCACGCTTGGACAACTTGTTCTGCACTTCTTTGACCTTGTGCTATATTTTCAGCGGCTGAACTGTAAGAAACACCAAAATCTCTAATCATATCAAATGGGGAACCGTACGTTGGACTTGTATGAGAAAAGTAGTTATTTTGTTGCATGTCATTTGATTTTTCTCTTGCCACATTAGCTAATGTAGCGTCAGCTTGTAAATCAGAAAGCCCATTTTTTCTTCGTTCTTGGTTCGTTAGCTCAATTACTTGAGATTCTATATCACTTATGCCTCCAGCTTGACCGCCTTGAGCAGGAGGGGCTTGTTGTTGTTCTTCTTGGGTAGGTGTTGTTTCCTCTTTAGCAGGCGCTTGCTCCGGCTGTTCAACAGCTTCTTCTCGTGCAGGTGCTTGTTCCACAGTTTCTTGTTGTTCCGGTGCTGGTTGGGCTGGTGTCGGTTGTGTTGTTTCTTGTTGTCTACCTCCAGCTTGCCCTGGCTTTGTTCGTTCTCTTATTCGATTCGCAATTTGTTCTGCCGATAACTGAGAAGTTCCTTTAGGAATTAATTGAGCAATTCGTTCTGGTGTAATCCCTTTTGCATCTTGTGGTAGACGTTGAGCAATTTGAGCTGGCAGAGCTTGCTGCAGTTGCTCACGAGTCAATCTTACAGAACCTTCTGGTAAATGTATAATATGACTTTGACCTTGCGCCTCACCTTCAGCTACTTGAAACTCATACTTTGCATGTTGAACTTGTACAGCTTTTGTATGTGGATATTCATCACTAGGGGTGTCTGTCGCTTCACTTGAAATTTGTCCTAGATAAGTATTCACTCCTTCATCAAGTCCACTTCCAAAATCATTTTCACCCTGTGTTCCAAACTGATTGCAACCCCCAAGTAATATAGCGACCAAAAGCAACATAGTATAGATCATTTTCTTTGTCATTGTAAAGCTCCTTTTTTTCTTTTAATTTGCTTTACCTTGACAACATTTATTAATGTTAGTTTTTGGAAGTTAGTTTTATGTTTTTAACGGACATACATGCCGCTATTTCTGTAAAATAGACTGTTTTCACGATTAAGTCCGTATAATTGTGTAAAAACAAAAAGAGTCATTTTATACCTTCTTGGCTACAATGTTTAACAACCACGAAAAACATGAGAAGAGGGAATATAAAATGACTCAAATACAGTTTAACCTAGATATTGATGTTTTAAAAGAATCTGTGATGAATTCGAATATTGATGCAGTTGTAAAATCTTCAATTGTATTAGTTCTTAATGAGTTTATGGAGAAAGAACGGGATGAGCATTTACAAGCATCTGCCTATGAGCGTTCTCCAGAACGCCGGGATTACCGTAATGGATATTATGAGCGTGAGCTACTGATTAGTATTGGAAAAATTAAATTACGTGTACCTCGTACAAGAGAAGGAGACTTTTCAACTTCTATATTTGAACGGTTTTCTCGCGTAGACCAAGCACTAACTCTTTCTATGTTAGAAATGGTGGTAAATGGGGTGTCAACACGAAAAGTAAAAAACATTGTAGAACAACTTTGCGGAGAAAGTGTATCCAAATCATTTGTTTCGTCCCTAACGGAGAAGCTTGATCCTGTTGTGAATAAATGGGCTAATCGACCACTTAATGTCCAGTATTTTCCTTACCTCTATGCAGATGCCATGTATATTAAGGTGCGTGAACATAATAAAGTTGTACCCAAAGCAGTCTATCTTATGACGGCAATGGATGAGGAAAAAAAGAGGCAAGTTATTGGATTAAAAATAGACCACGCTGAGAGTTTCGAGGCGTGGCAAGGGTTCTTCAGTGATTTAAAAGCGCGAGGACTCCAATCTCCTAAACTTATTGTCTCTGATGCCCATGCTGGATTAAAAAAGGCTATAGACCGAGAATTTATCGGAACTTCATGGCAAAGGTGTTCCGTTCACTTTAAACGAAACATTATTAATAAACTTCCCAAAAAAGGGTCTAGCCAGGTCATAGCAGATTTGAGAAGAATATACCAAACAATCTCTTGTGAAGAAGCAAGGAAATTTAAAGATGACCTTCTCATGAATCACCAAGATAATCCCAAGTTGAAGAAGGCAATTGAAATCCTTGAAGACGGATTTGAAGAATCCATTCAATATTTAAATGAACCAAAAATGTATCAACGACACCTATCAAGTACCAACTCGTTAGAGCGTCTAAATCAGGAAATAAGAAGACGAGAAAGAGTCATTCGTATTTTTCCAAATACACAATCAGCTTTTCGATTAATTGGGGCGCTATTAATGGAGAATGAAAACCTTCAGTTAAATAGGAGATATACTCTAAAGCCCTAAACCAGCGAGCCGCGCGAAGCGAGATTTTGGTTACTTGGAAGGGGGGACCCCCTTCCAAGTAACCAAAATCAAAAACTAACTATATATCATTATAGGTTGTAACATTGTAGCTAAGTAATTTACACATTATTCTGGACTTGACTGTTTTCACTCATTTTTCAGGCAAATAATTGCAACTGAGTCCGTTACAATTATAAACAGGCATTTTTCATGAAAATAGCGTCTCCTGTGTCCGTTAGAAAACTAAGGAATACAGCATCGTCATCATATTGAAAAAAGAGGTCGGGACAGAAACTGCTAAAACATCTGCCCGGGCTTTGTGGCGGTTTCACTCATTGATTAGAGGGTGTGACAAAAGGTTAAAAAACGAGGGCACTGAAAAAGTTCGGTATTTAACTTTTACAGTGCCCTCTAAGCAATGTGCGTAACCGTTGCATTTTTTTAAAGCCTGCTACGAGTGGGTTTCTCGTAGCAGGCGAACAACTGGTGGAGCCATTGCAACCATAATCAAAGGCATTGAAAAAGTTGGTTTGTACTTTTTCAGTGGCTTCTAAAAAACAACCTTTTGTCACACCCTCGGTTTTTATTAGTTTTGGCTTAATAATAGCTTAACTTCATTAACGTCTTTGTCACCACGACCGGAGATGTTAATAATCATTATCTCCTCTTGCTTCATTTGTGGTGCTGCCTTTAAGCCGTAAGCAACCGCGTGAGCACTTTCTAAGGCTGGAATGATTCCTTCGGTTTGCGCTAACTTTTGGAACGCATCAAGCACTTCTTCTTTTGTCACTGAATAGTACTCAGCTCGACCAGATACTTTTAAGTGACTATGTTCAGGCCCAATCCCTGGATAATCTAGTCCAGCTGCAATCGAATGAGTCGGTAACGGATTTCCTTCTTCATCTTGTAAGCATAAGCATTTAAAGCCATGAATCACACCAGGTGTTCCTTTTGTTAATGTTGCGGCTTCAGCAGGCTCGACACCAACTAGGCGAACAGACTCTTCTGGAATGTATGCTGAAAATGCTCCAATTGCATTACTTCCTCCGCCACAGCAAGCAACGACGACATCAGGTAATCGGCCTTCTTTTTCAAGGATTTGACGCTTAGATTCGTTACTAATAATCGATTGAAAGTGATGAACCATCGTAGGAAACGGATGTGGTCCAACGGCAGAACCTAACAAGTAAAAGGTTGACTCATAATTTTCAATTAAATCGCCTAAAGCTTCATCGACTGCATCCTTTAAGCGCCCTTGCCCTTTATGAACGGCAACGACTTTTGCTCCGAGAAGCTCCATACGAAACACGTTTAATTCTTGGCGACGAGTGTCTTCGGCTCCCATATAAATGGTGCAGTCCATACCTAGCATGGCACAAGCAGTAGCTGTGGCTACACCATGCTGCCCTGCCCCAGTTTCAGCAATAATCCGATGGGCTCCCATCTTTTTAGCCAATAAAATTTGACCGATAACATTGTTAATTTTATGAGCTCCTGTATGATTTAAATCTTCACGTTTCAAATAAATTTTTGCTCCACCTAACGTAGATGTTAGTCGCTCGGCAAATGTCAGCGGATTTTCCCTGCCAACGTATTCTTTCATATAAAAATCATACTCTTTATTAAATTCAGGGTCGTCCTTATAATGCTGAAATGCTTCATCTAGTCGGGCTAATACGGCGTTTAATTGAGGTGGAACAAAACTTCCACCAAATTCACCAAAATACCCTCTTTCACTTCTCTCTACTCCACTCTTCTCAGCTTGACTCATCTCAATCTCTCCTTTAATTTTTAAATATTTAGACAACTATTATTTTACAGAAAAAAAGAAGGTATCGCAATACCTTCTAATGATTTTGAACGCCAATTGTTTTGGATAGTTGTGGTTGACGACCTGTTAAAATTTCAATGTCGCTTTGATGCTTATTTAAGTAATAGCGAACACTATCAATTAAGGCATACCAACTTGCTTCGATAATGTTTCCAGATACACCAATTGTACTCCATTTTTCATGACTATCTGAGGATTCAATGAGAACACGGACTTTCGATGCAGTCGCATCGGTTTCATCCAATACTCGAACTTTATAATCTGATAAATGCATCTTTTGAATAATTGGGAAAAATTGTTGTAGTCCTTTTCGTAACGCATGGTCTAGTGCGTTAACTGGTCCATTTCCTTCCGCAGCAGTTAACACTTCTTCTCCATTGACACAAAGTTTAACTACAGCTTCAGTAGCAAATGCTTCGCCACCTTTATTTTCAATAAACAATTTAAAGTGACCAACATCGAAAAAGTCTTTACTATTTCCTAATCCCTTTTTCACCAATAATTCAAATGACGCTTCAGCCGCTTCATATTGATAACCTTGATGCTCTTTTTCCTTAATTTCTTCGATAATTTGCTTTGTAGCAGGATTATTTTTATTTAAATCAAGGTCCCATTCTTGTGCTTTAAACAAGACATTGCTTTGCCCTGATAGCTCAGAAACTAGAACGCGACGTTGATTTCCTAATAAGCTTGGGTCCACATGCTCGTATGTTTCTGGATGCTTTAACACGGCGCTAACATGCATTCCGCCTTTATGTGCAAATGCACTTTTCCCAACAAATGGTTGGTTACTAGGAGGAACTTGGTTCGCTATTTCATGGACAAACTTAGAAACGTTTGTAAGTTGTTGAATTTGCTCTGCCTCTACACAACTAAAACCTAATTTTAATTGTAAATTAGGAATAACAGAAATAAGATTAGCGTTTCCACATCGTTCACCATAGCCATTCATTGTCCCCTGTACATGACGGGCACCCGCTTGAACAGCAGCTATCGAATTTGCGACAGCCACTTCGCCATCATTATGGCAATGAATTCCAACTTGAATATTCACTTCACTTACAACGTGTGACACAATTTCTGTAATCTCATGAGGGAGTGTTCCCCCGTTTGTATCACAAAGTGTTACACAGTCAGCCCCTGCTTCTTCTGCTTTTTTAATAGCCGCCATGGCATATTCTTGATTCGCTTTATAGCCATCAAAAAAATGTTCGGCATCAAAAATCACTTCAAGGTCGTTTTCTTTTAAAAACTCAACGGAATCAAAAATCATTTGTAAATTTTCTTCAAGCGTTGTTTGAAGAGCATGAGTCACTTGGAAATCCCAGCTTTTACCGAAGATAGCAACGGCTTTAACACCACTTTCTAATATTCGTTGAAGATTTGTATCTTCACTTGCTTTTACTCCAATTCGTCTTGTACTTCCAAATGCTGTAACTTTAGCGTTTTTTAAATGTAAGTCTTTTACAAGTTCAAAGAAGTTCATATCTTTAGGGTTACTTCCTGGCCAACCACCTTCAATATAATGAACACCAAGTTCATCTAGTTTTTTGGCAATCTTTAATTTATCTTGAACGGAAAGACTGACACCTTCCCCCTGTGTACCATCTCGTAATGTTGTATCATACATAAAGACTTGCTTCATTTCCAATGTTCCTCCCACTATAATAAACCCCTCAAATGAAATATTTTGAATGTTTACACTTCACTATAATATTGCAATAAAGTATAGCATAGCTTAGCTTTATTTGCTATTGGTTATCGGAAATTCACTTGAATTAATTCAAACCTGTTTGACGCTGTTCGCCACTTGAATGCCTCCACACATATGAAACGATCATCCCTACGATTCCTATGATACCTGCAAAATAGAAACCGGAAGTTAGACCCCACATTGAAATAAGAACGCCTCCGATAAAAGGCCCTGCAAACATCCCGATAGCATACACGGCTTGGTAAAATCCCATTGCCGTCGCTCGTTTACTCTCATCAAACGGCTGAATGACCATACCGAGAATGGTTGGTAAAATTAAACCTAAACCAAAACCGATAAAAATTTGCACAAACGATAAAATGAGAAAATTCGGTGAGAATGCGGCTGCTACCGAAAAAACTCCACATAATACAAAGCTATACATTAACGTCATCCATTCTCCAAATCTCGGGATAAACCACCTTCCTGCTAAAACTGCTGCAATGGCATGAGGAACCATAAACGCGAACACTAAGACGGTAAGCTGTGATGAAGATGCTCCTAATTCAATAGCGAAGTTGGGAGAAAACCCAAACATCGTAATAAACAAAATACTATGACCTAAGATGGATAGGAAAGAGACCTTAAGTAAGGACGGCTCTTTAATAACCGTTGATATATCTTTGATTTGGATGGGCGTCCTTGCGACTCCCATTTCAGGTTCTTTAATCCAGATGCAAAGAATGAGTCCAAGTACACCACCAATGCCACCTAACCAAAAAGGCGCTAACCATCCAAAAGTATCTACAACAATGCCACTGAAGGCCATACCTGCTAACTGTCCAGCAACCGTAACAAAACTTATCATCCCCATCGCTTTCGTCGCTTCGTTTTTACTGAAATAGCTTGCATAAAGTACCGTAAAAGCAACCCAGGTTGCTGCACTTATACCAGCTACTGCTCGAAATAGTAGCGTCCAGCCTAAGTGATCACTAATGACAAAACCAAAACAGCTCAATGCTGTCAAAAGCATACCAAGTGCGATGAACGGCTTTCTTTTTCTTAGCTTATCTGAAAAAATTCCTAGTGGTAACCTAATTAAAATTTGCATTAAGCCATAGCTTCCTAATACAATTCCAATAAACGAATATGTAGCCCCAAGAAAATCTAAATATGGTGATAGAATCGGGATATAAATATAAAGTGAAAACCAATACAATAAAGTCACAACCATAAATATAATATGGTCAAACCTAGTTACCGTAAATTTAGTAGACAATGAAATTCCTCCGAATGTTATTACTTACGTTTCTTTTTCTTATTATAGTGTAAACCTGTTCAATCGCTTGCTCAATTAAAATGTCTCCATCTAGTGTGTAGTTTCCTATACTTTTTTATTTTTCTCTCTTAGACAAGAGCAATAACTATATTCACAGCGATTACAATGATAAATAAGGATCCAATGAATTTTTCTTGAGAATCTAACTTTTTTAATCTAGCAATCATAAGAAAACCCCCAGTCATTTAAGAGGGCACTGAAAAAGTTCGATTTTTAACTTTTACAGTGCCCTCTTCATTTACTATACTTATCCCTATTCATCAAATTACTAGAATAGAACGACGCTATTTCTATTATTTTTACAAATTACCTCTATATACCAAAAGACGAACATTATTCCTATATACAAAAAAAAGGTTCGTCATTTGCTATTTTTCCCTACCCTACTTTGTGGTAGTATGTTATAATTTTTTTCATCATCAGAACTTATTACGATAACTCGTATAATCACGGGGATATGGCCCGTAAGTCTCTACCGAATCACCATTAAGGATTCGACTACGAGTGAAACGATAGACAAAACCCCGCTGTATAACAAGTGGAGCAATTGCTCGAATGTCCGTGTTTCACTCTATCTGAGTGCACAGATGTTCGGGCTTTATTATTTTTTCAAGGAGGAAAATTATTTTGAAGTTATTACGAGAGAAAATTGAAGAAAGTGGGACGGTACTTTCAAATGGGGTATTAAAAGTGGATTCATTTTTAAACCACCAAATTGATGCGAAGCTAGCAATCGCGATTGGAAAGGAATTTGTTAAACGTTTTAAAGATGAGGAGATTACCAAAGTAGTTACGATTGAATCTTCTGGTATTGCACCTTCTTTAACAGCAGCAATTGAACTAGGTGTAGATGTAGTATTTGCTCGCAAGAAAAAATCAATTACGATGAATGATCAAGTATATACATCTGAGGTATATTCATTTACGAAAAAAGAAACAAACACGATTACAATTTCAAAGGACTTTCTAGCAAAAGATGACAAAATCTTAATTATTGATGATTTCCTTGCAAATGGTCAAGCTGCATTAGGGTTAACTTCTGTTGTCGAACAATCCGGTGCTACAGTCGTGGGTATTGGTATTGTTATAGAGAAATCGTTTCAAAATGGGAGACAATCATTAGTTGATAAAGGCTATCGTGTCGAATCACTCGCCCGTATTCAATCGTTAAAAAATGAAACTGTGACATTTTTAGAAGACAACGTTACAGCACAATAATCAAAAGGGGATTTTTACATATGTCTACTAAAACCATACATTATCCTTGGTACAAGAAAGAAGATACAGATGCTTTCTTCGCTTTATTTCAAAACAACTTAGCCAACTTTGTCATTATCGCTGTTACCATGCTAGGCATGGGCTTTCCTGCAAGTATTGTGTTTGGAAAAGTCATCCCTGGAGCAGCTGTTGCTGTTATTGTAGGTAACCTTTATTATGCCTATTCCGCAAAACGTTTAGCAATAAAAGAAGGTCGGACCGATGTTACCGCATTATCGTATGGAATTAGCACACCCGTCATGTTTGTCTTTTTATTTGGTGTTTTATTACCAGCATACTCGTTAACAAATGACTATGAATTAGCTTGGAAGATTGCAGTTGCTGCTGCTTTTATCAGTGGATTAATTGAAGTATTAATTAGCGTAACTGGAAATTGGATTCGCGAGCGCGTTCCACGTCCAGCTATGCTTGGTGCACTTGCGGGTGTTGCCCTCACGTTTGTTGCGGGAGAAATGTTATTTAAAACGTTCGAGATGCCAGTCGTTGGATTACTTGTTCTTGCTATCATTTTAGTAGGTCTTATCGGAAAACTAGCGATGCCTTTTAAAATTCCTACTTCACTTTTTGCGATTGTAATTGGGACCGTTTTAGCCTTTACTCTTGGGTACTCAGATTCTAGTAAAATTAGTGAGGGTCTATCAAACTTAGGGTTCTATCCAATTCTACCAACTCTAGCACCATTTGAAGGCTTAGGGTTACTGTTCACAACACTTATTGGGTTATTTGCGATTATCCTACCAATCACCATTTATAATGCCGTTGAAACGATGAACAATGTAGACGCAATGTCGGCAGCAGGTGATTCTTATGATGTTCGTGAGTGTCAGGCCGTTGACGGAGCTGGCACGATGATTGGAGCCATTTTCGGTGGATTGTTCCCAACAACGGTTTATATCGCTACTGTTGGGTCAAAGTGGATGGGCGCCGGTCGTGGGTATAGTATATTAAATGCAATTGTATTTGGCTTTGCCGCGTTGTTTGGCTTAATTGCTGCTTTATCTGCGATTATTCCTATCGCTGCGGTTGCACCAATACTAGTCTTTGTTGGAATGTCAATGGTTGCGACAGCTTTTCAAACGAACGAAGCGAAATACTACCCAGCTGTCGCGATAGCCATGCTTCCATATCTATCAAACTTTGTGATGACACGTTTTAATAACAGTGCTGGAGAAGCCGTTGCTAATATCTCTTCAGGTATCGTTCCATTAGGACAAGGTGCGATGTTCACAGGAATTATCCTAGGAGCGATAACGGTGTTCATCATTGATAAAAAGTACTATAAGGCAGCTAGTTTTGCGCTAGTTGGAGCTTTTCTTTCATTCTTTGGGTTAATGCATGCTCCATCACTAGCAATCAATGCAGCTACTGATTTTACGATTGGATATATGATAGTCGCACTATTTTTTGTGTATTGTGCATATGCCCACTCAAAAACAAATGCTCTACCAGAAAACAAAGAAAAGACCGCAGCATAATAATATAAGAGGCCGGGACAAAGATTATCCTTTGTCCCGGCCTCTTAAAATAAATTATTAATCATTCTTTCCTAACCCAACTAGTGCCACAATAAAACCAGCTACTATTAAAAGGTACCCCAATCCAATTAGACTTGATTCATAGGTAAAAGACAATATTCCTCCAATAATAGTCAAATGTAAGCCAAGTAACATTATTTTCAGACCAGCCATAGCCCCTTGCGCTTTACTAATAAGATAAATAACTAAAATTAATAAAAGAGGTAAGGTAATAATAAAAAGCAAACCCATATACATACTTCCTTTCAAGAACAAAGTCAATTTAAGTTCAAAAGCGTAGTCCACAATGAAAACAAAATCAAAATTGATAAAAATAAGTATAAAAACAACAAGGAACCGCAAACTATATTTCTTTTATTTAATTTGTTTTTTTATTACCCACAGAAGTAATAAAAAGAGGAGCGTTCCACCTAGCAAGGAACATAAAATCGATACATACCATAATGGACTAACAACGATGCCTACTGCTACTTCACTCTGAAGATAACTTACTGATTGATATTGATTAACTACATCTGGGATATAGTATTGAATATGCCCCCAACCAACAGTGCTCATTATATAAATATTGTGAACTATACCCGAAAGCAAAAATGCCTGAAATATGGTCTTTTTCACTTTCAATCCTCCGCAACCTTTAAGCTCTTTGCCTGACATTCATGCAGCGCAGTTACTATTTTTCTCTTATTTCACCATACTATTTTTGTAATATTATTATTAATCTCCTCCTGTATTGAACTGCTGTCATCATAATTTTTTCTTTAAAATGATCGGTCTTCGTTGACTAACTTTATTAATTCTCTACAATGTTTGAAAATGCCTTTAAAACCTAGTTCTCTCTTTACATCATTTACGAGTTTTTTCTTTGCGCGGCTAATAATTGAAGCATCTGCTTTATTGTAGCTTCCTGACTGGTATATAGGGTTGGGGTCATATTCGACAACGAGTTGTATGGCTTTCGCCTCTTCTTCTCCTACAAGTTTGTTTGTTAAATATAATGCCATATCAATTCCAGAAGAAACTCCTGAAGCCGTTATGTATTTATCTTGTTCAACAACTCTCTCTCGAACAGGTTTGACACCATATTGACTAAGTAAAGAGAGTACTCTCCAATGTGAGGTTGCTTGTAAACCCTTAAGTAATCCTGCTGAGGCAAGAAGAAATGAACCTGTACATACTGAAGTTGTCCATAGTGTTTTCTTATCCATTTTCCTTATCCACTTTAACACTTTTTTATTTTTTGTTTCTTCAATGAAAGCAATGGTTGAACCAGGTATGAGTAGGATATCTGCTTTTGACACTTCACTCATTTCATATGTTGCTTCTATATGCACCACTCCTGAATCAGAAGTAATGACACCTTTCTTTTCAGCTACAAACATTATTTCTGCACCATCAATATTCCGTAACACCTCATATGGACCAATCGCATCTAGCATTGTCATGCCGTTGTATAGAAAAATTACTATTTTCATAATTCCCTCCTATTACCCTTGTTAACTTCTAAAAGTTAATCAGTAAGAGTTTTTAATATAACATCTTTAAATATCTTAGTATTACTTCTATATAAATATAAAACTTCCTACATAACTCGTGATTTTTTACTTTCATTTAAAAATTATCACTCGATCAAAAGGCCACTGAAAAAGTTCAAACACTCTTTTTCAGTGGCTATAAAAAGTGATAGAAACGGCTCTAGTTGGAGGATGCCTTATGAACTGCAACGGTTATGCACATTGCTTAAAGGGCACTGTGAAAGTTAAAAACCGAACTTTTTCAGTGCCCTCTTAGAGTATATCTTTTTTAAGTGCCTCTACGAGTTAAGTTTTTTTGTTAAAGTCTTGTTTACGAGCGACGTAAGCTTCCTTGTGGGAAAGGAACTCCGGCGCCTGTTCCTGGTGGTGGAGCCATCGGTGCTGTCGGTGAATGTTGTGGGAATCCTTGTGGCATTCCCTGAGGCATTCCTCCCATCCATGGTTGTTGAGTTGGAAAGCCTCCCATTCCTGGCGTCATACCAGGCTGCATTCCTGGCTGTGCAACTGGCATTCCTAATCCAGGCATTCCTGGCGTCTGAAATCCTGGTTGCTGAGGCATCGCAGCAGGGTATCCGTAATCATAGTCATCGTAATCCATTTCTGCTGGGTAAGCTGGATGCATGCCGGGATATTGGTCCATACCTGGTGGTAGCATTGGATGTTGCATGCTGTGCTGTGGCGCTCCCATCATTCCATGGTGTTGTGGTTGACATGTAGGAAACCCTGGTTGAGCCATGCCCATTGGGAATCCCGGCTGAGTAGCCATTTGTTGCTGAGGAAATCCTGGTGTCCCAACACCAAAAGAAGGACCCATGCCAGCTGGTACAGTAGGTGCCCCTGGCATTCCTACTGGTTTATGTTGAGAGTGCGTGTGAGGATGTTGATAAACGTTAGAATTACAATTTGTCATTTTATACTTACCTCCTATATGTTTCTACACATTACCCTATGCACTGTTACCCAATTGGCTACTGTTTTCATGTTAAATGACCCTATGAAACACGCCTAATTATCATGACTTAACATAAAGTGCCACTGTTAAAACTTTTATATTAAAGCTATAATGAATCATACTACTATCGTGAGCCTTCCCTCCTTTTACATCATTTGAACGCTCAGCTAGAATTTGAAAGGTGTGTTGAAATTGAGTATCAAGAAAAAGCTTTTCTTATCATTTGCTATGATTCTATTGTTGGCAGGAGGTGCAGCTGGATACCTACTCTATTCATTAGTCACGTTAAACAAAGCATTTGAAGATTTTACAAACCAAAATGTGCAACTACTAAGCTTAGCCTATGAAATTCAATATGAGGATTTAGAGTTAACTAGTGCAGTAAAAGGAATCATGATTGAGCCTTATAACAATGCAGAACTAGACAATTATAACCAATCAGCGGAACGAATTGAATCTCTCATTGACCAAGCAATTCCTCTTTTACAGCACGAACGGAGTAAAGAAATATTTGCTGAACTTGACCAATATAATAATGAACTTATTTCATTAGAGTCACAAATCATCTCCTTAGCTCGTTCGGATAAGGAAAGTGCTATGGTGATTTATCACGGTGACTATCGTAATGTTCGTACTATCTTTTCTAAAAATTTAGCTGAATTTACGGAAATTCAAAATACTAGAACTGCTGAAACTATCGAACGAAATAAAGAGGTAATGTTTGTACGTTCAGTCATCAGCTTTATTGCCATTGCATTAGCTATCATCGCTGGAATTGGTGTTGCTTTTACGATTTCTAACTCGATAACATCGCGCTTATCTTTAGTGACTACTAAGCTAAAAGAGTTGGCGCAAAACGAAGGTGACCTAACGGCAAGATTAGAAATAAAGAGCAAGGATGAAATTGGTCACTTAGCCCAATCATTTAACTCAATGATGGGTAACATTCAACATCTAATAAAAGAAGTAAAAGATATGACCGTTGATGTTGCCGCGTCATCGGAACAACTAACTGCTAGTTCAACAGAAGCTAAATTAGCAACTGACCAAGTCACTGTTTCGATTCAACAAGTAGCTGCTCATTCAGAAACCCAAATGCAAGGCACAGAAGAATCTTTAAGCGCACTTGAAGAAATGACTTCTACAATCCAAACGATTGCTGAATCATCTTCACTAGCTTCGGAATCTTCTTATGAAGCAAGCCAACAAGCTGATAATGGAAACGAATATATTAAAAAATCAGTAGAACAAATGAGTACCGTCCGCGTCTCTGTGGAAAGTGCGGCTCAAGTTGTTCAAAGACTGGAAGACCGATCAATCGAGATTAACAGCATTTTAGAAGTGATTACAGCAATTTCAAATCAAACTAATCTATTGGCGTTAAATGCAGCGATTGAAGCCGCCCGTGCCGGAGAACAAGGAAAAGGATTTGCCGTAGTAGCCGATGAAGTTCGTAAGCTTGCCGAGCAATCTACCGCTTCCGCTAGTCAAATTTCCGAGTTAATTTCTGAAATATTAAAAGAGACATCCTCGGCCGTAGATGCAATGGAAAAAGGAACTGAAGACGCTTATTCTGGTGAGGAAATGATGAACCGAGCTGGTGAATCATTCGACCAGATTTTATCATCGATAAAGAAAGTATCAGAACAAATTGATGAAGTTTCATCCGCATCTCAACAAATTGCTGCAAGTTCCCAACAAGTTACTGCATCAATTGATGAGCTTGCTAGTATCTCAAAAGAAACAGCTGAAAATGGACATACGGTTGCTGCTTCTTCTGAGGAAACTCTTGCTTCTATGGAAGAAATTAGTTCATCAGCATCCTCATTATCTGAGATGGCTGAAAAGCTACAACGGTTAGTAGGTAAATTTAAACTTTAAGATAAGAGTCCTGAACAATAGGTTGAATTATGAGGGCACGGAAAAAGTTAGGTTTTAACTTTTTCCGTGCCCTCTTAGCAATGTTAACTAGTTATGTCTTACATCTCTTTCCTACACTACTTTTGCTTTCTTCTCTAATCCTCTTCCCTTTTTTCTTTTTATTACCTTAGCTAGCGCTTTATGATTAACAAGCGCTGTCCCAATAATAATTGTAAAGCTTCCAAGTACCATTAACGATGTAAGAGGTTCCTTATAAAAAAACGCCCCTAATAATAAGGCAATAACAGGCGAAATGAATAGCCATGTCGACGGAAAAATTGGATTCGTTCTCCCAACTAACCAATAGTACAGACTGTGCCCGACCATTGAACCAACTACAATTAAATAAAGAAGAGAACCTAGTGCAGCTAGGTTAAACGTAACATCAAATTCTCTTTCTGTTGCTGCTGATAAGAGCAGCAATGCTAGCCCCCCGTACATCATTTGGACAGCATTTAAGGCAATTGGTGACGAGTCCTTTAATTTATTGATGACATACTTTGTATAAATGGTACCCCCTCCATAAAAGACTTGCCCTACAATAATCGCAAGACATCCATAAAGCCATAAAGTATGACCTGGTAAAGTAAAACTAGGAAGTGCCAAAAGGAATACGCCACAAACTCCAAAAAAGCACCCCACTACTGATAGGCGATTGGTAGATTGTTTTAGAAGTACTTGAATGAAAACGATAGCGATTGGTCCAGTAGCAGACAATACAGCCGCTACCCCTGATGTTACATATTGCTCTGCCCAATACAACGTCGAAAAGGTTCCAAAGGTTAAACATAATCCAGTCAACAGCATCTCTTTTCGAAAAAAAATAGGTAAGGTTGCCTTCTTCGTACTATATAAAATCACATACAAGATAAATCCAGCAACAAAAAAACGAAGGCCTCCCGATAAAAAAGGTGGCAAACCAGCGTCTACCCCAATTTTTATTCCTAAGAAAGTTGTAGCAAAAATAAAACACATGATTAAATAACTAACAATGACCATAAAACTCTCCTCCTTTTTACCAATCGTAAATGAATAGGAGTAGAACAGTTTTATCTTACTAGACCAGTTTGTTACATCCTGTGTTACACTTAAATCATCTATTGGGGGTATGAAAATGGGTACAAGTAAGAAACGCAATGATCATCTTTTTATACAAATCTATGATTATGTTCTTCAGCGAATTGAAAGTAAAGATTGGCTTGAACATGAAAAACTACCGTCTATTAGACAACTAGCTATAGAGTTTCAGGTTCATCGATTAACAGTACTAAAAGCGTATACTATGCTGAAAAACGATAATAAAATCTATGTCAAAGATAAAGTTGGTTACTTTGTCCAAGTCCAAGCACGTACTCAACCTTCTTTCCCGCTCAGCGGTTCACCATTGATTACCGCCTATGAACATAAAAGTAGTTTGTCTGAAATTCATCAAACGAAAGTTGATTATAACTTTGCTCAAGCGTTAATTGACCCTAATCTTTTACCTAACCATTTTTTTTCGGATTATGTTAAAAATGTATTTGATTTATATCCAAAGCTATTGGCAACCTACGCTACGGTAAAAGGCGATGAAGAGCTTCGTGCTTCTCTAGCTCACTATCTATCTACACAATATAAAACAGAGCTGAATCAAGAGGAGTTACTAGTGCTCTCAGGTTCGCAACAAGGAATTTACCTTGTCGCCCAAACGTTCATCAAACCAAGAGACACCGTGCTGTTTGAACGACCGAGTTATAGCGCAGCGATTGACGTCTTTAAGGCAAGAGGAGCCCATATTCAAACCGTTACAATTACCCCAGAAGGATACGACCTAAACGAAGTTGAATATGCAATGAAAACATGGAAACCAAGATTGTTTTACCTGAACCCAACTTTCCAAAACCCAACTGGCTATACGATACCTGTTAACCAACGAAAAGAGCTAGTTCAACTGGCTGAACAATATCGCTGTCTGTTAGTAGAAGATGACGCTTACCATGATATTTATTTTAAAAAAGCTCCTCCTCCTCCTTTGTATACATTTGATACAACAGGAACGGTCATCTATATTCGCAGTTTTTGTAAATACATTTCTCCTGGGTTACGAGTGGCAGCCATTGTCTGCCAACATTCTTTGATGAAGCCGCTCGTCTCTTCAAAAGCATTAATTGATAATGGGTCACCTCTTTTAAATCAAAAAATATTCCTTCATTATTTTTCTTCACCACGATTACAGACACATATAGAAAAGCTTCGGATTGCACTTCAAATAAGAAAAGAAATAATGGAGGAGGAATTAGCTATAACAGACTGGTCTTGGGTCAGTCCTAGTGGTGGCTTAAACATTTGGGCTCGCCTTCCTGGAACTGAACGGGGAAAGCTCTTGTTTAATAAGGCCCTTAGTCATTCCATATCCTTTGTTCCAGGCTTTGTATGTGACCCTGAGAATCAATTATCTTCCTGGGTAAGGCTAAGTTATTCTTTTGCCAATGATCAACAAATTCGCGAAGGTATGAAAAAATTAATTCAACTAGAAAGGAGTTTTTAAATGAATTTCTCACTGAACGAAGCCATTGAAGTGTTGGAGCGAACACCGCAAACATTGGCGTCTTTATTAACTGGGTTATCGCCAGGATGGGTACTTAGTAATGAAGGAGATGATACTTGGAACGCCACAGAGGTCATCGCTCACCTCATTGAAGGAGAGAAAACGAACTGGCTCCCTAGACTAGAGCATATCCTACAAAAAGGGAAAAGCACGCCGTTTCCTGAATTTGATCTCTTTTCTCATTTACGTGAGTTGAAAAATAACACACTCGAACAAAAGCTGCAACAGTTCAAAATAAGTAGAGAGCAAAATATTAAAATCATAAGAAATCTGATAGAAGATGATGCCCAACTTGCATTACAAGGTACTCACCCTGCCTTTGGTGACGTAAAGGTTAGAGAATTACTTTCAACATGGGTAGTCCATGATTTAACACACATTTCACAAATTGTTAGGGTTATGGCTAAACGATATAGAATGGATGTAGGACCTTGGGAAGCGTATTTAGGGGTTTTAAGGAAGTAATTTACATAAATTGAGGCTGTGTCCGTTGAATTATTGTTCTTGACGCAGCCTCAAACTAACTCTCGTACAATTATTTCGCCATTGTATAAGGTAATGAATTACTAATTTTATACTCAGCATGTAATGGACAAAATTTGCATTTACACTCCGTTTTATTGTCTCCATTCATTTTATATACGTGCGGGACATCAAGCCTAGTGATTCCACTTTTCACATGTTTTGAACAAACAGCTATCATGCTCCTTCTTCCTTTCTAATTAGTCGATGTTACTGGTGATGTCTGTGAGAGTCGTTTACGAAAAACAACCTTACTTAAGGAAACACTCCGTTCTTGAACTACCCACCAGTTATGGATTAGGGCTATCTCCGTCGTCGCACCGACGGTTCTATTAGCTTCATTTTTTAAAATTCAAGCAACCATTGATCTTAAACGTCTTTATATTTAAATGCGCAACTCGAACACAACTGAGAGCTAGGAAGGTTTTACTCACTTCCACGACTGTCTTACCGTACCATTCAGCCTTGTACACTAACATCGTTTTGAATCGGTACCAAGACACATCAACGATAGATTTCGCGTTCTTCTCATTTTTCATCAGGTTGGTGATTTGTTGACTCTCTATTCCGATAATATCGTGGTTTGTAAAATCGGTAGAGGTTTTATGAAAAACGTCTTAAATCTTGTTTTCAATTTTATCGTGAATTCGCTCCACTTTCATTCGTTGTTTGTTCCAGTTTTTAGAACCGTTTACTCGCCTTAAAAGCACTCGTTGTGCTTCTGCTACCTTTTTCTCTAGAATTACCTGTAGGTTGTTCTATCTAAAAGGAGAGCAAGAGCAACGCAACTTGAGGTCAAATATTGCTTCCTGTTTTGCTATTTGCTTGCTCAACAGCTTGAAGAGTTGTTCTTTCTTCTTTCTTGTTTTCTAATCCATCTGTGTTTACAAGCTCATTTGTAGCTTTTTTAAATTCCTTTAGCGTACTTCCAAACGCTCTCCCGATTTCAGGCAGCTTAGATGGGCCAAAAATGATGAGGGCGATGACCAGAACAAGAATAAGACCAGGGATTCCAATATTCGAAAGCATGAGACAACCTCCTTATTTTTTCGAATTCTATTAAAGAGTAACGCCATGACGATCGAGTACAGCAGCTGCTAAAGGAGACATCCCTTCTTTTTCCGCGTACGCGATAATCTTGTCCGACAGTTGAGGCGCGAACCCTGGTGGTGGTGCCGCATGACTCATCGCAAATTGACGAGCAGAGTTTCTTCTTGCAAATGGTCCCCATATTGCAATCGTAAAACCAGGACTTTGGATGTTGACATACATTGTTTTTCCATCAGGAGAGAAGCACACTCCGGCAAATTCCGAGCTATTAAATACATTCTTTGCAAACTCATACACATTCCCTTCAGGAGTTAAACCGATAATACGGTCACCTTGAGGATTTCCATCTTCAGCAATCCAAAGGTCACCCCATGGAGTAATCGTTACATTATCAGGAGCATGCAATTCATTTGTTGAAGACGATTCAAAAAATAGTTCTAATGTATTTGTAGCTGGGAAGTACCGATATACACGACCGAATCTTCCTGGCGCGGTAGTTGTTCTTGCACTGGTATCGTCAAACCAAAGGGCTCCACCACCAAACCATGCTCCCTCAAGACGTGTGAAACGAATACACCCAAGGGCCATTGCATCTTCCTTGGCTCGTTCTGGGTTGACTTGTTTCCAAACGACACCCACTTTTTGTCCAGGCGTAAACTGACTAGCTTGGTTACTCGGAAGTTCATCTAAAGCCGCTGCTTCAAGAATTCCTCCTTCTTGTAATGACCCTAATTGTTGACTTTGGTTATGAGGGGTAAAACGGTATAAGAAGGAAGCATCATTATCCTCAGTTAAATACCAAATGCCAGTAGAAGGGTCAACTGCACATGCCTCATGAGAAAAATAACCCATGTCACGAATCGGTGTTCTAGACATTTCATTTTCCGGGTCTAATGGATTAACTTCAAAAACAAAACCATGTCCCATATTACGTGTTTCTTCACAGGTTAGCCATGTTCCCCAAGTCGAAGGTCCCCCTGCACAATTACGGATGTTTCCTGAGTTCGTCACATACTCACTAATCACTTCCCGGTTTGGTCCAACAATAAGAGCAGTCGTTCCACCAGCCGCTGATTTACTCCATGGATTTTTCCCATTTACAGGCCATTGATGGTTTGTACCTAACTCATGATTACGAACAAGAATCGTTGTATTTTTTGGTCCCTTATATGCAGCCATTCCGTCTAGTAATCCAGGAACAACATCTCCGCTTGGGTTCACCATTGCTTGTCCACTTGTTGAGATAATCTTGTAATTAAATCCTTCTGGCAAATCAAGGATGCCATTGGGATCTTTCTTTAGTGGCCCATATCCGCCCCAACCTTTACCTTTAGTTGTGTCTGCATTCGAAGCGAATCCTGTCGTTCCTCCTGCAAGTGATAACACACCCGCTGACCCTAGTGTTAAGGCTACTGTTCCAATGCTACCAAGCTTTAAAAAATCACGTCTGTTCATGTTACTCTCCATGATTCCTGTTCCTCCCCAATTTTTTTGGTGTCTGGACAAGCTGCAACAACTATTCAAAATGTAACAAAGGAATGCAAATATAAAATGTAATTACTGTGGTTATATTGTTAAATCCTAAAAGCACAACTATTGATGCATAAATACATCATTTTTATCCTACTTTCTGTAGAAAATATGTTTTATCCAAATCTCTCATCCTGCCAAATCATAAACTACCCTGTCGAAAGCTTTATGTACATATTACTTTGTTCTCATATTAAATTATTTGTAATTAGGAGATTTGTTAAAATGTTAATAGTGTCTAAAATCTATTTAAAGATTATGTGTAGAGGAAAAGTATCGTGAAAAACAAACAGAAGGAATCAAATCAATGAGGAAGTACTTTTTTAGAAGTAAAGACAAATCGAGTTTATTAAGGGATTTCTTACTGAAAATTGCTATTTATGTCTTGGAGTGTTCACCAATCACTGGTGAATTATTACGAGAAAAGTAACGAAGAGAAGCGGACTGAAATGAAGGCCAAAGAGGGAATGCATGTAGACAACTCTTAAATTATTGTCACTCCCCCTTATATTCAGTAACTAGGACTTTGAAAGCATGGTCATCTTATGATTAGTATACCTATTAAGCTTGAGTAAGCGTTTTTCGATTAAGGTATTTATTGATTAGCTCCTCATTAGCCATTACTTTTTCAACATCGAATACAATTGGTAGTAATGCATCCTTTCCAGAATAAATGGCATCTCCTCTTTGTTCAATTGCCACACCATAAAGTATTTTAAGCATTCTATAAAACTTCTTATCCATTAACGCAATATAAAACTTTGGAGAGTATGTAATGGCATGATTATAAAAAATCTCAAGTATACCTTTAAAATGACCTTTACGCTGGTACTGTTCGTGTATACATAGTTTATCAATCTCCCAAGTCCTAGTTTGATGTTTTTGAATATCATTATAACTCGTAAAATTTGCTCTAGAAGGTCCTTCTACTGTGCTAAAAGGATTATTAGGAGAGTATGGTATGAATTCTATCGTTCCAACAACTCTTGGTTTAAGAAATCGAAGGGTGTGTGGCATAAGTAAATTATAGCGAACAGCATCGTCTGAGTAAGGGTCATTATACCATCCATGGCGTGAGCATATATATTCCCATGTTTCTTCAAATTTTTTTTGTTGCCTATGTGTTTTCACTATTTCAAACAAGACCAATACCCCTTTCATTGTAAATAAAGTATAGAAAAAGTAGAGCTTTTTAGCTCTACTTTTTCTAGTTAGCTATCGAATGGATTTATTGGATCTATTGTGTCTTCTGGATTCCCAGGATCCTTTGGTGGTTTAGGATCTTTAGGAAAAAACTTCATTGTCTCACCAACAGATAATATCTCTAACTCCGGTTGTGACCAAATCTTTTTCATACCTTATCACCTCTGCTTGTTCTTAATAAAATTAAACCAAAAACTAATTGTTCTTAATAAAGAATATTTTATTAATTTCCCTTTGTCAACACAAAATAAACGTTTTGTACCATATTGTTCACTTTACTGCTAAAATTACATCACCCAAAAGTAATAAATGACAAATCCAGAAATAAAAACAGTTTCTGCTATCGTCTGATACTTTCTCACTTTCGATTTTTTTACGTCCTCTACGCTTGACTTAAATAACGCTTGATATAAATCGATAATAAAAAGAACGACAGCTACAATAAGCACCAGTATGTTTTGCGTAAGAAGAACAGCTAAGATATAAAATAACCAGCTCCTAAAAAATCGGAATAGTAAACTAAATAGGATAACTGAAATACTATTAGGATTAATATCTAATTCAGAATCGGATGAAATTTGGTCAAGCTCTTCCTTAATCTTTTTATAATCTCGTAAATAATCGATATTGTTCCAGAGTAATATTATGCAGTAGATAAAAATAAAAATATCTTCCTTGCTAGAAAGAAAATCAAACATAAGCTCCCCCTTATACAAAAAAAGTTATATAAATTAGCTATTCTATAATCTACTCTTAAATCCTGTATTTCATTAATGATTGGTTACTAATATATAGTTCCTATGCTCTTCAACGGAAGGCTCTAATAAAGGGTGGAACAAAAAGTAAAACGGAAGGGCGCAGAAAAAGTTAAAAACTTTTTCTGCGCCCTCGATACTTTCTTACCCCAGCTACCACTACCCTACCATCTTTTTATTTGCATGACTTTCAGCTCTACTTTTTGCAAAGGGAAACCACCAGTTCCATTTCCCCATTAACTTCATTGATGCAGGTACTAAGATGAAGCGAACAAGTGTGGCATCGATAAATATCGCAACCGCCATCCCGAAACCTAGTGTTGAAATAGGGAGCATGCCAGAGAAAGCAAATCCTCCAAACACAGCAATCATTAATACAGCTGCTCCTGAAATGATTGGTGCTGTTGCATGAAGCCCAACTGCCACACTTTCATCATTATCGCCATTTTTATCATACTCTTCTTTCACTCTACTCAAGAGGAATACTTCATAATCGGTACTAAGCCCAAACAAAAGTGCGAGTAGTAGAACGGGAACGAAATTGACAATATAGCCATTTGCGCTGACATTAAACAGCTCTGCGCCATATCCGTTCGCAAATACAAATACTAGTATCCCATAGGTCGCCGCAACCGATAGTAGATTCATTACAATTGCTTTTAATGGTAGCCATACACTTTTAAACGTAAAAAATAATATAATATAAAGTAACACGAGCATAACTGCGATAACAGGAAGTAAACTATCATAAATAGCCTCATCCATATCCATCCCTAGCGGAGTTTGTCCCCCGACATATACTTCGGTTCCTGTAGGTGTTGGATTTTCATTTATGTTATTTTTTATATAGTCAACCAAATCCTTGCTGTCTTTACTCGCTGCATAGACACTAGCCTCTACATCAATGACGAGCGCCTGTCTGTCCTCACTAATATACCGTTCTACCATTGGTATCATTTGTTCTGGGACACCATTAAAATCAGTTGATATTAATTCATCTATTTGGGCAGGTTGAAATCCTTCAAACAAAGATACAATCGAATTCACTCCGCTGCTATGTTCATGGTTTTCTATCGAGTCGGTTAGATTCTCAATATAAGTGATTTGTTCTTCTGTTATCCTACCCTCACTGTCCAAGACTATTGAAATGGCATTCATACTCCCCACACCAAATGATTGTTCTAACCTATCTAGTCCCTGTTTTACCAATGATTCCTGTGGAAGAATTTGACCGTCCGGATTAAATAGTTTCATATCTTTCACTGGAATTGCAAAGCTCATTAGAATAATCACAGAGAGTACCAAAAAGAAAACTGGCCTTTTCATAATGACCTTCGAAAAACGATACCATCTGGATTGGTTTCGGTCTGTCGGTTTAGGAAGAAACGGTATTTTGAGCTTGTTAATTCTCTCACCTAATAAAAGTAAAACCGTAGGTAATAATACTAAGCTAGCAAATACCGAAACGATAACAACCGTTATCGCACCAAACGCTATTGCTTTAATTGCAGGTAGTTCCACTAAAAATAACGCTGACAAGGCAGCGACGACTGTCACACCTGAAAAAAACACGGTATGACCTGCTGTTCGCAATGTTTCAGCGACTGCCTCTTTTACCTTTCCCTTTTGTTGTTCTAACTCAAGCTTAAACCGATTGACAATAAATAAAGAGTAATCAATTCCAATCCCAAGCCCTAGCATGACCGCCGCATTCGTAACAAACACTGACAGTTCGAATGTATTTGCTACTAGATAAATAATCCCCATACTAACGATAATAGAAACCACCGTAACCATCATCGGGGTAATCGCGGACACTACACTTCGAAACACGATTAGAAGAACAATAAAAATGAGAGGTAATACAATCAATTCAGCTTTCACCAATCCCTTTTGACTATATAAACTAACATCGCCCCAGATTGCAGCCTCGCCGATTAAATACGCGTCAACTCCGACCTCTTTTCCCTTTTGATGAAGTTCCTCTTGGATGTCAGGCATTAAATTTACCGCTTGGCCTTCCTCAATATTCATGCTGACAAAACCAATCGTTGTCTTGTTATCTTTGCCTTCCATTGTTTCTCTTAGTTGGGCAGGTGCTTCAACCCAGGAATAAACAGAATCAACCTCTTCTAAACTTTCAACATATTCGACCACTGCTTTTACATTTTCTTCATAGACTGCTGTCCCAATTTCATTAGTCGGATCTGTAATAACGAGCGTTAATGAAGTCGGGGCTCTCCCCGCAAAGCCATCAGACATCATTTCGCTTGCTAAATAGGAAGAGCTTCCTTTTACATCCCAACCTCCGCCTGACAACAGCGGGGTTAATTTTGCTCCACCCAACCCACTAATGACGACAAGTCCAATAAACACTAGAACGATAATCCATCTCCACTGAAATAAAAAATTAGACCATAGTTTACTTTTCACTTCACCATTCCTCCACCCTTTTTATACCTCTGCTATAGTATAAAAAACACCATGAACGGCACACATCCGTACATGGCGTATATTTAATTGCGGAGTTCCGCAATTATCACATGAAGGAGAAGATGGTCTTACTTCTGCCTTTACATCACATCACCTAATATCCCGTGTTGAATCCCTTTAATAACGGCACCTACTCTTCCATCTACATCTAATTTGCGAAAAATAGAGGAAATGTGGTGTTCGACCGTTCTACGACTCATATGTAATCGTTTAGAGATTTCTTCATTCGTTTCTCCTGCCGCTATTCCTTTTAAGATGTCCGTCTCTTTCGGTGTTAATCTCATTTCCATTTTCTGCTCAAGGTGGGATGGTATCATTTTATAGCCAAAATAACTTTGCTTAATGATGTTAATAAACTCTGAGTAGGAGGAATCCTTTGGTAAAAAGGCACTCACTCCTATTTCTAGAGCGGTTACGTGGTATTCCGTTGTATAAAAACCAGAAACTAACACCACTTTTATCCGATTGTTATTGATTTGCACAACTTTTCGAGCTAGCTCCATTCCGTTCATTTCTGGCATACGTACATCACAGACAACAACATCTGGTACTAGATCCTCCATAGCTTGTAATGCTTCTCTAGCTTGATGATAGACTCCTACCACTGCAATGTCGTTATCTTCTTCAAGCCATGATTTTAAACCACGTAGAACCATTTGATGATCATCGATTAACATGACTCTAATTTGCTTTTTCATGTATTCTCCCTCCTTGCGGCTGTGCAGGTATGCGTATCATTACCTTTGTTCCCTTACCATGCTGGGAAAGGATATCGAAGTTCCCTTGTAATGCATTTACCTTTCGTTTGATTGATAGCAAGCCATAATGCTTCGCCTTTGCGATTTGGTGCTGAAGTGACAACGTATCAAAACCTACTCCATCGTCACTTATACGAACCTGAACAGTGTGATTGTATGTTTCGATCGTAATCGAGACTGTTGTTGCCTGCGCATGTTTCAGTACATTTTGAAGTAGCTCTTTTATCATTTGAAACAGTGAAACTGTGACAGCTAGCGGAATAGAGTTATCTACATAACGATCATAATCACATTCCATCTTGATATGATGTCTCGCTTTTGTTTCCCGAATTAGCGTATCAATCGCTCTTTTGAGACCAATATCTTCAACAACGGACGGATATAAATCAGAGCATAAATCACGCAACTCAAACAATGTATCCTCTAACTTATCAACCATACCATGAACTTTTTTTGGTTCATTTGTTTTGATTTCCTTTGCGTCCCGTAAAATAAAGACTAAGTTTTGAATTATATTATCATGGAGGTGTTCAGCAATCTTTTCTTTTTCTTCTTCAAGACTTTCAAGTAATAATTGGTCCTCATTCAGCTCAATGAGCGAGGTTGTCACCTGAGAGTTTAAGGCAGGTTGAAGGCTGACAAGGCGATGAACCATTTGCATATAAGAAGTTAATAAAGCAAGATAATCCGCTTCAAATAAGTTTGAAACTTTACCCTTCTCAACAATGACGTATCCTACTAACGTTTGTTGTTCCACCACAGGAAAAGTGGTAAATTGCTGCTCATTCGCTTTAGAAGAAAACACCAACTCGCCTTTTTTGTTTAGTGTAAGACCATTTAAACGAGAATCAGGGGTATCTTTCACTTCAATAAGCAGTGAATGGTCATGTCGAATCCAAAAAATAGCTTTTATGCGTTCATCAAAATCATCTGCCATCTTCATAATAAAGTGCTTAAGTAGGTTTGTATAATAATCATTTAGTTGGAGTTGAGACAACATTTCCTCTTTTTCCTGAATTCTTTCTTTTCGTTGAAATAACAATCGATTACTCCATTGAACCATGTTTTGGAAAAAATAATGTAACCCAACAATATAAAGAAACGCCATGATAATTAATAAACTCGTTTGTCCTGTCCGTTCATGGAAAACATGGAAGAGCAAAAAGCAACCTACCACACCAACAGCAAAAGCTAACCGAAGTAATAAATCTGGCAAATAGAATTTGCGCCACAACAACCCTTTTCTGACAAGAACATACCCATAAAAAAGTGGCATAGCCATTAAAAAGAAAGAAGTAAAAACGGTG
This sequence comes from Bacillus alkalicellulosilyticus, assembly GCF_002019795.1. Classification (GTDB taxonomy): domain Bacteria; phylum Bacillota; class Bacilli; order Bacillales; family Bacillaceae_F; genus Bacillus_AO; species Bacillus_AO alkalicellulosilyticum. The sequence goes on along the minus strand of NZ_KV917381.1, from coordinate 1,761,510 downwards.
TTGACCTCTGATTTATGCCAAATTGTTGGGAGCATAAAGAAAATAAACAAAGGAGATAAACTACACAGCAGTCCAAACGACAAAATCCAAACTTGGTATCTTTCTACTTTTTTCGCATACTGCAGTGCAATATATCCGAAAAAGATGGAGCAAACGAGTAAGGCTAACAACAATGGAAAGATTACACCTTTATCAAGTAGTAAAAACCAATTCTCAGACAAAGGGGAAATTTGGTATGATACTTGTAAAAACGAAAAGGACAGCGCGATAACAAGAAAGATTTTCTTTGTTCGCTTCACTCTTCGGTCATGGTTTATGTATATTGGAAAGTAGGAAGTAAGAACAACTAAGAAGTAAGGAATCCAGATTAACGTTTGATAAAAAATTGTTCGGGGTACGATATACCCTTGACAAGAGGTAATCGCAGACAATAGAGAAAAAGCAACTACTACGTTCGTAAGTAAAAACGTCTTCACAAAATATAATTTCGGCTTCCGATAATAGGTTATGATGCCGATAAGTAAAAATGGCAGGGAAAATATCGTTAACCATAACTTGTCATAAAAGCTCTGATTCTCTCCTATTGGTACATGTATCTCTTTTTCACCATTCGCATTCTTCACAGTAAACTGGCTGGCTTGTTCAACAATAAACCACTTGGATACCAATCGAGTTTCCTCGGGTGAAGCTCCATCTATTGAGGTGATAATATCGCCTTTGTTCACTCCTAGTTCTCCAGCAATACCATCAGCTTGAATATGGGCAACTGCCCAGTTGGAGTCGTCCTTTGTCAGATGAATACCTAGCAAGGGGTAAGGAAGAACTAATAACATCTGATATATAAAATATAAAACATACGCCAAAATAAGAAACACAACTGTTGTTTTAACCTTTACATTTTGCGTAACCACTCATACTCCCCCTTACTATTTTTATTGTAAGGGGAAGTAACTGGAAAAACACGGACAAAAAGACCTAGCATTTATTGATTGCTAGGTCCTACTTTTTTAATGTTCATAAATCATTTTTCGGGTCATTCCGCCATCAACCACTAGATTTTCTCCTGTAATAAAATCATTGTCTGGATGAGTTAAAAAGAGACATGCACGGGCAATGTCCTCTGGTTTCCCCACTCTTTTTGCGAAATGCTGCTTGTGGTCAACCTCTCGTAACCCTTCATAATCACCTGTTTCAATCCAACCAGGACTTACTGCATTTACTTGAATTCGATCTTCCTGAAGGGAAGCAGCTAAGGCGTGGGTTAGCGCCACAATTCCTCCTTTTGAAGCTGCATACGCCTCAGAACTAGGCTCTGACATGATTGCTCTTGTTGAAGCAATGTTTACAATTGACCCTTTTTCTTGTTTCTTCATGATGAACGCTGCTTCTTTTGCAAAAAGAAGAGGACCGGTTAAATTTGTTTTGATGACATCTTCCCATTCTTCTAGTTTTAATTGGGTGATTGGAGTAAATCTAGAAACACCTGCATTATTAATTAATACATCAATTTTTCCGTAGCGCTCGTCGATGGTTTTCACCGTTTCAGAAATTTGTTCTGAAACTCGGACGTCACAGTGAATAAAAACGCATGTTCCTTTTTCACTTGCATTTAATTCTTTCGTTGTGGCAATTCCCTTTTCTTCATCAATATCCGTAATAATGACAGTCGCCCCTTGATTGCAATACCCTCTCGCAATCCCCTTACCAATTCCCTGCGCTCCACCAGTGACAACAACAATAAAATTTTCAAGCATATGTATTCCCTCCTCTAACATTATTATGTACAATAGTTATACAAAGATTAAATATAAAGTGAACAAGAAGGTGTGTCATGGAAAACCAATTTGACCGTTATATCTTTCGTTTTTTTCTATTTTGGTATGTATGTGGAGTTATCCTCCTAACGTTCGATCTCGTTTCACCTTCATTAGAATGGGCTAATGTTATCTTTTTACTCTTGTCTGGCATACTTGGTGTTATTTATTTTATTAGAAATTATTCAATGAGAAAAGGATTTTCGGTTGTAGCTCTTATATTCACAACAACAATGATGGCTGAATGGACTGGTGTTCGTTATGGATTTCTGTTTGGGCATTATTCGTATAATGCAGACTTCGGCCCACAACTTGTTGGAGTACCGATTACAATTGGTTTTGCTTGGATAATGGTGATTGCAACAACTCATGCAATAGCGAAAGTGATAAGTCAGCACGTAAAAGGAGTTAAAAAGAAAGCCGTCTATCTTCTTTGTGGTCCATCCGCTGCTGTTATCCTTGATTTAATTTTAGACCCGGTTGCTTTTGTAGCTAAGGAATATTGGATTTGGGATGGGAATGGAGTCTATTACGGCATTCCTTTTTCGAATTTCGTTGATTGGTTCCTCGTTGCTTTTGCCTTACATCTTGTTCTTGCTTTTTACCTTTTACAGGATGATGACAATAGCACATATTGGAGTCAAAGAATGGCAATTCTTTACGGTTTGATGCTTAGCATGTTTGTTATTTTAGCCATTTCCGCTAAACTTTGGCTTGCCATTGCAATCACAGCGCCACTTGTATACATCCTCTTTTCGGCGTATGTTACTGCGATTCGAAAGGACGCTGGAGTATGATTGAAGCCAAAAAGAGCAAGTGGTTTAGCTCATTGTTTCACGTTTACAATAAACAGTTGCTCCAAAAATCATTTTCTAACATTTATATTTCAACGTCTGACATTGAAAGAAACAAGCCTACATTGTTTATCGCGAACCATAGCTCTTGGTGGGATGGGCTCATTTGTTTTCATCTTTCTCAAACGATTATACCCTATGATTGCTTTGCGATGATGAGTGAAGAAGGCTTACAATCGTATCCTTTCTTTAAAAAGTTAGGTGGTTATTCTATTTCTTTAACTTCCCACAAAGAGCTTCGTAGTTCCTTAGACTATACGAACAAATTATTGCAACAAAAAAAAGCGGTATGGATCTTTCCTCAAGGAGAGGAACAACATCTTGAAAAACGACCTTTAACTTTTCAAAAAGGAGCTGCGTTTATAGCAAAACAACTCCCTGAACTTCAAGTTGTACCTGTCACATTTTATTATTCCTTTGGGCATGAACCTAAGCCGAACTTGTTTATAACAATCGGGTCTGCAATTGATAATTGGCGTAAGGATAACGTAAGGCAAGTAACAGCTTTTTTTGAAGAAAAGGTAACCGGACAACTTGAGGTGCAACGACATTCGGTCATTCACGAACAAACTACGGATTACTCAGTGCTGCTAAATGGATTTACATCATTTGCAAAACATAAAGCTAGGAGGAGGACATCTTCATGACAACTGTAAGTGTAATCTTCCTTCTATTTATCCTTTGGACGGTTCTTAACTCTATGTTTATGCCAAAACTTACACAAGCTCGTTCCCTAGAGACAGTACCACTCGTTTCAATTCTAATACCCGTTCGAAACGAAGAAAGAAATATTAAGCCATTGCTCCAATCGTTAGAAAAGTTAACTTATAAAAACTATGAAGTTATCTTTTTAGATGACCAATCAACCGACCAAACAGTACCCTTGCTTCAGCAGGGTCTTGAAAAAGTAGCCGGAACCGTCATTCATGGACGTCCCCTTCCGCGAGGGTGGGTAGGAAAAGTTCATGCTTGTCAGCAATTAAGTGAGACGGCTTCTGGAGACTATTATCTTTTTCTCGATGCCGATGTTCGAATAGCTCCTCATACAATTGAAGCTTCTTTGTGCTTATTAACAAAAAGAAAAGCTGGTTTACTCACAGGATTTCCTAACTTTCCGACGACAAGCTTTCTTAGTCAATTACTCGTTCCAATGCAGCATTTTATCGTGTTGTTTCATTTGCCTTTATTTATGGCGAATTTAACAAAGCTACCGGCATTTACAGCAGCTCACGGGTCATTTATGTTTTTTCGCAAAGAGGCCTATATGGCATCTGGTGGACACAAGCAGGTGTTCAATTCCCTAGTCGAGGATGTACACCTTAGCCGTGAAGTTAAAAAAGCTGGATATCATGTTGTGCTAGCCAATATAACAAACGATGTGACATGTCATATGTATGAGACGAATGCCGAAGTATGGAACGGTTTTTTGAAAAATGTATTTTCTGGCATAGGTAGGTCGTATGTAATGGGGATCGGACTCATTTGTTTTTACAGTATCTTTCTTTTGCCATTGTTTCTTATAGTAACTGGTAGTTTCGTCCCTTTGATTCTTTTACTAGTTCTTAGGTTATATGTTGATTGGCGAATGAACCAAAGAAACCTGATATTTCTATTGATGCCTCTATCCTCATTAATGATTATCGTACTTTTAAGCTATTCAATGATTCAATCTCTTCGAAAGCGAAATGTAATATGGAAAGGAAGACATTACTCATGAACAAAATAATGATTATAGGTGGTGGTCTTGGAGGGTTATCTGCTGCAATTACACTTGCCTCTAAAGGTTATGATGTGCATCTGTTCGAGAAAAACAATCACCTTGGCGGGAAATTAAAAAGAGTCGCAAATGACCAGTATCAATTCGATTTCGGTCCGAATACAATTACAATGCCTCACGTCTTTCAAAACGTAATCCTTAATTCAGGCGCAAACCCTGATGATTATTTTCAATTTATAAAGTTGGACGTTCACACCCGCAACCATTATGGGAGTGGAGATTCATTCGAACTAACAACAAATACTTCTCACATGATAGAACAACTAAAAGAATTAGACGCACCGGGTGCAGCAAATTATCGTGAGTACTTACATGAAGTAAAACGTTTGTACCAACTATCAGTTGACCATTTTCTTTACTATTCTTTTTCTAGTAAAAAAGACTATGCCAACCCATCGTTAGCGAAAGCTTTTTTGAAAGTACGACCGTTTGAGAATTTGGATCATTTTCATCGGAGATACTTTCAAAACGAAAAGGTCATTCAAGCATTCAATCGCTATGCAACTTACGTAGGGTCTTCTCCTTATTTAACACCTGCGACTTTTGCAATGATTGCTCATCTTGAACTTGCTGAAGGTGTTTTTTATGCCAAAGGGGGGAATGCATCGATTGCCGATGGCCTCGTCAAACGTGCAAAGGAATTAGGGGTTTCCTTTCATCTCTCCACAGACGTTAAAGAGGTACTGGTGAAAAATAAAAGAGCCGTAGCCATTCGAACAAGCCAGGACACTATCCATGAAGGTGATGCATTTGTAATGAACGGTGATATATTATCCGCTTATCAACGAGTCGTGAAGGAACAGGACCGACCACATTTTACAAACAAAAAAATAAACAGCATCACCCCTTCCATTTCTGCGTTTGTCATTCTAGCAGGAATATCAACGAAAATGGAGAAACTCATTCATCATCAAGTATACTTTAGCAATCAATACGAAGATGAGTTTCGTGAACTGTTTACTGAACGAAAGATGCCCTCAGACCCTACAATATATATTAGTAATTCATCATATACAGACAAAAGCCAAGCACCCAATGGCAGTAACTTATTTATCTTAGTGAATGCCCCTGCCATTTCAGAGTCATATGATGAAGAAGAAATAAGAGTCTATAAGGAAATTGTGTACAAAAAACTAGCTACGTACGGCCTGAATATAGAGCCTCATCTAGAGTTTGAACAAGTTGTCACACCAAAGGATATTTCCACACAGTTTAGGGCTTATAAAGGAGCATTATACGGTCCAAGCTCTCATTCCTTTTTAGGCGCATTCCTTCGACCACAAAACCGCTCCAAAGATATTCCAAACCTCTATTTCACCGGAGGGTCAACCCACCCAGGAGGTGGTTCGCCAATGGTGATGATTAGTGGTCAGAATGTTGCAAAACTAGTAGACCACCAACTCAAGGGGCTCATGTAACCTTGGGTTGGAGACTACAACAAAAAACGCATGTCATTTTCAATTGAAAACGCATGCGTCTTTTCCTATGCTAGTATTTGAATCATATCTTGAATTCGAACTAAAACTTTTTCTTTTTCTTCTTTAGTCACATAGGCTCTTGTTCGAAATACATCATAGTCATTTCGTCTAACCGCTGCTAATATTTCTCTATACATATACAAAGCACCTAGCACAGGAACTCTTGACGATATAGGATAGTGATGAACAGACTTCAAGGCCTTTTGATATAGCGTTTCTGCACGTTCAGCAAGCTCTTCCCATACACCGATAAAACTTTTGTTTACCGTCTGTTCAAACAATTGTGGATAGGAATAATCATACTTTACGAGCGTGTCTTTCGGCAGATAAATACGACCTTTTAACAAGTCTTCACCGACATCTCGTAAGATATTTGTGAGCTGCATTGCTACGCCAAGTGACACTGCACCTTCTTTTATCTCATGATGATTGTTGGGTGCCAATACCGGCAACAGCATTAATCCGACGGTACCGGCTACATAATACGAATACTCTTCTACTTCCTCTAGCGTGTCATAGACGCTTTTTTTATAGTCCATCCCTTGCCCTTTAATCATATCAAAGAATGGTTGGGGCTCTATGTCAAAGTGTTTTCGGACATCATCAAGTGCAATCCACATTGGCTCAGGCAACACGATAGAATGGATAAAAAAATCATGGGTCTTTTTTTCAAACTCTTCTAATTCTTCAATTAGACTAGAGCCTTCATCGACTATATCATCAACTTGACGACAAAAAGCATAAATCGCCCACACGGCTTTCCGCTGTCGTTCTGGTAGTATCGAAAATGCCTTGGCAAATGTCTTCGAGTTTGATTCAATCATCTTTTTACATTGCAGATACGCTCGTTCTACTTCCTTCATCTTGTACCACCCTCTCCTCAATAAACTGATGTAATAGTTTTGCGCCTTGCATCACTATCGGAACTCCTCCACCAGGATGAGTGCTAGCCCCAACAGCATAAACATTATCGTATTTAAATGGCTTAAGCTGAGGTCGAAAAACCCCTGATTGAAGTAATGATGGGGCTATGCCAAAACTTCCGCCCATATACAACCCTTCATTTTCTGCATCCTTTGGGGTACGAACTTCTTTCCAAAGAATCGATTTTCTTAAATTCGGAAAACCTCTGTTTTCTACTTCATCTATAACCTTATCAACATATGAACTAATTTTTTTCCAATTTATCTCGCTATTAACAGGAACCGGAACGAGCATATATAACACGCCTTTTCCATTTGGTGCTAATGAAGGGTCTATGATAGATGGATGAAACGAATAAATCGACGGGTCTTCTGGTAATTGTTTTGTAACAAAGACGTCCTTCATATGTCTTTCTAAGTCTTCTGTCATAAAAAATTGATGGACATTTGCTTCCTTATAGATTTTGTCTAATCCCAAGTAGACAAGTAAGCACCCAGAGGATGGCACATACTGATTCTCTTTAACTCCTACTACCTTCTCCATTAAAGGGAAGTCGCCATTTACGATGATTTGCTCAAATTCTTCCATTTTTCCGTTCACGATTACACCCTTGCATGTATCCTGCTCATGAACGAGCTTTTCAACCTTGTGATTTCGTTTAACCGTAATGTTCTTTTCGTTAATTTTGTTGATTACTGAATCAATTAAACTCGCATAGCCCCCTTTTACATACCAGATGCCATGAACGTGTTCACTATATGGAACCAATGAGTATAACGCTGGGGATTGAAATGGGGCCCCACCTATATACAGCGTTTGAAAGGAAAAGGCTTCTTGTAATTTTTGATTGGTAAAATAAGATTCTGCTTGTTGCTTGACGGTTTGATAAGCTTTAAGTTTCCATAATGTACGTACATTCGTTACCGTCCAAAAGTCACGTTTCTGCACAAACGATACATCAAGAAAAGCACGTTTCCCTTCTTCAAAATTACGCTCCATATCAGAGAGGTATCGGAGGAAGTGTTCCTCTTCACCTGGGTACATGCGATTGATTTCTTCTAACTGTTTTTGTTTATCGCTCCATTTTGTAAAAGTCGTTCCATCTGGATATGAAAGCTTATAAAGGGGGTCTATCTGAATGAGTTCATACTCATCTGAACCAATTCCAACATCAGCTAGGATGCTTTTAATCATATTTGGAAGGAGTACAATGGTCGGCCCTTTATCAATTTTAAATCCGTCTTTTTCAATAAAAGAGAGTCGACCTCCAAGACTATCATCTTTTTCAAATATTGTGACGTCTTCACCACGCATTTCAGCATATAAAGCAGAAAGTAACCCACCTATTCCAGAACCAATAACAGCCGTTTTCATTACGCACCCCTCTGCTTTCTTTCTTGTTTTTTCATCTCAGCAATCGTAATCTTGGCTGATTCAAATATTGTCGGAAGACCACTTCCAGGGTGTGTACCTCCACCAACTAACCATAGATTTTCTAATTCCTCAAATTTGTTATGAGGCCTAAAATACATCATTTGTCTAAGACGGTGAGATAGATTAAAAGTAGCTCCCTGATAAACATTCAACTCGTTTTCCCAGTCCATTGGAGTAATTAATTGTTCAACCTCAATATGATCTCTAATCGAAATGCCTAACTTCATTTCTACTTGATTGAGAACAAGCTCCCGAAAAGCTAACTTCTCACTCTCCCAATCTAGTAAGCTCGTATTATTAGGTACAGGTGCTAGAATATAAAGTGTCGACTTTCCTTCAGGGGCAAGTGTGCTATCTGTTACCCCTGCATTTTGAACATAAATAGAAGGTTGTTCAGATAATACTTTCCGAGTTGATATTTCTTCTACATTCTTTTTATAGTCACTTGAAAACAACACTGTATGATGAGGCAATTCATACGTTTGATCTAACCCTAGATACAGCATAAACGTTGAACATGAAAAGTCTTTTTTATTTATTTTTTCCCTTGTATAACGTTTTACTGGCGTTTCTTCTATAAATGATGTGATGGCATGTGCAAAATCGGCATTTACAATCACATCATCAGCCAGCACTTTTTCTCCAGTTTCTAATAAGACACCCAAGACCTTTTTGTTTGCAACAAGTAACTGTTTCACTCCCACACCAGTATGGATGACTCCTCCATACTCCTCTGTTACCTTTGCAAATGCCTTTGGAATTTGATTTAACCCACCGATTGGATGAAAAATACCATATTTATGTTCCATATAGGATAGAATGCTAAAAGCTCCAGGACATTCCCATGGTGACATTCCTAAATATTTCGATTGAAAAGTAAACGCTAATTTAAGCTCTTCGTCCGTAAAGTAATTTCCTAATACATCATATAATGATTGATTAAGAGTTAAATGGGGTAATGCTCGAATCGTTCGCCATCTAAAATAGTCAAAGATCGATTGAAAGCTATTTTGTAAGAGCGGCATTAACCTTTCCATTTTTATGTCATTATCTTTCATAAAACGTTCATAACCCTCTCCGTTACCAGGGAATAGCGTTTCTATTTCTTGTTTGGTGACGGCTTGATCTCGTGAAGGTGAGAAACGAAGACCGTCAAAACGGAGCTCATACAAAGGGTCCACTTCTGTTAGCGTAAGATAGTCATCCATCTTGCGCCCCGCCAAAGTAAAAAGCTCTTCTAACAAATAAGGCATACTTAAAAATGTTGGTCCTTTATCAAAGGTATATCCATTTGTATGAATTGCTGACGTTCTACCCCCGACTTGCTCTTGTTTTTCAAATACAGTAACCTTATTACCTTGACTTGCTAGAATCATGGCGGATGCAAGCCCCCCTGGCCCAGCTCCTATAATAATGACTGATTTCTTCTTCATACTTCCCACCACCCTACATTACACTTTTATTGTACATAACTTATACAGATAGTTTAACAGTAAAACCTCGTAAAAAGCAATTGAAAATTATCTTAAATTCAAAATAATATTTCGTCGAAAAATAGATGACGAAAATGGTGTTATTTTTATTCATTCGCGTGTATAATTATGAATTATTTTAGTAGGAGTTGATTGCGATTGAAAATTTTATGTGACTCTAATAAACTAACTGATTATTTTATTGAACTTGAAGATGTTAACTTTTCACACCCAGTTATCCAGCAATTCGCTGCCTCTCTGTTTCGTACCGTACAAAGCGATACTGAAATGGTGAACAAAGCTTTTACTTTTGTAAGAGATGACATTGACCACTCTTTTGATATCAATAATCGCGTTATTACATGCAAGGCATCGGATGTCCTTTTGAAAAAGCATGGCATTTGTTATGCTAAGTCTCATTTACTTGCAGCACTCTTGCGTTCTCAACAGATTCCAACAGGTTTTTGCTACCAACGTCTGACCCTTTTTGACTCGCCAGAAGACGGATATTGCATCCATGCTTTAAATGCAGTTTTTATCCCTTCTGCATCAAGATGGATTCGAGTAGATGCCCGAGGAAATAAAGATGGTATTAATGCTCAATTTTCTCTTGAAGCCGAGCAGTTGGCTTTTGCTGTTCGACCACATCTAGGTGAAATCGATTATCCAATGATTTATGCGAGACCACATCCAAAAACACTTCATGCCCTTAACACATCCTACAATTGCCAAACCATGTATAAAGAAAAACTACCAACCTTTTTATAGGAGGAATTTAGTTGAAAATATCTACTCATGTACCAACAAAGGATGAGTTTTATCAGTTATATCAGACGACAGGATGGAATAAAGATGGAGAGTTATCAGAAAAACAGCTTCATCAAGCCATTAAACATTGTTGGTATTCTGTTTCAGCCTATGAAAACGAACAACTTATTGGGTATGGTCGAATCATATCCGATGGTGTTTACCAAGCCTTACTATGTGATTTAATTGTCCATCCTTCGTATCAAGGCCGTGGAATTGGGAAAATGCTGCTCAATACCCTCATTGAATATTGTCGTCAACAGAACATTCGTAAAATCCAGTTGTTTTGCGCTACTGGGAAAAAACCATTTTACGATAAGATAGGTTTCGTTGAGCGTCTTCCTCAATCACCAGGCATGGAATTATTTCTATAAAACTACTCTTTTAAAAAAGGAGTAGTTTTTTGACGAATAAGCGATTACAATAAAGAGAAATATCACCTTTATTTCCAATATGAGGAGAGCGATTTGATGTATACACCACTTATTAAAAAAGCACCAAAGAAAAAATTTTCTAAGAAAAAGATGTTTTTATTGCTGCTTATAACTCTGTTCCTCATTTATCTTACAGCAGCTATGGTTGGCTTTTGGAAGCCGCTTCCAGAGGGGATTTCATTTGAAGGCGAACTACATTCTTCTGACTCAGTTGAATTTTTAATGGATGTGACATACGAGGATAATGGTATTCAGGTTCATGAGCAAGAAATTTTCTCCACGATTCATTCTGTTATAGAAAATGCTACTGATTTTATTATCGTAGATATGTTTTTGTTCAACGATGAATATGACCGTTCAGCAAGTTACCCATCGATTTCTTCCCAACTCACAGATACACTTCTAGCAAAAAAAGCCCAACAACCAGATATTGAAATCGTCGTCATTACAGATCCTATTAATACGTTCTATGGGTCTTACAGCTCTTCTTCAATAGAGAGACTGAGAGAAGCAAATATTCATGTTTTTTATACCGATTTAACTAAGCTACGTGACTCTAACCCTACTTATTCAGGATTATGGAGAAGCGGTTTGCAATGGTTTGGTAATTCTGAAAATGGCTGGCTTCCAAACCCATTTAGTCCAGATTCTCCACAAGGAACGCTGCGTTCGTATTTGCAATTATTTAATTTTAAAGCGAATCATCGAAAAGTTGTCATTACTGAACATAAGGCAGTCGTTACATCAGCCAATCCTCATGACGCCAGTGGGTACCATTCCAACATTGCATTTGTGGTACAAGGGGATATTGTTGCTGATTTAATTGAAACAGAAAAAGCAGTAGCGGTGATGTCAGGAGCAAGTCCAGAGCTTTTCGCATCATTTATTCCTAAAGCGTCTTCAACTCCAACTGAAACACCGTATCAAGTTCAGGTATTAACAGAAGGTAAAATCAAGAAAAGTTTACTCGATGAAATTGAACAAACAAAGAGTGGTGATACGATATCAATTGGAGCTTTTTATTTTTCTGACCGTGATTTAGTGCGAGAGCTCCTCTCCGCTGCTAAACGAGATGTAGAAATTAGATTGCTATTTGATGCGAACAAAGATGCCTTTGGAAGAGAAAAAAATGGCGTTCCAAACCGACCTGTCGCACATGAACTCGTCTCCAAATCAGATGGCGACATAGCTGTTCGCTGGTATAACACATCAGGTGAGCAATATCATACGAAGATGGCAATCTTTGAAAAAGAGGAAGAAGTGGTCGTAATCGGAGGGTCTTCTAATTTTACTAAACGAAACCTAGCAGACTTTAATTTAGAAACGAACCTAAAGGTAGTCGGAAGTCCTGAAGCTGAGACTTTATCAAAAATCTCTATGTATTTTGAAAAACTGTGGACCAATGATGGCCAAGAGTACACGTTAGAATATGAAGACTTTGCGGATGATTCTTTTACAAACAAATTGCTTTACCGATTCCAAGAATGGAGCGGCTTGTCTACGTTTTAGTTTATTTTTCACTGAGGATTTCACTTTTATTGGAATGTGGAATCCTCTTAACTTAATAAAAAAGGAGATGGCTATGATAATAAATTTGCGGCTTGAACCATTGGAATTAACGATTTTAAGGTCGCTGAATGAACGAATGGAGTTACCAGATAAAGAAAAACAATCTTTACTAACCCAACAAAAAGGCTACCAAGGAGAACTTCAGTTTGATGAATGGTTTCGCAGTTTAACAACTGTAGGTATTTATTTACAAAATATGTTATTTGAATGTAACCAAACCATGTTTCAAATTGATAGCTTATTTATTACCTCAAACACCATTTATATTTTTGAAGTAAAAAATTACGAGGGTGACTTTTTCATTGAAGGCGATAGGTGGTACACCCTTGCAAGAAATGAAATAAAAAACCCTCTCCTCCAACTTAATCGAAGTGAAAACTTATTCCGACGATTACTCCAAGACATCGGCAATACCTCTCCCGTTAAATCTTATCTTGTATTTATTCATCCGGATTTCCAACTCTATCAAGCTCCACTTCATTCTCCAATCGTATTTTCATCACAACTCAATCGCTTTAAAAGAACCCTTGAGAGCCACACTTCCCGCCTTACTTCTGTGTACTATAAGCTAGCAAAAAAACTATTTGCTCTTCAGTTAAGTGAATATCCCTATTTACGATTACCTCGATACGATTTTTTCAGCTTAGATAAAGGGATACTATGCCGCGCTTGTAATTCAAATGAAACTACTAAGCACTCTAATTTAATCAAATGCTCGAAATGTGGGTCGTCTGAAAAAGAAGATACTGCTGTAAAGCGGATGGTTGAGGATTATAAATTGTTGTTCCCTAAAGAAAGAGTTACTACTAGCAGAGTAAAAGAGTGGTGCAAGATAATCGAATCCAACAAAACATTTCATAGAATCTTAAAAAAATACTATAGTAAGCAAGGGGATGGAAAAGGGACATATTTCATTTAAACCTGATGTGGGATTTACTTTTTTAGATTGGGTTTTAGAATTGATATTAGGTTTACCTTCCCGATTTTGCTTTCTTCTCTTAGTTTTGGGATGGTATTTTCGTTTTCCTTCCCATTTTCTCTTCCTTCTCTTAGTTTTGGGATGGTATTTTCGTTTTCCTTCCCATTTTCTCTTCCTTCTCTTGGTTTTGGGATGGTATTTTCGTTTTCCTTCCCGATTTTGCTTCCTTCTCTTGGTTTTGGGATGGTAATCTAGTTGCCACCCGCTTATTCCTTTTAACTATCTATTTGGCACGCTCACTTTCTTTCTTGTGCTACACAAAACGGGCTGCCACATTAGGCAACCCCCTCCTTCAATCCTTATACTCTTTTAGCAAAATAAATGGTATCAATTCCTTTGCCGCGGTGGTCCGGCAAGCGTTCACTGACTTCAAATTCAATCGTTTCTAACACATGAATATGCGAGTGATTTGCGGACCATGTTCGAGTCGAAACATACGGCATCCTAAATGCCTCTTTCACCTGCTCCGATTGAATAAAATCATAGAATGTTCTTGTTATTCCACGATTTCTCTCTTTTTTGCGAACACACACCGTTGTAATATAAAGACTTGGCGAAAAGGCAGTAAGCTCTTCACACGTATAACCACTCTTGAACGTCATAAACCCTAATAACTCTTCGGTGCCTTCTGATATTGCTAAAATAAAATGTTGTTTACATACTTCTTCAAAATAGGAGTGAGGTTTTTTATCCTCTTCTACCTCAACTTGTAGTTCACTTTGAAAAGAGCTTTCTCTCGCAGAAAGAGAAGGTACAAACTCTTTATCTACCTCACATAGAATGTCCCATACTGCTTCTCTTCTTTTGTGTGCATCTAGTTTTTCATAAAATTCAAGCCGATATGACATCTTATGATTGGCCTCCTTTTTGTGCAAACGCATATAATCGATGCGTATATAAATCCACTGTATGTGACTGACATAACTTCAAATACGCTGCTCTCAGTTTCTTTCGTAAACTTTCCTCAGGTAGACACGTGAGATACGGAAGCATACCTGCATTAGCGAAATTTTCAACTAAGGTTGGATATTCGGTACCATCTGTTTCAACACTCTCGACCCGAACTTGGGTAAACCCAAGGTTAAGTAAAAGTGTCTCATACTCTACCTTTGTTGGATAATAGACGGGGTACGTCCAATTTTGATAATACATTTGGATATCTAGCACTTCGATGGCCTTTTTGACCATGTCATGCAAACCAACATAGCAATGATAGCCTCCTTGGTGCACTGCAAGTTTTCCACCAGGCTTTAAACTATGATACAATTTCCGGTACATCGTTTTACTATCAACCATCCAATGCAGTGTAGCATTACTGAATACTAAATCGTACTTGTTTTCATCATCTAAATCCATAGCATCCATCACAAAAAAATTAATTTGGTCTTCGTGAATCTCTTTTTCATGTCTGAGTTTGAGTGCAGTTTCTACCATGCTATCTGATATGTCAAACGCATCGATGCTAACGGTAGTATTTTTTGAGAACAACTCAAAGGTAGTGCGTCCATTCCCACACCCGACATCAAGGATTTTTGCATAATTATCCACTTTCAATTTTTCGATAAGTGTTGTCCCTTGTTTTTGCTGGGTTTGTGACGATTCGTCATACTCTTCGCCGTTGAACTTTTCCTGATTTTCTTCTAAATAACGAGGAATTAAAATCGGGTTGACCGTTATAATCTGATTTTTTCTGAGAATGTAGTAGTGAGAATAAATGTCTACATTACTCAACCCATTTGATAAACTAAAGCGGATTTCCGTTTGATCCCAATCCGAAGCCACAAAAAGCTTTCTCCCAAATTCATCAAAAATCACTTCTTTAATTTTTATTATTTCAGGGAACACATTTGCTTCTTTCAATGACTCTAAAAACTCAATCGCACTCGCATATAACTTCATTATGCGATTTCGGTATGTTTTATAAGGAACCTCGAAGCTTTGAACTTTTTGATAATGAGAGAAAAAAGAACGAAGCGACGATAACTCTTCTGCTTTAAGAATCAACTTACTTGGTAAAATACTTCGTAAATTCAAGTTCATCATCTTAAGTTGAAATTGCTCTTGTTTGCCTATGCTATTTAAATAGGAAAAGAGACCGATATATTGTCCAAAGGTAATTCGCTTTTCAATAATCTTTTTACTTCTCGTTTGTTCGTTATAACTTTTAATAAACGCTGACATCGAACCATAAAAGTAAATGGAATAGAAGTTCAACATTTCATAAAAAACATGCTCTAGCTCCTGGTAACAAGAGATGCCAAGCCCTATCATATATTCTTTATTCATTTTATTAAACTTATCTTCTAATAAAAGTTGATTGTTAGCGCGATAACGAGATAAAAAATACTCCAAGCCTTTAGGTTTATCTAGAATATTCATGCCAATGTTTTTTAAGATTAGCTTCGCTTTATCTTCAATAGAATAAGTAAACGAAGCCTCACCTATTTTTCTTGCATTAAGTTCAAGGATGATATCCCTTGGTCCTAATAGATTCACTAACAGTTCAATAGGGTCATAGGATAAACAAATATTTAACACCTTATCCGTATACGGAATCGTCATGTTAAAGGTATTTTCCACAAACGAAGAATTAAACTGGTTCTTCATGACTTCAAACAACACGTACTCATCTGGATAATACTTAATAATTAAATCTCTAAGCTTCTCAATCTTATCCTTAGGTCGAATCACAAATAAATAATCACTTTCTTCAACATTTTGCGTATCAAACATTAAATCTTGTTGGAGCTTTGTAAACAGTTCAGATGTCGTTAAAAATTGAATAAACTGTTGCGGCGTGATGTTTTGATATTTCCCAAGGTGCATCACGACGGATTCAAGCAAAGCGATAACATACGTAAAGTTACGACAGTATGTAGCAAACAGAAACGTATTTTTTAAGATAAAGTCAGGGAGCGGGTTTTCTTGAATAATTTCTCTCATCGCATCACACTGAATAAATTGGGTGAACTCATCATAATTAAAAGCTCTGTTCCCAATTTCAAAGTTAAATATAGAGATCCCTGGTAACGCTTCTAGAAAAAATTTACTCTTACTTGTGAAAATAACTGTAGAATTTAAATGCTGGGAATAGACCTTTAACATGAGTTCTTTACACTGCTCTCTTGAGTAGAACTCATCAATATTATCAATCAAAAGAATTGTGCTTGAATCTGCTTGTAAAAGCGATTCTTCCACTGAGTTTTCATCTAACATAACATAATTATGTCCGTTATTTAGTTGTGATAAATACGTTAATAACGCTGATTTTCCTGTTCCCGCTTCTCCATATATATTAATTAAAAATGTTTGTTCATTTTCAATAATGTCATGTAAGTCAGTTAAAAGCCCTTCTTCTCCTAGGATTCGAATATCATTCTCAATTGTTTGCACCATACGGCTCCCTTCTGTACCACGCGATGAGCTATTTGTAATCTATTATACCTTATATTGCTATTCTACAAAACGATTCTATTGAGTTGGATTATCCTCGTTTGTCTCTTCAACTGTATTCCTAGTAACAAAAAACCGGATGAGAAGAATGCCAAGAATAGACGCTGAAAATATCGCAGTGAAACCTGTTAAAATTTGTTCACTCGTTGTACTACCTCCAAATAAAAACTGTAATAAACTAGAGAATAGGACGAGCGGGAAACCATAAATTGTTATTCCATTAATCAACCGACTCGTATGAGATTCAATGTAATTTTTAATAATGTTATCAATTTCAGCAACGGATTCGTACAATTCCTCAATCTTGCGGTCAATTCCCCAGCGTTTCTCTACTTTTTCACGAAAAAGTAGAAGATTCCCATCCCCTGAAACCATTGTGTTCATCAACGTTTCTCTCAACGCTAGTTTTATTTTTGTGAGCCGGTCGTTCAATTGATTAATTTCTCTCCCAGAAAAACTTTTGTTTTTCCGATATAACTTTTCTCTAATATCTTGGATTTGGTCTTTGATTTCTCCATACAATTCTGTAACCGTATTATAACGAACTAGCAAATGTTCGAACTCTAATTTATATAAATGAAGATTGGAATGCTCTTTGCTCCAATCGTCAAAGAACAAAATTCCATTTTTATGAATCACAACAAACCCACCAGGAATATGTTGTATGTCAAATGCTTTCTCCGATGGTAATTCTTCTAGTCTTGGAAACTCTTGTTGTTCTCTACCACTTGCACATGCAGCTAAATATTTTTGCAAGCTCGGAAATAGCACCATCGCTTTTGTATTTTTTAATGACCATTTCATCGCCAGCATTTGTTTTTCATTTTGTTTAACCATCGGTTCACACTCATGAGGGTACCTTTCTTTCCCTTCGTGTGTACCGTCTTGATTCAACTGATGTACCTTGATATTTGTTATCGGTGAATATACTTTCCATAGTGTCTCAATGACTTCATTCCAACTTAGTTTACTTCCTAATACATTGTCCGATAACCGCTTTGGAGCAGCGACTAGTGTGCATTTCTCATTTTCATCATACCAAGGTTGATTTGCTTTTGAGCGATGATTATCATAACGCGGGTCGTCTGTCGGGCGAGAACTTCCCCATTTTTCATCTTCTTTCCGCTCTAGTTCTAACCATAACTCTTTTAAGTTCACTCCTAATGTAGGGTCAACCGAAATGACCATGTCGTTTCCTGTACCAGCTGCTTGGGGTCTATGAATCGCCATTAAACCAAACCCTGATTGAAACCAACTGTTCTTTTCATCGGTACGGAGAAATGCTTTATGAACTCCTTGTGACGTGTATTCAAGTGAAATAAAAGAATCAAGTATCACTGATTTTGCTGAGGAAGCTAAAGGCAATTCCAGTTGGATAAGTTCAGCCTGTTGCAGGGAATGCATATATTCGTGCTGTTCATGCCGCAATAGCGATTTTGCTTTTTGATATTGTTTACTATTCGGTAAGCTACATACTTGATAAGGTGAAATATCACGAGTGACTAAATCAAGCAAAAACGACATGCATGAGAAAAATCCATCTTGTAGACGATTCTTATTGACAGTACCATCAGACTTAAATTCAAAATAGTCATGACTTAACGCATTATGTAAACAACCCCAAGACTCAAAAGGCAATCCTGTAGTTTTGACATCACCTGTTTTCCAACGATTGGTATACTCAATCCAGTCGTAAGAAATGTTTACAGAAGATTGAGAGACGACATTATGAAACAACAGAATAGCTAAGCATGTATCTGGAGATAAGTCTTCTATATAGATAACCGGATTGTTCATTACTGAAAACTGTTGTTTCCATTGGTTCCGTTGCTCGTCATCCATTTCCCAAATTTGCTCAGAAACTGATTGATACTTATCGATTTTATTATTAATGACAATCCCTTGTCGCATTTGGTCTTCTTTCCCAAAACCAAAGGTAATAAAGTCCGACGTTTGCACTTCGTTTGATTTTAATATAGGAAAAAAAGCAATTGGAGTCTTGTGCCAAATAAAATGTTCTTCCTTATACATTAATTCCCCTTCCCCATCATGAGAAAAAAGCCCCCCTACTTCATTAGAGAGACTACTGACATTGCCTATAACGATATCCTATGAAACTTGTTATATCACTTCTCATCCGATGGTTATATGAATTTTCTTCATTTAATAATACTACTATTGTATCATATTTCCTTATACTTTGAGACTATACTTTATATCGAATGAACACATTCCGCATAAAAAAACTTTTTTAAATATTTCATCTATGTTTGCACCTGGATGAAGTTGAATATACTCTTCAACTTCAGTTTGGCTGCGATAATCGTTGTTGTGATCTAGATAATATAGGTCGATGTGGGAATCTAGTCCCCCACACTTTTTACATGATTCCATTTAGAAACTCCTTTCTAGTATAAAAGCCATTGGATGGTATATACACATTTCGCCAAATGAATACAAATTCCTACATGATTTTTAAAAATAGGATAAATTTACTATGTTTTTTTATAAAAACCTAAATCAAAAGTATCACTTTGATTATTCATAAATAATCCATATTAGGAAACGATAATAAAAACTACTAAAGGAGGAGATTTTCATGGCTGGGTTTATTGTCAAATTGTTCGTTTGTCCAATCTTTGTCATATTAGCTTCTTTTGTCTTTCCGAACGTAAATTATGCAACTATTTATCAGCCAATTATTGTGGGTTTGATCCTTGCCATCGCAGGACATACAATGGAACTTGTCATTCTTAAGAAAGGAACACTATGGATTAGTACGGTTGCAGATTTTGTTGCAGCGACAATAATTGTATATTATGCTTCTCTTTTGTTTCCAACCGCAACCGTAACCATTGGTGGAGCTGTATTAACAGCTATAGCATTAACGATTTCTGAAATGCTTCAGCATCTTTGGTTAATTCAGTCGGGTCGAACAAATAAATCACATGCGTAAAACGGACCAAATAAGTAAAAGGACGCCCTTTGAAAGTTTAGTACTTCCAAAGGGCGTCTCTTTTGTCATCTAAATATTAATCCTATCTTTTTTTCTTTCCATCATTCGATTAAATTCTTCAGGGCCACATTTATCAATAATAAAGGAATGAAACGAATAATGTGTTTTGGGTCTACAATTTTGCTCTATTTCATCAATTAACATTTCTAAGTAATAGTTTAATAATAAAAGTTCACTACAAAAAATAGGAATGTCTTTTATTAAATATTTTCTTCCATTTTTATGAAATAATTCTATACATTTCGTAATGACCATTGTTATCACCTTTTCTTTGTTCTTTATATAGAATACTATACTATTCGATTAAGAACAAGAGAAAAAGATAAAATTCTACAAATTTTTATTGTTATATTTAAATAACAACCCTCTCCCTTTCTTTATACGGAAGAAAATAGTCGTTTTTTTAGATGTTTTTATCGAATTTTCGTGAAGGATTCCAAAATCAATTTCTCCTAAAATGCTGCGAATAGTTACCGTTGTTCTGAATCATTTCCAACAAAAAAAACTCCTAAGAACAGGAGCATTTCATTTTCTCATATATATTTCTTTTTTGTATTTCAATGGATAAGAGTTTGATGAAATCTGGTTCAAGATTTAAATTGATAGCTTTTTGATACGCTTCTAGTAAAAGCTCATCACTTAATTTCCAGCGAACACTTTCCATACATCATTCCCCCTTAGTATCATTATAGAAAAAAACTCAGAGAACAACAGAGAAAATTGTCATAATAAAGTCATAGCAAAGTCATATATGTATATCTACTTAGTAAAATTTCACAGTCAATAGTTTTAGGTTGAAAGTAGCGCAAAAAGTATAGTACTATAGACACAAATGATAAAGGCAAACTTATTGAAAAATAAGGACGCAAAGCTAAAGGGGCTAAGGGAATTTCCTATGCTCGCCAGTTGCCTATGAAATACCTCCTTTTGGTTTTTCTATAGGTACTTTAAATCAAAGGAGGGAAAACAATGAAAATCTACGAGCCAGAACTAAAGAAAGCGCTGTTAAAGTTTGAAAAAATGAGGGTTTCATTACCTGACGAAAAATCGTCTGTGATTCATTATAAAAGTTTTATTAGAAATTTCACTAAAATAACTACTAAACATGTAACACTACCTACAACTGAAATCATGACGTTACTGAAACATGAAAAACCAACTGTCTTTTCTATTATTCGTAATGAATCATTGAATGGGTCTCTTTACTATTTTTTAACTCACATTGATTTTGATTATGCAACTGCGAAAAAGAACTTTGATGCCATACTTGAAAAAATGGATAAAAAGGTCGGATAAATATAAGGGGATTAAGAAAGTTAACGATAAACTTTCTTAATCCCCTTTTTATATCGCGCGTGTCTCATCTTTTATTTTCAAACGTCTTTGCTCTTGCTCCTTTTTCACTTGTATGTCCATCCATTGGTGTCGATTTCGCTTTTTCGTAATTGTTTTTCGCTGAATTATTTGGAGTATCATTAGTACTATTTCGTTTAAACATTTACTTTCCTCCTTTCTCGTTCCTTCTTTATTAGTACGATTTCAGTAATGCCAAACAAGATAACACTACTCCTACTATTTCCTTATTTTTTCTATTCATGTTGTAATTCACTTTATATTTGTTATTATATATCTAAATGATACATATCAAATTGATATAGGAGGCAGTTATGGCAAAAGTAAACCACACGAAGTTTGCTATTCTTGGCTTACTTACAACCGAGTGCCGTACGGGCTATGCCATCAAGCAGATGATTGATCAAAGCCTTACCCACTTTTGGAAAATTAGTTATGGCCAGATTTATCCGACATTGAAGGCACTTGTAGAAGAAGGCTTAGCAACAGTATCCGAAACCACCCAGCAAGGAAAACCTGATAAAAAAGAGTACCACATTACTGCTAAAGGTGATGAAGTACTTAAAAGTTGGCTGCATCAAGAAATCACTGACATCCCCACCGAAAAAAATGAATTGCTCCTTAAACTCTTTTTTAGTAGACATCAATTACCCGACAAAGCCATTCAACACATTAAAGAGTATCAACGTAAATATGAAGAACAGTATGAAACATACGTAGGCATTGAAGAAATGATTAACGCTACACTCTCCCATGCTCCCGATGCAAACTTTTGGTTAATTACATTAGATTACGGAAAACGAACAACTACATCAATAATTGAATGGTGTAAAGCTACGATTGAACAATTAGAAGCAAAATAAGGAGGCTATTAGGATGGGAAAAGCAATTCATACTGGGCGGTTTATGGCAAAGCCTGGTGAGGATATTGTAGTATTCATCATTGGAATGCGCATCAACAAATGGTGGGCAGTACACAAATGGTTACCTGTATTTCTGGCGATGCCAGGCATGATTCAAGAGTTGTATCGCAATCAACAACTCGGATTCCTTTCCATGGAAAGCATGATGGGTGTTCGAACAACAATGATGGTTCAGTATTGGAAATCAGTCGAACATTTAGAAGCATACGCCAAAGGACAAACACATCTGAAAGCTTGGGGAAACTTCTATGCAAAGGTAGGTAATAACTCAGCCGTTGGCATTTATCATGAAACCTATGTTATCACCCCAGGAACCTATGAATGTTTTTATGGGAATATGCCTTTGTTTGGTTTAGCACAAGCCATTGGTCAGCAAGAGGTTTCATCAAAACATCAAACAGCGAAACAAAGAATCGCATCAACATAGCGATATTGGGAGGAACACAATGTTTACCTTTTTATTACTCATTCACATCATTTCTGGTTTTCTCTGCCTTGTAACGGGTTTAATTGCCATGTGTACAAAAAAGAGAAAAGGAACGCACTCGCGTTCCGGGGAAACCTATCACTGGTCGTATGTGATTGTCTTTCTAACCTCTATTACTATGGCCATTCTTCATTGGAATGAAAGTGCATACCTTTTCTATATTGGTATTTTCTCTTACTCTATGGCTTTACTTGGATATATAGCATCAAAAAAAAGAAGTAACAATTGGTTAGCCATTCATATTGGGGGAATGCTTGGGTCCTATATTGCGATAATCACTGCCGTCTTAGTCGTCAACATTGCTAAAATTCCTCTCTTAAACGAATTACCGGTTCTACTTGTTTGGTTTTTGCCTACGATTATTGGTACACCTCTCATTTTCTCGATCGGGCAGAAATATAAACCAAGAAAAAAGGCCCTCTGACATCATAGGGCCTTTTCTTTGGGTGTCCGTTGATTTAATGCAAGCTCATCAACAAAATATCCCTCAAAGTTTTTCCATATTCCATGTGCTGGCGAATAGCAAATGTTTCTTTTATCTTGTAGGAACTCTGAATGGTCTGCTAAGCCTAATACATGCTCTGCTTGCCGCAACACATACTTACGTATCATCGTATTCGGTTTGATATCGTTTTTTATCTCATCATACAATTCAAGAGCTTTCATTTTAAAGGCTTCGTCTTCGTTTAGCCATCTTAAAATATGAGAATAGATTATTAGTGTTAACTCCGAGCTTTTTACCTTAGAGAGAGCCTTCGGATCGTCCACTATAAACTCGAGGTATTCTTTTACAACTTGAGGAAGTTCTTTTTGTCGACCTATTAAAAACTCAACAAGCAAACTATCCACAACACTAAGCGTGTAGATATGAGTGTCTTTGGTTTCCAGCTTTTTTTCAAGTTCTTCTAAGATAAGTTCCTGCAAAAACACATTCTCTCGTCTTACTCTCTCATGCTCTGATGAAAAAATCGCATATTGATATAATTGCATCGCCACAAAAAAACGGTCGTGTTTCATCATTTTATAAGCAGGGAAATCACCAATTGCTATATCATTTTTTATAAAACTTGTTCCGAGTAAAAAGAGAGTAATTAATGTTAGCGAGACTAAAAATGTAAAAAATCCAGATTGAACATAGACATTAGAGCTGAGAAGTATAATAATTATACCTGCAAAAGCACCTACAACCCATAAGATAAGCGAAGCAATTGGACCTGCAATAATCGCTTTTGCAAAGCTCGCTTGCTTCATACGAAAATCATCATCATCTTTGACACTATCTACATCCGGAACAGCAATGCCACCAATGGCTGTTACACCATTTGGTTTAAATTGAAAGCGCCAACGCCCCTGCTCCTTCATAAAAAGAAATGACGTTATAATAACTGCCCTTACCTTGATCCCATTCTTTGAAAAACTGTAGGCATGTCCAAGCTCGTGTAAAGCGACCGCCAAAAGATACGTGACTATTACAATCGGTATATTCACATAAAAAGGGAGTATCGTATATTGAGGCGGAATATCAATGGCTGATGCCCCTATTCCTATAATAAATCCGACAATAGCTCCTATTCCGATACTAATGACCCAAGTGATAAGTGTTTTCTTTTTTTGTTTATTCATAATGAACTCCTTTTGTTGAACCAGATAGATACCTTTTACCTATTCTCCATGACTTGTAATTTTCCTTTTTAAAATAACATGTAAAGATTTGTACTTTCAAGATAAAAAATATAATATGACAATGAGTAAAAATAATAACATACTTACAGTCCCAATCAAAAAGGCATTGTCCAAAAGGATATTTACTACAGTGATAATTAGCAAAAACGAAGCCCCGATAATCGGTAATAAACTTTTTATTCTTCTTCTCAAGGTATCTCTCCTCATCACTAGCAATATATCGATTATTTTAATATAAATACTATAATTGGTATATATTTATAATTTAGATTGAGTAGTTTTGCATTAAAAAACTGTGTCCCTCTCAATGCATTTGCTACTCTTAGTCAAACTAAGAGTTTTTTTCCACATACTAATTTAATTTTTGGAAATGCTAACACTATTCTTTATTAAGGGGGGCAAAAACATGTTTCCAGACTATAAAGCAAAGCTTGTTAGTATACTTTGGTTGGGAGTAGGAAGTGCAATCTTAACTACCATCTTTAGCTCATTCATTATTGCATACATAATCAAGATAAATAAAAAAGTTGACCAATTATATAGAGGCTAGGGGGCCATTCCTAGCTTATCATTTCTTTTGCACATCACAGGACCCCTTATTCCAATACATTCATAAGGGAAACCTTACACAAAGGTGATTATTATGATGAATAAATTCGAGAAAAAAGTACTTCTGATTTCTGCCATTTCTGCAGTTCTCCTCACGCCATTATCCTTTATAGGAAAAGACTATAAAAAGTGGATTATGTGTTTTTTAATTAATTCCTACACCAATGTGTTTGTTGCACCAGCATTAGCAACGAATGGTTATTTAAGATATCCCGTTAGACTATTTCCAAAAATTTATAAGAGTAGCATTATATACGATTATTTTATTTGTTCTTTAATTACAACCTGGTACTGTAGATTTACGTTACATGACAACTGGCACAACGCTATCTGGAAAGTATTATTCTTTGCGGCTCCTCAAGCAATACTCGAACTTTGGTTTGAAAGGAATACGAAACTAATCAAATACAATAGAGGCTGGACAGGCTTTCATTCTTTCGTTACCATTGCCTTAGCAAAATACGTAATAAGATTGTTTATTGTCTACTTAGATAAGTTCGAGCAAAAACAAGATGATATCCACAAAACTTAAAAAAAGCGCCTCCTCAGGCGCTTCTTCTTGTCTTTATGCTTTTATCTCACATTGTACGTCTCCATGCAGTGGTCCACTTGGATAAAGATAAAGTGGGCAATAAGGTGCGGACCTGTCATGAGTTGCCCGAACCATGAGTTATATTACAGTTAAAATTTTTCCTTCAACATACGTGGACATTAACAATTTGGCTAAATTTTTTAAATGAATTATAGAATTATAGTCAATCTTTTTTTCCAATAGTTGTAGCCAATGCTAAAAATATATATGGGTATGTTAACAAAATTAATTCAAGGAAGCCATAACTAGAATATATTAACTGGTCAGTTGCGTGACCATCTTGATAGTATCCTCTTTGAACCATATATATACCAACAAGTAAATAAATGATAATTGAGAGACATTGTAAACCAATTCCTATTATACTTAACTTCACTTTAAAAAAACTAATGCCTAATAAGGGTATATAGATGAGTCCTAGAAATAACAATAAGAAGAAAATGTAAATTGGATCGTAAAAATATACGCTAGAACTATCTAAATTCAACTTGAATAACCTCCTAATTACTTTGAGTTACAATTATTTTTGATACTAGTATACGCGTCTTAACATACGTCAACCTTAACAGGATCAGGCGCGTCGTATCTTCCATAAGCACTAAATCTATCATTTTGGATATCTATCAAGATACTAATTTTTTCTTCCTTTTAATTAGAAAACCAACAAGTAATAAGATAATCCCTATGAGTAATGTACCAAACGGGAAAGCTATAGGGAATAGTAACGACAGATATCCGGACATGTATTGATTGTGGTATCCAATAGTATGAGGGACTACATTCCCCTCATTAAGTAGATGTGTTTGTAAAGCATCTCGTTCGGTCAAGTTAAAAGATGTATTACCTATATTTCCTTCACTATCCAAAGTAATCATCGTATAGTCTAATTCCTCTATCGGGACCCATCCTTCTAAATCACCATTTGGCTTTGCTTTTAGAAACTCCTTTGTTTTTTTCAGGAGCACAACGAATTGAGTGTCGTTATTTTTTTTATCACCTAAAAGTAAAAAAGCAACTTCTCCAAAGTATCTACTTAAACCAGAATAATAACCAGTCCTTATAGGATGGTCTTTTAGTGTCTCTATTTCCTTTCCATTTATTTTTAATGTTACGTCTGCGATCCCAATATAATTATCAAACAGATCTTTATAAATCACACTCTCTTTTAACTCTTCTTCAATTTCTATAATATTCCCCCTAAAAGAATAGATCGTTGAATCAGTAAAATCATCCCCACCATTTATACTAGTAATAGTATACTTGTCACTAATATTTTTGATAGTATACAGCTCTAGCATAATTCCTGAACTTATTGGCAGAGAAGCTACTATAAAAATTGATCCTACTAAAAAAAATAATATTCTTGCTACCTTCATATCTTCCCCCTATGTTTACAAATACATTTTTTTGATGAAATAGTTCTCTATACCTAAAGATACCATAAAATAGAAAATATATCCTTCTCTATTAGCAAGAATCTTAATTACGTGTTGGTTTGGTATCTTCTTTGTTTATGAAGCACAAAAAAAACGCCTCCACAGACGCTTTTTTATCTTTATGCTTTTATCTCCACATTGTACGTCTTCATCCAGTGATCCATTTGGATAAAGTGGGCGATTAATTGTGGGCCTGTCATCAGCTGCCCGAACCACTCGTAAGTCCACAATATAAAGTGTACAAGTATTGTACAAAATGTTATATCTCAGCATTAAATGTTTAACACCTTTTGGAATCTAGAATTCTTTTCCCTTTAGTTTATTTAAAACAGAATAAACGATTAAAGTGAAAATTTGGGTACCAACTAGAATAACACACAACAGTGCCAACATTACTCCTCGTATATTAAATCCTCGTGGTTCCTCTGGTGGTTGATTAAATAATACAAACAAAATTCCGGGCACTAGTGAGAGCATTAGCCAATAAACAATAGTATTTTTATAAAAGTACCAAACATGAAAACCGACATAACTAACAGCTAATACGGATATTACATAAAATTGTGGTAATGCATCATGAAAGAATATTGTACCTTCTAAGTTTATCCCAAGCCAATAGTAAACAAATAATATTAAGACCGCTCCAACTACAGATTTAATTTGCTTCACTTCCTTCCCCTATCTTAAAGTACAAAGGAGCATTTAGCCCCTTTGTTTAAACTTATTTCACATTAATAAATTGAGTTCCTGTGAAATAATTTCCATTATGAAGTTGACCATCAATTGAAACCAAGACTTGTGAGCCATCTTCTAGGATTGACAGCACCTCATTTCGATGATTCTTAACATATATATTCTAATAAATGTAATTTTCTCCTCCTTTTCTACTATTTTTTATTTTGTCTAATCTAGCATAATATTTACATTATTATTAAATAACTATAGTTGAATCGCTTTAACATATTTAAATAAATTCACATAACTAATCGTCATACGAACTTGATTCTTAGCTATGCACGCTCTTTTTTTCAATAACTAACATTCAAAGGAGTTAAATCCACACGAATAGATAAACCCAATCCTCACTTTCGAAGCACAAAAAAAGCGCCCCTCAGGCGCTTTTTCTTATCTTTATGCTTTTATCTCCACATTGTACGTCTTCATCCAGTGGTCCATTTGAATAAAATGCGCGATGAGTTGTGGGCCTGTCATCAGCTGCCCGAACCATGGTGTTTTAAAAGATGATCCGCCGGATTCCGTGATTTCAGTTAGCTTTTGCTTTGAGACGATGTCAAACAGTGGGGAGTCTGATTTTAGAATCTTCGTCATCTCAGCTTTTACGGCTTCTGTATAATATGGGTTGTGGGTTTTTGGGTATGGGCTCTTTTTACGATATAAGACTTCGTTTGGTAAAATGCCTTCTAAGGCTTTTCGTAAGATCCCTTTTTCTCGGCCTTCTAATTGTTTCATTTCCCACGGGATATTCCAGACATACTCGACTAATCGGTGGTCCGCAAATGGAACTCGGACTTCAAGACTAGCAGCCATACTCATTCTGTCTTTTCGGTCAAGTAGAGTTGTCATAAACCAGATAATATTCAAGTATGAGATTTCTCTGCGACGTGCTTCTTCTGAATTATCTTCTTCAAATCGTGGTGTTTCTTCAATTGTTTCACGGTAACGGTCGTGAACATATCGTTGAAGATCTAATTTCGTTTTCCACTTATCATTAAGCAACGCTTCTCTTTCTTCAATTGAGCGCATCCACGGAAAACCATCCAGATTCATCACTTCCGGTTTATGAAACCAAGGATATCCCCCGAAGATTTCATCTGCACATTCGCCAGACAGCCCAACCGTTACATCGCTTTTGATTTGCTCACAGAACCAAAGTAAGCTTGAATCAATATCAGCCATTCCCGGTAAATCCCGAGCTTCTACAGCCTTTTTTAAGTAGCCTGCAAGATTCTCCATCGATATCACATGATTTTGGTGAACCGTACCGAATTCGTCCGCCATCTTTTTAATCCATGGACCATCTGAATTAGGTTGAAAATCATTGGCTTTAAAGTATTTATCATTATCTGCATAGTCCACGGAATAGGTTCGTAACGTTCCACGTCCGCTCTGTTCAAATACATGCGACGCTAAGGCCGTTAATGCACTAGAATCTACTCCTCCAGATAAAAACGTACCGACTGGAACATCCGCGACGAGCTGGCGTTCGACCGTATCCGTTAATAAATAGCGCACATGGTCTGCTGTTTCCTCGACACTATCTGTATGTTTCTTGCTTTTTAAGCTCCAATAGCGACTGATTTTTGCTCCGTTGCGATCATAAAGCATCACATGTCCCGGACGTAATTCTTGAATATCACGGAAAACACCGTTACCTGGAGAACGAGATGGTCCTAACCCAAGCACTTCGGATAGCCCTGTTTCATCAACAATCGGTTGTACTGAGTCATGAGCCAGCAATGCTTTCATTTCTGAAGCAAATAACAAGCGTCCATTTTGAATGGAGTAAAACAACGGTTTTACTCCAAGACGGTCTCGTGCCATCATCATGCTTTGGTCATGGTCGCTCCAAATCGCAAATGCAAAAATTCCATTTAGCTTTTCTAAGCAATGGAATCCCCATTCAATGTAAGAAGTAAGTAAAACCTCCGTATCAGAATGCCCCTTGAACGTATGCCCTCGTTGGAGAAGCTCTTTTCGCAAATCTTCTGTATTGTATAACTCCCCATTGTAAACGATTGTATACGAGCGATTTTCACTCGTCTTCGTCATTGGCTGAATACCACCTTCAGGGTCAACAACGACCAAACGCGTATGTCCGAATGCCGCATGCTGCGTGCTCCACACATTGCTATCATCTGGACCTCGAAGCGATAATGTTTTTGCCATTTTCTTAATGGTGTCTTGCCCACCACGTAAATCACGCTTCCAATCAATCCAGCCGGTAATTCCACACATATATCTCAACCCCTTAGGATAAATTATAACTCCGGTTGGGTTCCTACCCATAACCCATCATATTCAGTAATTTATGTGCTTGTGACTATTTTTTTAGGTAAGCGCCTTCATACACAAGCTTCTATAACACTTAGAGATAGCGGAAATAGGTTTGTCTTGAATAGACGAATGATAACAGATAGAGATGTGAATAATGAGGATGAAAACGACGATTTTAAGAAAAGGGAGGGAATACGATGAATGTTCAACGCGCTCAAGAAATTATTGAATCACCGCAAGAAATCAATGTTCAATATAACGGGACTCCGGTCTGGATTCAGCATGTCAATGAAGATGAAGCTACTGCCCGTGTGTTTAAAGCCAATAGTCCAGAAGATGAAATGACCGTTCCAGTTGACCAATTACTTGAATCATAATAATTTCAAGTAGACACTCGTGTCCTTCATAGTGTTGTTTATGAAGGGCATGCAATATTTTATTATCTCTAAAGGACAGGAGATTCCTTATTTTACGTTTTTTTTCATTTTATTTTTTGTAACGGACACCAATGACCCTATTTTAATGAAAACAGTCTATTTTCACCTTTTTCTATGATAATAAGGTCTTCTGTGTCCGATACATTTAAAATCATCCGCTTTTAGAGGAAATAGAGGCATCTGCGTCCGTTAAGAATAGATTCCTCTTCTTGTTATCTCTCCTTTGAAATTGAATGAAAAAACACCCCTATCCGCTAACGAATAGGAGTGTTACCACTGCTTCTTATTCCGTATGTACTCTTACAAAAATAGTGCCGAATAACTCCTCATCAATAAAGGCATCTAATTTCCACATGCCTTCTTTTGGAAGCGACATGCTCGACGGCATGCTTTGGTCTGCGCCATTTAATGATCCACCTTCTTTCAACCTACCACGAAGAACTGTTATTTCTTCCCCGCTTGTTTCGTGGATTGCAGTCACTAAAAGGTTTCCAGTAACCTCTTCTTCACTTCCCCAAAAGTGCCACATATAACTCTGAACTTTATTAGGATAAAACCTACTTACCATATCATCATCATAGATAAACCCTATTGTTCCTTCTTCGCCAATCATCGTGTAGCTCCCTGACTCAAATAAAGAACTTTCCTTCCAGCCTTCGTCTTCCATACTTTCCGTTGACGTACAACCCGTAAACACGATAACAAATAGGAACAACAACGCAAATCTCAATATTCTTCTTTTCAATTTCCACTCCCTCCTCCTCTATAAAACGTCTCATTTCCCTGCATTGTTTCAGGATGAGGTACTTTTTTTCTTATAATGATTTTTTAATATAGTCTAGTAGGTTATCACAGCTAGCATTTACAAGCTCATATACTTCTTCAAAATTACCTGTGTAATACGGATCGGGTACATCAGCTATGTCACTTTCAGGTAAGAAATCCAACAAGCGTGCGATTTCTCCTGTTTTTTGATGACCTGCCATTGAGCGTAGCACACCTATGTTTTCTGCATCCATTGCAATAATATAATCAAACGATTGTAAATCTTCTTGGATCACTTGGCGCGCCTTCATTCCACTATAACTGACTTGATAGTCATCTAAAATGCTTCTTGTCCCCTCATGTGGTGGCTTGCCTACATGCCAGTTGCCTGTTCCTGCTGAATCAATCGTTATCGTATCACTTAACCCTTGTTCCGCTACTTTTTTCCTAAAAATCGCTTCTGCCATTGGTGACCGACAGATGTTCCCTAAGCAAACAAATAACACTCGTTTCATCGTTATATCCCCTTTCTTTTCTACTAAAAGCTTACCGTATTCTCTCCTATGCGGCAATTTCATTTATCGATTTTGACTAAAATGTGTCTGGCTTTCTCACATTTTCTGTGACAAAGCCTTGAACAGCGTAGCCAAAAACGATGAATGTATATACAATAAAAATATAAAGAGAATGTGAAACGGTTCACAAGCTCTTTGTGAAAAGAATCACAAAAAAATAAGAGGAGTGATTTTCATGTTTGGAGCATTTTTAAGAGAAAACAAATACGCAGCAATTATTCTAACTTTCTTACGACTTTATCTTGGGTGGGCATGGCTCTCTGCTGGATGGGGAAAAGCATTTGGTGACTTTCATGCAGGTGGATATTTACAAGGTGCTGTAGCCAATCCGGTGTTACACATGGAGCAAATGGTGTATCCGACTTTCGTTAGCTTCCTTGAGACTTTTGCGATTCCGTATGCGGGAGTGTTTAGTTTCTTAGTCGCATGGGGAGAAGTCCTAGTTGGTCTAGGTTTAATCCTTGGAGTGTTTACAAGTGCAGCCGCATTCTTCGGTGTTGTCATGAACTTCAGCTTTATGTTTGCAGGAACAATTTCTACTAATCCTTGGATGGTTCTTATCAGCATGTTTATCTTAGCTGCAGGAGCAAACGCAGGCCGCATTGGAGGCGACCGTTACGTTCTTCCTTACCTTAGAACAAAGTTCAACTTAACTAAATTCAACAACCCTAAACCAAAAAACAATGTTCCACCGCTTGCTAGCTAATTCCCTGTTGAGGGCAACTGTCTATGACACCAATCAGTTGCCCTCGGAGGATGTTTCTTCCACAGAGTAATAAACCCCGTTCCCATTTTCTCTATCCTGTTCAAAGCCAAAAAGCTCACTTACTGTGACAAATTCATAGTCTTGGTTTGACAACTCTTCTAAAATGATTGCTGCTGCTTCTGCTGTGCTTTCATACATATCGTGAAGTAAGATAACTGACCCATCTTTCACATTAGTAAGAGCTTCTTTGACAGTAGCATCTCTATCTTGTACGGCCCAATCTCTTGAATCAACAGACCACATAATACTCGGAAGTGTCAGTGCTTCAACTACCTTTTCATTGATTGCCCCATATGGTGCACGAAAGACAATCGGTTGATAACCTATAACTTCTTCTAATACAGCTTGAGTATCCTCGACTTGTTGTTTCACTTCATCAGCTGTTAGAAACGTAAGATCTGGATGATTCCATGTATGGTTGGCAATCTCACTTCCACCATTCATCGCTCTTTTCAAAATGTCAACGTGTTCACGGCAACGATTTCCCAATACAAAAAAGGTCGCTTTTGCTCCTCTTTTTTCTAACTCATCTAAAATAGAAACGGTCACTGTTTTATGAGGACCATCATCAAACGTTAATGCTACTCGTTTTCGCTTTTCTTCCACACGTAACTCCTCCTTTTCACCTTGTACCATTATCCTACATACATAAGATACACTAAACAACATAGTAATGTTAAGCATAACACCATACTAATTACACTTTTCACCATAGCAAACCAGTCTTTACCCGTGAAACATCCTAAAATGACGATTAAAAAAACAACAACTGTCACATAAAACACAAGATAAAGAGGGGACAATCCTGTTAAGTCTTTGATAAGTGCTTGTACGCTAGAAAATGTAATCAATATGAATGCTGCCCAGCACATAAACGTCAAATAGTAAGAACAATTTGTAATGACTCTCACATGCTCCACACCCCTGTAATTAGGCTTCTTATATCCTATGCGCTAGCAATGTATATCATTATATTACTAATAAGAAAAACAGCAAAGCCGGAGGGCGCTGGGAAAGTTCGGTTTTTAACTTTTACCATGCCCTCTTTATTAGAAGCACTGCACAGCGAGCGGCGCCAGTGCCCTTCATTGAATTCAAGAAAAAGAGCGAAAAGGTCATATTCCTTTTCACTCCATTTCCTTGTTTATATAAAAATATCTCGGTGTTGCTGTTTTACTTTAGCTAAAATGGCATCAATGGAAGGGTAATCCTCTCCGATCGTATAGCTTTCAATCGGTCGTAACGAATGATGCTCATCGCCATGTAACACTTTCACAACCTCTTCGATTTCAATCTCACTCATGTGAAAATCTTTTCCGCGGAACATCGCATCGCTATTTTCGTACTTTCCATAAATTACGTAGAACTCCGGCTTCGTTTCTCCAACAAAGTATTGTTTGGTTTCTACTAAATCTTGAACGATCACGTTCAATTCACTTCCTATTCTTTTTTTATTTTACTACTTGATTCTTTCACTGTTAGTATACAAGATTTGTTGTTAGATTTCTTAGGCATTCATGTGAACTTTTCAACAAAAACATAAACACCTAATCCTGCCTATTTCTAATAAAAAAAGGATTCCCTATTCTACGTAATTTATTCCCTCTTACAATGAATCATGCACTCTTACATCAACAATATACTCAATCGCCAGAAGATGCTTTTCCTCAAAGTAATCAACAATATGAAGTCTTTTTCTCATTTCATCAAAATAATGAACCTTCCCAACCAAGCAATGGTAATCATAGTTTTCATAATATGTGAATGCCAGCCACTCATTGTCTACCATCGCTTCACAAATGGTATCATTCATTTCCATAAGCTTTTGTTCATCAAGCTCCGGCTTGCCCTTACGTGTCTGTTCTTCCTTCAACTCACGGAGCAATTCCACATGCTCTGGCAACATCATTGCCGTCCATTTGATATTTCCTCTATCTCGAATCATTTCTCCACCGCCTTATGCTTTATGTCCTCCTAGTAACGTTGAACGATGACGAGCGGTTCCCGCTTTTGTATAGGAGACCGCTCGAAGCAATGCATTCGAACCATACTTTTCACGAATGGCATCCATCACATAACTCAAGTCTTTTTGCTTGGGTTTATTCGGTTCAAATAAACTTAGCTGTTGGACAGAATCGTCATGTACATTAGATAGGGTAATTGAGATTTGCCGCACAATTTCTCCGCGATAGTGCCTCGCCAATAATCGCAAGCATGCTTTATAAACATCCATCGTCAAATTGGTTGGTTCATCTACCGATAAAGAGCGGTAAAAGCCCCCTCCCATCTGTTCCTGACTATAGCCAAGACCTAGGCTAATCGTTCTTCCTGCCTTCTTCGCTCGTCTTGCCCGGCGTGCGACCTCTTCACACATTTCAAGGATGACACACTTTATCTCTTCTTCTTTTTCATAATCTCTTAGTAAAATTTGTCCTTTCGCAAAGCTCACCTGTCCTTGCATAATTGGAGCTCCAAGGTCTGATAAATCAATCCCCCAGGCATGGTAATAAAGTTGATTGCCCATCACTCCAAATTCTTTTTCAAGCTTCTTCAAATCAAAAGCTGCCAAGTGCCCGACCGTACGAATTCCAAAGCGGTTCAGCCTCCGTTCCAATCGTGACCCGATCCCCCACATTTCTCGCAGTGGGAGTGGCCACAGCTTTTCTTTAATATCTGTAAACCCCCACTCGGCCACACCATGCTTTTTCGCCTCAATATCAAGACAGAGCTTGGACATGAGCATGTTCGGTCCAATGCCAATCGAGCACGTTAACCCGAACTCGCGGAGCATGTCGTTACGAATTTTGTGAGCAAGCGCAATACCGTCTCCCCACAACTTCTCCGTTCCGTCTGCCTGCAAAAAGCTTTCATCAACGCTATACACGTGAATCGCCTCAAACGGCACATACCTGTTAAAAAACCGAGTTAATTGCGTAGAAATATCTAAATAGATTCCCATTTGGGCATTAACGATCTGAATGCGTGGATCATTTGGAATTTCAAAAAGTCGGCTACCGGTTTTAATACCGAACTCCTTTTTCAGCTTAGGGGTGGCCGCTAACACCACACTCCCTGAGCGAGTCGTATCCGCGACAACCGCTAAATAGCAGTCAAGCGGGTCAAGCCCTAGCGCTAACGCCGAACAGCTCGCATAAAAGCTTTTCATATCGACACATAGAATTGTTCGTTGTTTCATTTGCTCAAACATATCTGCTGGATGCACAGTTCTCCCACCTTTAGGAACTTATGTTCGTATTATATGTTTTATTATATGCGAATATACGTTCGATTTCAATTTGAAAAAAATAGAATATTTTTTTTGAAATACCTCTTTACATTCTCGTTACGTAAAGGTGTATAGTTTGATTTAACAGGAGGTGATGATGTGAAATATACGATTCAAAAACTCGCAAATTTAGCGGGAGTTAGCTCACGAACACTTCGCTATTATGATGAGATTGGCTTATTAAAACCCGCATCAATGACATCCTCTGGCTACAGGATGTATGGTGATCATGAAGTCAATCAATTACAGCACATCTTATTTTACCGAGAGCTTGGTGTGAGCTTAGAAGACATTAAGAACATCCTAACCGACCCGTCATTTGATAGCCTACAAGCCTTAAAAGAACACCGTAATAAACTAGTAGCCAAACAAGAACAGCTCGATCAACTGCTTACAAACGTGGAAAAAACAATAGCCCAACACGAAAGGAGAATTCCCATGTCTGACAATGAAAAATTTGAAGGCTTTAAAGAAAAGTGGATTGAAGAAAATGAAAGAAAGTATGGCAAGGAAATTCGTACGACTTACGGAGACACTCAAATTGATACGTCCAATGCAAAAATAAGGGAAATGACAGCTGAACAACATGCCCGAGTTCAACAATTGGAACGTGACATCCTCTCAACGCTTCATGAAGCGGTAGCAACAGGAGATCCTACAAGTCCACTTGCTCAAAAAACAGTCGAGCTACACCGTGAGTGGCTCAGTTACTATTGGAGTTCTTACACAAAAGAAGCTCATGCAGGTCTTGCTCAACTGTATGTTAATGATGAACGATTCACTGAGTATTATGATAGAGAACAGCCTGGAGCAACAGCGTTTTTACGAGATGCGATTGTTCATTATACGAAGTAACCGTCACCCCCACACTCCTCACTCTTTGAGGGGTGTGGGGTAGGTTCACTTCCACCAATCATCATACATACTAATCGGTTGGTATCTTTTATGCCTTGTTTTTACATATAAGGCTTCGATCTGATTTTTGCTCGTTTCAGCAAGGGGCTTTCCCTCTAAATAATCATCAATATCCTGATAGGTCACACCCAAAGCTTCTTCATCTGGTAATTGTGGTTTATCATCTTCTAGGTCTGCCGTTGGCGTTTTTAGATAAAGAGATTTTGGGCACCCTAACACTTGTAGTAATTCCTTTCCTTGTCTTTTGTTTAAACCAAATAACGGAATAAGGTCACAAGCACCATCTCCAAATTTCGTAAAAAAACCTGTAACTGCTTCTGCACTGTGGTCAGTCCCAATCACAACTCCAGAGCATGCTCCTGCTATGCTATATTGAACTTTCATCCGTTCCCTGGCTTTTTCATTTCCGATCAGGAAATCAGACAAACGAATACCTGCTTTCTTCATCGATTCAACACTTATATCAACAGCTGGTTTAATGTTGACTTCAAACACTTTGGAAGGTTGGACAAAAGATAAAGCAGTCTGACAATCTCCTTCGTCTTTTTGCACACCATAAGGCAAGCGAACAGCAATGAATTGGTATGATATATCGTTTTGTTCTGCGTTTAATTCGTTAATGGCGAGTTGAGCCAACTTACCCGCTAGCGTAGAATCTTGTCCTCCAGAAATCCCCAATACGAAAGCTTTGATAACGGGGTGTGCACGAAGAAATGCTTTCATAAAGTCAACTCGTGCTCTAATCTCCTCTTCAGGGTTCACTCTCCGTTTAACTCGGAGAATTGTTCTAATATGATTTTGTAACTTATCCATTCTCAGTCCTCCTTACTATATAGTTGATGCAACTTAATATAGTGATAGCATTTGCTCGGTAAGAGATACCTAGGTTCACCACCTTTTGCAAATTCATCGCGAATATAGGAAGAACTGATTTCCATTGATAAGCCTTTATCAATAAGGTGGAAGCGCGTCCCGTCATCATGATTACGAAGTAACGGACTTTGTCCAATCACCTTCAACATATCAATTCCATCCCTAGCCATGACAATGAACTTGTTCAAAGCAATGAGTTGCTCTCTGTGCTTCCACCTTTTATGAACAGGCACCTCTTGGTTGTCGATATCTCGTAGAATGTCTGCACCCATCATAAAGTAGACGTCATCCTCTGGGTATTTTTCTTTGAAATATTCCATTGTAAAAAAAGTATATTGTTTGGCGGTTCCAGCTCTTTTGCTACTCTCATAATCATCAACTTCAAACATTGGATTGTCTTCAATCGCAAGTTTCACCATATTCATACGATGCTCATTTTCCGTTTTCATTTCTTTATCCGTTCGATTATTAGCGCAAGGTACAAATATCACTTTATCTAACCTCGCTCGATGAGCAATCGTCGACGCCGTCCAAAGATGAACGTTGGTGATAGGGTCAAATGAAGAACCGTAAATTCCAATTTTGCCCATAACCTCTCCCCTTTTCTTTGTAAACTATTGTTTCTGTTTATAGATTAACAAGTTCTAAGCGAGGGTTCGGATTTAATTTCCGGCCCTTTTTCGCAGCATGCTTTCCATCTAATAAGACGTTATCCCCCGTAAATCCGATGTTTACTTTAAGCAAACTGCCTCCCACACCATACACATCAACTGGCGCACCCGCTTCTTCAAATTCCTTCACACGTTCTGGTGTAAATCCACCACTAACAACAATTTGAACATGGTTAAGTCCTTCATTGTCAAGCGCCTCACGAAGTGCTTTAACTAAGTGAATGTTTACTCCTCTTGGGTCAAAGTCTCCCAATATCTCTTCGTTTCGAATAAAATATTTATCAATCATAGTTCGAGCTGTATCAATCCGAACGCCCTTTAGTCTTTTTCCAAACGCTTTACCTACTTTAATAGAATCGACAATAACATCATTGTTGTAGTCCGTTAAGGCAATTAAGTCATCATGCGGGAACGTTTCTAAGTAGGCACGAGAAGCTTCCACAATATCTCCATCAAACAACTGAATGAGCGCATGAGGCATTGTACCAAGTCCTTTATCTCCCCACCATTCATTCATCGCATGGGTTGCTTGAGCACTCATGCCACCAATAAATGCGGCATAACCGTCTCCTACTTGATTGCTGAAATGATCATCACGGTCTCCCATAAAAATAACTCTTTTATTTTCGGCTGCTGTAACGACTTTATAGACGTTTGTTGCAACACTTGTGCGCCGAGCTAAAATCCCGTCAATCACGCCTTCTAAAAAACCAAATTGGTGGTACGCTCCTTTTATCGTAAGGACCGTTTCAAATGGCGTAATGTGGTCTCCATCTTGTAACGCATAAACTTCAAGAGATTCAGGAGCGACTGCAAAAGTTTGAAGCAGTGCAATGGCCTCATCAATTCCACAAAGAACCGCATGATCTCTTTGAAAAAATTGCATAGTCACAACTTTGTCTTCCTTGTATTTTTTTGCGATTTCCCTCGTCTTTAAAAAATAAACCGCAGAATACCAGCCATCTCCAACTCTATCGTCAAACTTAAACGTTTCGTTCGTTAATCGGTTTATTTTCCCTTCTACCTTTAATTCAATTTCTTTTGCCATTGTTATCTCCTCCGTTTTTGATTTTTTTAGACCCTTACTTACAAAATTGTTCCGTTTAGAACGTCCCTTATATGCTGTAATGCAAATTGATGCCCTGCCTCATTGAAGCTAGCTACTGCGTCCGTATACACTGTTACTTTATAACCGTGGTTATAGGCATCGATTGCTGTGT
The DNA here is from genome assembly GCF_002019795.1 of Bacillus alkalicellulosilyticus. GTDB lineage: Bacteria > Bacillota > Bacilli > Bacillales > Bacillaceae_F > Bacillus_AO > Bacillus_AO alkalicellulosilyticum. Next base: position 1,721,893 of record NZ_KV917381.1, on the reverse strand, counting down.
GTAATACACAAATGTCTGTGCACACACCTACTAGCTCAATCTCTGTAATGTTTCGTTCTCTTAATTTTATATCTAAGTTCGTTCCCGCAAAGGCACTATACCTCGTTTTATCGATCCAACAAATCTGGTCACTTGCTTTTATCGTGTTATATACGTGCGCTAACTCCCCGTATAATTCTCTTCCATTCGTTCCACGTAAGTTATGCGGTGGAAATAGAGTTGTTTCTGGATGAAAGAAATCCGCATGTTCATGTAAATCAATCGCAAATACAATAAAGTCTCCATTTTCATATGCTCGTTTGGTTATCGTAACAATTTCTTTTTCGACTTGAAGTGCTGGCTGCCCTACAGGTAAGGCTCCGTTTACAAAATCATTTGTGTAATCAATGTTGACTAATGCTTTTTTCATTATATTCCACACTCCTTTTATAATTATCAATTATCAAATTGTTAATTAATTAGTATATACGTTTTGGAAGATTGAACATCTTCCAAATGATTAACGATAAATGGTATTGACGATTTCGGTATGATTGAACCGATAAAGTCTAGTTGGTCGTTTAGAATTCTTAGTAGGTATGGTCGTTTTAGCTTCTCCTGTTGCCGTTGTCACCAACTCAATAAATGGCAATGTAGGTGCTTTTCGAAAGAAGGATGATTTCGTCCCAAGAACGGAAACTGGCGCAACAGACAATAGTACATCTCGTAAGTCTGATAAAATAAACTCAGTAGGTAAAAAATTTTGGGCTACAGTCGTTTCAAGCATATCTCTTTTGATGTACTCCAACGCATCCTTAATAATCGTTTCATGGTCAAATGCTAAATCTAGCTGAAATACTTCATCAATCGAAAAGAGTTTGACCTCTTTAGCGTCATCTGAAGCTTCTCGGTTTTGTAACGCCTGTTCTTGCACAATTGCATAATGGGCATTTGAAATAATCCAACCTCTTGGGTCTCTTCCTTCCTTGTCATATACACCAAAGTGTTTAACATGAATGTTAGATACCTTTGTTTCTTCTTCTAATTCTCGAACCGCGGCTTCATATCCTGTTTCATCTGGGTCAATAAACCCACCTGGTAACGCCCATTTATTCCCCTCGATGTTGGGATTTCCCTCAGAATCTTGATCATCTCTTTTAATGAGCATCAATTTGAGGACTCTCGTTGTGGTTTGTTCGCTATCGTTTATCGTGTCGTCTTTTACAACTGTAAATATGGCAATGTCACTCGTGTAGCCATCAGGTGTTCGATATTTGCTTGAATCATATTCTTTTAAAAACTCTTGTTCACTTTTGGATGTCAGCGGGAGCCCCTCCTTTCACAAACAAATTAATTAATCAATTAATTAACAAATTGATAATTGTTAATAATAACTATACTCGCTTTTTCTAAAATACGCAAGACCATTTTCCATTTTTTATAGAAGTTTTTTAAAAAGGCAGGAACAAGAGTAAAAAACCTTTTGTTCCTGCCTCGTCGTAGAAATACTATTGTCTTTCCACTTCTTTATTTGCTTTTGGCTTATATTTGATAATAAATGAAAGCAGCAAGCTTCCTAATGAAAGAACAGCAACAACAATAAATGCCATATTGGCTCCATATATGTCTGGAAACGAAACATCCGGTCGCTGTTCTGCATTCATTTCACTTGTTGTCATCACCGTAACCAAAATGGCTGTGCCGACTGAGGCCGCCACCATTTTCATCGTATTGTCCATCGCCGCTCCGTGCGGAATAAGACGTTTTGGTAGTTGATTTAAAGCTGCAGTCGCAACCGGCATTAGTACCATTGATAAACCAAACATACGCACCGCATACATTACCGTAATGTACGTAAAAGAAGTAGATGGTGTTAAATTAATATAGGCAAAGGATGAGAGTGTCATAATTGTAAGCCCTGTAATGACTAGCCATTTCGCCCCAATTTTATCAAAAATCCTTCCTGTAATCGGCGACATAACTCCCATTACGAGCGCGCCTGGAAGCAAGGCTAGCCCTGCCTCAAAAGCAGTGAACTCACGCATATTTTGCATGTACAAAGGGAGTAGGGTTTCCACACCAATTAACGTCATAAAGCCAACCATTCCGATCATTACTGCAAAAGGAAAAATAGAATACGTAAACACTCTAAACTCTAACATTGGATGTTCAAGTTTAAATTGTCTTGTGACAAAAAGAATAATGGCTATCACTCCAACTAAGAGCGACACAATCGTAATTGGGTCAAGCCAGCCGTAATTCCCAGCACTTGTGAAGCCATACAGAAGTCCCCCAAATCCAAAGGAAGAAAAAATAATAGATACGACATCCACCCTCGGCTTTGTCACTTCGGTTACATTTTTCAAGACAAAGAACGCAATGATAATATCAATAATAGCAATTGGTAAAATAATAAAGAATAAAAGCCTCCACGAATAATTGGCGGTCACCCACCCTGAAAGCGCTGGTCCAATAGCTGGAGCAAAAGAAATTACTAATCCGATTAATCCCATGGCTGCTCCTCGCTTATTCACAGGAAATATCATTAAGAACACGGTTGTCATTAGCGGAAGCATGACCCCTGCACCCATCGATTGAATGACTCTCCCTACGAGTAACACTTCAAAATTAGGAGCAAGACCTGCAACCAATGTACCAAAGGCAAAAATACTCATAGCGGATATGAAAAGCTGCCTTGTCGTAAACCGTTCCAACAAAAATGCACTAACCGGTATCATAATCCCGTTGACAAGCATAAACACGGTCGTGAGCCACTGGGCACTATTTGCGGTAATATTCATTTCATGCATGATTGGTGGAATCGCTGTAATCATTAACGTTTGATTTAAAATCGCAATAAAAGATCCTGCGAGCAAAAGGGTTACTATCGTAGCGCGATTGTATGTAGGTGTGTCCATGTTGAGTCTCTCCTTTTTCTATCTAAATCTCTCCTGCTTACATTACACCGAACTGGAAGAATAGTCTAACTATCTGTTCCAAAAAGAACAGTAGATCCCTTATTTTACTCATTTTTCACGATTTTCAATTGTAACGGACACCAGGGACACTGATATGAACAAAACATACCATTTTCACGTCTTTTTGCAGAAATAAGGTATCCTGTGTCCGTTCCGCTGATAAACCCCCACTTTTAGCGATGAGGCCTCCTTGTCCGTTAGAGTTCAAACATGCTGGGCGAACAAAAAAAGCCCCTTTCTAAGAAGGAGCTTAGTGCCCTACCCCATATGAGGCGGTGGTACATGACCTGGGGGAGGTGGTAATAACGTGTTATGAACATATGGAGGAGCTGGACGTAGACGAGGACGTTTCCCGAATGGTTGAGGCTGAGCCACATAATTAAATTGACCTAAGCCGTCCATACTTGGACCTTGAGCCCAGCGGCCTTTACGACTTTCTTCACCTTCCGATAAATTGTAAAAATCATAAGCCACTTCTCTTTTCTCGAGTTCACGAGGGAATGTGCTTGGTACGACAATATTTTCTTTTTCTTCAAGTTCGCAAATCGCAGCATACCACATGTTTTGATGCATTGTATCACGAGCAATTAAAAATGAAAGCATATCCTTAACGCCACGATCCGTCGTCATCTCATAAAGACGGACCGCTTGTAGTCTTCCCTGAGATTCATAGGTCAGGTTCATCCTAAAATCAGCAAGCAAGTTGCCACTTGCACCAATATAAGCAGCTGTCCACGGATTTCCTACACTATCAGCTGGCATAGCACCAAGACCTGAAACAATCGCATGCTGAGGGTTCATGCCACCTAATACAGCTCCCACTACCGGATCCTTCGCTGCCTTTTCCTGATCACCAACAGGGGCTCCATCTAGTAAACGAGCAATCATCGTAGCCAACATTTCAACGTGGGCTAATTCTTCTGCCCCAACATCAAGAAGTAAGTCCCGATATTTTCCGTCTCCCCTTGTGTTCCAACCTTGAAATAAGTACTGCAACGAGACCGAAATCTCACCAAATTGTCCTCCAAGAATTTCTTGTAATTTTTTAGCATACACCGGATCAGGACAGTCTGGCTTAGCATGATATTGTAAGTGTTTTTTATGATAAAACAACACTTTGCCTCCTTTTTCTTTTCAAGTCACTACCATTTCAGCATATTCTTGAAAAAGGTTGTCATATTCCGATTAATTTTCTTTTTAGGTGGAAGAATGCGTCACGTGTAAATGGCTTTTGTTTGCACAATATAGTAAGGAGGTGGTAATATGGAACATTATCATGTAGCTCAATTAAACGAGGAGCAACTACAAAAGCTAAAAGGACTTGAGGATCAACTTAACGTCGTTTTAATTGCATACGACGATAACGAAGAACCCCCTTCTAACATCTAAGATTGAACAGCATAGACTTGGGACCCTTTGTTCCAGGTCTACTACTATACATAGGAATGAGGTAAGACGATGAAATATTTTAAGCCTGATTTTGCACTTCACCACTTCTCAGACATTACTCCAAAATGGTTACACCGTTATGGAATCAAAAATATATTTTCTGATCTTGATAGTACATTGGCAATTCATGACCAATTAGGTGATGAGGAAGTGATTCGCTGGGTAGACATGTTAAAACAAGAAGAGGTCACGTTGGTGATTATTTCAAATAATAGTCAAGAACGTGTCCATCGTTTTTGTGACCCTTTACAAATTAAAGGCTTTGGCCGATGTAACAAACCTGCTACAGGGAAGATTGAAGAGCACATCAAATCGGTCGGAGCCAAGGTGGAAACAAGCCTTTTCCTTGGCGACCAATTATTAACAGATGTGTGGTGTGGAAAGCGACTTGGAATGAAAACCGGTCTTGTCACTCCAGTAGGGATTGAGCACGAGCCGATTCAAATTCGATTCAAACGCCAACTCGAATCACTCATCAGAAAAAACTGGTAAGAAAAACGGCAAAGCCGTTTTGATGAATTGCGATACGCGATTTAAAAAGTGCTTCAATGCTCTTCCTGTGTTAACTTGCTGAGCATCTCTTTGAACTGAACGTGAAAGAAGCGATAGCCATGATTGACAAGTCGTTTTTGTTGAAAAAAATCAAGAAAATTACTGAAAGTTATATCCATGACGAATTCATTTCGATTTCAAATGAAGAGCTACATACACTGGTGAATCTAATCTATAAACAATACGAACACCAACCTACTGCTCAGTTACATGAGATTATTCATGATGTTGTGTACGAATGGCTTACCACTTAACTATTTTTGATAAAACTTTTTGCCTCCTATTTTCTCGACGACACTAGGCATGATTTGATACATACGTGAGGCGATGTTCATCCACCACGGGAGATTCAATTCTCTTCGTGGTTTTTCTATCATATTCACAATTTTTCCAGCTACTTTTTGTGGATCCAACATCATGTTTTCTACATTTTTTACATACGATCCACTCTGGTCTGCCAAGTCAAAAAACGGAGTTTTAATTGGTCCTGGATTGACGGCACTGACTTCAATCTCATAACGATGCATTTCCATTCGAAGCGAATTCGTAAATCCTAATACCGCGTGCTTTGTGGCAGCATACACACTAGATTTAGGGGTTCCAATTTTACCAGCTTGCGATGCAATATTAATGATGTGACCTTTGTTTCTTGCTATCATGCTTGGTAACACAGCTCTTGTACAAGCCAGTAAGCCGACAACATTTACGTCAATCATATTTTTCATGTCAGCTAATGCAGCCTCACTAAATTCATCAAAAATCGCCATTCCAGCATTATTGACTAGTATATCAATATGACCATGTACAGAAATAATCAGAGAGAATACATCTTGGACAGCTTCCATCTCAGTGACGTTAAGCATATATGTATAAGCTGTCACTCCGAACTTTTCCTGAATTATCCCTTGTAGTTCAATCAGTTTATCTTCTGAACGCGCAAGCATAATCGGAATGCCTCCCCGTTTGGCTACCTCAATGGCAATTTCTTTTCCTAATCCAGAAGACGCTCCTGTAATCACAACATGTTTATCTATTAGACTTAACATTAAAATCCACTCCTTCTATATGTATACTAGCACAAATCAACCTTGACGATCTTACATTCTCAACTTATAATATAGAGCAAAGTATAATAACAATGTGCGTTGAGAGGGATTAGTAAAACAATTCATGTGTTTAGAGAGCAAAACCCACCGGCTGTAAGGTTTTGTCACCGCTGACTGTTTGAACCTGCCCTTGAGCTGTTAGGCAAATCCTAACCGTCTTCCCTACGATACAGGTTTGAGAGGGCAAGTTTTTTGACTTGTCAACAAAGGTGGTACCGCGGAATTCAACTCTTCCGTCCTTTTTATAGGACGGGGGAGTTTTTTTATTTTAGCAAAAAAATGAGGGATAACAAATGACAAAGCAGCGAATTGTCGTAAAAATAGGCAGCAGCTCATTAACGACAGGAAATGGTCGCTTAAGTAAGGAAAAGCTCTCTGAGCATGTAAGTGCGATAGCAAAACTAAAAGAGCTTGGACATGAGGTCGTACTAATCTCTTCTGGGGCCGTGGCCGCAGGATTTTCTGACCTAGGCTATCCCGCAAGACCTGTGACCATAGCAGGTAAGCAAGCGGCAGCGGCAGTTGGTCAAAGCTTGCTTATGCAAGGGTATGCAGAAGAATGCAAAAAGCATCAAATTGTAACGGCACAGCTTCTTTTAACAAGACATGACTTTGCCAATAACGAACAATATAACAATGCCTACTCTACCCTATCAGAGTTATTAAAACGAGGCATTCTACCAATTATTAATGAAAATGATTCGATTTCTATTGAAGAGCTCACATTTGGTGATAATGACATGCTATCTGCACTTGTTAGTGGACTTGTCCATGCTGATTTTCTAATCATACTAACAGACATTAATGGCCTTTATAATGCCAATCCAAAGCAAAATCCAGATGCTACTCGTTACACCTTTCTCCCTGATATTACGGATGAGCTTATGGAAGGCGCTGGCGATACCGGGTCAAAGGTGGGAACTGGCGGTATGCGCTCTAAAGTAGAGGCGGCAAAAACCGCATTAACACTTGGAGTAAAGGTGTTTATCGGGACCGGGACTGGCTCAGATAAGCTAGTAGATATCCTTGAAGAAAAAGGAGATGGCACCTATATCGGTTACTCCACGCCTCATTCGTTAAAAAATAAAAAACAATGGCTTGCCTTTCATTCCGATGTATCTGGTCAAATTATCGTAGACCACGGGGCCGAACAAGCTATCGTTCATAAGGGACGAAGCCTCCTCCCGGCTGGAGTGAAATCCGTTCATGGCTCATTTCTTCCTGGAAATGTAGTTGAAGTTCTTAATGAAAAAGGAGAACTGATTGGAAAAGGGCAAATTACTGTGTCAGCTAGTGATTTACAACAAATAAAAGGAATGTCGAGTACTCGCGCTAAAAAACAAACGTCAAGAGACCGCGCAGAAATTATTCATCGGGACAATTGGGTCACGATAACAAAGGAGAAGATGATAAAATGAGTGAATTAATTCAAAAAGCACGTCGCGCAAAAGAAATTACAAATGCACTTGCTGTGATGTCAACAGCACAAAAAAATGAAGCTTTACAACTGATGGCAGACCAGTTAGTTTCCGAAAAAGAGTTTATCATTGAAGAAAATGCCAAAGACCTTCAAAACGGAAAAGATAACGGGATTACAGATGCTCTTCTTGACCGCTTAACATTAACTGCCGCCCGAATTGAAGATATGGCTGAAGGATTACGACAAGTCATTGAGTTACCAGACCCAGTTGGAGAATCACTTGAAAGTTGGGTGCGCACAAATGGAATCAACATAGAAAAAGTCCGTGTTCCACTTGGAGTAATTGGTATGATTTATGAAGCACGTCCAAATGTAACAGTAGATGCTTCTAGCCTTTGTTTAAAAACGGGAAATGCGGTCATTTTACGTGGAAGCTCTTCAGCTATCAACTCTAACAAAGCTATTGTATCAGTGCTTCACCGTGCTCTTGAAAAAAGTGAGCTTCCAGTTGAAACGATTCAACTTCTAGAAGATACAAGCCGCGAAACGGCTTCACAAATGTTTAAGCTTAACGAGTATTTAGACGTACTCATCCCAAGAGGTGGCGCAAACTTAATTCAAACGGTTGTCGCCAACTCCTCTGTTCCTGTGCTTGAAACAGGTGAAGGAAATTGTCATGTATATATTGATAAGACGGCAGATAAAGAAATGGCTATTTCAATTGCAGTAAACGCAAAAACACAACGCCCATCGGTATGTAACGCAGCTGAGACAATTATCGTTCATCGTGATTGGGCGAAAGAACATGGAAATGCACTTAGAGAAGCATTACAAGGAAAAGGCGTAGAGATTCGTGGCAATGAGGCAGCTTGTGATACAATCGGAAATATTAACGCAGCCACTGATGAAGATTGGAGCACTGAGTACCTGGATTTAACGGTTGCGATGAAAGTGGTCGACTCGGTCGAAGAGGCGATTTCTCACATTCAAACATACGGTACAAAGCATTCAGAAGCGATTATTTCTGAAGACGACCAAAGTGTAGTCACGTTCTTTAACTACGTTGATGCTGCAGCTGTTTATCATAATGCTTCAACTCGTTTTACAGATGGATTTGAATTTGGTTTTGGCGCTGAAATCGGCATTAGTACGCAAAAGCTTCATGCCCGCGGACCAATGGGACTGCCTGCTTTAACATCCACAAAATACATTATTCGTGGCACAGGACAAATCAAAGGATAGGTGTAAATATGTTATCAAATAAAAAAATTGCGTTTGTTGGGGCCGGCTCTATGGCAGAATCGATCATTGCAGGCCTTCTCGCAAACGAATTACTCACTCCAGATCAAATTATCGCAACAAATAAGTCCAATCAGGAACGACTATCTTATTTAGAACAAGAATATCGAATTCAAACGACATCCGATAAAGCAACAGCGGTGTCTGAGGCAGATGTTATTGTATTGGCAATGAAGCCAGTACATGTTGCAGAAGGAATTGCTGAAATCCGCTCATTTACATCTGAACAGCAGTTATTCATCTCCGTCTTAGCTGGAATTTCAACAAAGCACATTAGTGAATTGCTTGGTCATGAGGGCGGCGTTATAAGAACAATGCCAAACACATCTGCAAAAGTAGGCGCCTCTGCCTCTGCTATCACTGCTGGGGAGCATGCAAGCCAAGACCAGCTAAAACTAACAGCTACACTGTTTGAAGCCATAGGTACTGTAACCATCGTTCCAGAAGATAAAATTGATGCTGTAACGGGCCTCGCTGGAAGCGGACCTGCATACATTTACTATTTAGTGGAAGCCATGGAGCAAGCCGCAAGTGAAATTGGTCTTGAAAAAGAAGAAGCAAATCAACTCATTGTTCAAACACTAGCCGGTGCTTCCAAACGTCTACAATCAACGTCAAAAACAGCAGTAGAGCTCTACAAAGAAGTCATGAGTCCAGGCGGAACAACTGAAGCTGGCTTAAAAGTACTTGCAGAAAACGACTTCCAGGAGACAATGAAAAAAGCAATCCTCCGTGCAGTTGAACGGTCAAAAGAGCTAGGAAACTAGAGAACGAGTTTTAATACCCAACCAAATTTAGAGGCCGGGACAAAAGGTTGTTCACCTTTTGTCCCGGCCTCGATGCATTAAGCATAATGGTCACAAGCTTTCATCATAAAGCATCTCAAAAATGCAACTTTACTCCCCTAGCATCATTAACATTTTCGCATTAGTCCTTAGGCTTGGTTGTTATTTTATCGGACAAAGAATATCAAAATCAAACTGTTCAATCGGTACACTAGTTTGTTCAAAAGGATTTACTGGATATATTCGATTTGGCTCAATACTATATGCTCCCAATGAGTGATCCATAAGGCATTCTTCCTTTTCCATCCATTCAAGTAAGTATTCATAACTTGCTTGAATTTGCTCTATATCCCCTTTACATGTAATACACGCATACGAACGGGATGGAATGACTAAGCAATCAATTTCCTCACTATTTTCATACACCTTGTCAACTTCGACACCTATCCATAAATCAAATCGGTTATCCGTAATCTGACTCCAACTCGGTCTTATCACATACCCTATGTGTTTGTTTATCGTCACTATATTCTCTCTCTCGATGATGTTTTGAAGTTTCTCCCACGCACTGCGCATATCTCTAGCTAATTCATAATTATTCATACTTCCTGATGCCTTTTGAGCAATAAAAACAAATTGTTTTGTTATGACTTTCACTTCCAAGGTAGCTCACCTCCTACAACCCAAAACCTTGCCGCTTTGTCTCTTTTTATCTACGGCCCATTATGGTAATTCCTTCCCCGATTTGATTTTCCTCTATAAATAAATCGACACTTCAAAAATAAGAAGATATAACTATACCATTTTGAGGGTTTCGTTTCATTAGCTTGCAGGGTTTATGGTAATCCTCATCCTAATTTACTAGGTTCCTTTTTTCAAAAGGAAAAGGCAAGGACGTCTTTTATGATTTGCGATGTACGAAGTCATCTCCCTTCTTAGATCGCTTCTACCCACCTCGACTAAAAGAGCGTTGTTTTTTACGTTCCTAACCATTGAAAAAAGACACTGAAAAGTATTTTTGACTTTTCAGCGTCCTCATTTTAGTTTTCATCTCACCCCTATGTCCAATAGGTGAGCCACATTAACGCAATTAGTCCAATAAACAATAACCCAATGATAAATACAATGACTCGGAAAATCGGGAGAAAGTTAGTAGGAAATAATTTTTCACAAAGATATAAAATCGCTTCTCCAAGTAAAGCGACAAACGGAAAATAAGTAGAGAGAACATGTTGAAAAAAGTCCTTTCTTTCTTTAAACGGTTTAAATGCATAATAAAAAGCAACACCAGCAAACATCGCAAAAAGAAGCGTAGCTACTGAAATTAATATTGGTAATCCCATACTGACCTCCAGAATTGTAGTTGTAATTAGTATGACCGAATGCACTTTGTAGCAAACATCTTCGTCGTTCATTTATAACTGCAAAGGGTGTGTAAAGGGCAGCCGCCCCACACACCCGATTCATTATGTTGCATTTTCGGTATTCGTTAATTCGGCAACTAAGACATAACGTTCCGGTGCAGGACCGACATAACCAAATGGATAACACGTTGTTATCGTTAGAGTTGCTCTTGGTTTAGGTACAATTACAGTTTGATCATCTTTATCAACAACTCTAATTTTTTTTATTTTATAAGTGTAGATTTCACTATCTGTCTTTATAGCAACCTGGTCACCTATTTGCATTTCCTGAAGCCTCCGAAACACCGTATCTCGATGTCCCGAAAGAACCATATTGTCCTTTTCTCCAGGTAAGGCTGTTTGTTGGATATGACCAATCCCTTTTTTTAATTGGTCATCTTCTACACCATAATAGATAGGTAATTGTCTATCTAACCGCGGAATCACCAATTCTGCATATTGTTCACCAATATCAGGTTGAGTCTGATGAATAACCGGAATCGCTTCCATTGATTCCTGCTTTATGACTACGGGACTCTCTACAATCTCTTGAACAACCAAGTCCTCCTCAAGCGGTATTCCGCTCCATAAGCCTGCCATTAACCAATAACTGTTAGAAGCTACCGTATATAGTCCAACTGAAAAGAACAAAAGAACAAGGGTCATCCATCGAATCGTTCTTCGTGAGTGGTCATTGGTCATACTCATTCATTCACACCTGTCAAACGATAGCTTCGATAGAAAAACAGGGAGAGTACAAGAAGAAGCATACCAAGCACTATATTTTCAAGATAAGAAGAAGCTGTATCTGGAAGCATCTCGCCTGTAGGGTAGCTATTGGAAATTCCTGCTAGGACAGATAACATATCTCCTATTTCCTTAAATAACCCTGCATCAAACAAGTCATCTGATAAGACAAAGTCTAATATAAACTGACCATCCAGGTCATAAAGTTCTACCACCAACAAGTTACCATGTAATTGATTCATCTCAATCAATTCAGAAATGGTCACTGGAACACGCTCTCCATTTACATCTAAAAATAATCTAACCTCTAACTTCATCGCTGCAGCTAAGTCGAACAAAATAGAAGCTAACTCTTCTCGTTCTGCCTCTGACAAATCCTCAGGACTCTCAAAATCACTAAGTGCTAACATTCTTGATTCAATGGCTACTAATTTGGTTTCTAGTTCTACCTCGTCTAACTTACTTAAATGGACAAAAAGTCGGTCAAGCTCTTCTTCAGTAATTCCGACGATCGCTAGCAAGTCGAAGATAAAATCTAACTCATCTCCATAATGTAAATAAAAATCGATGGCCTCTTCAAGCTCTTCCACAAATTCATAGTCGCCTATGGTTTCACCATATTGGGCAAGTAAGGATTCTAGTTCCGTTAATGTCATCCCATATTCCGCTAACAGTTGCGCTTGATTTTCAGTGGTTATTGGCGTTCTTTGTTCTTCAGCAGTTACCACTGTTATCCCTACCGTACATAGTGGCATACTAAGCAAAGTAATCAAAAATAGGACAATGTATATCTTCTTCATTTTTTCCCTCCGAGTTCGGTTTTCTCTACACAAGTATCGTTTGTAAAAAAATGAGAAAATATACCATGCTTTTATCAACCAACCGTTGCCAAAAAAGGGTGGCACGAAAGGTAAAAAATGAAGCCACTGAAAAAGTTAAAAAGCTAACTTTTTCACTGCCCTCAAAAAAAATAACCTTTTGTGCCACCCTCTATCTAACTAGAGATTATTCACTTATTTCTTTAGCCAATTTTACTACATTCTCGCCTTCATTAACAGCCGGTTTCATAAAGCTTTCTCCGCGGAAAAAACCATTCTCATCGATAACGATCGATTTCATTTCAGCTGATCCTTGTAGAGAACCCGTTTCATAAATATGGATTTTTTCTTCTACAGTTACCTTCCCTGTAACCTTCCCAGCAATAAATAAGTTTCGGGCGAAAATGGTCTCTTCAACAATTCCTTGTTTTCCGATAGTAACATCCCCGGAACATTTGATTTCTCCATACACTTTTCCATCTACACGGAGACCCGATTCAATTTTAATCGTTCCTTCAACAACTGTATCCTCACCAATAATTGTTGATAACTCCGTTCGCTTTTTCTCTTCCTTTTGCTTTGAAAACATGATTTGTCCTCCTCTACTTCGAATATTCCTTTCGTTCATTCCTTTCGTTCATGGAAGGTCATATATGGATAAGGGTCAACGAATTCACCGTTTCTTTTAATCTCGTAATGCAAATGCACACCTGTACTACGACCCGTTGTTCCCATGCCACCAATCACGTCACCTTTTTTGACTGTATCACCAATTTCAACATCAATCTTATTTAAATGAGCGTATAATGTTTCATATGTATCTCCATGCTGAATCCTAATGGCTAATCCATACCCGCCATTTCTACCTGCCTCTATTACTTTCCCATCTGCTGCAGCAAAGATTTCTGTGTTTAACGGCGCTGCAATGTCAGTTCCTGAGTGAAAAGCCGTCCATCTTGTAATAGGGTCACTTCGTTTTCCATAGTGCGAAGATATCCTTCCAGTAGCTGCAGGGAATAATGTTGGTACTGTTCGAAGTTGTTCTTGATAGTCTAGTAGCCTCTCATAGGTTTGTTCGAAACTATCAATGAGCTCAGGAAGCTGTTGCCGAATTTGGACAATATCTTCTGGTATATTTTCGTCTACTTTGCTCTCCAATCCAAGAACAACTCCCCCGCTCCCTCCATCCTCAATTGAAGAAGGAAATTCAAGATTTAGTTCACTAAGTCGTTCTTCAAACACTTTAAATTGTTCGATAGATTGTTTAACCGCTAAAGCTTCTTCCTCAAGCTCGTCATATTCATTTTTCACTTTTACTATTTCTTGTTCTCGTTCTTGAATCAAAGCATCCTTCTGTTCAATTTGGTCGTTTAACTCTGAAGTATAAGATGTTAATGACGTAACTATGAATGATAGCAACATAATACTAGTAATTAGAAAAATAGGAATACTTAACATACTATAAAGAAGACTTGTTTTAACCTTTACTTGTTTTATTGGAGACAGTGCTCCTGTTGTAATCGTCACTGTCCACCATTTAGGTTTGTTCTTATTTTTTCGCACCATGCTCTCCCGTGATAGGGATTCCTCCTTTCAAAGTCTACCATTGCGACATAAATCTTTTTTATTCTATCAAACTTTTAAAAATTCAACAAAATGCACTTGTTACAGGGGAATAGGTACATGGAATGATATCCATTCATTCAAGGCCCTTAAAGGAGAAACCGTCCGGAAGAAATCAGAAAAAAACTGGTAGGTATATTATGCTTCGTGTTTCATTAGCATCATAAACCTAATAAAAAAAATAGGAAAAAAGACTAAAAAATAAAAATGGTTAGGTGCAAAGAAAAACGTGGGAATGCTTTCATATGACTTGATAATCTAGTAAAATTAGATTGTTGTGTCAACTTACGCAGTTAGTATTTATATCTGGAGGAAAATATGTCAGTTAACGAAAAACATAAAAAAGGGGCATCTGCCCTATCATTATATTGTCAACGTATTGTCAATCACAAAGGATTTACAGCCACTATTATTACTCTAATTATGATAAACGCGATTATCGTTGGGATAGAAACATATCCTGGTATCTATTATCCAAATAAAGAGTGGTTCTTTAAAGCTGATTTACTACTCCTTTGGATCTTCACAATAGAAATTGCCATACGATTTATAGCTTCTCATCCGAAACGAAGTTTTTTTACAAATACATGGAATTGGTTTGATTTTTTAATCGTTGCAGCTGGTCATATCTTTGTTGGTGCTCACTTTGTCACGGTATTACGAATTTTACGCGTACTTCGTGTGTTACGTGCTATTTCCGTTATCCCATCCTTACGACGATTAGTCGATGCACTTTTATTAACCATTCCGGCACTTGGAAACATTTTGATTCTTATGAGTATCGTTTTTTATATCTTTGCGGTTACGGGAACAATGTTATTTGCTCAAATCTCACCTGAATATTTTGGTAACCTGCAATTATCACTACTAACTCTATTTCAGGTGGTTACGTTAGAATCATGGGCGAGTGCCGTAATGAGGCCGATATTTGCGGAAGCACCCTGGTCATGGCTCTACTTTGTGTTGTTTGTCTTAGTAGGCACATTTATCGTATTTAACCTATTCATCGGTGTCATTGTCTCAAATGTAGAAAAAGCAGAGAAAGACGAAGCGGGTGAAGAGGTAGATGAAACAAAAGAAGAATTGATGGAATTGCGCAAGGAAGTAGCAGAATTAAAAGAAATTTTATTATCGATAAAAAAATAGCTAATAGCGTGGGACTAACCGAGGTCACTGAAAAAGTTCGGTTTTTAACTTTTTCAGTGACTTCGAAGCAATGTGCGTAACCGTTGCATTTTTTAAAAGCCTGCTACGAGTTGGTTTCTCGTAGCAGGCGAGCAACAAGTGGAGCCATTTCAACCATCAAAAGCACTGAAAAAGTTTGGTTTTTAACTTTTTCAGTGCCCTCGTTCAACTATTCATAAATTATTTTATGTTCCTCTTTCTTTAAAGCAACACTATTAATACGTCTGCTGACTTAAAAACTGTTTAAACTGGTCTAAAGGAACTGGCTTACTGATATAATACCCTTGGATCATCGTACCACCTTCTTCTTCTACTAATCGATAATGATCGACCGTTTCCACACCTTCAATACAACTTTCAAGGTTCAAGCCTTGTGCAAGCGATAGAATACTGCGATATATCGCCATATTGGCCTCACTCTTCATCAAATCTCTTACAAACGACTGGTCGGTTTTCAATGTGTCAATCGGGAGTGTACGAAGTAATGACAGGGATGAATTACCTACGCCAAAATCATCGAGTGCGATTCGAATTCCATATTTTTTCAACTCATATAAATGACGTAACGTTAAGTCTAAATGTTGAATCGCTACCGTTTCTGTAATTTCTAAACAAAGTAAATGTGGAGGATGACCTGTCTTTTCTAAAATACTAATAATGGTTGAAACAAAATCATGTTTTGTAAAATGAGATGCTGAGATGTTAACAGCGATTACCAATGGTGGAAAGCCCTCACTTATTAGCTTTTTGTTATCCTCACATGCTTGTTGTAAAACCCATTCACTAATCGGTATGATTAATCCTGTTTCCTCTGCAAGCGGTATAAAATTAACAGGGGAAACAAGTCCAAATTCAGGCGAAAACCAACGGATTAATGCTTCCATCCCAACAATGCGTTGTGTTTTTAAGCTCATTTGAGCCTGATAATATAAGGTAAACTCATTTCCTTTCACAGCATCTCTTAGGCTATTTTCCATCCTTAACCGTTGTAATGTGTTATAACTCATCACTTTTTCATAGGTCATATATTGGTTTTTTCCATTACTTTTTGCTTCGTACATGGCAATGTCCGCATTCTTAATTAATGTATCTACATCACAACCATGCTTAGGATAATAACTAATCCCAATACTAGATGTCACATAAATAGAATGACCCTCTATGTTAAACCTTTTGTTTAATGCCAATATAATTCTTTCTGCGACTTCTACTGCTTGAAGCTCATCTTCTAAATTGGGACAGAGAATAATAAATTCATCTCCACCTAATCGAGATACTGTATCCTGAGGTCGTATCACACGGTCAAGAACATCAGATATTTGTTGAATGAGTTTATCACCAATCGTATGACCTAGACTGTCATTTATGATTTTAAAGCGGTCTAAATCTAATAAAAGAATGGCAAATTTTACAGCTTCCACATTCTTTATTTCATCAGAGATTTTTTGATAGATATATCTTCGGTTCGGGAGATTGGTTAGTGAATCATGGAAAGCGATGTGACGTATTTGTTCCTCAGATGCTTTTCTTTCGGTTATATCAGTTATTGAACCAATCATGCTTATAAAACGTCCATCTTGTTCGCGGACAACCTCTCCCGCGGCAGACACCCAAATATACTCTTTTTCATTCTTTTTCATTCGAAATTCAGTTTTAAACGAACGCCCAGCCTGTATATGGTCGAATAAGGCTTGATGAACATGAATTCGGTCATCTTCGTGTAATTTGTTAAAAAACTCATCTAAGTGCATTAAATGACTAGTGTGGTTTAATATTCGTTTTATCCCATGATTCCAGGTCATTACATTCGTAGATAAATCCCATTCAAATATACCATCATTCGTCGTTGACGAAACAATCTCTAGTCTTCTTTCACGCTCAGATGCTTCTTTATACATCGCTTCTCGTTCTAGGGCATAAGCAAGTAAATCAAGATGGTGGGTAATCGTATCATATTGAGGATGAGCCGATCTCAACTTTTCATTGATTGTCCCCATTAACAACACAAATCCTAACTCACGCTCTTCAGTTCTTATGGTATGTACTGATAATGCCTCGTCTATTTCTAACAGGGAGTAAATAGAAGAAGGAGGGAAGATTTTCTCCGGAAAAATTTGACCGGCGTGGAGAATGGAATCACTTTTACTTGTGTGAATGCTTTCAATCCTTAGCTGTCTTTCACTAGTCCATAATGCCACACAACCCCAAGTGTATGAAGTAGAAGATAACCACGATAAATCGATTACATAACCAGCCTTAGAACGGATAAGGTCCCGACATATTCGTTGGTTCCTTTGAACAATATTATGTAAATAGTTAATTATTTCTAGACTTTCTTCATATAGGTGGTCCATATCTTCTTCTTTACTCAATGGAGTACAGCCACAAGAATGTCTGACTATCAGATTCGTAGGTTCAAATATTTGTTGATTAAATCCTTCTAAGTAACCATTCAACTCTCTTATTAGAGTTTCTGCCATATGTACCCCTCTTGTGAACAAAGGTTGCTCAACAGAGGTAAGCCCAATTCTTCTTGCATATTCTGTGTTATCAAAACCAATAATGGCTATATCATCAGGTACATGAATTTCCCACTCTTTAAATTGTTGTATAATTGCTAAAGCTACTAAATCTGAACTGACGGTAATAGCTGTAAAACCAAATGAGCGATCCTTCATCATATGAGCTGCTCTTACACCGTCATATTCCCATAATGTAGGAATTTCAAATACTAGTTGCTCATCAAAAGGAATGCCATTTTCTTCAAGAGCTTTTTTATAGCCTTTAAACCTAAGAATACTCTCCTCGTTTTTAATACAATAGACAGAGGCAATCTTTGTATGACCATGTTCTATCAGATGTTTTGTTGCCTCGTATCCACCTTGTTCATTGTCAACTTGGAAAACAGTACAAGCCGTTCCCCAATCATATGGAGTCGAGACGACAGGTCTCCCTTTTTGTTCAATTTGACTGACATAAGAATCATCTTTTTCACCGTTATAAATGACGATCCACCCGTCAATATTGTTATCAGCCAGATTACTTTGGTAAGCCACTTGCAAATAGTTAGAATCCATCGTTTGAAAGAGAATTAAATTAATATCTTTATTTTTTGTAGCTTCATGGATCCCTTGCAACATCCCATTAAAATAAAAGCCGTCTATAAGAGGAGTTAGTACACCAATCGTTTTTGACAAATCCCCCCACCTCTCTTTTTCTTTCTTTCGAGTACATCTCTATCATTTTATGTAGCTAGCTAAACACCATTTCTAGGAATCGAGAACTAATTCTATTTGTTCTATGATGTAAACAAGAAAGAAAATACTTTGTACTACCGATTTTCACTTCGTAAGACAACGTTCACCAAAATACGTACTTTCACGATATCAGACCAACTTAGACTATAGCAATAGGGTGATTTTCCTAAATGTTAGAATATTTAAAATAGATAAAAAGAAAATCTGTAACTTTTGACACCCTACTAGCTTCCTCCGATTTAACCTTTGTATAGACGAATGGCTAAAAAAGGCTTACGGTATATCGGTGTTTAATAAATCGTAGATAACATTCACTTTACTAACACAGGAACTTAGTATCAGAAGAAAAGATTCATTGTACTTTACATTTGTAACAGAAATAGGTAAAATTTAAATCGTAATTATTTCGCTTTAAATCATAGGAGGACTAGAATATGAAAATACCTGTTACCGTATTAAGCGGATATTTAGGGGCTGGGAAGACAACGCTATTACACCATATATTAACAAACTCAGAAGGTTTGCGAGTTGCTGTCATCGTTAACGATATGAGTGAAATCAATATAGATGCAAAACTAATCAAGGATGGCGGTTTTTCTCGTACTGAAGAAAAACTTGTAGAAATGCAAAATGGCTGTATATGCTGTACACTTCGAGAGGATTTAATGAAAGAAGTTGAAAACTTAGTTGATAAAGGTGGAATCGATTATATTGTAATAGAATCTTCGGGTATTAGTGAACCTGTACCAGTTGCACAAACCTTTACATATATCGATGAAGAAATTGGGATAGATTTAACAAAAAAATGTAGACTTGATACGATGGTGACCGTTGTAGACGCGAATCGCTTTTGGGAGGATTATGCTTCTGGTGAATCCTTGCTTGACCGAAAAGAAGGTACAGATGAAAGTGATACTAGAGAAGTTGCTGACTTACTCATCGACCAAATGGAATTTGCGGATGTACTTTTACTTAATAAAACAGAATTGCTATCAGAAGAAGATACAAAAGAGTTATTGTCGTTCTTACGTAAAATGAATGCAGATGCGGATATTATTCCTACTTCCTATTCTCGTGTCGAGCTCAACAGGATTTTAAACACTCGTCGATTTAATTTTGAAAAAGCAAGTCAATCCGCTGGCTGGATTAAAGAATTAAATGAGGAACACGTACCCGAAACAGAAGAATATGGAATTTCTTCCTTTGTGTTTCGAAGTCGTAAACCATTCCATCCAGAACGGTTTATGAATTGGCTTGAGCAATGGCCAGAAGATATCGTTAGGGCAAAAGGCTTTTTTTGGGTCGCTTCACGAAGTGATTTAGCGGGTCTTCTTTCTCAAGCTGGTTCAGCTGTCACTATTCAAGGTGCAGGTGAATGGGTAGCAGCCTATTCGGAAGAAGAAAAACAACAAACCTTAAAAGAAGAACCAGAACTACTTCAAAAGTGGGACCCTGTTTATGGTGACAGAATGAATGAGCTTGTGTTTATTGGCATAGACATGCAAAAGCAAGAAATAATCGACTCCTTAGAACAATGTTTACTAACTGATGCGGAACTAAAGATGAATTGGAACACGTTTCATGACCCACTCCCTCGTTTTATTGAAGCATAAATAAGCTCTGACTTGAAAACAAGTAGATTTTCTGCATAATAGCCAAAGGAGTTCACAATCCCTGTGAACTCCTTTAACTATACTGATTGTTGAACATGGGTTATAAACTTGAGAAATGCCGTTTTTCCCTCATTTGTACGTTTAAAAACCCCAGCATGTTCTAACACGACAGAAAACACTTTCCCTACTTCTTGTTGTAGAATGTGGCCCACGTTTTCCTCATTAAAGGTATAAAGAGATTGCAATTTCTCGGCCCACTGCTTATGTTTATTCGTTCGATGATCTAGAGTGATTTTATCAATCGCTTCATCTGAACATAAATAGGTAGATAACAATTCCATTTCCTCTTGTAACCTTCCAGGCAAGACAGCTAGCCCCATCACTTCTATTAACCCTATGTTTTCTTTTTTGATATGATGAACTTCATCATGAGGATGAAAGATTCCCATCGGGTGTTGTTCACTCGTACGATTATTTCGTAATACTAAATCAAACTCAAATTTCCCATCTCGAAAACGTGCTATTGGAGTAATTGTATTATGGCGTTCTCCTGCTGTACTAGCTTGTAAATTCACGGATTCGTCACTGTAATCATACCATGCATGTAACACTTTTTCTGCTAAGCTAGACATTTTTTGCCTGTCGCTTCCTTTTAAACGAATCACGGACATTGGCCATTTCACAATTCCAGCCTCGATTTCTTCAAAACCTGTGAAAGAAAATGATTCCTCTGTTGGTGCTTTTGCCATCGGAAACGGATGATTTCCACCTTGAAAATGGTCATGAGACAAGATTGATCCTCCAACGATTGGCAAGTCCGCGTTTGTTCCTACGAAATAATGAGGAAATTGCGCTACAAATGAAAGTAAGCGGTCGAAGCCTTTCTTTGAAATTTTCATCGGTTCATGTTTTTCTGAAAAGATAATAGCATGCTCATTGTAATACACATACGGCGAAAATTGAAAAAACCATTGCTCTCCATTAAGCGTGACCGGGATGATTCGATGATTTTGTCTTGCTGGGTGGTCCACTCTTCCTTGATACCCGACATTCTCTTTACAAAGTAAACACGTGGGATAGCTAGAATGTGTCATATTTTTTGCCGCAGCAATTGCTACAGGGTCTTTTTCTGGTTTCGATAAATTGATTGTAATCTCAAGATTCCCATACTCGGTAGAGCTAAGCCAGTGCTGATTTTTTTCAATACGCTCTCTTCGTATGTAATGAGAATTCTGTGATAAGTCATAAAAAAAGCTCGTGGCTACAGAAGGCTGTTGAGCATATAATTCCTTAAAGCGATAATTAATTTCTGAAGGTCTTGGCATAATGCAATCCATTAGACCTGTGTCGAATAAATCTCGAAAAGTAACCGTGTTCTCTTTACATCGTTTAGCTTCATTAGCCCAGTCTAACATCTGCTCGAGAATGTCATAAGGAGATTCAAGTGCTTCTGTTGGAGGCTTCGTTTCAACATACTCATCAAGTTCTAAGTACCTTACTATACGATTACGTACATACTCTCTATCAAAAGGAGACACCATTTTTTTTTGAATGCCATATTGGATTAGACGTTCTATTTGCTCATATATATTAATGCGCATCATAACAACCTCTCCTTCTGCGGGCTATTGATTCGTAATTTCACGCGCACCATCACCAATTTCAACGACATAACACTCTGGCTTAACAGATATCTTTTCTTCGTACTGACTAGAAACCTTCTCGATAAATTCTGATACTTTTTCTAGTTCAACTAGATTAACCGTACAGCCACCAAATCCAGCTCCTGTCATTCTAGCCCCTATCGCACCCGCATCCCATGCTAATTGCGCAAGAGTATCCAACTCAATACCTGTTACTTCATAATCATCTCGTAATGATATATGTGACTCATTCATTAATTTACCGAATCCTATAATATCACCTTGTTCTAATTTTTCTACGGCTTTTATCGTTCTCGCATTTTCATATATAGCATGCTTTGCTCTACGACGAACCGTTTCATTTTCAATAACATCTTTATGTTGTTCAAATTGCTCAGGTGTCAAATCACCTAACGATGTGATTTCTAGTCTTGTTTGTAAAAGAGCTAATGCATTTTCACACTCACTTCTTCGTTCATTGTACTTAGAGTCTGTTAATCCCCTTCGCTTATTTGTATTGATAATCACAAGGGCTAAGTTTCTTAGATGTATAGGAGAATAGGCATATTCTAATGTTTGACAATTAAGAAAGATAGCATGTTCCTTTTTACCCATTCCTATAGCAAACTGGTCCATAATCCCACAGTTTACACCAATATAATCATTTTCAGCTTTTTGCGATAGTAAAGCGAGTTCTATTTGTGAAAAAGAAAGCTGATACAATTCTTTTGCGATCACAGCTGTAACAAGTTCAATTGAAGCTGAGGAAGAAAGCCCTGCTCCATTAGGAATCGTGCCATAATAAACAACATCAAAGCCATGAGTAATCGAAGCTCCATCCTCCATTGCTTTTACGAGTACTCCTTTAGGATAATTAGCCCAATCATCTCTTACATCATACTGTAATTCGTCTAGTGTTGTTTCAATAATACCTTGATTGGGAAAATTGATTGAATAAAATTTTAATTTCCTATCTTCTCTTGGTCTGACAGCTGCAAATGTTCCAATACTTAAAGCACAAGGAAAAACATGACCCCCATTATAATCGGTATGCTCTCCAATTAAGTTGACTCTTCCAGGTGCAAAGAATGTTCGCACCTTCCCTGTTTTCCCAAATATTTCAGTAAAAGTAAAAATCAATAATTCAATGTTCACTTTGATATCCCCCTGGATTTTTTCGATGCCAGTTCCAGGCATGCGAAATCATCTGTTCTAGTTCTGGGTAATTGGGTTCCCAACCCAACTCCAGTTTTGCTTTATCTGAAGAGGCAATGAGTACTGCCGGGTCACCTGCACGTCTAGCTACGATTTCTGCTTTAATCTCTTTTCCAGTTACCTTTCGACACATGTTAATGACTTCTAATACGGAGAACCCAGTTCCGTTTCCTAGGTTATAAATCCCAGTTTCATTTGTGTTCTCTAATTTTTTTAGAGCTAAATAATGAGCTTGCGCTAAATCGTTAACATGGATATAATCTCGAATACAACTTCCATCAGCAGTTGGATAATCTCCCCCAAACACCTTAATACTTTCGCGTTGTCCAAGAGCTACTTGAAGAACAAGTGGGATTAAATGACTTTCCGGGGTATGGTCTTCTCCAATCCGTCCTTTCGGGTCAGCTCCAGCTGCATTAAAATAACGAAGGCTTACAGACTTGAGTCCATAGGCTTTGTCCGCCCATTTTAATAGTTTTTCAATCGCTAATTTCGTTTCGCCATAAGGATTTGTTGGAATCGTTGCATCCGTTTCTTGAATCGGGATAGAGTCAGGTTCGCCGTAAGTAGCTGCAGTAGAAGAAAACACAATGTTTTTCACACCATGTTCGACCATTTTTTTAACGAGTGTATATGAACCTATCACGTTATTATGATAGTATTCCAAAGGGTTTTCTACGCTTTCTCCCACGAGGGAATTGGCTGCAAAATGGATGACACTTGTAATTTCATGAGTAGAAAAAATAAAATCAAGGAGTGCCTCATCACGAATATCACCTTTGTAAAATCGTTTACTTAGGGTGGCCTTTTGGTGACCTTTTTGTAAATTATCAAGGATAATGATGTCTTCATTATTATTTTGTAAATAAAGAGCCGTGTGACTCCCAATATATCCTGCCCCACCTGTAATTAAAATCGTCATACACTGCCTCCTTAACACTTTATTAATTAATTTAATTAAGTTACCATAATCGTATCACATTACGATCAATTAGTGTGACTCTATAACAAATATATCTTTAAGAACTAAAGTGACTGCACCAATTACAGTCCCATATTTCCCAAGGGTTGAAACGATTATTTTTGTTTGGGTTGCCTGCTCAGTTAACACTCTTTGCTTTACCTCATCTTTAATAGGCTTTACGATAAAATCTCCGGCCCTTGAAACTCCGCCACTAAGGACAATAAGTTCAGGATTTAATAAGTTAATAAGATTTGCAATCCCCATACCTAAATACATCCCCGATGTTCTAAGAATTTCGATAGCTACTTTATCCCCACCTTTGGCTGCCAGATAAACCGTTTTTCCATCGATCTTTGGTAAATCTCCTTCTGCTAGCTTTACTATCGTAGTTGCGCTCCCATTGGTGATTTCGGCTAACGCACGTTCTTTGATTGCTGTGCCAGCAGATAATGCTTGAAGGCATCCGTTGTTTCCGCAGGAGCATTTCGGTCCATTTTTTTCGATTACAGTATGACCTATTTCACCAGCTATTCCATGACTGCCATGTACTAATCTTCCGTTCATAATAATTCCTGAACCGACCCCTATCCCGACATTTACACAAACGATATTTCCCACTCCTACTGCACTTCCAAACCAATTTTCAGCTAAAGCTAATGCTCTTCCGTCATTTTCAACCTTTACAGAAACTTTAAATTCCGCTTCAAGTACGTCTTTAATCGGTATATTTCGCAATTGAAAATTAGGAGCATAAACGGCAACTCCATCTAGATAATCTACTATGCCATGCATTGCAACTCCTATGCCAATAAACATATCTATTGGGAGATCTGATGAGGAAATTATTTCCGCAATTCCTTTTATTAATAGTTGAAGAAATTGCTCATTACTCATTTTTTCAGCAAGAGGGAACACTCTTTCATCAATTATTGTTGCCTCTAGGTCCGTTATAACAACGGTAACTTTATGAATGCCAACATCTACTCCAATGACATAATGACTACTTGGATTAATGCTCAACAAAATCGGTTTTCTGCCTCCACTAGAAACACCTATTTTTCCTTCCTTAATCATTCTTGTTTCTAGCAATTCATTCACAAGATTAGTGACGGTTGGAGGAGATAACTTACTTCTTTTTGCGATTTCAGCTCTTGATATCGGTCCTTCTTTACGAATCATGTTTAAAATGAGGGAACGGTTAATCGATTTCATCCACTTAAAGCTCCCAATTATTTGATGATTGGTCATGCCATCACCTCCAACTATAGTACCTTCATCTAATCATATCTCTTAATTAATATCGAGTTTTTTTGTTCGTGCTTGATGAAATAAAGTGATTGCACACAATATCACACCGATAAAGGTAATTCCAGCCCCAATCTGGTATGTAATAGAACCTCCAAATCGTTCCATCACCCATCCTCCACCAGCACTACCAATTAATCCAGCTATTCCGACTATCACAGCAATGAAGATGGTTTGTCCCGTTGCTTTTAACTGTTCTGGAACGATTTTTGTTACAAAAAACAAGGCAGCTACAACAAAAATAGGGAAGGTAACCCCATTTAGGAGCTGTAAGAAAATAAGAATATGCGGGTCATCAAACACACCGTAAAGTAGCCACCGAATGCAATATACTAGGGCAGCAAGGAGAACAAGTGTAAGCTCTTTATATTTAGAAAGAAGTTTTCCCATGATGATAAAAAAAGGAGCAGATGCAAAGGTAGCTAGCATCCAAGCCAGCCCGACATCTGATTCACTGGCTCCTTTATTTGATATATATACCGTAAACAAGCTATCGTTCATCCGATGTGTAATAAAAATAATCATCGACAAAAACAAAAACCACATATATTCTTTATTGGTAAACAATACTTTGAGAGAACGGACTGAAATAGTAGAAGTTGTCTTTTGCCGACCATCTTGCAAAGTAAATGCAAAAGCAATCGCAACGACTAAGATAATTGCGTACATTACTCCTAACGATTGAACACCATAAATTCCAATAAGAGCACCTATAATGACCGCAGCTGCGCCTACACCAACATCTCCCCAAAGACGGATCACGCCATAATTTTTATTATTTTTTTGTGCAAAGGTAATCGTGATGTTTTCTACTAACGGTCCTGATGCACTTATAAAGAAGTTAAGGAGAATGAATAAAAGCAAAAGCATATAAAAAGAGGTCACGGAAAAATAAAAAAAACTAACAAAAAGAGCAGCAATCATGACTCCTATTAACACGCGCTTAGTCGATTGTATCTTATCACTGACATATCCAAAAAAAGGCTGACCTAACACTGCTATTACTGCGCCCATCGCTAAATGAATTCCGATTTGTTCTGTTGTTAATCCGATATCTTGTAAGTAAAGTGGCAATAAGGCACCTGTAATGGCAAAAGTGGAGAATAACAAAAAGAAAAATAAAGATAATCGAACCATGTATAGTACTCCTCGAGTTTATATTTTTTATTTCATGTCGATCTATGATCTTCAAGTGAGTGAATTCTTCCCTTCCCCATATGGTATCCTAATCGCTTTTGTTTATATCTTCTTATAGAATTGATAGGAGAATCGTTATTGTCAAAATGCTAATCAATGTTGAGATAAGGGTTACACTTGATATCAACTTCGGTCTTGAATCAAATTGTATTGCATAAATAACAATCGTTGCGGCGGATGGCATAGCTGCAGAGACAATTAGTACTTTTGCTAATAAGGCGTCCAGCGGCATTGCTAGCGTTATGAGCCAGGCAATGAGCGGTGAGATAAGTAATCGTACAACTACAGCATAGGATATTTTATCCCATTCAAAATTTCCCCACTTAATTTGCGCAAGTTGCATTCCTAAAATAATCATAACCGTTGGTATGGTTGCCTCGGCAATCATATCAATCGTGCGGTATAGGTTTGTTGGAAATGTTAAATCAAAGCTTTTTAATAGCAAAGCTACTATCACAGCATATGTTGCTGGCATAAGACAAACGGCTTTAATCGCAACTTTTATCCCCGCCATGCCACGAGCAGCATAATATACACCAAAGAAATTCATGATAATCGATTGAAGAACTAGAAAAGAGACCGCGAAAGCAAATCCAGCTTCGCCATAGGCAAACAAGATAATAGGTGCTCCATAATTTCCAGCATTCATAAAGGCGGTTGACAAAATCAAACCACTTTCAAGAGACGTTGAATAGTTCTTTATTCGTGAGTACACTTTGGAGATAATAATTAAAGAGAATAAGAGAATGAGAGAAAATACAACCATGTAGATATATTGAATATCAATGTGGGCTTCATAAAAAGTACGGAACACTAGAGCAGGTGTCATAACATAAATAGCAACTGTTGAAATAGGTTTGATGTCGACCTTCTTCCACTTTTGAATTCCATATCCAATAATAAACACAAGTAAAACTGGAAATACGACAGAAATAAAGATGCTCATATGTACCTTCTTTCTAGAAAATATCAAATGTAATCGATTTCTTCATTGTTTTCATTATAATGGAAAGTAAGGAAATAAAAAAGCAAACTGAAATAAAAATCTATATGACATTTACTATATAGGTTTATACTTTATACACTAAATGTGTATGTAACTTACAAAATCAAGATAATACTGACTAAGAAGAGGCTACTGTGTCCGTTAGAGAATTTTTTCCACGTAAATAAAAGACCAAATCGCATTGATTTGGTCTTTTTTTATATTAATTTTTACGGAATGATTTAAGTCCTTCATTCAACTCTTTTGTTTGACTATATACTTGTTTGTATAAGTTAAATAGGGTTGCGTATTTTTCAACGTTTTCTGGAATTGGTTCATACACAATATCTTCAATTAAGAATGCATCTGCGCACTCTTGAAGTGAAGACGCCCATCCGCTTCCATAAGCCGCAAGAATTGCTGCACCAATTGCTGGCCCTTGCTCACTTTGAAGTTTCACGATTTTTGCGTTGAAGACATCCGCTTGGATCTGAAGCCACGTTTCATTTTTGGCTCCCCCACCAATAGAAATAATCGTATCAATCGTTTTGCCACTTTGTCTGAAAATATCAATTGATTCTTGGAGAGAGAATGTAATTCCTTCAATGACGGCACGAGCAAAGTCAATACGCTCATGAGATGCGTCCATACCAATAAAGCTTGCTCGAATCGTTGCATCCGCATGTGGTGTTCTTTCACCGACTACATACGGTGTAAACAAAAGACCATTTGCTCCGACTGGAACATTTTCTAATCCTTGAAGTAATGTTTCGAAAGCTTCTTCTTTTGCAAACACATCTTTAAACCAGCTTAAGCTATAGCCAGCTGCAAGAGTAACACCCATCGTATAGAATGTATTTTCTTCACCATGGTTAAAATAGTGAACCTTTCCACCAAAATCACGGTCTTTTTCTTCCTCATAAGAAAGAACAACTCCTGACGTACCAATACTACAAAGAGTTTTTCCTTTAGAAAGAATTCCAGATCCGATCGCACCACACGCATTAT
Source organism: Bacillus alkalicellulosilyticus (assembly GCF_002019795.1). Lineage (GTDB taxonomy): Bacteria > Bacillota > Bacilli > Bacillales > Bacillaceae_F > Bacillus_AO > Bacillus_AO alkalicellulosilyticum. Next base: position 1,693,362 of record NZ_KV917381.1, on the reverse strand, counting down.
CTGCTCCACCAGCGAATACTTTTGTTGATTCTGCTAGACCCGTTTCACTTGCAAACTGAGCTGTAATGGTTCCAACATTTCCATGTGACTCCACTAAAGGAGGACAAATGTTAGCTGGAATACCTGTTAGTTCGCACATTTCTTCACTCCAAGACTTCTCTGCTACATTAAGTAAAAGTGTACCGGCCGCATCAGAATATTCACTATGAATTTGTCCAGTCATTTTATAACGTAAGTAGTCTTTTGGAAGCATGAAGACAGAAGCTTTTGCAAATGTTTCAGGCTCATACTGTTTCACCCATAAAAGCTTAGGTAACGTAAATCCTTCTAAAGCTGGATTTTTCGTAATTTGTAACAGTTTTTCTTCGCCTACTAAATTATAAATTTGTTGGCATTGTTCAGTTGTTCTTGTGTCATTCCATAAAATTGCATTTCGTAATACTTCATTGTTATTATCAAGTAACACTAAACCATGCATTTGACCTGAAAAACTAAGTCCATCAATCGATGCCACATCACCATTAAACGTAGAGACAAGCTCTTTAAGAGCAGCAGTTGTTTGCGTTACCCACTCGTTTGGGTCTTGTTCACTATATCCTGATTTTTCTTGAATTAATGGATATGGTTTTGAAACTTCATTTACTATTTGTCCTTGTTGATTTACTAACACAACCTTAACAGCACTTGTGCCAAGGTCTACACCAATTACATGTTTCATCAAATGTTTCCTCCATCTCTAGAAAACATGCTGGATCCTTAGAAAGTATCCAGCACGTTATCTTCATTTATATTATTGATTGTAAGCTTCTAATAAATACTTGTTTAAAATCGCTTTTAAGTTTTCTTGGCGACCTGATTTGTTTTTGATTTCAGTTAAGCCTAAAGCATATTGCTCAAGCTTTTTGAAATCTGTTTTTCCTTCAACAATTTCAAGACCAATACCACTTCTGTAGCTTTCATAACGGTCAGCAATAAAGTTCTCAAGTACTCCATCTTCAAGTAAACGTTGAGCAACTTTAGTACCGATAGCAAAGCTGTCCATTCCAGCGATGTGAGCTAAGAATAAATCTTCTGGGTCAAATGATCCACGTCTTACTTTTGCGTCAAAGTTTAATCCACCAGATCCTAATCCACCATTTTTAATGATTTCATACATTGCTAATGTTGTAGAATAAAGGTCCGTTGGGAATTCATCTGTATCCCATCCAAGTAATGTATCTCCTTGGTTTGCATCAACTGAACCTAACATTCCGTTAATACGAGCTACTTGAAGCTCATGTTCAAACGTATGACCAGCTAGTGTTGCATGGTTAGCTTCGATGTTAAATTTGAAGTGTTTGTCCAAACCATAAGTTTTTAAGAAACCAATTCCAGTAGCTACATCAAAATCATATTGATGTTTTGTTGGCTCTTTTGGTTTTGGTTCAATTAAGAATTGACCAGTGAATCCGATTTCCTTAGCATAGTCGATAGCCATATGGAAGAAACGAGCTAGGTTATCAAGTTCAAGCTTCATGTCAGTGTTAAGTAACGTTTCGTACCCTTCACGTCCACCCCAGAATACATAGTTTTCTGAACCTAGTTCTACAGCAACTTCAAGACCTTTTTTTACTTTCGCAGCAGCATATGCATAAACGTCAGCATTAGGAGACGTAGCAGCACCATTTAACCAACGAGGGTGTGAGAACATATTTGCTGTATTCCAAAGTAATTTTGTTTTGCTTGTTTTTAAGTTTTCTTTAATTTGAGCAACAATTACATCGATGTTTTTAAGTGTTTCACTTAAGTTGTCCGTTTCAGGAGCCACATCGAAGTCATGGAAACAGAAGTAAGGAACGTCCATTTTTTGGAAAAACTCAAAAGATGCTTCTACACGAGCTTTTGCTAAATCCATGCCTGAGAATGTGTTGTAAGGACGTACCATTGTGCTTTGACCAAATGGGTCAGTTCCTTCACCAGTAAATGTGTGCCAGTAAGATACGGCAAAGCGAAGAAAGTCTTCCATTGATTGACCATTGATTTGGTCTTCTGGATTGTAGTATTTAAATGCAAATGGGTTGTTTGATTTAGGACCTTCATATTTGATAGGACCTACATTTTGAAAGTAGCTCATTCATTCATTCCTCCAATAAATAGTAATAGTATTTTTCAACTTCTTTAGTATGCGCTTTCTGTTTTGATTGTATCAGCAAATTCTTAGTTTGTCTATTGAATAAACTAAGATTTTAATATTTATTTTTATGTCATTTGTGGTATAAATAATAGTAACAACAACTAATGAGGAGAAAAGACTATGAGTTGGAATCAACAATTAGTAAAAGTTAATAATAAATTACTAGTTTTACAATTAATAAAATCAAGTGCTCCTCTTTCCCGTGCAGATATTTCGCAACGGTCAGGTTTAACAAAAGGAACCGTTTCTTCCTTAGTAAATGAATTGATAGCAGAGAACCTTTGCTATGAATCAGGTCCTGGTGAGTCAAGTGGTGGTCGTCGTCCAGTAATGTTACTCTTTAACGAAACAGCCGGCTACTCCATTGGCATTGACGTCGGAGTCAATTATATATTAGGTATCCTAACTGACCTCAATGGAAATATCATATTAGAAACGAATAAGAAAATAGATGGTATCGGATATGGCGACGTTTTATTACTGATTAAAGAAGTGATTCAACACCTTCTCGATACAACACCCCCAAGTGAATATGGTGTAGTTGGCATCGGAATTGGAGTTCCAGGAATCGTAAATCATGATGGAAAAGTATTATTAGCTCCTAACCTAGGGTGGAAGAATATTCAACTAAAAGAAGAACTAGAAATGATATTCAACCTTCCTGTTACAATTGAGAATGAAGCAAACGCAGGCGCTTATGGTGAAAAACAGTTTGGTGCTGGTCAAGAATTTAAGAACATGGTATATGTCAGTACCGGGATCGGAATTGGTGTTGGTTTTATCTTAAATAATGAACTTTACCGTGGTAGTCATGGCTTTTCTGGGGAAATGGGACATATGATTATCGAAGTCAATGGCAAGCCATGTCGTTGCGGAAGCGAGGGATGTTGGGAATTATACGCCTCAGAGCAAGCATTGTTACAACAAGCTTCTGAAATTACTCCAGCTCCAACCCTTGAAGGATTAGTTGAACTAATTCCAGAAGATGAACAAATCAAAAATCTCTTTAAAAATGTTGGCACCTATTTAGGTCTAGGATTGAATAACATCATAAATACATTTAATCCAGATCAAGTGATTATAGGAAATCGAATGGCAATGGCTAGAGATACTTTGTTACCAGAAATCAATAAAGTAATTGAAAGTCATTCGTTAAAGCAACACCAATCAAACCTACAAATTGCCTTCTCTCAACTAACGATTTATTCAGCTGCATTAGGCGTCTCTGCTTTTGTCATCGAAGAATTTATAAAAAAAGAAAACCGATAAGAAATTTGAGGGTGAGACAAAAGGGTAACCTTTTGTCTCACCCTCTTTTTTCCAAAAGAGGGATTTTAAACTTTGAAATCGAAATCTTAGTAATGGAAAATTTTAAATAGGAGTGAATTAAATGGAAACTAAAATTATAAAAAAAGAACCATTCACTGTTATTGGCATGACACTAGAAACACTTCTTTCCGTAGAACGCGAACAGAAAAACATTCAAAAACTTTTTGATACTTTTAATAAACGCATCATAGAAATTGAGAATCGATTGGGAGACCACGCCATTGGCATTTTCATCGACCCTCCAAATTATAATCCTGAAGCGGACCCTTTTAAGTGGATTACAGGTATTGAGGTATCTAGCTCCAGTATTATTCCTGATGGTATGGAATCGTTTGAATTTCCCGCCAATACATACGCATGTACTACCTATCAAGGGGGTAGAGACCAAGCTCATTATGCATATGATTACTTGTATTCTTGGATAATTGACTCCGAGTATGAATTAGCAGACTCCTACGGTATAGAAATTCATCAGAGACAGCTTAAAGATGATAATATAATTATGGATTTGATGTTTCCTATTCGAAAAAAATAATATAAAAGAAAATAGTTGACTTCATTAACAAGTCCCAACTTGCTTACTCGACTGGTTCTTTTTTTAGTCATTATTACGAATTAATAAAGCGCCGAACATAACCGTACGGCGCTTTCAAGCTATTATTCATCATTAATTAGGTAGTACTGAGAATGCTCATCAAGTTCAACATTTTTGGGGATTTTGATATAAATCAGATTATCCCAAATTATGTCGTTAAAACGGTATTGTCCAAATAAATCTATTTTCTCAACATCCACAAACTGACTAATCACAAAGTCCCTACCATATAAAGCAATTGTAACTTCATTTGCAAAGCCAGGTTTTTTTTCTTCATAAAAATAAAATGTTGTGTCTTCTTGAGAAATGATAAGTGAACTCGGTTCAATCTTACCATCTAATATACTTTTTGTTTTATAATGAGTCACTTCAATTTCTCCGTCAGTTTCAGGTTTGCGTTCTATCATAATTTGGATATGGGAATCCATTAATGACAGCTCTGTTTCCTCATACGGAAAACTCCATTCTTCCACTATCTCAATCAATTCAGTTTCCTCTAGCTTGCCTTCTTTTACTAACTCATAGAAAGAAAAATAGTCATCTGTTTGCTGTTCAACAGTAAACAACAAGTCTTTCGATAGAACCTGTTCCTCTGGCACAAAAAAGGACGCCACATAACTTATGGAGAGGATCCCAAAATATCCCACAAGTACCCATCTTACCGCTTGGAAAGGAATGATTTTATGAGTAAAACCCAAACCTAAAAGGAGGACAAAACCTATAAATAAAACGACCCATACTATACTCATTATCTTTTAACCTCCAGTCGATTCGTAAGCTTTACTATCACAAATAGAAGAATACTAACTGATACGATAACTTTGATGACAAATAGGAGCAATGACGTTTCAGAAGTAAAAAACTGAATGACTGTAAATCTGACTTGACCAACACTTCGTACTTCTTGAATATGATATCCAATCAGGAATGCCGGAATGACGAACCCCATCGCTTTATGCCATTGTACAAGCAACCCAAACACATACCCAACTGTACAAACTAATAACAGATACAAAGAAGAAACAAGTATTCCCATTGCAAACTCTAATGGCCCTATGAGAAAAGACTCAATTGTAAACGATGTTGAATGTATGACAAAGGAAATAAGGCGAACAAAAGCACTTCCCAATAGGCAAGATATCGCCCCGATAACACTTATCGTAATTAGTAAGCCAATGTTTGAAAGGTGGCTCGTTAGTCGAGTGGATGGAAACACAAAATCAATGTCTCGATAAGCCTTTTTCGTTAGCGTTAATGAAATGACAAAAGCCCAAATTAATGTAAAAAAGAGAATTGCATTACCATTTATAATATTAACGGTTACAAAGATAGTGTCTGAGCCAGTTCCCATGCTCTCTATTCCATTAAAAGAGAATATAATCGCGATACATTGTACAAATATCATACTAACAAACGCATTCATATACGCTTTTGTTTTGTATTTATATTGCTTTTTTGCTAGATTCAATGTTTCATTGCTTGTTAAAGACATCGTCAATTCCCCCTTTTTGCCTAGCAGTTAAGTAAACACAGAGGTCATTTACATCTACTGCAGTCACTTCAACTCCTGATTTTTTTATTTGCTCGATTGTACTCTCATTAAAAAGGTTTCGGACAACATGATATGATTGATTTACACCAAAACTTTCTTGATAAATGATTTCATGACCCTCAACCCATTTTTCTACTATTTCGTTTTTCCCTCTTAAACCGACAGCATATTTTTTTAATTCATCAACTTCAAGATGAAGAAGTACTTCTCCCTCTTTAATAAGAAGAATGTCTTCTAATATGTCTTCTATTTCATTGACTAAGTGACTAGAGAGAACGATTGTTCGTGGATGTTGAAGATAATCTTTAAGCAATGCGCGATAGAAATCCTTCCTTACGGCCGCATCCATTCCCGAGGTCGGCTCATCAAACATAGTAAGTGGGCATCTCGCCGCTATTCCGATAATCATATTAAATGTACTTTTCATTCCTTTTGAAAGATGTTCATGGTACGCTTTTCGAGATAATGAAAAATACTCAAATAATCCTCGAGCAAGCTCCTCGTTCCAGTTTTCATAAAAGTCAGCTGCAGCATTTAAAATATCTCCAAGATATAAAAGCGGTGGAAAGCTCATTTTATCATCAACAAATATCATGTTCTGTGTTACTTCTAAATTATTAAACGGGTCTTTTGAAAGCACTTGAACACGGCCAGAACTACTTTGATAATAACCTGCAATAGTCTTGAGTAATGTTGTTTTACCCGCTCCATTCCGACCAATTAACCCTGTAATCTTATTTTCTTCGATTGAAAACGTCATGTTTTGAATGGCTTCAAGCTTACCATAGCACTTTGTTAGATTTTCACATTTAATCACATTCATTATTAGCTCTCCTCCTTATTCATTTCCTTTATCATGTTCACAAGTTCATCTTCTGTAACAGACAATCTTTTCGCTTCTTCTACTAGCTCGCTTACCATTTTTTTTAATATTTGTTCTTTACGTGTTAGGAGAATGCGCTCTCTTGCGTCCACTGATACAAACATGCCTAGTCCTCTTTTCTTATATAAAATGTTTTGTTCTGCTAAAATATTTAGTCCTTTTGCAGCCGTGGCCGGATTTATTGTAAACATGTCTGCCAACTGGTATTGGGAGTACATTTTTTCATCGGCATTGATATTTTCTGAGATGATTTCGGTTTCTAACCACTCGGCGATTTGTATATAAATCGGCTTCATGTCATCTTGATTAAGTATCACTTTTTCTCCTCCTCTACACTTGCGACATAGTGCATTACTGTTGTAATGTACTATACTATATTTATATGTTATATTCTATATAATTCCATAAAAATAAATAAAATAGGTATATTTAACTATACAGTCGATTTGTAAGTGAAATAAAAAAAAGAGGTGTACCAAAAGGTTTATTTTGACCTTTTGGTACACCTCCTATGATTCTATAATCTACTCTTCAACAGACGTAATAGTTTCAATTCTCGGTAAAATTAACACTTCTACTCGGCGATTTCGTTCTCTACCCTCAGCTGTATCATTTGACGCAATTGGTTGATACTCCCCGTAACCTGCAATACTTAATTGCTTCGGTATCACATCTTCGTTTTCTAAAAAGATATTCATTACATTAAGGGCACGGACAGAGCTTAATTCCCAATTAGAACGAAACTGTGAGTTATATATCGGACGATTATCAGTATGTCCAGATATTTGAATACGTTTAGGTGGGTCACTCGCTAGTATATCGGCAAGTTTGACTACCATTTTTCGTGCTTCTTTTTTCATATTTGCATCACCAGAATCAAACAAAATCTGGTCATTAATTGTGACAAGTAACCCTTCTCGCGTTATTTCGGTTGATAATCGTTCTGATAAGTTTTCATCGTCGATATACCTATCTAACTCTTCCTTTAATACTTCTAAATCATACCAAAGCTGGGCACTGCCATCACTATCTTTATCTTCTTTCTTTAATTCATCATTCACTGTGTCCATCTCTTGAATCGGAGCATGATATTCTAGTACCCCTGTTCCACCCATTGTATCGGCAAGAACATTTCGAAGTTGGTCATATTTTTGAGCGTCAACTTGACTTACAGCAAATAAAATAACAAATAACGCTAGAAGCAGTGTAAGCATATCGGCATATGGAATAAGCCAAGACTCATCCACATGTTCATCATGTCCTTGATGTTTTTTGTTCGCCACGGTTACGCCTCACCCCTGTCTCCTAGCTTTTGTTGCTCTTTTTCTTCCAAGAATCCACTTAATGTTTCTTCAATTTCTCTAGGCGAGACTCCGTTAATAATCATCACGGTTCCTTCAACAATTAAATATTTTTTTATGACTTCTTTTTTCGATTTCTGCTTTAACTTATTGGCAAATGGATGCCATAATACATATCCTGTGAAAATTCCATATAATGTAGCAACGAATGCTGCTGAAATCGCATAACCTAATGCATCAATATCATTCATGTTTCCTAAAGCAGCAATAAGTCCTAATACAGCTCCAAGTACTCCTAAAGTAGGGGCATATGTTCCCGCTTGCGTAAAGATTTGTGCTCCCGTTGCGTGACGTTGTTGCATCGCGTCAATACGTTCCGTTAATGAATGACGAATTACATCGCGCTCTAATCCATCAGCTACCATACGAATGGCTTGGTTTAAGAATGGATCTTGAATATCTTTTAGCTTTGATTCAAGAGCTAACATTCCTTCTTGACGAGAGACTGTAGCAAATTCAACAAATCGCTCTACAAGTTCTGGAATGGATGTGTCAGCTTTATCTTTAAAGAGGATACTAAAAAGCTTTGGGACTTTTTTCATATCTTCTGTAGGAAAGGCAATCATAACTGCCGCTACCGTTCCCACCATAATAATCGTTATGGCCGCTGGATTCCATAGTACACCCAAGCTTGTCCCTTTAAAGACCATTCCAAGTGTGAGTGATAAGACGCCTAAGACAACCCCAATAATTGTATTTTTATCCATGATGACTCTCCCTTACATTTTCTCTAATCTAGTACTCTGTCAGATTCTCTATTTCTTATATCGGTCGTAAACAAAATGTTTCTACCTAAAAGTATAAAAAAATAGACGATTTCTAATTCCTTTTTTTTCAAAGATACAACATAAAAAGTTTTAGGTTAAAAGTATGTCTCGATTCAATCAAAGTGAATCTATTTCACTATTATATATGCCATTCGATAATTTTCCTAGTTTTTCGACAAAATTCCTTAAAAATATATTTAGAACAGAATCATTAAGTAGAAATAGAGGGTGAGATAAAGGTAAAAACCTTTTATCTCACCCTCTCTTCTTTTATTCTTCTCTTTCTACTATATCATCTTCCAATTTCCCTTTTCTTCTTCGTACGAGGATCGTTCCACCTGTAGCGACCCCTCCCAGAAGAGCAACAAGTGTCACTGCGAAAAGAGGTTTATTTTCATAAAATTTAACGAGGATGCTTTTTTCTGAGATTTCAAAAGTTACTAGTGAGTTCGTTTCATTTCCTGCTTTGTCGTAGGCTTCAACTTGAACTTCATACGTATCAATTTCTGAAACTCTAGTTGCTACTCTCATATACCCATCGTGGTCTTCAATATCTCCCGTAAACAATTCTCCATTGATCGTAATCGATTGGAATGTATCTTCAGGATTGTCTAGCAATATTGTAAGGTCAACAGGTTCATAATATCTTTCATTATCCGTAACACCTTCGAAAATAACATTTGGTGCTGTTAAATCAATAATAAACTCTACACTTAACTGTTTAATGTTTCCTGCTTGGTCACGCACTTCAAAATAAAGGACGTGTTTTCCCTCTTCTTCAATTGGGTCTCCAAGCTGATACGGATTTCCATTTAGAGTTATTGAAATAATGTCATATGGACTTAAGCTTTCAATTAAGAAATTAGGAATGACACTGCTATTAAAGTACTCATTTGATATCGGTTCAACGAAAGTTATCCTTGGTGCTGTTTTATCGAGAGTAAAAATGAGCGTTCGTGCAGATACATTGTTTGCTAAGTCCGTAACAACAGCTTTTAAGACATAGTCATTTTCTTGGTCTAACGTTGTTCCACTCGCGAAATTACGACCATTTAATGTAACTGATGTGCGGCTTTCATCTAAATTCGTATCTGAATAAGAAACAACCGGCGTGATACTTTCATTAAAGAAACCATCTAATACTCCTGTAATTGAAAGTTGAGGCATTGTCGTATCTACCGTGAAACTTATTTCCATCGTTGTTTGATTGCCTGCTTTATCGACTGCCGTTACCGCATATTGATACACCATATCACGAGTTGCTGCTAATGAAGACGTTCCTACATTTCGACCATTTAACACAATCGATACAATCGTATCTTCACTTTCTGCTAAAGCAAATTCTGGTGTAAAGAAACGATTAATGTATTCACCGTTTTCAATGACTCGATTTTCCCCTCTGAACTTCGGAGTGATTACAGGTGCCGTTTTATCAACCGTAAACATAACCATTTGGTTTGACTGATTTCCGGCCTTATCAACAGCTTCTACCTGAACCTCGTAAACCCCCTCTTGGCTAAACGTATGTGATAAAGAAGCTACAGCATTTCTTACCGAAAAATTACCAACTGAATAAGGTCTGCCGTCTCTCGTGATTCGAATGGTATTGACATCTAAATTCACATCTTGAATCGAAACATTCATCGTTTTATCCGTATTGTAATACGCACCATTTTCTACACCAGTGATTTGAATGACTGGATTTATCGTATCAATCGTAAACGTTTTTACAGCCGTTGCAGGACCATTTCCCGCTTTGTCCGTAGCTGAAACTGAAACCTGATACGCTCCATCCTGGGTGAAGTTATGGCTTAATCTTGACACTTTAGCTGAGTTATTCCATACTCCCATGGAGTAAGCTTGATTGTCTTTTAACACACTTACATCTACTTCATTTGTTGCAAAGTTAAGCTCATCAACAGAGACGGTAACTCGCTTCGCTGTTGGATTATACGAATTGTGATCCACTCCATCAATTGATACAACAGGAAGCGTTTTGTCGATGACAAATGCTACATTTTCATGAACTGTGCGATTTCCAGCTTTGTCTGTAGCTTGTAACGCGATTACATAATTTCCTTCTTCTTTAAAGGCATACGAAACGGAAGCTGTTGGAAGAGCATTTCCTCGTTGACTTACTTTAAATTGAAGTCCTGAGTTTTGATAGGTTCTTCCATTGCGCGTTACAGTGAGTATCGTCTTAGATAAATCAATATTTGTGTCAGTTACATTAATTGTTGCTGTTTTCGTTTTATAATGTTGGTTATGCTCTACCCCACCAATATTCAATTGTGGATCAGTTTTATCAATAGTAAACGTAACAGCTCTTGAAGTTGCTTTGTTACCCGCAGCATCAACGGCTGATACTTTAATGGAATACTCATACTCCTCAGTAAATGTATAGGATAACTCTGACGTCTCGCCAGTATTTCTCCATTCACCAATGTTGATTTTCTCAACTTTATTTGTAACAGTATTTTTACGAGTTGCTTCAATTGTAACGTTGTTAGAGTTGAAGTTCCGTTCTTGCACTTCGATTGTCATAGTTCTGTCATTACCATAAAAACTATTGTGACTCACATTCTTGATTGCTATTTTGGGTTCAACGTTATCAACCGTAAACTGTATTGATTTTTCTGTCGCTTCGTTTCCTGCTTTATCTTTTGCACTTACTTTTATTTGATAATCTCCATCTTTAGAAAAAGGGAGCACTAACGAAGATGTCAGCTTTGTATTGACCCATTCTTTCAATTGTTCTGTTCCGTTATGAACAACAACAACCTCAACCTCATTCGTTTCAAAATACTCTTCTACGACCTTAATTGTAACCTCACCATTTTTAATAAATCGGTTACTGCTAGTAATCGATTTTCCGTTCTGGTCTTTGCCCGTAAGTGAAATTTCAGGTGCTGTAGTATCCACTACAAAATCAATAGGTGTCGTCGTTCTTGTATACCCAACTCTATCCGACGATATGACTTGAATGGAATATCGCCCTTCCTTATCTTTATCAATGGAATGTGTGAATATAGCCTTGTTTGGATTTCCATCTACAATGTCAAAGTGACGGTCTCCACTAAAACGCTTTTCTCCATTTGGTGTTTGTAAAAGAACGATAGAGTTTTTCAAATCAAGTGTCATATCCTCGATGCTTACTACTAAGTCTCTATTTTTGTTGTAGTGTTGATTTTGTCTTACCCCTTCAACAACAACTTTTGGTAACGTTGTATCAATAATAAAAGAAACTGCATCATGGACTGTTCTATTTCCAGCTTTATCTCTAGCTTGAAATTGAATTGTATACTCTCCGTCTTCTGTAAAGGTATACGTATTTTTTGCTACTGTTTTTGAATCATTGACAACCAACGCCTCAATGTCAACATTTTCTACTTTCCCGTCAATTGTTTTTCTCTGAACTGAAAGGTTAATTTTATCAGGATCTAAATTCTCATCACTAGCTGAAATGGTTACATCTACTTTGTCTTCTCCATTAAACTCATCTTGATGCTCTACTCCTGTAATTAGTAAATCAGGCGATTTCGTATCTAACGTAAATGTCATTGTTTTTGAGAATTCGTTACCAAATTGGTCCGTTGACGTAACGATAAGCTCATACGCTTCATCTTCTGTGAACGTATAGTCGTATACCAGTTTCGTATCCGTCACATCTACAAGATCCATGATCTCTTTATAGTTTTTTCCATTAACAGACACAAAGGTTTTATCCGTTTGCAGCGTTAAATCTTCTATTGAAATAGAAACAGGTATGCCGTCCTTTGCGTTTGAATATAAACCATTCGTTGGTCCTTCAATAACAATCGATGGCTTCGTATTGTCAATCGTAAAAGAATATGAACGCTCCGATAAATTACCTGCAAGGTCCTTCGCTTTTAATTCAATTTCATATACTCCATCGCCCTTAAAGGTATATAGATTTTCTGCAATGGTGTGGCCATCAAAAACTTGTAATGGTTCAACTGGGACTGAAACCACTTTTTCGGAAACATCTTTCCGGGTCACCTTAACATCTAAGCTTGATTCGTCTATATGGCTATCGCTCACTTTTACGACGACATTAGAAAATGGGACTTCTTCATCTACTACACTTCTTGTAATGGACAATACAGGTGCTTTCGTATCAATCGTAAACGCTAGTTGTTTAACTGTTTCTCTACCGAATGCATCTGTTGCCTGTACTTCAAACTGATACGTATCATCTTTTTCAAATAATGATTCGTACACAACTTTTCTATCTGATTCACTAGTTACCTTAAAGTCGGATGTCACATTTGTTCCATTGAGCCATATTTTAGTTTGTTCCTTTTGTAGCGTTAAATCTTCTACTGTTACAGTAATCGGTACACCATCTGAATTATTTACGTGTGAGTTATTCGCTGGTCCATCAATCGTAACATTTGGTGCTTTCGTATCAATAATAAAAGACAACTGTTTCGTAGCCAGGTTCCCTGATAAATCCGTTGCTCGTAAACTAATCTCATAGTTTCCTTCTTGTTCAAAAAGATGATTTAATATGAAAGTATTCTCTTTCTTGTTTTCTTCCCAACGAATACTTCCTGAAAAATCGTAAGTTTGCCCATCCTTTGTTGCTGTGATTTCGAGGCCACGTTCCTTTAAATTTTTATCAGATACGATAAACTCAACTTGTTGGCCAACTTCATAAACCGCTTTGTGTTGAATTGCTGGAATAGAAATGATTGGGGCCGCTTTATCTATTGTAAATCGAACGACTTCTTCAACAGACGTATGTCCAAGCAAGTCTTTTGACGTAACTTTTATTTGATATACGCCATTTTCTGTAAATGTTCGTGTGAAAGAGGCAATCGTTCGTATCGGTAACAACCGAAAAGAAGCACCTGAATAAATTTGCTCACCGTCTTTTTCAATTGTAACGATCGTTTTTTCTAAGTTTAATAGTAAGTCATTCACTTTGATTTCGACTTCTGCTGATTGGTAATAACCATCATTGTCAACACCCTCGATATCAATTTCGGGCGCAGAAGAATCAATTGTGAACGATAGCGTTTCATGGACCGTTTGGTTTCCTGCTTTATCAACTGCCTGAAAAGCTACTTCATATACTCCATCAGAAAACTTATACGTTTTTGATGCTTTACTAGAATTTGATTTCTCTAACGGAGCTAAATCCATCGCTTCCCCATTTTTAGAGGCGATGATAGAGATTCCACTCATGTCTATATTTTCATCAGTAACTGTAAATGTAACGTCACGATGGTTTTGATAAAGGTGGTCATTTTCAACCCCTTTAATTGTAAGTTCTGGCGAAGTCGTGTCTTTATGTATTGAAAAAGAATGAGAACTTACTGGAATCAACCAATCATTATCTTCAAGGAACTGTAGAGAAAGCTTTACGTTCCCTTCTTGCTCACTAGGAGTGACGACCTTAACTTGATAGCTTCCTTGAAAAGAAGATTCATTTACTTTTGAATATGAAATTTGTTCTGGACTAATGTCAACATCATTGATAGAAGCCCGAATTACAAATGGTCTTGTTACAGCATTATCTTGTAAATCACGATAATTTTGACTAAGGTCTATAACAAAGGTCGCCGTGTCATTATTCATGAACCACTTGTTTGTAAAAGACTCTGTTATTTCCCATGAGTCCCCTTTATAAACAACTGCTTTGTCTGACCCATCCAATGAAAATACTTTCCCATTAAAAATCAATAAAGAAATAATGAGTAAGCTTATAAGTGGCAGCAAGAGCAACAGTTTATGGTTCTTATAAAACCCATATACATTTCCTATCATCTTAATTCTCCTTTATAATTTTATAGTAGAATGCACTATCACAATATCAATCTCTTTTTTAAAATCTTCTTCTTTTTCAACAATCAGTGATGTTAGTATCGTTGTTTCTCCCATGTCGTCATCAAGAATCATCGTTTCAGCCAAAACATCCTGTCCATGTAAAAATTCAGTAGGTGCCAATTCAGTTGTGACCCCAGCAGCAACCTCCTTTTTTCGTACTTTGATTTGGCTTGATGTTTTTTTGTTTCGACGTACCCCTGTGGAGGAGAAAGACTCTTTGCCTCTAACCAAACGTAATCCTGTTAAGTCTTGCAAGACTTGCAACATATTTAGCTTCATAAAGGCTATGACGGTTACTAGTAACGTGACAAAGGCTCCTGCCATTCCCCCATAAAACATCACTTGGTTGACCAATCCATTCCCCTCCTTATCTCTCTAGTAGATTTAAATTCGTCAATCTTCTTGTAACACGGCTAAACGTTTCTTCTTGACTTGCATCTGTGATGCGACTTGCTTTTTTATACGTTTGAACGGCTCTATTAAAGTTTCGATTGCCTTCAGACTTACTTTGTTCAATATCAAGTAATAGATTTACTAATCGGACATAGGCATCTAAACTATCAGGATATTGAGTAATTGTACGTTCAAATTGTTCAATCGCTTGAGAGTACTCTCCCATGTTCTGATAGATGACACCGATTCTGACCATAACATCTTCTAAGTTTGCTACATCAAGTTCTATTAATTGATAATAATGATCAATCGCTTTCATGTAATCTTCTCTTGCTTCGGTCTGGTCATTGGCATTGATTGCTCGGCTATGATAGGCTTGTGCTAGTTTATGTTCAAAATCTAATTCATAACGAAAAAATAATTGCTCATCCCCAAGCGTTTCTAACAGCTCAAATGCGGTTGATACGATTTCAATCGTGTATGTATTTGCCCCTTCAATTTGACCTTTATAAGAGCTATAAATGTTAGCTAACGTATTGTAGTTATCGATACGCTTGCTGCTATTTGGTAAGCTGTCATTATATTCTTTAAACTCAAGCAACCTTTCTGAAAACTGTGAGTAATCAATATTCATACTGCCCATCATCGTTGCTAACGTTTTATAATAAGTAACATCGGGTATATTCTTTTCATTGATTTGGTCGAAATGGCGCAGGGCGGCAGCATAATCTCTTTTATCATCAAAATAGGTCATAGCGATTTTAAACAGGATTTCATCGTTGCGGTGGATTCTTCCATAGCCGTCATTCATATAACTTTGAATTTTCGCTAAGCCCGTATCGATTTCGTTTTGACTGCTATATATATCAAGCATATTTAAGTAGGCTTCCGCTCGTCTTCTATCCACGTTTGTAATCGCATATTCAAGCAACTCAATCGCCTGTGTTGGATTACCATCGAGGACATAGCGATTCGATTGATTAATAATGTTCATATAATCTTGAAATTGCTCTTCTTTTATGCCGGTATACCCGACAACTGAAGTCGTTGTAAAACCAATAAATAAAAGAAAAGGAATTAAAAATAACGTTAAGCTTTTTTTCATTTTTTTCCGATATTCTTTTGTCAGTTTTTTGATATTGACAAGGTCATACCGTAACTCTTCACAGCTTTGGTATCGAAGGTCCGGTTGAGACTGTGTACACTTTTCGATGATATGTTCTAATCCTTCAGGTAAGCTAGGATCCCAGTAGCGAATAGGTTTTAATTCAAACGGGGGTTCATTTAACGTTTTTCCAGTAACAAGATGATATAGTGTGATTCCCAAGCTATAAATATCTGAGCGACTATCTGTTTGCTTATTGGATATTTGCTCTGGTGCTGCGTATAACTCTGTTCCTAAGTTTTTGGTATCTGTTGAACTTTCAACCTTGTATTCCCGTGCAATACCAAAATCAATTAACTTCACTTTTCCTTCAGGAGTAAGCATAACGTTATCTGGTTTCATGTCTCGGTAAATAATGGGGTTTGGCTTTCTTGTGTGCAAATAATCCAGTACATCGCTAAGTTGTGTGGCCCAATCAATTACAAGAGACGCGGAAATTACACCTTCCCGCTTTATTTTCTCTTTTAACGATTCACCTTCAATAAAATCCATAACGACATAAATGGCACCCTTCACATCAATAATGTCATAAATCTTCGGTAACGCCGCATGGTCTAGCTTTTTAAGTAGATTCGCTTCAGCAACAAGACTGTCGAGCAAAAGTTTGTTCATCGATTGATCTCGTTTGCGTATATCTTTGATGACAAGAAACTTATGCAAACGCTGGTCCATCGCTAAATAAACGACACTCATACCACCTCGACCGATTTCCTTGATTACCTCATAGCGGTTGTCTATTACTTCTCCAATATGTAGCAAAGGACCACCCCCTCCTATAGCCTGACTTTAATAGCCATTGCCGTTATGTTGTCTGTTTCCTGTTTTTGTTTAACGATATCAATTAACTCTGTAATCTTTTGCGTTAAATCAGCTTCCTGTTGTACAGCTGGCGTCGTCATATGCAAAAAAAGTTCCTCATCAGATAATAAATTGCAAAACCCATCAGAACAAAGAACATAAATCGCCCCATCCTCAACCTTACCTGTTGTAAACACAACATCAATGTCTTTAGACGCACCAATGCACTGCAATAGAACATTGCGCTTTGGATGTTCTTTTGCTTGTGCTTCCGTTAAATTCCCTCGTTCGATTTCCCTTGCTACTAACGTTTGGTCAACCGTTAACCTCGTAAGCTTGTTGCTCAGACAATAGGCTCGGCTGTCACCAACATGCGCCACATAATATGTATCATAAACGAGAAACATCGCAGTGACGGTCGTACCTAATTTCATATTTTCAGCTTCACCGTACAAATGGATTTTCTCATGTAAGTTTCTGATGCAGTCTTCAATAAGCGCAGGAACCCTCTCTCTAAACGCCTCATCTTTTAGATAGAGTGGCAATTGTTCGTCAAACCACGTTGCCATCCCTTGTATCACCGTTGCACTGGCTAATTCTCCTTGGGATAAACCGCCCATGCCATCACATACAACAAATAATCCAACCAGACCATTTGGTGTTCTTGCGGTTTTCATTAATAAAGCATCTTGATTTGTTTTTTTCTTTGTTCCGATATCCGTAACTTGGGCTGTTTCCACTCTCATCTTAGTCATCCTCTCTTCCGTTCCCGACCTTTTATCTGCTCAATAATATAGGAAAATAAATGAAAGAAACGTGCCCGCTTCCTTGTCTGGATAGGCTGTGTTACTAACCCTACTGATACATTGTCTTTTGTCCCATGTTCATTGGCGATACAAATGAGTTGTTCACAAACTTGCTGTAAATTCACATCAGGCTTTTCAAGTAAGCGAAGGAGTAACCTTTCGATTTCATCCTCTGGAAAAACGGTATAAAATCCGTCGCTACAAAGAAAAAATAAATCATTTGCCTCATATGTCCCCACTCTAAGGTAAGGAACGATTTGACTTTCTACTCCTAAGCATTGAAGCAATATATTCCTTTTCGGATGATAGTCCGCTTCTGCCTTGTTCAAAAAGCCTAGCTTTACTTGTTGCTGAACCCAAGATTGATCCTCTGTGACTTGTTGGAATTGGCGCGATTTCCCATGCATTGGGAGCGTTTCTGTCACATCTAAAGATAACGTCTTTGTTTCAAGGGAGAGCTCTCCTGGTTTTTGCGACGTATCGTCTTTGAATTTTCGTAGTTGATAGATTCTACAATCACCAACATGACACACAAGATAATATCCTTCATATAACACAAGTATAGAAACCGTTGTCCCCATTTTATGGACCGCACTCATATGGATAAGTTGTGAGTTAACGGCATGAAGAAGTTCATTGAGCTCTTGGCTTAACATATGAAGAGGATCTGGCGTTTGTAATACGTCATACACACGTTGGTTCCATAATTCACTGATGGCATCAATAACAAAACGACTAGCTTTTGCTCCGCCTTGATAACCCCCCATGCCATCAGCCACTACCATAATGGCCATCTCTTTACCCGTTGCTAGACTGGCCCTTCTAGCAAACATATGGTCTTCATTCCATTCTTTTTTAGTACCTTTATGAGTAGACAAACCAAATTGAATCGGATGTTCTACCATCGCTTATATCCTCTTGTAGGTATAGGACACTTTTCCAATTACGATTTGGTCTCCATCAGAAAGCAAATAAGGTTTATATGGAACCATAGCCTCATGATTTAATTTACTACCATTTTTGGACCCTAAATCTTTAACAAGTACCTTCTCTTCATTTGTCACGAACTCAATATGCATACGTGACACTCCTGTCGTCTCTTCAACATATTGAACCGTTGCTGGGTTTCTCCCAATGACAAATGGGTTCTGACGAATGTAAATTCTTTCGACTGTTCCATTTCTTTCAACCTCAAGTAAAGGCCCGTTTTGTTGAAGCTCTTGGTCATCATGTCCTAACACAACCGTCTCGCCAGCTTCATGAAGTAACGTCGTTTGGTCACGTAACGATGCAAAATACTCTTTTTCTGATGTAGCCGCTTGCTGGGTTTGAAGAACGTCCTCTTTTGGAATAGGCGGTGCTTCAACCTTAGCTGGTGATTGGACTGGCTCAATCGGTGCTGCTTTCTTCTTTTTACGAACCGCATTTGGCTTAGATGTGACTGGTTGCTCTGTGACATCAACTTGTTCTACACGTTTCGGTACTCGAACATAGAAGAAAAAGTAAACCATTGTAAAAGCCAATAAGCTAAGACCACTACAAATAAAGAGCATTCCTTCGCTTGGCATCATTTCATACAACTTCCATATCCCAAGCAGTGCTAGTACCATAATTAAACCAATCACTAATGGTTTTGGTTTTTTTGGTTCTTCTTCTGTTCCTACAGCTTGAAGAGTGACTTCTTTAGACTTTGCTTTCGGTGTCACACTCTTCTGCTTAGAAGACGGCGCCACTTCCTGAGCAGGTGATTTCTTTTGTTTTTTGCTTGGTGACTTTTTCTCTTCGGTACGAACTGGCTTTGGAAGTTCTTGTATCGTAGGTTGTGGCTGAGGCACTGGTGTTGGTGTAGGTCGTACCGCGTTTTGTTGTACATGGTTTGAAGCCGTGCTCTTGTAATGAGCCAATTTCTTTTTAAGCTCACTCACATTACATGGGGACTCATTAAAATATTGAATAAGCTGTTGTACCCCGTCTCCCTGTAGCTCATTGATATGTCCAACTAAATCAATGACCAGTTGCTTGAGTTGGTTGGTAAGCACCGGCATTTCCTCAACCTTTACAAGCGGAAGATACGTCACATACACATCGGTAACCGCTGAATCCACAAAAATAAAGTCAGGATGCAGGATGTAATTTTGTTCATTTAACATATATTCTTTGCTTTTGTCGACAACCGACACCAACTGATATAACAATTCATAATACTGTGACAACGTTAATTTCGTATCTCGTAACACCTGTGATAACATTCGTTTTCCAGTAAAGTTATAATAAAGTTTTACATTAAAATCGATTTCTTCTACTTCAAGAGGCAATAGCTTAGGTATTGGATTCGCTTGGATCATTTTTACTTGAATTGGCGCAAGGTCTTGACTAACAATGTTCTTGTGATAATAACCTAAAAAAACGATATGATTGCCATTTTGTTGTTCAAAATCATACGTCAATCCATAAATCGATTGAGTCACTGAAATTCCTCCTTTTTACAAAAAATAATAAACGGTAAGTAAGACACCTGGCAGGACGGCATACATAAACGGAAACCGTGTACTTTCAAACTTCTTAAAATCATCTAACCCTTTCATATCTCGTGATAAGATAGAATTAAAAATGCGATAACAAGCATAGAACATTCTTCTGACAAACTCTCGACGGACTAGTAGTAAAACAAGACCGATCATTCCAGCAAATATAATAGAATACATAAGTGCATATAATGAAAATTGCATTCCCGTTATCGCGCCAATAGCAGCGAACAGTTTCACATCTCCGGCACCTAACGCCTTAAACACATACAATAATAATAAAATTCCCGCTGAAACGAACATGCCAAGTAAGGAAAACAAAAGACCGCTTATCCCATTCATAATCACATGAAAAAGGAGACCACAGACGACCCCACTCATCGTTAACCAATTCGGCAACAAACTAGTGCGGACATCGGTATAAAAACCAATTGCTAATAAAATCGCTAATAAAATATAATAATATTCCACGTCATAACCCTCTCTTATGATCCCAACCAAGCTCGTTCATACGCTTGTTTTCGGATCGTATAGGTTTGTTCAATAAAGGGAATCGGAAGCACAATGTCATATTCAGCCGTAATTAAAACGTATTTATTTCCACCATCACTAACCAAATTAGGAAATAACACGGGAGTAACAACCTCCACCTTTTCTTTATCAATAAAGCCAAGGTCATGAGCATCTTCTAAATACAGTTGAACGATTGGCGTAAGAAAGGCAATCGCAGCCGTATCCAACACATAGCTAACCCCTTGATTGATAGGGTCACTAATTAACGTTTGGTACCCATCTTCTCCCAATGCTTCTTTTAACTCGTCTACAATCGCATCCCTATTATTACTAAGATCTTCAACCATATCCTGATAATGTGGCTTTCCTTCCAAATATGAAATTGCCCCTGCTTCTCCTAGCTTAATCACCTTATGAACCGGATAGGCCTGAGTCGCAATTTGCTTGGCTGTCTCAGATACTGCACGATTCAACGCAATATCGGTAATCGCAAACTTAATCATAAAGATAAGAAAAATTAAAAATAGTATAAAGAATGGCATAAAAATGGCAGCTTCTAACGTAATCCCACCGTCTTCATTTTTCCGAAAATTCAATGACTTCCACCTCCTATACGTGAATCTATGAAACTTCCATACTGCTAAACTAGCAAAACTTTTAGTCAGCTTCATCTGCCTTAAAGTGCCAGATAAGGTCTTCTGCTGGCAACCCATAACCGAATATTACTTCGTAAGATTCGGATATAAAGCTATCAAAAAGTAATTGTCCTTTAACAGACTCTCCTGGAGCAACTGTTTCTTGGAATTTTTCGTTCAATTGTAAGTGAAAGATACTCTCATTCATTGTTTTTTCAAAACTAAAAATAACTGAGCGCAATATATCGATTGAATTTACCACTTCAGAATGATTATTGGTTAATGTAACATCCAATAATATAAACACTTCATTATGCGGAAATACTTCTCCCGCTGATTCAAGGATTTGTGCGGAGTGTATTGTTATATCAAAAACCCCTACAGGAGTATCATAGATTCCAGTCTCACCTAAGCTTAAAATTGCATTTCTATTCTCAGATGAATCTAGTTTGTCAGCCTTCGTTTCGCTATCCTGACTACTAGCTACTTCTTGTGCAGGACTTGCTTCATTATTACAAGCTCCTACTAATAAAATAGTAACAACGAGTACAATTACATATAAAATCTTTTTTAATACTCCAATCACCTCCATTCGCTAGATTAGTTACCACCATTGAAGTAATAGAATTGATAGAATAAATGCTAAAAAGATAATTCACTTTTACCGATTTATTTACTTATTTCTTCATAGTCGAAATTCCATGTTAGTTTATTTGAAGTTATGAGCGAACTACCGAATACCAGGCTATAATCTTCGGAAATAGCTTGATTAAATACTATTTCTCCCTCAACCGTTTCACCTGGAGCAATTTCACCTTTAAAATTGTCGATGTCTTCGTGAAGAAAGCTTCCTTGTCTACTAGTTTCATCTCTAAATAAATCTGAGACTGCTACCTCTTCACCCAAAATGGCTTTGTCACCTATATTTTTAATAGATACAGTGAAGACAAAAAATAAATCCATTAATGGGTCAAACTCGCCTAATTTATCTAACGTCCTCACCGATTTCACTGTGATTTCATATTTTCCAACTGGATTGCTCATGATACCCGATTCTCCAAGTTCTAAGATGGCATCTTCTGCTTTCCCTTTATCTGAAGAAACATTCTCTACTTTTACACTTGTAGAATCTTCATTTGGGGTAACTGTTTCTTTATCCGATAAGTCTCCAGCTACCTGATCACTATTTTTTTCTGCACATGCTGCCAAAAGCACCATAATAATTATAGATAGATATAGACTTTTAAAATGTTTCAATTTTGCTTTCACATCCTTCTTAGTGAGAGCTAACTCTTCCTACATGTCAGCTCTGTTTGCGATGTTAACAAAGAATTTTATTCCGCTTCGTCTATATTAAATCTCCAAATTATATCTTCAGCAGGCAATGCATGACCAAAAACTAACTCATAATAACTTGACTCGAAATGGTCAAAAATTAATTGGCCAGTGACCGTTTCACCTGGACTAACAGTTATAGGGAATTCTTCTATAAAATCCAGATGAAACTGATTGCCACTACTTGTTTCGTTTTCATTAAATAAGACTGACCTTAAAATATCGATACTGTTTACTTCCTCATTGTGGTTATTTTTTAAAGAGATATCGAATATAAGAAATACATCGCTTATCGGAAAATGCTCCCCCTCTGATTCAGAAATCTTTACAGAGTGAACAGTTATATCAAATTTACCGACAGGTGTGTCATATAACCCTGTTTCACCTAGGGTAATACCTGCTTAGATTCTCTAGCTTCATCCTATATTTACAGGAATAAACTCCAATCAATTAAAAACTTATATTAGTTTTCAATTTCATCATGTGAAAAGTTCCATGAAAGTTCGTTTGAAGTGATAATTGCATATCCAAATATGAGACTATACACTTCAGACACAGATTGGTCGAAGTAAACTTCTCCCTCGACAGTTTCACCTGGTGAAATGTCACCTTCAATATGATTAATGGTTTCATTGTATCTACTTTCAGCTCTTCACTCTTGGTCATCGAATAAAACAGACCTTGCGACCTCTTCTCCTGGAATAACCGTATCTCCAATGTTTGTAATTGATACATTTGCTATAAAATATAGGCCTTATTTTGGTGTGAACTCTCCAACTTGGTCGGTAGTTTTAACAGAATGAACTGTGACCTCATATGCTCCTACAGGACTTTTCATTATTCCTGTTTCACCAAGCAGTAAATTGGCATCTTCTACCTTTCCACTATCTGATGAAACTTCCTTATCTGCTTTACTAATTGTAGGTTCTTCATTTGTTTCTTCTTGCAATACATCGCCAGCTACTTCATCGCTATTTTTTTCTGCGCATACAGCTAATAAAATAATTACAAAAAAAATCAAATATATGCCTTGTGTTGTTTCAAAACTCCCCTCTCCTTTATGTTAGAAAATAAGGTTTTTCCACAAAAAAATATTTCTCATCTTCTAACAATTGTGTTTAACCAATCACACAATTACTTATCAATTTCATCAAAAGAAAAGTTCCAAGTTAGTTCATTTGATGTAATTATTGCGTATCCAAATATTAAGCTGTAACTGTCTGAAAACGATTGGTCAAACAATATCTCTCCTTCAACCGTTTCACCTGGCTCTATATCTTCATCAATAACATTTATTTCTTCAAGAATTAAACTTCCCGACTTTCTGTCCTCTTCATTAAATAAATCTGAAATAACTACATCACTACCCGAGATAGTGTTATCGCCAATATTAGTTATAGATACATTAAAGACAAAAAAACTGTCAGTAAGCGGGGGATAATCTCCTACTTTGTCAACTAACCTAACGTTGTGTACCGTAATTTCATATTCACCTATTGGACTTTTCATAAATCCTGTCTCACCAAGTTTCAAGGTGGCATCTTCTGCCTTCCCATTCCCTGAAGATTCTTTATTGTCGGCATTTTCGTTGGATATATCTTCATCCTCAATTTGTTCATTATTCACTTCAATATTCTCAGTTCCTGATTTTTCCTGTTCTTGATTTCCTGGTACATCGTTGGTATCACCATTACTACAACCAACAACTACCGATAAGACTAATATTGATACTAAAAATAAAAATCGTTTCAAATTCATTCACTCCCTTATTTAGTATGAAAAGTTTGCTTCTTTTTGATATTCATAACGATTCCCGTTTACATTACCGTTTAGAACTCCTACTATGTTTAAGGTATTAGCAATTTCAGGTATAAATAACAATCTTGTTGAAGTAGTCACACTACCATTTACATATGACATTCTTGTTGTTAAATCTACTCCTGATTTATACTGTATAACACTCATAACACGCATTAAGCGTTTGTCACCACTTGGATTCATAAACAAAAACAGCCGTAAATAGTCTCGATAAACTACTCTTATAAAAACAGGATTTGTTAGGGTCTCATTAATTAGAGGTACTGGATCACTAGAAGCTAAATCTTTAACATCTTTTATTGACGTTTTTAGGGCATAAGCTAAAGCAGCTACAAAAACTAATACAGGATGCCCAGCACCTCTCACTTCTGTTCTTGTAAACGCATCTATAAACCTAAGTGCAAAGCGAATGGCAAAAAGCTGTGTTAGTGCAGCACCGTAGTTTGCTCCTGATTCTTCAATTCCGTATAGAATGTACTCTACTTCACGGTTTTCAAATTTATAATCGTTCGGATTTGTTATGTTATTTGGTACTGCACTGTTAAAGTTCATCAGAATGTATTCATTCATGTACAGCTCATTGCGCGAGGTAATTAATAAATCTCCTAAGTTTCTAAACAACGTATCAATGAGTCGCATAGCATCTTTAGCACTTGAACTGGCATCGCCACTTAAATCTAATTTATCTAAATGGCCTTCTAAATTATTTTCCTCTATAAATGCATTGTATTGAGAAAAAAGAGTACTCAGTTCATTGTAAATTGCCATATCACCTGATATTTGGTTGTAAAGGTCTGCAAGTTCTTCTTCTAGCATCGATTCCGCATTTTCTTTTTCATCCTCTGCATTTTCAGCATCTTCCTCATTGTAGTACTCAAGGTCTGGGTCAAAATGTTTTCGTTGTGTGTCTGCGGTACCTTCTTCGATCGCCAACGCTAAATTAATTGCATCTAACGCGTTGCTTACATTGTTTTCAAGTGTACTTTTTGCTGATTGTAATGAGTTTTTAGTTTGGTTATCAAAATTGTTATAAATCATACTTAGATATAAAGGAATCGGTTCAAGTTGCGATATCGCTTGATTGATGGCTTGCTTATAATCACCGAAATAATCATAGCCATCTTTTGCAGGATCATAGACATATTCTTCTATTTTACCTGCATTTTCTTTTATCGAGTCCATTGCACCTTGCAAATCATTCCCATTTGCACCACTAGGAGGAGGGTCAGACTTTGAGATCGCTTGCCCATAGTTTTGTTCTGCAGCATTTTGATTTTGATTTATCGTCGTTTTCATTTGCTGATTTAGCTGTTCTGCTTGTTCAACGAGAGCCTTTGCTTCATTTAACTCGCCTAACGCTTGTTCAGCACTCAACACCATATACAAAATAATCATTTCTGCATTTTTTTTAAAATCTACTAAACTTTGTTCGAGCTCTTCTATCGTCTCTTCTATTTCTTCTTTTTCATCTTCTAATTCTTGCTTTTCATCATCATCCTCTGGTTCTTCTTGTTGATTTAGGATGGCAAGTTGTTTTTGTAAATCTTGTATTTCTTTCGGTACGTCTTGCTTGTATTTGTTATAATGATTGACAATGTCATCAAAGTCCCATACGTCCGGGAATGAACTTTGGCCGGGCATATCTAACGTTCTTTCCAACCCGTCCTTCACTTTTTGTTTTGCTATCAGTAGTTTACTTTTGGCAGTGTCTAGTTTTTCTTCTCTGCTTTCAAAATCATCTTTTATCGCTTCGACAGATTCAATAAAGACTGACGTTTCTTTCATTGCACTTGAAACAAAGGTGAATTTCTCCATTATTTCTTTGACGATTTCTACCGGTGCTTTGTATTTCATTTCTTCTAAAATCTGGTGCTGAATGATTTCTGGATGGGCAAGTGCACGTGAGAAATCGACATCAACACTTTCCACTTTAGGATCAATGAAATTAAATCCACTGTCCTCTGGTGGTTCAAGATTCATTTTAAGTACATTCTCAAAGTCTGAAACACTACTTTCGTCTACTCCAAATAAACCAAATTCTCTTAAATCATTATCATAAGAAGCTAACGCCGACCGAACTGCACTTTGGATTGCATATTCTGTTTGTTTATCAGCTGCTAGGATTCTAGCGTAATCAATTAACACAGCATTAAATAAAAAAACAGCTGCAACGATAAGGATGAAAAAAATGGAGACCGATCCTTTTATGTCTGTTCTGATTTTATGAATAATTTTCTTCAACTTAAACACCTCCCTCTAAAAAGAAGAGCTACCATACTAATTTGTAATGTAGTTACTAACTTGTTCTCCGTAATAAAAGATAAAGTCGGTTGTCCTAATTAGTTCCACTGGGTCTTTTACTGACGCAGAGGCAGTGACAGTAACGTTACTGTCGGCAATTAACTGGACAAAGGATGGCAAGTTTAATTCTCTTGATATTGTAACAGTCACTTTTCGGTTTAATCCCATACTACTAGGACCTTGCACTGTGACTGTCCCACCGGGAACTAATTGTTCTCCCTTACTTTTACCACTACCAACTTTTTGGTTAACTAGACCATTGCCGATAGCTCCATTGGTGGCTCTTTCAACAAAAGCACCACCTATGGCATTGCTTCGCCAGTATAAGCCATCTCCACCGGGCATTGTCGTATATAATTCAGGATCAAAATATCCATCTTCAAAGTCTTTTTTACTGTTATCCCATGTAAATGCAATTCGTTCTGCAATGATATGGGCTCTATGATAAAGAACGACTTTATCGTAGATATACACGCTAAATAAAATCAGTGCGATTGTAATAATAAAGATGATAGGAAAAACGAGGGAAGCTTCTAGCGTGAAACTCCCCCTATTATCATTAGTCAGCTTTCTTACAGTTTTCTTTAGTTGAAAGCTCATTAGTTCAGTTTCCCTTCTTTCTAGTTTCCTACATTACATATTTGTACCAGGTGGCGTAGGGTTAATATCAGAGATAATCTTTTCAACCCACTCGATAATCTTACGACCGAATAATAAAGCCACCGCAACTAATACTGCAACGATGAGAAGCATTTCAAGTGTTCCTAATCCTTCTTCATCGTTCCACAAGTTCGTGAAAAATGATTTTACGAGGTTCATAGTCATTCTCCTTTCAATTGATAGTGGTTGATTAACCTAATATTTTTAATGCAGGAAATGCTATGATAAGCAATACTGCAATAAAAATTAATACCATTGGGAAGACAAGCTTTGATGAGGCTTCTTCCCCTCTTGTTTTGGAAATGGCTTTTCGTTTTTCCCATAAATCTCGGGATAGTTCTCGTAACGAAAGTGCCAATTGATTCCCTCCACGGCGATAGTTTAAGAGGATTGTCGTTGTTAACACAGAAACTTCCTGCGTCCCACATCTCTTACTAAATTCCTCCATCACCTCGTGAAAGGACTCTGCATTTTCCAGTTTCGTGACCGCTTCATTTAATTCAACATAAAGCGGGTTTTGGTCTTCTTTTTTGGATGTGGTGCATTGAATGATTGCTTTTTGCACCGTCTCCCCTGCATTGACAAGTAAAGCTACTTTACTTGCAAACTCAGGTAATTCAAATATGATATCTTTTTTACGTTTATCTGTTTTTTCATCAAGCTTTTTAATTAAGACAAATGGAATAAAACAAGCGATAATTACACCGAAAATCAATAAGCGCTGGTCCCCCTCACCCATAATTCCAAATAGGGGACCGCCTAAGAGGCAAAGGAACACAACAGATACAATCTGTGCGATAAACATTTGTGTATATTCAGCAACTCGTTTCCCTCCATACAACATTCCAATGCGTTGTTGGATATGAACGATTTTTCCTGATAACCTTTCCATTAGCTTCAGTTTGTCGATTAAACACAATGAAGCAGGAGCAAGAAACAACAACTGAAAATCAGCTTTGTTTTCTTCTATAAAAATCTTGTATTTTTGCCCTGCTAGTATAAATAACAGCACAAGCACGCCACCTACGACTCCTGTAAAAATCATGATAGGAAGCATCTACATCACACCTTTATATCCATTATTCGTTTGCTTACCCAATACGAGAACACGATCATTGCTAAGCAAACGGTCATGACAATCGGCCCGGCATCTGACCAGCTGTATAATGGAGCCATATATTCCCCTGATGTATATGCCAGCAACGCAACCATAATTAAGGGCGCCACAGATAATGCATTTGATTCAAACTTTTTTTGTGAGACCATGACAGCAATTTCTTGTTGGATTTCAATTTTCTCACTAATGATGTTTGCCGTTCTTCGAATGACTTCAACCAAGTCTCCGCCTGTCCGTTTACACGTTACAAACACTTCGGTGAAATTAGTGATGTCTTCAATTCCTGCTCGTTGGCTAAAGTCTTTAATCGCTGACTCTATCGATTCTCTGTTTTCCACACGACGATTAATCATCTCAAATTCCTTAATGATGAATGTATCAGGATCCGGATAAAGAAGTTCTAAATCCTTTGACACTTCTAGGAATGCATTCTCAATCGACCGCCCTGCTACTAACGAAGAGGATAAGGAAAACAACGCTTGTTGGAATTGCTGACTTAGCATATGTTTGCGTTTTTTTATTAAATCTCTCTTTTTAAATTTAGGATAAAGCAACCCTAGACTCGCAAAAATAAGACAAGCTATAATGCTTTTGTAAAAGATAAAGGCAATTGCAAAAAAGAATAAAGCAGCAATAAGAGCATAAAAAATAAATTCATGAGGCTTCATGTTGTATGTATTGTAGTCAATAACAACCTCTTCTCCAGTCTTCCTTTTCTCCGTTGGTGTTTCTTCCTCAGTTGGTTCGTTGTTTCTTTTGCCAATTCGGTCTAAAATTAAAAATAGTAAGATAATCAGTACAACTGCACCTAAACCAATAATTAAAATTTCGATGTTAATTCACCTCACTCAATAATGGAGTATATTCCACACCAGCCATTTTCAATTTACTTTGATAATGAAGCTCATTTCCTGTTGGTTGCAAGGAGCCTATGATTTTCCCATCTGCTGTTTCGCCTTCTTCTACAAATTCATATAGTGGATTGAGCTGAATGTCCCCATTTTCAACCCCGATGATTTCGCTTATCGTCACTACTTTTCTAGAATGGTCACGGAGTCTTGCTAAATGAACCATGATATCGATGGCGGAACTAATTTGTTTACGTATAACCTCTATCGGAAGTTGCGCTCCACTTAACACCATTGTTTCAAGACGACTCAGCATATCATTTGTGGAATTGGCATGACCTGTTGACAGTGAGCCATCGTGTCCAGTATTCATCGCTTGAAGCATATCGAGTGCTTCCGCGCCACGGACCTCACCGACAACAATTCGATTAGGTCTCATCCGCAGTGAGGATTTGATGAGATCTCGAATTGTAATTTCACCTTTTCCTTCCGTGTTCGCGTTACGAGTTTCTAAGCTTACGAGATTAGGTACCGAAGTGATTTGAAGTTCGGCGGAATCTTCTATCGTTATAATTCGCTCACCCTTTGGGATGAAATTCGATAACACATTTAAAAACGTCGTCTTTCCCGATCCTGTACCTCCACCAATGAAAATGTTGTACTTAGCAACAACAAGCTTTTCTAAGAAAAGAGCCACATCTTCTTGAAGCGCACCTTTATCGATTAAATCCTTCATCGTTAACGGTTGTTCTGGGAATTTACGTATCGTCATTGTCGGACCTTTTAACGATATAGGTGGCAATACGACGTTGACACGAGAACCATCCTTTAATCTAGCATCTACGATAGGTGTTGACGCATTGACGGTTCGGTTAACCTTACCAACAATCATTTGAATGATATCCTCTAGCTTTTCCGAACTTTCAAACTGAGTATCAACTTGGCTAACTTCGCCGTCTCGTTCAATAAATATTTCATCGTAATTGTTAATCATGATTTCCGTTACCGTTTTATCATCAATTAACGGTTGTAGCACATCTAATCCTCGAAAGGCATTATAAATTCGGAGGACAAGCCACTTCATTTTGCTTGAGGTTAGTGGGTTATGCTTTGAATAATCAAAGACAACTTCCTCAATGTGCTCCTTTAATTGCGCATCCTCCATCGTTCGATTTGAGTTAATTGTTTCTCGAATTTCTGTGATGAGCTCTTGAATTACCTGCTCGTCAATTTGCATATTCAACACCTCTTGATTTTTCAATAAGTGTTTGTATCATTTTTTGAATGTATTCAGCAAAAATCGGTGTGGACAACAGTTGGTTTACATCTTTGATTTCTTTCCACTCTGGGACGTATGGTAAATACGCCTCAATGTCCAAGTCAAAATCAGCAAACTCATCAGGGATGCTCCCCATATAGCGATTTAACACAATACTTACCTTTTCTCTAAAATCACCGTCTTGTAAGATAGAATGGAGTTCTTCAAGTAATGACCCTGTTTTATAAAAGCTTTGCACATCATAATTGACTAACCATAAGACATGATAAGATTTAGCTAATGTCGCTAATACACACGGGCTAATCCCCATATCAAGGTCTACGATAATGTAATCATAGTTTCCAGAATCATAGAGCGTTTGTAAGAGAAGCTCTGTTTGTTCTCTCGTCAAATCTAACATCTCTTCAGCACTTGGCAACATTCGAAAAACATCGACTCCTAAATCGTCGTCATATTTTTTTAATGCTTCAATTTTCATCGGCAACTGCTCGGTACTCGTTTTTAGATAATATAAAATAGGAGCAGATACATTATCTTCCTCACCAGCAAAAAACAAAGCGGTTGAATTTATTAATTCTAAATTTAAATAAAAGACACGATACTCCTGGTCCGCTAGTGCTTTAGCGACATGTAATGCGGATGTCGTTTTACCCGTACCACCTGACGCTGAGTATACAGAAATAATTTCTGTATTTTCCTCTCCCGTGAGTATTTTTTTAGGGGCTTTTCCATGACGCTCATAATAAATAGAAAGAACCTTTGAAAACAGTTGGGCAAGCGGTTGGTATTTAAAGATAATTGGAAAATCACGTTCATCTGCGTACATGCTTTCTTCAAGACCGATGACAACATCAACGGTAGCATCGAACGATTCAGGCAGCATTTGTGTCGAACCTAGTAAAATATGAACACGGGCTCCTGTTTGTAAAAATTGGTCTAAAGATGACTGCTGTGTAAATAATTTCACCTCAAATTTAGAAGCAAATTCCGAGTTTCGTAAATAATGAGCAACCGACTCAATATAATCTGAATCTTTGTCCATAATAAGTAGACTTATTTTTTTCATAATGGAACACTCCCTTCATCGTGCTAGATGATTTCAGCTAGTTTTAATACTCCACCAAGGATTAAAACTAATGAAAATACAAGTAAAATAATTGTAATTCTTACTTTTTGCGATTTCATAAAAAACCTCCTTGTAATTGGGTCTTTAGAACCAACAATATATTTTCCCTATTTTTGGAAAGGGTATGATAAACAAACTGGACTGAAAGAAAGGGGGGTGTTCGCGAGAGTTATGGAAAACAAAAACGATAACTTCGCTCCGATCTATAATCAATTTTTTTACATTTAAAAACATAGAAAAAAGACCCGTTAAACCTTTATAAAGAACAAGCCAGAAGCAATTATCATATATCACAATATTCGATTAATTCATTTCATACCATTACAATTTTTTCACTCATTTATAACAGAAAGTTAATTATAGTGAATAAGCTAAACAAACTACTACTTTTAACACCTTAAAATTCTACCATCAGCTTCCAGTTATTACAATATTACTTAAGACACGGTTTCGACTTACATTTTATCCAAAAAAAATAAAACTTTACTCCTATACGGTAATTGGAAATTGTCATTCTTAATGAGGAACATACTATGACGAAAATAGAAGATTATTAGGAGAGTTTTTTACACTGTGCGACACCATTCAAGTTCTATTACATAACCATTTTTTTATATACATACCACTCATTTATGAGCATTCGGACACTTTTATTCTTTGATTTTTTCCTCTTGTAGAAAATATTAAACTGTAACAATCAGTAAAACCGCAAAGCCATCTTTGAAAAAAAAAGACTGTGACAAAAGGTCTTAAACAACCTTTTATCACAGCCTATTAGCTGATGTTATGAATTTGCATTTGTTAAGTTTGCTAATTCCGTGTTTGTTTCTTTAATTGTCTCATTTAAGTTTTTGTTGCTGACCGACTGGTTTTGTACAGTAGCAGAAACTTGTTCTAGTGATGCTGTTGATTGTTGAAGAACTGCCGCAAAATCATTCACTGACGATTCGATTACATTTGTATTTGAACCGATTTGTGTCGCAATGTCAGTAAAGTTTTTAAATTCCGTTAATAGTGCATCAATTGCTTCATCAATATTTGTAAAAGCATTCTTTGTTTTCTTTGTGGAATCGATATTTAACTTCATTTCAGAAGAAATGGTTTCCATTTGTTGTTGTGTTTGTTGATTACTTGATTCGATATCCGTTAGGTTGTTTGAAATCTCTAAAGCTGTCTTTTCTGTTGTTTCTGCTAATTTACGAATTTCTGAAGCGACAACAGAAAAACCTTTCCCGCTTTCTCCAGCTCTTGCTGCCTCAATGGAAGCATTTAATGCTAATAAGTTGGTTTGTGCTGTAATTTCTTGAATCGAATGTAGTGAATGAAGAGATTGACTGATTCTCGAACTTAAGTTTTTCATTTCAACAGCCATATTATCAATGAGCTGTTGGAACGAGACAACGCGATGGTCTAACTGACTTACCTGTTCTGAACCATCTCGTGAGTTACCCTCTACATTTTCACTGTGCATACGCAATTGCTCTACTTGCACTAACATATCTTTAGCTAGATTATTTGTTTGCTCAATCGCACCTAAAATCGAATTCACGGATTCGGTTTGAGTTTCCGTTCCTGCAGTAACTTCTTGTACGGCAGTATTAATTTCAGTCATTGAGATCAAGTTTTGTTGTGACTCTTTTTCAATATTTCCTAATTTATCAGAAATAACTTTCCCACTTTGCTGAAGATGATTTCGTCGCTTCTGCTCTGCATCCAATGTCTCTGCCATTTGACCGTGAAGCTGTTCGATTTTTTGATTCGTTTTATTTGCAATTTTAATCATTAGAGAAATAGGGATTGCGACTAAGACATAAATAACGATATAACCAATCATCGCTTCATCAAAGCCATGTAATACGGCAAATGTAGCCATAGAAATTGTCGTTATTGTAACTCCTACAAGATACACTTTTTTCTCTAAATAAAAAGCAGATAAAACAAGTAAAAAGAAAAATAAATTTGCTGAACCAATATCAATATTTGAAAAAATGCTTGGAAACGTTAAAGCTATATTTGAGATAACTGCTATATAGGGAATCGCAGTTGTATATCTTTTGGTAAAATGTAAAAACCCGATGACTGATAAGATACTTAAACCACCAGCAATCATAAACACACTCATCATTAAATCAAGATTAAAGCCAAAAACTGACCCTATTGAAATTGCAACCATAATAACTAGCAATATAAACATCACGCTGTTTTTATCTCTTAAACTCTGTTGTTGTACGTTAGTATTCTCCACTATACTTCCCTCCGACTTTACTATTAAAAGTTTCCTATTAAAACATTCTACTATAGGACTTAAGTTCTAACAATACTTTTTTCGACAAAATAAGCCAAATTCAAAAGGTATTTGTTCCCAGTGAATTTGGCTTAAATGATTTGAAACTAGTAATTTCCCAGTTTCCTATTTATTTACAAAGTAAACGTATAAAATCTTATCTTATTCAAGTCCAGTTTTTGACCCAAAGAATTCAGCATACAATGAACGGACTGCCTCATCTGCATCTTGTTGGTGGATACCGAATACTAAACTTACCTCAGAAGACCCTTGGTTAATCATCTCTATGTTAACTCCTGCTTTAGATAAAGCAGACGTTGCACGTGAAGCAATTCCTACTGTGTTATGCATACCTTCACCAACAATCATAATCATTGCAAAGTTTCGCTCAACGTAGACATCATCGACTTCAAGCTCTTTCTTAATTCTAGTAATGATTCGAAGTTCTTTTTCTCCATCTAATTGGTCTTCATGAAGAATAACCGATGTATCATCAATTCCTGAAGGGATATGCTCGTAAGAAATTCCTTCATCCTCAATAATTTGAAGTAATTTGCGACCGAAACCAATTTCACGATTCATTAAGTACTTACGAACAAAAATGGTACAAAAGCCTGAATCTGATGCAATCCCGATAACTGGATTAACGAAGCAATCTCTTTCAGCGATAA
This sequence comes from Bacillus alkalicellulosilyticus, assembly GCF_002019795.1. GTDB lineage: Bacteria > Bacillota > Bacilli > Bacillales > Bacillaceae_F > Bacillus_AO > Bacillus_AO alkalicellulosilyticum. The sequence continues at coordinate 1,658,575 of NZ_KV917381.1, read as the reverse complement.
TCATCGTGCCTGGTGCTTGTGGGTTGTTTGTGTTCTTCACACATACCGGAATTGATTTACGGAATGCTGGAATTAACGCTTCATCATGAAACACTGAGAATCCAGCATAAGACAACTCACGCATTTCACGATAGGTCATTTTCTTAATCTCCGCAGGTTGTTCAACAACATTTGGGTTTGCTGCAAACACAGAATCCACGTCTGTAAAGTTTTCATATAACTCAGCATCTACCCCAGCAGCTAAAATTGATCCTGTAATATCTGAACCCCCACGAGGGAATGTAACTAGTGTCCCTTCAGGAGAATATCCGAAAAATCCTGGAAAAACCAAAACACCATCTCGTTCACGCAGACGATTTAAATGGTCGTAACTTTCTGGTAACACTTGTGCATTTCCTGGCTCATCACTTACGAAAAGCCCAGCTTCTTGAGGATTAACATATTCCGCATTCATACCTTTGCTTTGGAAATAAGCTGCAATTAATTTTGCGTTATTATCTTCCCCACTTGCTTTGATTTGGTCCATAAACTTTCCTGTATGACTACGGTCAAAGGCGACTCTGTCCTGAAGGTCTTTTGCAATCGTATCAACGATTTCCTGACCTAACTCTAGCCCTTGCGCAATACTTTCATAACGAGCAATTACAGCTTGTAATTCTTTTTCTGCAGCCCCTTTTTCAATCATCGTTTCACCCAACTTGATTAAAAGGTCGGTAACTTTTGTATCATCACTTGTACGTTTCCCTGGAGCAGAAACGACAACGATTTTTCGCTCTGAGTCTGCTTCTATAATACTAGCAACCTTTCTAATTTGTTCTGCACTCGCAACTGATGATCCACCAAACTTAGCAACTTTCATGTGTGTTCTCCAACTCCTATTTAATTTTTCTGACCGGTAATGAACATTTATAAATTTATCATAGGCAATTATTTCTTGCAAAGCTCCTATAACGGGATGTGCTCGCTCTATGCTTCATTTATCGTACTGAGGATAATTAGCAACCAATAGTCTTTTAATTGTATTCGATCCATCACGTAATCTTCGATATGGTCGTTTTTTGTTACATACCCGAATCCGTAATCGTAAAAACTAATAATCTTCATTCCTTTCTTGATTATATAAATTTTTTTACAAAATGACTATTGTTTTTGTTGCTACTTTAGGAATTATTTTTCAGTATCTTTATCTTTTTAAATGAAAATCTATTTATCTATTGCCAACAATTCCCTCATATGATATTGTGTTTCCTGTACAAAACAATTTGTAAACGGGAGCTTGAGCAACGAGCTGAGAGGATAACTGATACTGTTATCGACCGGTGAACCTGATCTAGGTAATGCTAGCGGAGGGATTAACTTTATTCCACAATATATCTGTCTAATTGGACAGATTTTGACCGCAGCTAGCGGTCTTTTTCTGTCTTTATGATGCTTTTTTCACGGGCAGATACTCCATTTGGATTCCCTCCTCCTTTATCAGTTCAATAAAATAATAGGAGGAATGTATAATGTCAGTTCAACAAAACACCCCATTAATTCAATCATTTCCAAACAGCAAAAAGGTTTATGTGACAGGCTCACGAGACGATTTAAAAGTTCCATTCCGCGAAATCGAGTTATCACCTACGATTACTCCACAAGGCGAAGAAATTCAAAATGAACCATTTCGTGTGTATGACACGAGTGGGCTTTATACGGATTCAAACTATGAAGTTGACGTGCGTAAAGGTCTGCCTGAACTTCGTAAACAATGGATTCTTGAACGAAATGACGTTGAAGTGTATGAAGGTCGTGAAGTAAAACCAGTGGATAACGGCTTCATGTCAGAGGAAAGAGTTACAGAAGTTGAAGTATTTGATACGAGTAAACGCCAAATCCTTCGTGCGAAAAAAGGTCAGAATGTCACTCAGCTTCATTATGCGAGAAAAGGTATGATCACTCCTGAGATGGAATTTATCGCGATTCGCGAAGGTCTCGACCCAGAATTTGTTCGAAAAGAAGTGGCAGAAGGACGTGCGATTATTCCTTCTAATATCAATCACCCTGAAAGTGAACCGATGATTATCGGTCGTAACTTCCACGTGAAAATCAATGCAAACATTGGAAACAGTGCGGTAACCTCTTCTATTGAAGAAGAAGTTGAAAAAATGACATGGGCGGTTCGTTGGGGAGCCGATAACATCATGGACTTATCTACTGGGAAGCACATACATACAACAAGAGAATGGATCGTGCGTAACTCTCCTGTTCCAATTGGGACGGTACCGATTTATCAAGCGTTAGAAAAAGTAAATGGAGTCGCTGAAGATTTAACGTGGGAAGTATATCGTGATACATTAATTGAGCAAGCGGAGCAAGGAGTCGATTATTTCACAATTCATGCCGGTGTATTGCTTCGTTATATCCCAATGACCGCTAATCGTGTTACAGGTATTGTATCTCGTGGGGGCTCGATTATGGCGGCTTGGTGTCTCGCTCATCATCAAGAAAGCTTCTTATATACTCATTTTGAAGAGATTTGTGAAATTATGAAAACATACGATATTGCATTTTCTTTAGGAGACGGGTTACGACCAGGCTCTATTGCTGATGCCAATGATGAGGCTCAATTTGCTGAACTTGAAACGTTAGGCGAATTAACGAAGATTGCTTGGAAGCATGATGTTCAAGTCATGATTGAGGGCCCTGGTCATGTACCGATGCACAAAATTAAAGAAAATATGGATAAACAACTTGAAATCTGTGACGAAGCACCGTTTTATACATTAGGACCACTAACAACAGACATTGCACCTGGCTATGACCATATTACATCTGCCATAGGTGCAGCGATGATTGGTTGGTTTGGAACGGCAATGCTTTGTTATGTGACTCCAAAAGAGCATCTAGGACTTCCGAATAAAGAGGATGTTCGTGAAGGGGTTGTCACTTATAAATTAGCGGCCCATGCTGCAGATTTAGCAAAAGGACATCCAAGTGCACAACGTCGAGATGATGCCTTATCAAAAGCTCGTTTTGAATTCCGTTGGAGAGATCAATTTAACCTTTCTCTAGATCCTGAAAAAGCTCTTAGCTTCCATGATGAAACTCTTCCGGCAGAAGGAGCAAAAACAGCTCACTTCTGTTCAATGTGTGGACCGAAGTTTTGTAGTATGAAAATTACACAAGATATTCGTGAACAAGCGAGAGAAAAAGGGATTGATGCCAACACATTTGTTGAAAAAGAAATGGATGAAAAAGCCAAAGAATTTAGAGATAAAGGAAGTAAAATTTATCAATAAAACAAGAGATTATCTGAAAGTCATTTTCACAAATTTAAAGATGCCTTTACATTCAACATTTGAATGTAAGGCGTCTTTTTTTGGATAGTTACTACTACTCCAAAGCTAATGAGGTAATCACAGTAGCTTCATAATTCTTTTTAGTTTGTATTTGGAACGCTAAAACTTTTTTGAAGAAACGACGCTTTCTTCTGTACAGGGGACTTTTTCAGTGGCCTCGTTTTTTTTTTCCTTTTGTCTCTTTATTTTAGTTTTATACATATATAGTGAGATAACCTGACAGTCTAAATAGTATCTTTTTATTGCTTGTCCTACAACTGATATATTATGATTAATAGATAATGTCTTACTACTATACATAAAGATAGGTGATTTTATGGCACAAATGTTAGAAATAGCTTATATGAACTTACTGTCTCCGATGATTTTATTCTTTTTATTGGGTATTATTGCGGTTATCGTAAACTCCGACTTAAAAGTTCCAAGTGCTTTTTATTCTGGCTATACGATGATAATCCTCTTTACCATTGGAATAAAGGGCGGTGTACAGCTTCGAAGTGTTTCAATCATTGAAATGATACCAACTATAATTGCAGCAATTTTATTAAGTCTGATTATGCTGGCAATTGCTTTCTTCTTTGTGAATAAGATATTCAAATTTTCGTTAACTGATTCCTTAGCGATATCAGCCCATTATGGTTCAGTAAGTGCCGTTACTTTTATAGCTGGGCTTGCCTTTCTTGATAAGATGGCAATTCCATATGAAGGATACATGTCGGCTGTTCTTGTCATTATGGAAGGTCCTGCAATTATTGCGGCTATTATTTTTTATAAGTTATATACGCAAAAACAAAACAATACTGTAGATAATCCAAATACCAACTTAGGGCATGTTTTTAAAGAAGCTTTCTTCGGAAAGAGTATCTTCTTATTATTAGGGGGGATTATCATCGGGCTTGTAGCTCATGTAGATGGTCTTGCCTTGATTACACCGTTGTTTGGAGATTTATTCTACGGTCTATTATGTATTTTCCTACTTCATATGGGAATGGTCGCCACTCAAAGTCTAATTGATATCAAAAATTTAAAATTAGTATCTTTCCTCTTTGCGTTTATTCTTCCTATTATCGGTGGTACCATTGGTATTTTTACCGGGTTGCTTATTGGCCTTTCAATGGGCGGTAGCGTTATTCTAGCTATATTAACAGCGAGCGCATCCTACATCGCTGCACCTGCAGCGGTATCTCAAGCAATGCCAGAAGCCAATTCTGGTGTTTACTTAGGTTCCGCTCTTGGTTTAACATTACCGTTTAACTTGATTTTCGGTATCCCCTATTACTACTGGCTAGCCACCGTTGTTTTCTAAAAAAAGGACTGAGCGAAGCCGCTACCTCATTTAAAGTCAAAGAAAAGTGGGGTTCTTTTATTTGACGCGTAGCGAGCGCAGCCAGTGCCCTTCATGGAATAACTTTCATAAAAAAACCGTCTTACCAAGAGTGTGACCTCACTCACGGTAAAACGGTTTTTTCATTTACCAATAATTTGTTTCCCTTCTTGTGCTAGGGAGAAGTGAATCGCGTGCTTTAGTGTGGAAAAACATTCAATACCAGTCAGATCATACTGTGATTTGGTTAACTTAATTCCTAACTTAGGTGAAATCCCAACAAGCACACTTTTTGTTCCCAATAATGCTGTCGCATCAGTTAAATTTTGAATCAACGAAACTGTATAATCATCTATATCTTCATCCATACCTGTTAAATCCAAGATTAAATAATTAGCTGAATACTTAGGTAGGTTTTGCATTGTACTATTAATCATATCATTTGCTCGTACTTCATCATATTTTCCAAGTAGTGGAATCACTACTATGTTATCAAGAACTGGAATAATTGGCGATGAAATCTCTTTTACAAGATTCGTAAGGTTTTCCGTTCTTTTAGCTACCATTACTTCTAATCTCTCAATTTCCTTTTGCTCTTGCAATCTAGCATAGTCATGAATATTTTCAATTGGTGACTGTGTTGTAGGTGAACAGTGAAACTCATCATATTCATCTCCAACTACTTGACTTTTAACAACTTGCGCACCGATATTGGTACCAAATAAGCCGGTTAATATTCCAGCCCAGTGTCCAGGTAAAAATGAACCGGTTTGTGTTTTTTCCTGTAGCCTATTAATCTTATATTCCCAACTGTCTTTTATTCGAATTGTAGCTTGTTTTGTTTCTTCCTCAATGGATACAATCTCTACCTTTCCCCAGCCCGCTGCGGAATACACATTCGGTAGATAATGAATGATATCTATAATATCTCCTTTTTTAAAAAAATCACTAACAATTTCACCTAAGCGAAAGCCTGCAGTATGTAAAACAACACTTGCGGCATCATCACCAGAAACTTCTTCAATCGTATCTAAAAAAGATTTCATTGCTGTTTCGATCCAAAATACAAAGATATCTTGACCTTCAAAGCTCATTTGACCTTTTTCACTATCCCATGAAAACACCGTGTTTTCTATTTCAATGCTTTTTTTCATCGTAACCCTCCCTTTCTAAGATGAATGCCATACATATTGTACCATCTCTAGTATAACGCATCCACTTGTCACAGCTTTTTATTCTTTTTTTTTAGCTCTAAAAATGAAGTAAATAAGATTGAACAATACAAATGCTATTACTTCTAATGAAAGAATATACCATGGGTACGGGCCTAATACATCAATAATTGTGGGATTACGAGGTTTTTGCGCCAAAAACATATAGTTTGTATCCAGTAACTTATTAATAATAAATACAAAGACTGCAATAAGATTTAACGCTAGCATCGCTTTAAGTACCGACTTATAGGTTGGTCTAAACTGATGAATCCAAACCATATGTAAACAAGCGAGTATAATCGCGATATGAGCAATAAAAAAGTGAAAAAAACGAAAATGTGGAAAGCCGTAAAATAGTTCAGGGGTAACCATCGCTTGAACAGCCCCACCTATTCCAAAAAAGAACGTAATTTCCGTTACTGTTTTATTTTTTGTAAAAAGCATAAACGTAGCTAAATACATTGAAATGCTGCATAACTGCAAAGGAAGATTGTTTCGAATCGTCCAATGCCCATGTACAACATACCAGAGCTGAAAGCTGACTTCACTTACTACCAATAAAAACACAAGACTATATTTAATGAAGGAACTCGTCTTGGTATGCCTTATTTTAAACCGGTAAAAGAACAGCAAGAGTGAACAAGCAACTAACAGAACCACTACCATAAAGTGTGATACGGAAAACATTTCAAATGGAAATAAGCCTCTTTCTACAGTGAAATATTCTCTCACTTGTCCCCCTCCTAACCATTTCTAGTCAATTCCAACTACTGTACTTCTTCTCTCCATGAGGAGGACATCTCTCCACTGTCCATTTAGTTTACTTACTCTCTCACGGTAGCCAATTTCTCGAAATCCATTTTTCATATGTAATCTTATGCTTGCCGTATTTTCCCTAATAATACCTGCATGGAGTGTCCAAAATCCATCTGATTCACTTTGTGGAATTAACGTTTTCAAAAGATGGTCACCGACTCCTTGGCCACGAACAGCCTCCTTTACGTATAGGCTGAGCTCAGCTACACCTTTATATGCACACGTGTTAGCAACAGGACTTAGTGCTACCCATCCTACAATCGTGGTATTTTGACAGGCAACTAAGCGACAAGGCTTGAGATGTCCTTTATCCCACGCTTCCCAGCTAGGTACCGTTTGTTGAAAGGTTGCCTTTCCTGTTTTGATTCCCTCTTCGTATATCACACATACTTGGTCCCAATCGTCTTCTACCATCGTTCGAACTGTGACAGTATCTATCATTGTCATTCTCCCTTGTTCATTTTTTTATCCTCTTTCAAACTGTACACCATCGTTACTGAAGTACCATTTAATCCGTATTGTACAAATCCTAATCTCTCATATAGTTGAACAGCCTCTTTGTTTAAAGGGTCAACACTTAAAGATAGCGAGGAAAATCCGTCTTGTAATGCAAGTTCAAACAATTCCTTCATTAATAACTTCCCTACGCCTTTTCCTCTTGCATCTTTTTTTACCGCTATTCCTAGCTCGGGAGTGTTAGCATCCACATAGCCATAGCCTTTATTGTCTTCAGTAAATAAGCGAAACCAGGCTGCCCCTACCGGTAGATTTTCATTTGTAAAAGCAAGGATCGCATTATCACCTTTCCGCCCCCAGTTTTGAGAGTATTTTTTAATATGTGGTAAATCTAATAACTCTTCCTTAGGTGGTTTGTTTTCTAGAATATGTATCGCTTCATAAAACATGTCCGATAGAAATTCTAATTCTACTTCGTTATGACGGTCTATCTTTCTTATATGCATCCGTTTCCCCTCCATTTATATCCATCTTACAAAACTATAAAAGGTTTGGCTATAGGAACTAGAAAGATTGGAACAAACTTGTATACATCATTCCATTGACTTTATTCGCCACAAGCTAGTGGGTAATTGTTTCGTTTATTGTATAAAGGGTGAGACAAAAGGTAAATAACCTTTCATCTCACCCTCAACCTTCATCCTTTTCGTCCTACTTCCATTCCCCGCTCCTATCCCATTTCGTAGGGTGAAAATAAAAGAATAGCGCGCGTGGTTCATCCGTTAATGCGTCAACTGTACACGCTGACTCTGGTTCATAATCAAGTTGTAACGCCCGTTCTAGTGTGGTTTCTTCTAAATAATTGGTCACTTCTGCGTCGTTAAAACATGGTGGTGCAATATAAATCTGGTACGTGTGATCAATGACCATTCTCGTTTGATTTGGTGCTGTTGGTGTTACTTTTATGACAAAGCTTGCTATTAATAAAATAAGCAAAAGTCCGACCACTAGTATGATATATCGTTTCATCCTAATCCCTCTTTCTCTCTTCTATAAGTAGTGTAGTACGGAAGAAAGAGGGACGCAACTAATCTACCTTATAAGGTACCGTTTGGGGTCCAAGTAACAAGGACACCATGGAATTTATGAGTGTAATGATATTTTCCATTATGTAATGTACAATACTGAGAAATTACCTTTTCTACTAGCTTCGTATCTTGCGGTTCATTCCTTAATTTTATAGAGTTCGCTTTGATAAGCTCCTCATAGGTCGTATATACAAATGTTTTCTCTAACTCGACAACCTCACAATTCGCATATATGCCAAGTTCGTATAAGAGATTAACTAAATGAATATAATCTCGTCTAGGGCTTTTTAGTTTCACTCCATAGGTTTGCTGAAGCTCTATATAATGAGGTCGCATCGGTCCTGTTGTCATGCCCACAATCGCTAAACGGTTTGCTGTAGTGTGAATTGTTTTTAGCGCCCTTTGGATGTCATACATCCGGTAAAAGCAATTAATTCCGAATACGACATCATACGTTTGTGAGCTGCTCCATTCTTCCCATTTTTTATTTAAAAGATGAAGATCCTTGTATCCATTTTTCTCCTTTATCATTTGTATAAAATGAATAATATGTTTTGAGCTATCGACAGCTGTTATATCTTTTACATATTCTAGTAAGGGAAATGTGTAATTCCCCCAGCCTGGGCCAATTTCTAACACACTATCCTCGTGTTGTACATAGGAAATAAGCTTTTGTAATAAAGGTTGAATATGAGGGTCAGATGTTGGATTAGGTGCCTTCCTAGTGATAACGTCTTGCCAAAATTGTTCTTCTAAACTGTCATCTACCATTCGCTCTGGCATGTTTCCGTTCCAGTCTCTCATCCCTTCTTGCCATAACTGTACAAAATCAACATTTTCATTCACGTCTATTTTCATAATTCACCTCACTGGTATCGTTTTTAAATCGTAATAATTACGATTTATATTATATAAGAATTACCTATGCTTGTCAGCAGGTAATCCTCTTTGGCTTTATTCTACTCTAACCCTAAATCGCTGAATGTCGCCATTTCCGTTAAAATATTGGTTGATGCTTGGATTAGTGGATATGCTAGAGCCGCACCTGTTCCTTCACCTAATCGTAAATCAAGTGATAACAAAGGCTTTTTCTTTAGATGAGCAAAAATAGCTCGTTGTCCTTGCTCAACCGATTGGTGGCTAATAATGAGATGCTCTTGAACCGTTGGGCATAATGAGCAAGCAGTTAAAGCGGCAGCAGAAGATATAAAACCGTCTACGATTACAGGAATTTGACGACTAGCTCCTTGTAATATCACCCCTGTTAACAAAGCAATTTCAAGCCCACCTACCTTCGAAAGAACATCAAGACCATCATTACGATTAGGATTTCTTGCAACAATGGCGTTTTCAATGATTTTTATTTTCTCGGCATACTGCTCATCATTTAGTCCGGTTCCTCTACCAACCACGTCTTCAACGTTTGTACTAGTAATGGCTGCTGTAATTGCACTACTTGCCGTTGTATTTCCAATGCCCATTTCACCAGTAATCAGAAGTTCATGTCCTTTGTTAATACTCTCATCAGCTAATGCAATTCCAATTTCAATCGCTTTCACCGCTTCAGATCGAGTCATTGCATCTTCATGTAAAAAGTTAGCTGTACCGTTTTTTACTTTCCGTTGAAGAACTCCTTCAAAGGAAGCATCTCCTTTTACACCAACATCAACGACATAAACCTCTGCACCTATTTGATTTGAGAACACGTTAATCGCTGCTTTTCCTTGCACGAATGTTTGCAGCATCAGTTTCGTCACATCTTGAGGATACGCAGATACACCTTCAGTTACAATTCCATGGTCCGCAGCAGCAACGATGACTGCTGGCTTATGAACGGTTGGTCTTTCTCTTCCTGTAATTCCTGCGATTTGTATGGCTAGCTCTTCGATTCTACCAAGTGCTCCAATAGGTTTTGCTAATTGGGTAACATGTCCTTGAACCTTTTTCATGACGTCTTGTTGTAACGGTTGAATCGACTTAATTGTTTGTTGTAGTTGTTTCATTATGTAATCCTTTCTTCGATTGATAGCTTTGACACGCAGCTATAAATCGAGTTGCGATAGTTGGATTAGAAGCAAAATGAAGGTGTGTATATCCGGCAACAACATTCGGTAAAAAGAAGCCTTCTTTTCCTTCTTTTCGAAGTGCTTTTAGATGGTAAGCTTGTTCTGTTTCTGCTTTTCCTATGTATGTAGAGTAATGAAATTCATGACCTCTTGCTTTTTCTCCCTTAGCTAAAATAATGCTCTCATGCAAAGAAGTGACTTCGCGATACCCAAGAGCGGCTAAGCTCTTTTGCATCGTGACCTCTCCTTTAATTGCTCCAACCATCGGATACGTTTGACCCGCTGTGGTCGTTAAGGTTTCAGTTAAATACATATACCCACCACATTCTGCAAAAACCGGCAGTTCGTTTAGAATTGCTTCTTTAATCTCTTCTTTTAACAGTTGGTGTTCTGAAAGTTCCTTCGCAAATTCTTCGGGAAAGCCTCCTCCAATGTAAAGACCCTCGATATCCTCTGGTAAGCTATCACCAGCCAATGGACTAAAATAAACAAGCTCGGCTCCGGCTGTCTCTAACAATTGCAAATTCTCGATATAATAAAAATTAAAGGCAGAATCATGAGCAACGGCAAGACGAACGCTTTTTTCTTTTGGGCTAGAAAATAAAGAATGACTTGAAGAAACTTCCAGCGTCTGACCTGAAAGTTCATAAATATGATCAAGATCAATCCTTTCCTTCATCACCTCTCCTAAAGAGGTAAAAAAGTTATCAAGCTCTCCTCTTTCAATCGCCGGAATTAATCCAAGGTGTCGTTCAGGAATGGTCGGAGTGTCACCTCTAAGCAAATAACCTAGAACCGGTACATCACACTCTTTTTCAATCGCCGTTTTACAAAGCTGATAATGACCTTCGCTTCCAGCCTGGTTCACAATTATACCCGCAATGTCTATGTTTTCATCAAGCAGTTGAAACCCTTTCACGATAGCCGCCGCACTGCGAGCCATACTACCGATGTTAACCACTAAGATGACGGGTGCCCCGAGTAATTGGCTTATTTCTGCCGTACTTCCTACATTCGATTCAGGACTCTTTCCGTCATAAAAGCCCATGACTCCTTCTATAATGGATAAGTCTGCCCCTGTTGACGCTTCAACAAATATGTCTTTTACTATATCATGTGTAAGCATCCAGCTATCGAGATTTCGTGAATGTCGCCCTGTTACCGCTGTATGATAGCTTGGGTCAATATAATCTGGACCACACTTGAACCCTTGTACTGATAATCCTTTACTCCGAAACGCTGCCAGTAAGCCAAGCGTAATCGTCGTCTTACCAACTCCACTATTTGTACCAGCAATCACTATTCTTCGTTGCATCCAAGCAGCCTCCTACCCCTTTTTGATTGCAATGGAAATTGTTACATTCCCACTTTTCCTCTTTTCTAGCACAAGTGTATCTGTCCCCGCTGCTAACATCGCAGCAGGCTCACTAACTCCATATGCACCTGTATATTTAAAAACCGTATTTGACGGATTTTTGATGGGCACATGATTTAACTCGTCAGCTGAATAACAAATAAACTCCCAATTATATTTGTTAACGACTTCTAGCAAACCACTTTCATCTTTTTTAAGGTCAATGGTTGCGATCCCACTAACAGATGATATTGAAAATTGCAGCTCTTGTAATGTGCTAGTAATTACCTCTTCAATTTCCTCAGCACTCGTTCCGCGATTACAACCCATTCCTATCATAATCGATTTTGGTCGATAAAGGACAGCCTTTCCTTCGAGTTGTTTTTTTTCATCTACTGATAGGTCACGATGCGTGATGACTAACGCTGCAGAAAAAGGCTCTTGCAATCCTTCTTGTAAACTAGAAAAAACGTTCATATGACGAGGAAGTGGTTTTTTATGTTTCCACCAGTTGCTCTCGCCTGACTCTTGTATTATAGCAACTGGTTCTTCGTTCACTACCGCTGCACTAACAGGAGTAACATATGTATAATCCTCAACAGTCCATCCTAATTCTCGACCAAAAATATCAACTGGAATTGTTTTTTGGACATCAGAAGCGGTTGTGATAACAGGAATGGCATCAAGGTAAAAAGCTAGCTGTTTTGTGAGCTCGTTTGCTCCGCCGATATGACCGGACAACACGCTAATCACAAATTGCCCTTTATCATCAATGACCACAACTGCAGGGTCTGTTTTTTTATCTTTGAGAATCGGTGCAATCATTCGTACAACTGCTCCTAAAGATATGACCATCACAATACCATCATATTGTTGAAACAGTTCTGGTAACAATAAGCGAACCGACCCCTCAAAGGTTTGAATATTTCTGTCTGCCTCATCCCCTACTTCAAACTTGCTCATGTAATGTAAAGAAGCTTTAGGCATATCTTGTTGAAGATTTCGAATCAACTCTACTCCGTGTTTGGTAATAGCGACTAATGCAACGTTTTCCATTACACTGTCTCTCCTTTGCGATAGCCGTGCGTAAAAGATTTGTCATATAACTTAGAAGTAAAATCTCCTTCTTCAAGTAGTCGTAGGTCTGCGGCTTTACTAATGATGACCATCGCTTGCTTACGGATTCCTTCTTGTCTCATCGCATCATCAAGCTCACCTAACGTCGTTCGTACAATTTTCTGGTCAGGCCATGAAGCTTTATAGACAACAACGACAGCATCCTCTGGTGACCAACCCGCCTCATAAAATTCGCGAACGACTTTTTTTATAAGAGTAGCACTTAAAAATAAGGCGACAGAACAATGGTGGGAGGCCAAATCTTTTAACTGCTCTCGCTCTGGCATTGGTGTTCTTCCTTCTGCTCTTGTTAAAATGACGGTTTGGGTAAGTTCAGGAATCGTCAATTCTACTTGTGCCGCTGCTGCAGCTGCAAAAACAGAGCTTACTCCTGGGATGATTTCATACTCAATTCCGCGAGCTTTTAAGATTTTCATTTGTTCATAAATCGCGCCATATACAGCAGGGTCACCTGTATGAACCCGAGCGACACTTTTTCCTTCTCGTATGTGCATTTCCATTGTTTCTACAAGCTGTTCTAAATTCATCCCTGCACTTTTTAATACAAGCGCTTCGGTTTTTGCTCTTTCCATTAATTCAGGATTCACTAACGAATCCGTATATAAAATGACATCGGCTTGCCGGAGAATGGTATCTCCTTTGACCGTAATTAAATCTGGGTCACCTGGGCCAGCCCCAACAATATACACTTTAGCATCTAATTTCATGTTTCCCCTACTTTCTCACGAGCATCAGTGTTAAGTATTCTAGTTCAGCGTGTCGTAATTCCCGGACATCCCGCCAAATGAATTCACTCTCTGACGTTACTTTCGTCACAACAGTGGCTTTATCTAGTAAGTCTAGTTCTTCAAGCAAATCAATCATTAATGGGAGCACCTTGGCAACTTTAATAAATACAATTCCCTCATGGTCTAGTAGTGCTTTTCTCATCTGTTCCTTATCATCGGTTGCAGGTATAACTGCCGTCCAGTCATCTCCATCAGCTAGTGGAATTCCTAATCTCGAAGCCACTCCGTTCACCGATGATATACCTGGTATTGACACGATATTGACTTCAGGGTGAAGTTGTTTCATTAAGCGGTACAAGTGAATAAATGTACTATAAAGCATCGGGTCGCCTTCAGTTACAAAGGCAACGTTTTTTCCAGCTTCAACACGCTCCCAAACAGAAGCTACAATTTGATTCCACTCGCGCTGTAATACTTCCTCGTCTTTTGTCATCGGAAAAACAAGGCCAAGCATTTCTTTTTCTGTTGGATTTATATATTCTTCTACGATCTGGTAGGCATAGCTTTTGGCACCTTTCCGTTTTTTCGGATAAGCAATCACATCAGCTTCTTTCATCATCCGATATGCTTTTACCGTAATCAGTTCTGGGTCACCTGGTCCTACTCCAACACCGTAAACTGTTCCTAAAGTCATTGTCCTTTTCCCTCTTTTCTTGGAAGCCACTGAAAAAGTACAAAGCAACTTTTTCAGTGACTTTGATTGGGCACTGTAAAAGTTAAAAACCGAACTTTTTCAGTGCCCTCAAAAACCGAACTTTTTCAGTGCACTCCTTTTCTTGCCGTTATGATATACACTGGATTTAGCCCTTCAAATCTCGTCATATGTAAAATCGGTTTACTTCTTGAGATTTGGGCGAGCAAAATCGTGACATGAAGCCCCAATGATTTCAACGTATCAACGGCTTCATAAAGAGTTTCTATCGTGACAGCATTTAAAACAATTCTACCGTTCTCTCGTAACCGATTTGCACAAATCGTTAAAACCTCTTTCATTTCTCCTCCTGTACCACCTAAAAAAACGGCATCAGGGTCTTGAAATTGCTCAAGTCCTGCGGGAGCCTTTGCATGTACGACGGTAAAATCGGTTCGAAATCGTTTTTGGTTTTGAAGACAATTTCCAACGTCTGCTTCATTTTTTTCTATCGCAAAGACAGCTCCATCCCTCGCGATTTTTGCGGCTTCTATCGCTACAGAGCCCGTACACGTGCCAATATCCCAAACTATGCTTGTTGTATCGAGCTGTAGTTCCGATAAACTCAACACACGAACTTCCTTTTTAGTAATTAGTCCTTTATCCGGTTTTCTTTGAATGAATTCTTCATCTGGAATTCCTATACTGGTCCTTTTTCGTGGAGTTTTTGCGAATAAGATGACAACATTTAATGGATTCGCTTCATAAAGAGCCATGTCCTCAAGCGTCATCCAGCTTGTTTTTTCAGCGGGACTTCCTAATTCTTCAGCTACAAAGGCCTCATATTCATTCATATCATAGGTTAGAAGATACGAAGCTATCGCTGCAGGTGTATTGTCATTGTCTGTTAGTAAACAAACTTTTTTTCTCCCATCCACCTTTTGTACGAGTCCTTTCATACTTCTTCCATGTACACTAATAAACTCGCAATCCTGCCAGCTTTCTTTCATTTTTGCAAAAGCTTGTTGAATGGAACTCACACTAGGATAAATATCAACAGCTAACTTACTGGCGAGATAGCCACCAATGCCAAAAAACAGCGGGTCCCCTGATGCAAGAATCACCGTTTCTTTAGGCTCATTCTGTAATGTTTCAACAAGTACCTTAAGGCCACTTTTTATAGCAATTTTCTCTCCTTTATACAAAGGGAATTGCTCTAGCAACCTTTCACCACCTATCAATCTTTCACATTCATCAATCCATTCTAGGTAAAGAGCGGGAAGATGATTAATTCCACTTTCTGTTACTCCGATAACTTTGATTCCCATGTGACCGTCTCCCTTCCTAGCACATCCCCTTGCATTGACATAATAATCGTCTCGATTTCCATACCACCGTTTACTTCCTTTAAGCCCGCTTCTGAAGCATACGTACAAAGCTTTGAAAAAAAGGAATTGTAGCCCTGCTCGATCATTAATGTACCAACTTGGGACGCTGTATTCGCTCCTTTTATCTCATCAACTAAATCCTCAGACACACCAGCTTGAGTTGCAACTGAGGCAAGAAATTCAAAACTAACAGGAGCACTTTTGGAGTGAACGTTCATCACACCTTGTGCGACCTTTGAAAACTTCCCCATCATTCCAACGAGAGTGACTTTAGTTACCTTTTTTGATTTACAAGACTTTAATGCAAAACCAACAAAATCCCCCATCTCAATGAAGGCTTCTTCTGGATGATTAGGATATAAGCTGATGGCATATTTTTCACTGCGGCCACCAGTTGTTAAAAACAAGTGCTTGCAGTTGTTTTTTACGGCTACATTGACCGCTTGTGCGACACTTGCTTTATAAGCTGCAGTTGAAAACGGAACCACTGTCCCTCTTGTCCCCAATATTGAAATGCCACCAATAATCCCCAGTCGCCCATTAAGCGTTTTTTTGGCAATTTCCTCTCCATCAGGCACCGAGATTACAATATGAACTCCTTTTTCAATGCCAAATTCATCAATCACTTCTTGAGCGGTCTCTGTAATCATTCGTCTTGGCACTGGGTTAATCGCTGCTTGTCCAACTGGTACGGGTAAGCCAGGTTTTGTAACTCGTCCTACCCCCTTACCCCCATCAAGTGTGATTCCATGTAAATCACTGAAGGAAACCGTAGAGACGATTTTCGCTTTATGCGTCGCATCTGGGTCGTCTCCGGCATCTTTTATCACTTCCGCCATGGCATAATTTTCTTCTATAAAAACGTGTTCCATCTGAAATGTTACCTTTTCACCAATCGGTAAAGTTATTTCAACAGACATCACTCTTGTTTGCAACAACAGTGACATAAGTGCTGCTTTTGTCGCTGCTGTCGCATTGGAACCTGTTGTATACCCATGTCTCATTTCTTTCGGATCCTTTGTCTGCTTCTTCATCATTACTCTTGTTTTTCTGCCATAATCGATATAGCATTGACTGCAGCCACTGTCACTGGGCTACCACCTTTTCGCCCAAAGTTTGTGATAAATGGCACATCTAATTTTGCGAGCTCATCTTTTGATTCAGCTGCGGACACAAATCCAACAGGCATTCCAACAATTAAGCCTGGCTTTGCTTCTCCTGTTTTTACTAAGCGAATGAGTTCAAGTAAGGCTGTTGGGGCATTGCCAATCGCAAAAATGCCTCCTTCTGCTTCCTTAATTGCTTTACGCATCGAAATAATCGCTCTTGTCGTGTTAAGGCGTTTCGCTTCCTCTATGACATCTGGATCAGAAATATACACTCGAACATGTCCACCAAACTTCTCAAGTCTTGGTTTACTTATCCCCGCTTGAATCATTTGTACATCTGCTACGACTGGTTTTCCAGCTCTAATCGCCGCAATTCCAGCTTTGATGGCATCAGGGTGAAAGACAACACTTCGGCCAAGTTCAAAGTCAGCCGATGCATGGATGATACGCTGCACAACAGGATATTGTTCGTCTGTAAAAGGGTGTTCCCCAATTTCTTTGGTGATCATGTCAAAGCTTTTTCCTTCAATTTCTTGTGGTTGGACCGTTAATGGCTTAAATTCTGTTTGAAAATCCATGTTACACCTCCAAATTTTTTATCATGTGTATGACATCAGTAAATGTATGAAACACAGCCCCATAATTAATATTCGGTCTTGCAATCATAATTACGGGTATACCTAGTTCTTTCGCTGCTTCAACTTTTTCGTCAACCGATCCTACCTTTCCGCTCTCTTTTGTTATCACGGTTGTGACCTTGTATTGTTCATATAAAGCTTTGTTTAACTCTTTAGAAAATGGACCTTGAATCGCAATTATATTTTTTTGCTCAATCCCGAGTTGCTCACATTTTTCCATGTTATCTTTTCTTGGAAGCATGCGTGCTAGCATTCTCACATCTTCAAGGGGAAGCAGCGCCTTAGCAAAAATATGTACTGTCTTACTTCCAGTCGTCAGCATTACAACTCCCCGGCGTTCTGCCGCAAGAGCTGCTGCTTCCTCGTATGTAGACACTTCTGTAATGAGCTTGGTTGTGTCTGTATAGGATAAGCGTTCATAGCGGATATACGGGATTTCAAGCTGACTTGAAGCCAACATCGCATTTTTTGAAGCTTCCTCAGCAAATGGATGTGTCGCATCTATAAGAAGTGAAATATCATTCTCAGTAATAACCTGCACCATTTGTTCGGCTGTAAGGCGCCCTATTAAAAATCGAAGACCATTTTCCTTCATCGCTAATCCTGCGTTTTCAGTAACGACTGAAGTGATAACGTCATAGCCATGTTCCCGGATCTCAAGGGCAAGTTCCCGGGCATCACTTGTACCAGCTAGCACTAATATCATTGTCATCTATCCTTTTTAACTTATTTATGTGCATGAACTTCTTCATGTTCATGGTGATGATGATTATGGTCGTGATCGTGGTGATGGTGATGAACATCCATATGTTCAAGCGCATGAAGTCGGTATTGACAAACATCGCAATTTAGCTTTGCTTCACCACCAAGAGCCTCAATTGCACGGTCGATAAAAATTGCCTTTAATTCAGGATGAAAGCCAAAAAAGGTTGTCATCGTAAATTGATAATTAGGCCACTGGGTTCTAAATTCAAGCAACTTTTCTTCCATGCGCTCCATTAAGACACCGGTGAAGAAGAAATATGGCACAACATAAACTTTTTTCGCTCCAAGCTTCAAACAGCGGTCAATACCTTCCTCCACTGTTGGTGTCGTCACCCCTATAAAAGATAACTCTATTGACGTCATATGAAGTCTTTCTGCTAGAATTCTAGCAATCTTGTAAAGCTCACTATTAGCATCACTATCGCTACTCCCCCTTCCTACCAACAACACGGCTGTATCGTCATGCTTTTCTGTTGGATGAAAGCCTACCTCTTGTAATCGTCCTTGTAAAATATCAAACAACTTATCATGCACACCGATTGGACGGCCATATGAAAATTGAACATGAGGATAAGCTGCTTTTGCTTCATCAATTTCTTGTGGAATATGAATCTTGGCATGACCTGCCGAAAAAAACATCATCGGTACGAGAGCTACTCGTGTTGCCCCTACTTCAACAACCTCTTTAATTGCTTGCGCTATTGTAGGTTTTGCAAATTCTAAAAAACAGGTTTCCACAATCGGAACCGGAATGTCACACTTCATAGAATCGACAAATTCAAGAACTTGAGAATTTCCTTCTGCCTTCTTGCTACCATGACCAATAAAAACTATCGCATCCATTTCTTTTCCCCCATTTATTTAAACTAATCACCACAGACCGCATCCACGACCACTTGTTCAGGTACGTCGCGATACGTAAATCCTGTTACTGTACGAACTCTTTTAAAGAATTTATGAAATCTTTCATTCGGTAGCCCTCGTTGTTTATAGTCCTCAACAACAGCTACGACCTTTTGAACAATGTCTTCAGGTTGGATACCTTCTTCTACTAATTGCCCTACATGTGCATTTCGTCCTGTTGTTTTGGCACCTATAAAAAGATCGAAGCCTTTTTTACGATAAATAATCCCAATATCATTCATAGGTGCCCCATAACATGCCATACCACAGCCATTAAATCCAATCGTCAGTTGCTTTGGAACCGTATCTCCACCTATTAATTGCTGAAGCTCTTCAGCTTGACCAATTGCTTCCGCTTTTTCGCCATCACAAAAATCACACGCTTTTATTGTGACGACATCACCAACTGGCAGAAGCAACAATCCTTCTGATTGAAGCTGTGAGGTGATGTTTTCAGGATTGTCAGTTTCGACTGAAACACGCAGCTGATGGTCCGTTGTATATTCAATTGTGGCTTCTTCTCCAACCGTTTCAACTAAAGTTATCATTTGCTTTGGGGACAATTTTTTAGAGACAATACCAGGCGATACCGCAAATTCAAAAACAGACGTTTGCTTAAAACTTATTGATGGTTCCTCTACAACAGCAGTGGCAGCTACTTCTTTGCCAGAAAGGTGCTGCAGTGCTTCTTCTGCCAAGCTTTTCGCAGTTGTTTTATGTTCTTCTTTTTGACCTTGATGAAGTGCCCATGGCTCTGCTTCTTCTTTTAAACGTTCGTGAGGCTTAAGCTTTTGCTCAGCTTCATGTAACGTATATTTTCGTTGATAGCCTCGCGGGGTAATCAGTAAGCCATTATACAAAAATGTTGAATTATTTCCGATAATAACTGTCATAAGCATTCCAATCTCATAATCTAGCATGTTAGCCAATGTGGTTACCGTTACTTCTTGGCGCTCTCTAAACGCACTTTTGACAAGACCAACAGGTGTATCAGGAGAACGGTATTGCAGTAAAATCCGTTGTGTCTCAATAATTTGCTTTGTTCTTCTTCCGCTTCTTGGGTTATATAGAGCAATGACAAAATCAGCTTGAGCTGCTGCCTCTACTCTTTGTTTGATTAACTCCCATGGGGTAAGATGGTCACTTAAGCTAATCGTACACGCATCATGCATAATCGGAGCCCCTAGTAATGAAGCGCAAGAGTTAATTGCTGACACTCCAGGAATGATTTCCACCTCAACACCTGTATCCGGGTCCCAACCTTTTTCAATTAATACTTCATAAATTAAGCCCGCCATACCATACACACCAGCATCGCCACTTGAAATTACAGCAACCGCTTTACCTGACTCTGCTTGTCTAACTGCTTCCTGTGCTCGGCTAACCTCTTCTGTCATTCCCGTTCTGACAATATCTTGTGTGGTGATAAGCGGTCGAATGATATCAATGTATGTGTTGTAACCAATAATCGCATCGCTCTCAAGAATTGCTTCCTTGGCTCGAAAGGTCATATGATTTTCACTTCCTGGGCCAAAACCTATAACGAGCAGCTTTCCTTTCTTTTGTTTCATCCATTCGCCCTCCAGTTCTTTATAAAAATGCTACTAATACTACTGCAAACAAGATGCTAAATCCGCCAACTCCATAAAGTACTCTTCGTTGAACAATATTTGACTTACATAATTTCATCGGTATGCTAAGCACCATCGCAACAACAAACATTCCAACTACTGAACCTAATCCAAATATAAGTAGAAAAATAAATCCTTGTGTTGTATCTTGAATTCGACTCACCATTACCAAAAGTAAAGCGGCACTTCCTGCTAACCCATGAATCATTCCAACGACAAACGAACGAATATGAAAGCGATGCAAATGCTCAAGAGATTCTTTACCTCCTAGTTTCTTAGCGTCAACTATCGTTTTAACACCTAAATAAACGATTGCTGCCGCTACCAAATATTCAAAATACAAGTCGAGCTGTTCAGGTATCTTTAAATCTAGGAAAAGAACAATCACACCCATAACCAGAATCGTCAAGGTGTGCCCAAGCCCCCAAAACATACCAGTCAATCCTGCTTTAACCACATTGTTCGTACGTGTCGCTATTGTCGAAACTGCTACCACATGATCCGCATCTAACGAGTGACGTAATCCAATTAATAACCCTAACCCTAGTACACTTAGTAAGCCTATTTCCATTCCTTTTTTCCTCCTAACAAAATAAAAAAAGCATCTCCACCCAAAGATAGGGTTAGAGATGCTTGGACATTTGCGTATAAAAAGACATAGATTTCATGTTCTTTCGATCGAGACGTCGCTCTCTAACACCTCCCTATCCTCCGTAGGTCAAGCAGTATTGTTAGAAAAGGCAGGTCTCCTGGCTCTTGGTTCACACTTTTTAGCTCCTTCCCAATTCATCTTAGAATCAGTGGCTATGCTAAAAAGCAACCAAATACAGTGGCGGGACCGCGTCGGACTTTCACCGACTTCCCTATTAGAAGATTGTCATCAATCTTCACCTTTTCCCAAAACTATTTATTTTCTACTTAAGGGTAATGAACATTGAAAGACATGTCAACGCTTTTTTTCAATTTTCTAGCTTTCTTATCCTTTAGTCCCAATCGTATTGCCTGTTGTAATAACCAAATAACGATCTTTCATACTCTTTATCTAACTCTGTTTTGTTTTTAATAAATTCAGGAGCTTGTTCAACTTGTTCTTTTGTAATCCCCATTTGAATTTCTTTATTCTCCCAGACGATTGATTCGATCCAGTTAGGAGACAGGATTACTTCCTTTGAAGGCATCCATTTCTTCATTTCTACTAAAAAATAACGAACTTTCCACGTCTCATCTTCTATAATAAAGTCGACAACTTGTCCAAAACTTTCTCCTTTTGTCCTGATCGAATATCCATTGAAGGAGCCTGTGAGTTCTTTTCCGCTGTGAAGAATCCTATCATCACTACTATCATCATCTTCATTATGCCCGTCCCTCATCCCAGCGTATTGAGGGACATTCATTAACAATCTAGGACTAGGTTGTCCACCCCACACTCCTTGACCATGCCAATAATACGGATACCCATAGTAATCTAAGAGTTTTCTCTCGAATTTTTTGGATACAGGTTTTTCTGTGTCTGCATCTGGACTTTCCTTTACCTGTTCTTTCGTTAAGTCCACATACACTTGTCGAAGCAATGTATCAACTTTTTCAATTGAAATGGGGGTAATGAGCACCTTTCGTCCTGGGAGCCACGGATTCGTGTTTACGACTAAATAGCGTATCGTCCAATTCTCTTCGTCAAAATAAACATCTTCTACTTTTCCGATAGACCCATCCTTAGCCTCAATAGAGTATTGGGCTAGTGATGCAGAATAAAATAACATATTCGAATCACTCCTTATAAGATTGGTAGTTTTCCCCCTTATACTTCCATAACCTGATAAGTAATGAATAAAACATGTTTTAATTAAAATCGAGAAAATACTCTTCCGGTAGTCGTTCCCATACGTCTTCCACTGGAACGGCTAAGCCTACCGAATCTCTTCCGCTCCTTATTGAAGGAACTGACCGTGCAAAGACAACGCCGATTACTTCACCATCTCGACTAGCAATTACTGGACTCCCGCTATTCCCACGATAAATGGGAGCAGAGATCGTCATGGCATTTCGATTTTCAGGTAATACTCTTCCTTCATTAACAATCCATGTAAATGATAAAGGATTCCCTATCACATAAATGTGTTCATCCGGCGCCCCAGCCTTTTCACGTAGCGCCAAATATGGCAAATCTTTTGCATCTATCTTTAAAAAAGCTAAATCGACTTCCGGATAACTTTCAATCAATTCAGCCACATATCGATCTCCGTTTTCAAAAGTCACTCCGATAGATAACATTCCATCAATGACATGGTGGTTCGTTACGATGTACCCATTTGGTGAAATTGAAAATCCTGTTCCTCTTGAACGCTCTCCCTGTATAACAACGACTGATTCTTTGTATTGTTGAACATCTTCATTTTGTGAAAGCTCATAAGATGTTTTGACAAAAGCAAACGCATCTGTTCCAAATTGTTGAAAGAGTAAGACAACTCCGTTCATCACAAGGATAAAGACTATCCCAAAAGCAATAAACCTTTTAAAAAAAGTACTACGCTTTTTTTCTTTCTTTTCCGTCTCATTTTCTTCCTCATCGAACAAAAAATCCTCGGGAGTCGGAACATAATTTTCATCTATTTCCTCATCTAGCCACTCTTTATCATTATGTTCGTCAGACATCTCCTCACCAACCTTTACCTCAAAGCCATATTTTATAAAAAAACTGTATCAAAATCGAGTAGTTTTGTAAAAAATAAGTCACAAACCGGTTTTAATCTTGTGAACAGTTTGTTACGTTTTTCACATAATAAAAAGAGTTATGATACAATTGCTCTTAATCTGAGATGTAGAGGTGTACACATGAAAAAATTTATACTATCTTTTTTACTTTTCGTCGGAATCATTTTCACTCCATTTATTGCGCTTGCTCATGTAAAATGGTTTACCGATGTGATGCCCGTCAAAGAATCCATTGACCAAATTATAACACCATTGTTTATGGCTTTGACGATTATTACTGCGTTAGTACTAGCTATTTTACCACAGGTCCTTCCTAAGGTTATGCAATATGAACCGTTACGTAAAATTGACCATAAACTTGACGGATTTCGTAAATATACAATGACCATCCTCCGCTATGGAACCGCGATCTCCTTGTTATTACAAGTTTTTTCCGGATCATTGTTTGCGCCTGAAATCGAGCATAATACATTCTTTATTACAATATTAACGTGGATTATGATTGTATTACTTCTTATCCCTTATCACCTTGCTACAAAAGCTGCAGGGGTGTTGATGTTTAGTTTATACATTTATTTTGTATTGGCATTGGGTATTTTCCATATGTTAGATTACGGTTTTTATATTGCAATAGCCTTTGTTTTATTAATGGCTAAAACAAAATATGAAAACTGGAGTTTCCCGTTTTTATATTTAGCAACTGGTTTGTCTTTATGCTGGGTGGCGGCTGAAAAATGGGTGTATCCTTCTATGTCAGCCGATATTATCGCGTCACACAATGTTCCGACTTTCTTTTTTTCGCCTGAAACGTTTATTGTCATCAGTGCATTTATTGAATTTGTTGTTGGATATTTACTAATTGTAGGGATATTAAATCGCTTGTTAGCCTTCGTTCTTACCGGAATCTTTATCATGACGACAACTTTGTTTGGTTATGTAGAAATCGTTGGACACAGCATGATTCACTTTATACTCGTGTTGTTTATCATTGAAGGAGTGTCCTTTTATAAACCACCGATTAAAATTCATAAAACCGTTTTAGACCAAGTGATTTTCGTCTTTCTAAATTACATCTTTGTCTTAGCAACTGTTGTTTTACTTTATTACAGATTTGCTTAAAAAAAACCGCAGAACGGTATTTGAATAAATGCGATGCGCGTGCTTCAATAAGAAAAACGCTTATTGAAGCACTTTTGTATTTGCTTAAAACATTTTTTAAAACGTCCTAATGTTTTACCGTCACCATGACCATTATTTTTCAGAAGTCAAGGAAACTACAACAAGTTCTGGACGATTAAAAACCCTTATTGGAATTATACTATTGCCAAGACCTCGATTTACAATCATTGTTGTATCATCCATTTTATATTCTCCTGAAGTATACTTCGGAAATAACCCTTGGTTTGGAGCCACTAGACCGCCTACAAATGGAATCCTAAATTGTCCACCGTGTGCATGACCTGAAAACACAATATCGAAACCATTGTCGCTATAAAGAGAAAATAGTTCAGGTCTATGTGATAAAAGGATTTGAAAGCTATCTTCTTCGATTTCTTGCATTGCGTCTACGATGTTTTCTTCCAGTTTCACTCTTTCAAAAGCAGACTCTCCAACATTAGCTGGGTCATCCACTCCTATGATTTGTATGTTATCCGTTCCGACAAAGATATCTTGCACTTCATTTCTCAATACCTGCACACCGATGTCTTTTAGTTTATCTTCTAATGTATCGAATTGCCCAGACCACCATTCGTGATTTCCAGTCACAAAGTAAACTGGCGCAACTTGAACCAACTCTTCCATCAAAAGTAGACTAGGAATCTCATCATATCTTTTGGCATCAATTAAATCTCCTGTAAAGACAATGATATCCGGCTCGACCTTCTTCACTTTTTTTACTAAGCTGCCTTGGTTTTTCCCAAATGACTTACTATGTAGGTCTGATATTTGAACAATCTTATACTGATTAAAATTCGGGGGAAGTTTCACTGAGCTTATGTCATATTCACTAATTTCAATTGAGTTGTTTTGACTATAACAAAACGAAACGATTAAAACGAATGCAATCATAATGTAAATCAATTTCTTTTTACCTCTGTTCTTCAACCTTTTCCCCTACCTTTAATCAAATCAATAATATAAAAAAGTTGCGCAATAACAAAAGACAACAACACGCCTAGAGTTATAGCCAAACCAAACAAATAATCATCTCCTGATATCGTTAAAGAAGCTACGAAAAAAAGGAATAAACTTAAAAGAAAAGTTAATAAGGCAATACTTATATATTTCCTCAACATAACACCTACCTTCCTCAATTAGATATAAATATCCACTTTATATTCTTCATAACTAGCTTAAAACCTTTTTAGGAAGAATTTTTATGTGAAGGATAATTAAACCAATGATTGTATTATTATGCCAATTCACTTATAGTAAATAATAGATTAGTAGCATTTGTATCAAGTCACTTTTTCTCAATAACTAACTGTTATTTTTCAAGAAAGGAAAAAAGAAATGGCAAAACCGCAAATACGTAAAAATAAAAATCATATACCTTATCGGCTAAATCTATTATTTCTTGTTGTATTTGTCCTATTCTCAGCTCTTGTTTTACGTTTAGGGATCGTACAAATTGTTCAAGGCGAAGAATTTGTTAGACAATTAGAAAACACGAATAACACAACAGCCCGAATCGATGCGCCACGAGGATTGATTTATGACAGATATGGGAACCTTGTCGTAGATAACCAGTTACAATTATCAATCATCTATACTCCTGGAAAATCTACATCTCATGCTGAAAAGCTTGAAGTAGCCAAAAAATTAGAACAACTAATCGAAGTGGAAGAAGAGGCAATTAACCGAATCAATGAACGAGATAGAAAAGATTACTGGATACTAACAAGACCTGAGGACGCAAAAGCAAAATTGTCGCCTGAGGAACAAAAAGAATTAAATAATGACCCAAAAGATGTGTATGAATTGACACTAGAGCGCATTACAGAAGAAGACTTTGAGGAGATCACTGCCAAAGAAACTAGGGTTTTAGCCATAAAACGAGAAATGGATTTAGGTTACGCTCTCTCCCCGCAACGAATCAAACAAGCGGTTAGTGATGAGGAAGCCCACATTGTCGGTGAACATCTTTCTGAATTGCCTGGCGTCGACATTTTACGAGACTCGACTCGGGTCTATCGTTTTGGGGACACATTCCGAAGCTATTTAGGAAATACCAATCACATTCCTAAAGAAAAGATAGATTATTTCTTATCACGTGGATATGAACGGTCAGATCTAGTCGGTATCAGCTATTTAGAACAACAATACGAAGAGGTCTTGCGAGGACAAAAAGCCGTTATTGAAAGTGTGACCAATCGAGGCGATGTCATCGGTGAAAAAGAAAAGCTTGGTTTACGTGGAAACGATTTAGTCTTAACAATAGATATGGAGCTTCAACAAAAGATTGACCAAATAGTTGAGAAACGAGTAAATCAATATAGTGGAAGCTATATTCGTGACCGCTCTGCGTATGTCGCCATCATGTGTCCAAAAACCGGAGAAATATTAGCGTTAAGTGGCTATCCAGATAGTACAGGTGTTATTTTCAATTCATTTGCCATGGGGTCAGCTGTTAAGGGCGCTACCGTTCTTATGGGATATGATTCTGGAGTAATTAATCGTGGAGATTCACTTCATGATACACCGATTACATTACCTGGGCTAGCTCCAAAAGATTCAGCTGGTCGGCGTTTAGGATGGATAAATGATGTGTCAGCACTACAACAATCATCAAACGTTTATATGTTTTATATTGCGATGAGAATGGCTGGGTACAATTACGGAACGAATTGTTGTTGGCGTGACATTCCTGGTACCTTTGAACAAATGCGAAGTTATTATAGCCAATTTGGACTTGGGGCAGAAACAGGTATTGATTTACCAAATGTATCAAATGGAATGAGCGGCGGCATTGGTCAAGGAGGGAACTTGCTTGACTTTTCGATCGGTCAGTTCGATACCTATACGACACTTCAGCTTGTTCAATATACAGCGACAATTGCCAATGACGGATACCGGATGCAACCTCGTCTCGTAAAAGAAATACTAGAGCCCGGTCTTCAAAAAGATGAGATGGGCCCTGTCGTCCATCAAATGTCTCCAACGGTTTTAAACCGAGTCACTATGTCCGATGCTGACCTTCAAAGGGTTCAGCAAGGCTTTCAAGCAGTTCTTCGTTCTCCTGGGACTTGGGGTAATGCCAGTTTTAAATATGCTACAAAAGTCGCAGCAAAAACCGGAACAGCTCAGGTTCGTGTCCCGATTGAAGGTGGATATCCTGTTGATGGAAATAATCAAACACTCATAGCCTATGCTCCTTATGATGACCCTGAAATTGCTGTGGCCGTTGTTGTTCCCCATGTACGAATTAAGGCTGATGCCGTCTCAAGAGAGATTATGACAGATGTACTTGATAGTTATTTTGAGTTAAAAGGAAAACGAAAAGGAACACTCATTCAGGACAATGTTGTTGAGGAACTTGATTCAGCCCAAGACTAATCGATTTTCAATCATCATATATTTAGAAAAGGGTGAGACAAAAAGGGAAAACCTTTTGTCCCGCCCTTTTCTTGTAATAAGGAGTCTAAAATGAAAAAAGGGTATCCCTCGATTGCAGCCAATCTCATTTTATACATCTTTCCTTTTGCAAATGGAATACTACTACATATTCGATTTTCTTAGGAAAGCAGGGATTACGATGGAGAAAGTAATAGTACAGCTTGCCTCTTCTTTTTATACAACAAGTCCTTTTGCAACATGTATAATCAATGAAGAACACGATAATTCTGAAGGGCTAATCTTTCATGAATTTGTCCAAGAGTTAGGAGTCTTTCTAGGTGTTGATATTATATATGAAGACCAGGGCAATAATACTTGGGTCATTGCTGACACATCACATCTACAAATTATTGTTGAGAAAGACGAAACGGGAATGGATACATTTGAGTTTATTCCCAAATCAATCGTCGGAACACAATTGATACAGAACATGACTACTGAATTTTTATCAAAACAAAAAGAGTACTTTCACTTTTTATAACTCAGATATGTAACTATTTTTACTAAAACGTAGACTGTAATCTATACAAGGTTGTCCGTGCATGCATATCATATTGTACAATCCGCAAAGGAGGGTTTCGGTATGTATCGACATGGGCCCTATACTTCTATTGGTTCTATTAAAATAAATCAAGTTTCAAGCGGCGCTTCTATAAATTACGGGCCAACCATTCACAAAGGACATCAAGCCAATATTAAATTTCAAGCAGGTGAATATATTATTGGTGATGAATTTGTGTTTAACTTTTGTAATAATGAAGAAACAGCTAATGAAAACAACGATAACAATGAAGAAGATGAAGACAATAACACCAATATTAACATCGTTTATGATAAAAATCTGTACGAATGGATAACTGCAAATAAAGGAAAACGCTTTTCACCATCACTTAAGGCGAAAATAAAAAGAAAAGAGGATAATTCAGAAGAATAGATGATTTGTGCTTGGCAAGAACTCTTGCCAAGTTTTTTTGTCGTTCCATACTATCTATGTCACTTTAGAATATGATCAGAATAGGGGCATCGTGCATACTTTGCGTTATTACTTTTTAGGGAGTGACAAATAGATGGATCGGTTAGAAAAACGGATTGAGAAGTTAGAAAAACTTTTTTTTGAGGACAAAGAATTTGTAAATAGAGAGTTCCGAAAAATTCATTCTATTCTTAATGAATGTAAGCAAGAGCAATTTACTCCTGTCCAAACAGAAGGTTTAGAATCATTGAATTCACTACAACTTAAAATTGATTACCTAACCGCAGCCAATGAACAAATGGTTCAACAAAACCAACGGTTACGGGAATTTATTGAAAAAAACATTGAACGAAACTTACCACTTATTCAAGAAGAATATTTTAAGGCACTACGTGGGGATTCATAAGAAAAATAATAGGATTGCTTCTTCAATTTCTTGTAACGTGTGTCAATCATTTGCCTAAATACATACGAATAGAGTAAAGGCAAAAATCAGGAGGAATTACATTGGCACATGTTAATAACATTGTAGGAATTCGGATTAATAACGCCTCTAATAATGCCTCAATTAATTTTGGTCATTCCGTCCATAAAGGGCATCAAGCTAATGTGAAAATGTATGTTGGCTATTATCAAGCTGGAGATGCCAATTTTAGTCCTCTTCAATTCAATAATGCCAATGTCGTCAACGATAACGACTATAAAGACCAGACACAAGCCCAAGTCTAGACTTTTCTAGAAAGGACGAATCCGATGCAAATTAATATTAAGAACATAAGGATCAATTCCATTAGTACGATTGGGTCCCTAAACATTGGGAAAACTGTGTTTTCAGGTAACACATCATCAACGGCAAGGTTTCCTAAGCCTTTTTATGAAGAAAATGAACCTGAAAACGCTGAAGAAAACGGTGAGATTGAAATTATTGAACCACCTTTTCTTGAAATGCCCCCGTTTCCTACTTAACTCTAACTGAGCACATCCTACACCAATTGGATCGTGCTCCTTTTTTTGCTAATATTTAATTTTATGTACATTAATAAATGTTCCTCTCATATTTTATAAAATAGAGCTAATGTGGGGGTGACTGCAACGAGCTATTATTACTGGCCATATTACTATTGCTACGGAAATCAGTACTATTGGAAAGGAAGTCCAAACCAATATTACTATGGGTATCCTCAATATCCTCTTTATTCACCGCAATATGAAGTTTCGGGCCCTTCTTTTGATTTCAACGGTCAACCGGAGTATCACCAAATGCTACAATCAACTGAACAGATGGCAGATGTTCCATCAATACATGCGCTATACAAACCAAAACAAGACGACAAAGCTAAAACTAAAAAGAGACCTCCTTTGTTTCAAGATTCTGATTTGACAGCTTTCCTTAAAGATTTACAGGATAAAGTGGAAGCCATTGAAGAAGAAAATGAAAAATTAAAGGAAAAGATCGAGGATATCAAACCGATTATCATTGAAAATATCAATTACAAAATACAAGAGTTAACTGTAAAAGACTTATCTGGGGCGCTCAATATTGGAATGACCGCCTTGACTGACCCAGAAAACATTCAACAGCTTATGAACGAACAAGGTGAGATGCAATTTAATGATATGGATACTGAGGATATGCAAATGGAGGAAATGAACGACTTTGAAAATGAAGAACCTGAAAATAAGGGGTAACACCAACTAATCAGGTGACACTAAGGTGGATGTAAGGGATGTGTCCGAGCGAACCACGCCTCTTAAGACACATCCCTTTTAATTATTCGTCTAAATTTTTTATGTTTATTTTTTGTTTGACTTGATTCGGCCGAATTAAACGATGTAAATGAATGACTAGCATACCTCTTTGATAAGCAGCATCAACCTTATCTTCTTTCACGGGAAACGGTAATTCAATAGAGCGCTTGATTGGTCCTTGAACCATTTCTTCTTGAACTAACCTGAAACCATTAAAATCAATATGGACTGTCCCCCTAACTTCCAATGTCCTTTCATATGCATAAATATCTACCTCTTCAACCTTTAATCCTGGTAGTGAAAAAACAACAATAAGTTCATTTCCTGATTCATAAATATTAACCTTAGTGGTACTACTGTTGGTAGCTAATTGATTAAAACTAGAAAAGAAATCGTCTCCCAAAAAGTTTGGAAGCATCCCCTTCCAATTGTTAGGAAAATGGTTGTTCACTTTTTATCCCTCCCGACAGCAATCCTTTCATACCATATGTTTTATTTTTCATGGATGTGCGTGTACGGAGAGAGAGATATCCAGTTATTTGAAGAGGTTGAGACAAAAGGAACTCAGAGGTCTCATCAAAGTTAGGTTACTTTTTCAGTGGCTTCGGAACTCAACCTTTTGTCTCACCCTCACTTCCCTACCTTTTTTACCTATCTATAATTGCCGTTCCAATGATAGTATTTTCCGCCTGGGTAATGAAACGAATGTTGTGTCGTAGGTTTTGATTGTTGTTGATGGATGGAAGGAGAAGGTTGTTCCATTTGTCTTGTCTGAACAGTATTAGGTGTGGACGATAGTCCTAGTGGTGTATGTGAACCAAAATTGACGGCATAGTCTTCAGAAGGCCAGTGTGGAACATGATGTTGTTTATAAGTTACAGGCTCATCTGCAACATACGCACACACATTTCCTTTGTTATCACTTTTCATAACATCTCCCATTACTCCTGGAAGTCCTACTAACGATGGGATAGTTACTTGTGTTCCTTCTGGTATACTTGATGGCGATTTGATATGCGGATTATGCGCTGCTAACATGTGAATATCCACTTGGTACATCTCTGCTAAATAATACAGTGATTCTCCCTTTCCACAAAAATGTGCTTTCACGAATGTAACCTCCTAATAAATAACTTTCTCCATATATGTCTATTCACAACATTTTTTTTTGACATTAAAAGCGGTATGGATTTCGTTTCATTATTGCTAGCTATTTCTAAAAATTTGTGACACTCACCGCCTAAAAGCATACGATATAAAGGAAAAGTTAAAGTTAGGAGGAGATTGCCTTCTTCACACACATGAATAACATCCTAGGAATTAGGATTAATCAAGCTGCAAGTAATGCCTCTATGAACTTCGGTAATGTTGTTCATAAAGGACATCAAGCCAATGGGAAGTTGAACGTCGGCTATGCTCAACCAGGCGATGCGAACTTTAGTCCATTGCAGTTCAACAATGCCAACTTAACGAATGACCCAGATGTCGTTGACCAAGCACAAGCGCAAGTATAATACTCTTGTAAAATGAGGTGGAGGAATCGACTGGATAGATTGTTTTGTTTCTAAAACTCCTTCATTCTCTTTGATAGTCTAGCATTTCATAAACTATCCTAACCGCTTCTTGTTCATTTTTAGGAAGATTGTCGTTATCTACATTAGGTAGTAAGCGAAATAATCTTGCAATTCGCGGCAAATGTAATTTTGCGTTCCTAATCGATTCCTCATTAACTAACAATTCTGGTCCACCTACTGAGAGTAAAGACCCTTCTTTCATTAAAATAATTGTATCTGCCCATGATGCTGCAAAGTCAACATCATGGGTTGAAAGAAGGATCGTTTTACCTAAGAAGTGCAATCCTTGTAGAAGGGCAGCCACTTCATCTTGCCCTTGCGGATCTAAATAGGCCATCGGTTCATCCAAAACGACAATATCTGGTTTCATAGCAAGGATTCCTGCAATAGCGACTCTCTTCTTTTGACCATAACTCAAATGGAATGGAGCCTTCTCCTTATTTTCCAACATTCCCACAGAACCGAGCGCAACCTCACATACACCTTTGACCTCTTCTGCCGATAGCCCTAAATTTTTCGGACCAAATTGGACATCCTCCCAAACCGTACTTGAGAAAACTTGGTCATCTGGGTCCTGGAACACGAGACCTACTTTTTGGCGAATACTCTTTAAATGCTTTTTGGTCAGTGGCATTCCCATTATCGATATTGACCCACTTTGTGGGAGTTTTAATCCATTCAAATGATGTAATAACGTTGATTTCCCAGCTCCGTTTGGTCCTAGAATGGCAACCTTCGCACCTATAGGGATTTGGAGTGATAGGTTGTTTACAGCCTTTGTCTTATCAGGGTACTCATAGACGACATCCTTCATGTCAATAGCATACATATAAGACTTCCTCTCAGAAAATAAATTATCGGCTTAGTTTAGTAGCAAGCTAGTATTATGTTATGAATCGAGACAAGCCCCTATGAATTAAAGTAAAAAGACATTTTTTAATCCAGAATAGGAATAAACTTGTCCTAATAACAAGAAAAAGGCAATGGCTCTGCTCACCAAACCCCTGATAAAAAGATCATAAATGGAGTTGATGACTTTACTCATTGCACTGTTATAAATATCTTTTATCTATACAAATTTCTTTCCGATTTTTCCTGCATCGACCATAGCCGCTAGCACATCTGCTATAATTCTAGTTCCAAGTAATGCGGTCTGATCACTTACATCATAAGGAGGGGAAACTTCAACTAACTCCATACCACAAATACCTTCTCTTGCGACAATATCTAAAAACTTCAATCCCTCTCTAGGAAGGAACCCTCCTGGTTCTGGCCAACCGGTTCCGGGTACAAATCCAGCATCAAAACTATCAATGTCCACACTTAAATAAACAGCTTTTGCTCCCTTCCAAGCTGTCTCTAACGCAATTTCCGCTACCTTTTCAATTCCTAATCTCTCAATATCACCTATCGATATTGCTGTAGTGTTTAGCTTGCGAACGTTTTTTACGGCTTCTCTAGGAACCTGCCAACCTCCGATCCCAACTTGGACAAGATTAGAAGGCGGTGCATTTGGAATGTTGGTTGCATGAAACCAAGGTGTAGTGTGCATCCTTTCATCCATATCCTTCTCTTGTAAATCTAGATGGCGGTCCATATGGATAATTCCTACTTTCCCATCAACATTATCTGCGATGGCTCTCAAACAAGGGTAACCGATCGCATGGTCACCACCAAGCATAACCGGCAAAGTACCTTGAGCAAATACATGGCTAACAGCCTTATAAATTTGGTCAAAGCTCTTCTCAATATTGGCAATCGTAAAGACATCACCTACATCGCACATTTTCAATGATTCAACAAGGTCTACATTTTTTTCATAGCTATAACTTGTGTATAGTTTTGAAATTCTTCTCATCGCTTCTGGACCAAATCTCGCACCCGCTCTATAGGTTGTTCCTATATCGAATGGAACTCCTAAAAAGGCTACATCATATTCTCCAACTTTACGAACATCTTCCAAAAAAGGGGCCCGTAAAAAAGTCGGAATACCTGCATATGCTGGACGAGGCTCTCTCGTAAATGTTGATATTGTCCTATCTCCAATAGACGGTGCAGCTTCTAGTCCATACTCCAGCGATCTCTTTATTATTTTTTCATTTTCAAATTCAGGAATTTTTGCTTCTTTTTCTGCATGTTCAATTCCAAGCAAGTCCGTTTGGCGCTCACTCTCAAGAGCTTTCTTTTTCCTGAAACTTAAACCATGATTATCAAAAAAGCCCATACATTCACCTCCGTTTTAATATAACTGTTATTTCTTTTTACAAATAGTGTGCATTCAAATTATTTATATTTTGCTAAGCATGACTACATTCTTGGTAGATTAAAATAATCGATGGTAATTCTTTACGACTTCATTTCTTTTGACCTTCATTGGATGCTCTTAAAAGGTGAATCATTAATACCCCTTTTTGGTATGAAGATTTTACTTCCTGCACTTCGATTGAATAAGGTAATTCTAAGGTTCTTTTGAAAGGACCTTGTTCGATTTCCTCTTGAAGTAACCGGAATCCTGGATAATCAAGGTGCCGTGTTCCTCTTATTTCTATGGTTTTCTTTTCTGCATAAATCTCAACATCCTCCAAAGTAAGTCCAGGCAAAGTGAAAATACATATGATGTTCTTCCCAGACATATATAGATTTGCTTTTGGTTCTTGTTCTTGTTTTTGTTGTAGTAGTCCTTGGAACTCTGAAAAAAAATCGTCACCTAAAAAGTCTTCAACTTCATTCCAACTATTGCCTTGCCAAGACTTATCCATAGCATCTCCCTCCTTTTTCATAGTTTATAGTTATGAAATAAATGTAAATTGGGTGCATTACCAGTGGGATTTACTTAAGATAGCGACATCCTCGTACTGGTTACCAATAAGGTGGTGTTTACGTAATAAACCTTCTTGTATAAAGTGATTTTTTTCTAATAAACGTAGCACCGCTTTGTTTCTCAATACCGTATAGGCATATATTTTATTTAGGTTGAGTTGTGTAAACCCATAGCTTAGCATTGGCGGTACAAGTTCTGATGCAAACCCCTTTCCCCAGTATTTACTCTGTAAGTTCCCTCCTATTTCCGCATGATTAGAGTTTTTGTCCCAATTCCTAAACCCACATGTTCCTACTGTATCCCCTGATTCCTTATGAATAACAATCGACCGTATAGAGTTGTAATTGAGGTATGGGCTTTGGATTTGGCGAATAAACAATTCTGCTTCTTCTACACTTTTTATTCCTTCACTCGTATCTAACTGGAGAACCTTTGGATCAGAATATAGTTGAAAAATCCCTTCCTTATCTTCAATCTCAATATTTCTTACAAGCAAATGCTCTGTCATAAATTCCATTTTTTCACTTCCTTTTTATAAACGTGAACTAACTTACCTTTCCTTTCATATCAGCTCTATAATAACGAAAAGAGGGTGGACAAAAGGTAAAACAACCTTTTGTCACACCCTCTACAATTTCTCTTACCAGAAAAATGGATATGGCAAGAATGATAATGCAACAATTGAACCTAGTCCAATTCCTAACAAAGCACCTGCAGCCAAACCTGGTCCAAATCCCCAAAAGAACATTCCTGGTCCTCCTGGTCCTGATGAAGGTGGAGCAGCTCCATCAAGAGGACGAAGATAAACTTGGTCATAATCACATTTGTCAATAATTCCACGGTGAACCTGACCATGAATGTCTCTTATCTCAACTGCTTTTCCGATATTTTTACTACAAAGATCATAGTAATGACTAGCGGACATTTGTATTTGCCTCCTTCTTATACCAAAAACGGTATTATTTTAAATTTCATTACTAAGATATTGACGCACCGCTCCACTTGGTTGGACATTTTAAACACTTTTTCAATCTTTTTTCTGAAGCGGCTCGTCCTATATGCTAGAAATAAGAGTACTAGTGATTCGCCGTTACAACCCTTGTTGTTACAACATATACTAGAGTAATTGAATCCTAGTTTGTTTATTTTCTCAGTCAGATTCAAATTCGTTTCAGAAAAGAGGGTCTTCAATGTTTCCACCCAATTTTAATAAAAGCAAGTATCTTCCTTTGATGATGAAAAATCATATGGGAGCTAACCCAATGGGCTTCAATCCTTTTGAGTATCATAATCACGTGATGCAAGAAAACAATCCGTTTAAAAGTGACTTTTTCATGCCAAAGCAACAAATGCACGGGCCTCAAGGACAATATCAACCATTTCAGCAACAGTCCACGCCTTACAGTCAAGCTAATCAAGGACCACAGTTCCCATTCAATCAAACCTTTCAGCAATTTCCGTTTAATCAAGGATTCCCTGTTCAACAAGGAAATGCACCGCTTGGTCCAACATCCTTCATTAGAGATCAAAACGGAAAAATAGACTATAAAAAAATTGGTAACGGTGTTCAAAGTGTCATGGGATTTGTAGGGCAAGTAAACCCAGTAATGAAGCTATTAGGTGGATTCCTAAAATAAGCACTGTGCGAGCCTTAAGTGTAGTGCTTATGGCTCGCAATTCATATGGACGTCTACAAGCAGCCATACTTTGTGTGTACAAGCTTCCATATAGTCCGAATACATGTCGATAAAGTAGAATATAAATAACTCGTAATCTCATTGTTTTTAGGAGGACGGGAGGGCATTAGAATGCATGTGTCTGATGGTGTCATTAGCGTTACTGTAGCTGTAGTAACAACCGCAGCTGCAATTGGATTAATCGCCTATTCAACAAAGGGGATAAAAGAAGAAGAAATCCCTAAAATAAGTCTCTTATCTGGAGCATTCTTTGTATCTTCCCTTATTACTATTCCGATTGGACCGACATCAGTTCATCCCCTCCTTGGGGGTTTCTTAGGGTTAGTCCTTGGCCGGAGAGCACCGCTTGGAATATTTATCGGATTGCTTTTACAAGCCACCTTATTTCAACACGGTGGGCTAACAACGTTAGGAGCAAATACATTACTCATGGCTATTCCAGCTGTTCTCATTTACATATTGGCGAAAACCTTCACTAGAACCCCTCACTTTCTAAAAGGTTTTTTAGCCGGATTTCTGGCCATAGGATTTGCAGTCTGCCTATTAATCCTGCTTCTCCTATTTTCTGATCATAGATATGGAGATGGTACATTTTCAGTAGTCAATATGGTTATCCTTGCTTACCTTCCTCTTGCTATTATCGAAGGAATCTTAACTGGGTTTTCAGTAAAGTATTTATACTCAGTCAGACCTACCTTTTTTGAAGTCCTTGAAAAAAAATAAAGTTGAAATCAACTAAGAGGGTGATTCAATGACAACCTCATCCGAAAGTAAATATGAAGTACAAGGGGTTTCTAAATGGGCGTATATGTGGGAGTCTCGAATGAAATTACTGACAGCTCTCCTTTTTATATTTGGGGTAGTTAGTCTTTCTACACCGTTATTAGCCATTATGGCACTCACTGTTTCTGTAGTTGCGTGTCTTGCAATGGGAATTACAGTTAAAACGTTACTAGGGAGATATTTTATCATTGCTCCATTTCTTTTATTAATGACACTTCCCTTGATTTTTAGTAACGGATGGCCAATTAATTACGGAAATATTTCCTTTGCTTTATTGATTATCCTTAAAGCTGTTACGTCTATGACTGTTATGACAATTATTTTAGATACTCAATCCACGGATCAGTTTATAAATAGTTTGGCCCAGCTAAAAGTTCCATCCATCATGATTACTATTCTTTTGCTTGCCTATCGGTATGTGTTTTTGTTCCTAGATGATATTCAAAAAATGCAACTCGCCCTAAAATCTCGATATTTTAAAGGCGGGATTCAGATTAGTAACTTGAAAACTTACGGTCAAATTACTGGTGGGTTGTTAATTAAGTCGATTAATCGGTCTGAAAAAGTGTATCACGCCATGGCTTCACGTTGCTTTACTGGTTCTTTATGCTTCGAGGAGTCAAGAAAGATTCAACGAATGGATTATTTTAAAACAAGTACAGCATTATGCTTAATTGGTGTACTCGTGGTTGTAGACTTCATTGTCTAAATTCTCTTTTAAATAGTACCGTTTGTTCACCTTTCATTAGTATTGCTTAATACAATTGTATGCACATGTCTCTATTACTTCCATTTATCACATGCTACAATGATAGTAATAAACGAGGGAAGTGATATTGTGATAGTCCGGGAAACCAAACAAAGCTTTATTATGATTTCTCAGCACGACCATGCTAGATTGGCAGGTGATATTGCATTACGACTTCCTTTCAATACCACAAGTGCTCAGAAAAATGTTTTACTTGCAATATATGAGCATGACTGTGGGTGGGTAGGTTTAGATCACACTCCCATTTGGAATGACGAAGCTCAAAAACCTTTTTCATTTCAAGATTACCCGATCATCCCTAAAATTGAGTTTTATAAAAAAGGGATTAATGAAATACAAAATAAAAATATGTATGCTGCCCTATTATGCAGCATGCACTTTGCTTCTTTTTTCGCTTCTACCCCTGAAGGACCAGGTCTACACTTTCTGATAGAAGAGAAACAAAGACAAACTCACTTGATAAATAGTCTTAAATCGCAAGATGAGCTTGATGAAAAACAACTCGCCTTTCACTTTCAATTATTACAACTGTGCGATGACATTTCGCTTTATGCTTGTTTAAACCATCCAGGCTCCACAAAAGAAAAAGAACATCCTTGGTATATAGGAGGATTTAAAAACACTGATGTCGTCTTTCCCACTAAAAACCATCTTATTGCACATTGGTTAGATAAACAATCTATTACAATCGATCCTTTTCCTTTTACAGAGGACTTTCAATCTAGTTATTATTATAAATCCGTAGATAAACAACTAGTTGAAAAGGTAGGTATAGCCAATGCCTATTACCTCAGCGAAACAAAAGAACAGGCGTTACATTTCATAAAGAAAATTGCAAAGCAGTAACGTTGTGTTTATTATTCATCGGTTGAAAGTAAAAAAACAGATGGAAAGATTATTTATCTTCCCAACTGTTTTTTGCTGTCCAGCTTTCTATTATTTTTTCTCGGTCAGTTAATTTATAAATCTCCTCTTCAATCAGCCGTTTTAGAAAGGTCTCTCTTTGGTTAGGGTCCTTGATTTTCTGCTTTATCCTATGTCTAGCAGCCCCTAGAAAATCTACAATATCTTCATATCGTTGGTCGTATTTTTCTGTAAGCTCTTTTGTAATTTGTCTTGCTAACGCAGGACTTGCTCCTTCGGTCGACACAGCCAGTGTTAGTTTCCCTCTCTTCACAACAGAAGGAACAAAAAAATCAGTTTGTTCGATATCGTCAACTCGACTGACAAGTTGTTGTTCAGAGGACTCCTCATACACGGTTCGATTAACTTCCGGGTTATCTGTCGCAGCAAAAACAATAAATGCCCCTTCAATTAATTCGTGTCTATAATGTTCTTTTAACCAATGAACTTGTCCAGTTTTAATAAAGGGAAGAAATTCATCAATAATATCAGGTGATACTACAAAAATATTGGCACCACAAGGAAGAAGACCTTTCACTTTTCGAAAAGCAATCTTCCCTCCTCCAACCACTACTACTTTTTTCCCTTTTATGTTTAGCATAACTGGATATAATGACATGACAAGCCTCCTACTTTGAAGCTATTGCGGCAAACCGATATTTGCAAGCATCACAATTTACGCGGACATTGTCCTCAAGTAACTCTTCCACTCGGTCTGCGATAATATCAATGAGTGTAGGATGGTATCCTAAATAATCACATAAATGAATACTACGATCACCCAAGTCCTCTTGTAGCTTTTCAATTTTAACAGCCATTTGCTTCATTAATAATCCAGTAAATAATAAATACGGAAGAACATACACCTTTTTGTTGGACATCCGTTTCACCCGGTCTAGTCCATCGTCAAAACTTGGTTTTGTTGCTGCTAAATAACATGTTTCAACCACATCAACGGGAACAGCTTCCCAAATCAGTCGTGCTAATTTAGCCAAATCACTGTTTGCATCTGGATCACTGCTTCCTCGTCCAACTAGTAATATCGCAATATCCTCACGTTTTTCGATATCCGTTAGTTGTTGTTGTGGAAAACCAGCTTCATATAACCTATCAACAACCATGTTAACCATTCGTTGATCAATACCAATTACACGTCCATATCGAAAGGTGACTGAAGGGTGCTTTTCTTTCGCCTCATCAATTTCTTCTGGTATATCTAGTTTTGCGTGTCCTGCAGCTAATAATAATACCGGTACAATCGCAATCTCCGTTGCACCTCTTTCAACACAGGTATCAATACCAGCTTGAATTGACGGTTCTGCTAACTCGATAAAGCAATGTTGTTGAATCGGTACGTCGATGGCAGCTTTGACCTTTTCAATGAACGCCTCATATTGTCGTACGCCTTCCTTCACTCTTGTCCCATGCCCTATATATAATACTGCTTTCATTCAATCACCTACTCTACTGCTAATTGATTCGATTGACTTAGATGGTTTACTAATGAATCAATCGATGGTTCTGCTAATGTTTCAACAGTGTGAAATCCATTTTCTTTTGCTGCTTTTGTTGATTTTTCACCAAAACAGATGATTTCCCATTTCAACACTTCTTCTAATGGATTTCTTCCTAATTGCTGTAACCCTAGCATAAAAGCTTCAACTGATGCTGCACTTGGAAATAATAACGTCGTCACCGTTCCTTCCTCTAACACTCGATTACAGATCATTTGTTTATTGCTATCAATCACTTGCTCATGGGTCACTATATGTGTAAAATCCCCGAGTTGTTGTTTTAGCTTCTCTTTCTTACGTTCGGTCATTTGTCCCCCTATTGTTACGATAGGGTCTTGGCGATTTAATTCCTCCACGGATTCACTTAAACAACCATACTGTGTTAATTTTCGTTTTGATTTAACCGAACCAACAAAAAGCTTTGCCTGAATGAAACGGATATCAATTTGATGATATGCTAAGCCTTCAAAAAAGTAATCGATGCTTTCAGGAGATAAAAAGAAAATGTTTTTAGCATTTGTAATATCCTTAAACTCTTTTCCCGCTTTTTCCACAATTGAATCTACTTTATATGCTGGATAATGAAAAACTTCTGCGCCATGTTCTACTAATGAAGAAGTTAATTTACTATTCTCATTGCTCGTCCTTGCGACCATGATTTGCTTTCCAAACAGTGGTGTTTTTTCAAACCATGCAAGTTTTTTACGCAAGTCTACAATATTACCCACTAACGTAATCGCTGGGTTCGAAAATTTAGTTTCCTTTACTTTCTCAGCTATTGTTCCTATTGTCCCTTCAAGCGTACGTTGTCGACTGTAAGTTCCCCATTGAATTAAAATTACAGGCGTTTCCGGCGTTCGACCATTTGATATAAGTTGTTCGGTAATGTATTGTATATTTCCAACGCCCATGTAAAACGCAATCGTGTCTATCCCAGATAACGCAGCCCAATCAATTAAAGGTTGACCAGATTTTGATTTGTCATGTCCAGTGACAACCGCAAATGAATAGCCGTACTCTCGATGAGTCACTGGAATTCCAGCATAAGAGGCAGCCGCGATACTCGATGTCACACCTGGAACAATTTCATAAGGAATGTCGTGCAATGCTAATTCTTCAGCTTCCTCTCCAACTCTTCCAAATACACTAGGGTCTCCGCCTTTTAAACGAACGACTTTTTTTCCTTCTTTTGCCTTTTCGACTAATAAATCATTAATTGCATCCTGACGTAAAATATGACGGTCAGGAAGTTTACCAACATAGATTAACTCCGCTTCACTCCTTACGATAGATAAGAGTAATGGGTTAATTAATCTATCATATAAAATAACATCCGCTTCCATTAAATGCCTTTTAGCTTTGACGGTTATGAGCTCAATATCTCCAGGACCTGCTCCTACTAAATATACTTTACCAACAGTCATTCTCCCCACACCTTTCCTAAGTTTCCTTAGAAAAATTTTAAGATTGTTCTCTCTATCTTTAGACAATGCATTTGTATTGTATCAAATATCTATTCCGACTTTTTTGATATGTTTTAAAAAGTATAATCAATCTCATATTATTATTCAATATGTTTGTAAAAAAATGTACTATTCATTTATTATACCATCTTGTAAAAACCTCTCATACCCTTATAGAGGAGGAATAGCTCCATTGTCACATGTATTGTGTAGAGATGGATTTACTTCCCAATGGTCTCTATTTTTGGTTGTTAGATTATCTGACATTTCGAAGAATTCGATTACTTTTCTATGTTATAGTATAAATAATCCAATTGTAATATCCTTTTTTTGAGAGGAGTGGGAGAAACGTGTCGACGTCATATAGAGATAAAAAAGTGATCACGATTGGTGTAGTCAGTGAACTCACTGGACTATCCGAAAGAAAAATACGCTATTATGAAGAACGGAAATTAGTGTTCCCAGAGAGAACAAAAGGCGGAACACGAAAATATTCATTTTTAGATGTAGAGAGACTAGTGGATATTGCTAATAAGATGGAAGACGGAATGCAAACCTTTGAAATCAGGAAAATGGAACAAAAGCAGCTTAAGAAGAAAGATGTGCGTGAAAGAATGTTACGTGGACAGATTAATGCAGCCTTTAATCTACGTAAATAAAAGAGTCGAGACAAAACTTGTAAAAAAAAGCAGCGATG
This sequence comes from Bacillus alkalicellulosilyticus, assembly GCF_002019795.1. Taxonomy (GTDB): domain Bacteria; phylum Bacillota; class Bacilli; order Bacillales; family Bacillaceae_F; genus Bacillus_AO; species Bacillus_AO alkalicellulosilyticum. The sequence goes on along the minus strand of NZ_KV917381.1, from coordinate 1,615,654 downwards.
GCTTCATGCGCCACAAAACCCGTTGTGAAAAAACCACTCACAACAAATTTTTTAAGACAGTGGCGATTACGCACATTGCTTAGAGGGTGAGACAAAAGGTAAAAACCAACCTTTTGTCTCACCCTCTTTTTCTTATGTTTATTCATAAGTCGTTCCATTTATGGAAAGCTAAAGCTATATATATGAGAAGGGATTGTCCATTTATGGTTTATGATTGCATCATTATAGGTGGTGGCATCGCAGGGTTACAAGCTGCCATTCAACTTGGTCGCTACGAGCACCGTGTCCTAGTCATTGATAAAGGAAATGGTCGATCCGAGTTATGTAAAGAATACCACAATCTCCTCGGTTGGCCAGATGGTGTCTCAGGTGAGTACTTTCGTGAAACAGGTAAGGAACAAGCGAAAAGATACGGTATTGAATTTATGACAGATGAAGTGATTGAACTGCAAAAGAAAAACAATGAGTTTGATGTGGTCACTACGCAACAAATACTAGTAGGAAAAAGAATTCTACTGGCCACTGGAATTCAAGATCGTATTCCAGAGTTAGATGGTATACGAGCTTGCTTAGGAAAAAGCATTTACCTTTGCCCCGATTGTGATGGCTATGAAATTAAAAATCAAAAGACGATCGTGATTGGTTCTGGTAATAAAGGGGTTGGGTTAGCTGTAGTATTATCTTACTGGACATCGGATTTACTGTTTATTAATCATGATTTAGATGATATTGATGAGAAACATCAACACCTCTTACAGAAGTATAACATTACGCTTTATCAACAACGTGTATCACACCTTCACATTGAAGACAAAAGTCAATTTCAAGGACTTACACTTGAAAACGGTGAAACACTTCACGCTAACCATGCGTTCTTAGCAATGAAAGGAGCAACCGTTCAAACCGATATTGCCAAATCTTTAGGCGTTGAACGGTTAGAAAATAATCACATCTGTGTTAACCCTCGTACAAAAGAAACGAATGTACCTAATGTATGGGCTGCTGGAGATGCCCTAGTTCACTCTCAACTATTATCGATTGCGATGGGTGATGGTGCCCAAGCAGCTATATGGATTCATAAGAGTATTTTAAAGGAGAAATTACGATGAAAAAACGAATTATGCTATCCCTCACTTTTTTAATAGCCTTTTCTTTTTCGAGTGCTTATGCAACTACTGAACACCAAGAACCCGTAAAGGTAGCTATCATTATTGACGATTTTGGTGGAAAAGTAAAAGGAGTAGACTCATTTTTTGATTCAAAGATCCCGATTACCGTTGCCATTATGCCTTTTTTAGAAAAATCGAAAGAACAAGCAAAACTAGCTCATGAACATGGACTTGAGGTAATGATTCATCTCCCGTTGGAACCAAAGAAAGGAAAAAAATCATGGTTAGGGCCAAACCCCATAACAAGTGACCTATCAATAGAAGAGGTAAAAAAAAGAGTTCAATTAGCAATTGATGAAGTCCCTTATGCTGTTGGCCTTAACAACCATATGGGCTCTAAAATAGTTGAGGATGAAAAGATGGTACGGGCGATATTGGAGGTCGTGAAAGAAAATAATTTCTATGTCATTGATAGTGGGACAAGCAATAAATCAATGATTCCAAAAGTGGCTGAAGAACTTGATATTCCGTGGGCAATTAGAGACACTTTTTTGGATGATACGCTTTCTTCACGCCAACATGTTGCTAAGCAAATGAAAAAATTAAGTAAGGTAGCTAGTAAAAAAGGAAAAGCAATTGGAATTGGTCATGTCGGGATTAAAGGTGAAGAGACAGTGCTTGGGATTCAATCAATGATAGAGGAATTTAGTAAACAAAATATTGAAATTGTTCCCGCTTCTCACATTTTAGAGACTCCAATTGAAAAGAACCCTCAGGATTTTTGGAAACCGGGAACGAAAGAATAAATGTCTTCGGTAACAACAATAGGTATCTTTATCACGAAACACGGAGGTATAACAACATGAACAGATTTTATAAAAGCGGGATTATCCTTGGCCTTTCTTTTATGGTCATATTCATTGGGTTTATTTATTTAAACGCTGATTATGATGGATTCAGAGGTCAACAACTTCAATGGGATGCCAACGAACAAGAGTTGCTTGGGTCACATGCGATGGATCAAGTGTTAGCGGAAGATTTGGCGATGACGACTTCGATGTTTATTTCTCAGTTATCATTCCAGCTTTCTCGTTGGGCTGACCAGGATGTAAGTGACCAAACTCTTTATGATAAATTTATTGAGGAATTACAGGAACATCCACATTTTAACAGCTTTGCTCTTCTTGAAGACAATGAAATCACAATGGCTGTTGGTGAGATACATGAAGATAGAATTCACGAGTTAGATTTACAAAATAAAACACGGGTTTTTTCAAGACCTTATCAGCTTGGTGGAAAACAATTTATGCTCATGAAAGAACAGTTAGATGATGGCAGAAATGTTGTTGGTGAGATAGATTTGACATTTGTAGCCTCCTATGTAAAAGATATCGCATCGGTTGCCGATGAAAGTGGTCATTTTTTCATCTCTGGTGGGGACCATACAGAAGCAGAATGGACAACAACAAAAGAATTACCGGATTCTATAGCCGCTCAAACCGTACCTGAACTTGATTGGCAAATCGTTGTTCATTCAGAGGAGGATGAAGACGTACAAGAATTTTATGAAAGACAAGCTGTTGTTAAGTTTATCAATGAACAGCAAGGACTTGACTGGATTAACCGTACCGAAGACATAAGCATTTTTGAAGATAGCTCTCCCTATTATGTTATTGAATCTCAGACCCTTTCAGCAGAAGAACTGTTAAGGGAATTAGAAGCCAATGAGAATACCGAGCTTGCTGAACCTAACTTTATCATAACTAAGCAAACAAGAGCACAAGTAACCGTACCTAACGATGAATTTTTTGGTCCTTATCAGTGGAATTTAAGTCAAATATCAGCTGAAAGCGGTTGGAACTTCTCTGGTGGTGCTGAAGATGTGATTATCGCGATTATTGATACTGGCGTTGACCCTAATCACCAGGACTTACAAGGGAAAGTATTAGAGGGATTTAATGCATTTGATGGGTCTAACCGTTCAGACGATGAGCATGGACATGGTACACATGTCGCAGGAATTGCTGCTGCATTGACGAATAATGTGACAGGTATTGCTGGTGTGGCCTGGGAAAACTTAATCCTTCCTATTAAAGTACTTGATGCAAATGGGGAAGGAACATCGTTTGAAGTCGCTCGTGGGGTACGATGGGCTGTTGACCATGGCGCTGATGTCATTAACATGAGTTTAGGTGATTATCATAGCTCTTTAATTCTCCACGATGCGATAAAATATGCGGACAGGAACAATGTCGTCCTTATAGCTGCTAGTGGAAATGATAATACCCGAAGACCGATGTATCCAGCACGTTATCCAGAAGTACTTACAGTAGGTGCTGTATCAGAAGGTCGACACCGAGCATTCTTCTCAAATTACGGCAAGCACATCGATGTTGCTGCACCAGGAGAACATATTCCTAGTCTGTTTCCAAATAACAATTATGTAATTATGTCTGGAACCTCCATGGCTGCACCACACGTTGCAGGCCTCGCTGGGTTATTATTAGCAGTAGATCCGACGTTATCAAACCAAGATGTCTATGATATCATCAAAGGATCTTCCATTGACTTAGGCAGACGAGGCAGAGACCCCTTTTATGGATTTGGAGAAATTAACGTCGCCGAAGCCCTACGAATGGTAAGATAAGAAAAACGGCAAAGCCGTCTTTGATTTCATGCGATGAGCGAAGCCATCGCTCTTCCCTGAGTTATCCTACACGACATCTTGAACTTTCTAAACCTTTAAAAAAGAGTGACTTCAAGGTTTACCCTTGAAGTCACTCTTTTCTTTATAATACGAAACCCGTACCTTTTTTTATTGGTTTTTTCTCCACCATACTAATTTCTTTTATCTCTGGAAGCTTCATATAATTCCGTTCAATTTCGATTTCAGCTAATCTAAAGGCTGACTCATCATCTTTAGCAGCAACAACGACAAATACATCTGTATTATTTATGATGGCTTCAAATTTAAACAAAAACATGTTTACGAAGCTTCAGCTAAAATTTGGTCTAGTTGAGCTTGAACTGCATCAAAACCAACGCGTTGAACAAAGTTATAGAAGTTTTCGTTAGCTTCTTTGTTTTCTTTGAAATACGTAAGAAGTTGTTCTAACACTCCATTAAGGTCTTCCGCCGTCACTTTGCCTTTTAATTTGTCGTTAAACTGAGCAACGTCTTTTTCAAGTGTTCCACCCACATAAATTTCAAAGGCTTCAACCATACCTTTATCTTTTGTCTTCATTTTAATTCCTTGTAGACCGATGTCGGCGATTTGACGCTGACCACATGAGTTAGGACAACCCACCATATGAATACGAACTGGTATGTCTAATTCAAGCTTAGAGTCTAAGTATTCGGCAACTCGTCTCATACGCTCTTTCGTTTCAACGATGGCTAAGTTACAGTATTCAATCCCAGTACAGGATACAGAATAACCAATAAATTTTTTCGGTTCAATTACAATACGCTCAAATAATTTCTCTTTTAATAATGCTTCTACTTTCTCATCCGGAACATTAGGAATCACTAAGTTTTGAGAGTTTAACGTACGGATTTCACCGTTTCCATATTGTTTAGCAATACGAGCTAGGTCAAACCATTCTGCTGAATCCATACGTCCTACTGGGACACTAAATCCAACATAGCTTAATCCTTCTTGTTTTTGCTTTTGAACGCCGAAGAAATATCCCGCATTCCACTCTTCGACTTTACATGTTCCTTTTGATGGAAGCTCTACATACTCAAGGAGTTTGTCCTTAAATTTCTCAGGACCCCAATCCGCAATTAAGAACTTCAAACGAGCACGGTGACGCTTTTCGCGGTATCCAAAATCACGGTAAATCGTAGTTACAGCTATTGCTACGTCTTTTGCTTGTTCTGGTCGGACAAAGACATCAAGCTCTTCAGCTAAATATGGTTTAGCTGATAAACCACCACCTACTTTAATATGGAAACCAACAATCTCTTCACCGTCAATTTCCTTAACAGCTGGTGTAAAAGCTAGACAGTTGATTTTATCATGACCTGCATTATGGATATTCGATGAAATCGACATTTTATATTTTCTCGGTAGGTTAGAGAAATCATAATTACGTTGGAAGAATTGATAAATATCTTCAACGATTTCGCGTGTGTCAAATAATTCATTAGGGTCAAGTCCAGCTAGTGGATTTCCAACAATTGTTCTTGGAATGTCTCCGCAGGCACCAACAGGTGATAAACCTACACTATCAAGACGCTTATAAATATCTGGGATCTGTTCAATCGTTAACCAGTGGAATTGGATCGCTTGGCGAGTCGTAATATCGATAACATCGCGTCCATAATCACGGCCAATTGCAGCTAACACTTCCGCTTGCTCATTCGTAATAATCCCAGAAGGAATATTTACACGCATCATGAAATATCCGTCTTCCTTAGGCTTTTGTAAATACATTCCTGCCCATTTGAATAAACTCCAGTCTTCTTGTGGAATCGATTCAAATCCTTCTTTTGCATACTTTTCAATGTCTTTTAAAATATCTAGACCGTCTTTTTCTAGCTTTTTCAACTCATCTTTATTAAGCTTGCTAGTGTCCTCGGCCCACGTCTTTACATATGCCATGTGAGTGGTCCCCCTTAAATAATCGCTTTTGCCTGTAAATATAATAACACTTGATCAGCTGCTTCTTCAATTGATAGCTTATCTGTTTCGACAATTAGTTCTGGTGCATTCGGTTCTTCATATGGTGAACTAATTCCTGTAAACTCCGGTATCTCGCCTGCTCTCGCCTTTTTATATAACCCTTTTGGGTCGCGTTGCTCACAAGTTTCTAACGAGCATTTCACATACACTTCGATAAATTCACCTTCTTCGACAATCTCACGAACCTTGTCGCGGTCTTCTCGAAACGGAGAAATAAATGCTGTACATGTAATCACACCCGCATCAATGAATAGTTTTGCAACTTCACCAATTCTGCGAATATTTTCTTTTCTATCTTCATCACTGAAACCTAATCCTTTGTTTAATCCGTGGCGAACATTGTCTCCATCTAACACATAGCTATGAATGTGATTTTCATATAGCTTCTTTTCGACTGCATTAGCCAGGGTTGATTTTCCAGCCCCAGATAAACCTGTGAACCAAAGAATACAGCTTTTATGATTGTTCTTTTTTTGACGATCTTGTTTTGAAATCGTCGTATCATGCCATACAATATTTTCATTAATTTGATTTGCCATAACGTAAACCACCTTATCTTTTCTACCAGATTATAACTAAATGCCTCCACCTTGGTCATGAATGGCACTTCTCTCTCGTTTCGAAGCCTGTGCTAAACTAATTGAACCAACTGTAGCAACAAATACACTTAAAATGACGAACAATGTATAAAAATCAAATTGTAAAAACAGAACGATTAACCCATAAGATAACACGAGGGAAAATACTGGGGACACGACCCATACTTTAACAATTTTTTTGATGATGGATTTTTGCCATAAACGAAATCCATTTTCAGCTGTTCCTATTCCAACGATTGCAGAAGTTGTTACTTGCGTTAACGGAACAGGCAATCCAAAAATAGATGCGATAATAACAAGTGTACCTCCCGTAGTCGATACCGCTGTTCCTTGAAGTAAGGAGAGCTTTGTTATTTTTTTACCGTTTGTTTCAAGTACTCGACCACCTAATAAAATCGCTCCTAATCCAACAAAGATACCACCAACAAGAACAGCCGTATTTATCCCAATCAAACCGGCACCTACAAGTGGTCCTACTGCGTTTGCGACGTTATTCATCCCTGCTGCAAATGCCTCCATACAACCAGCTGCAATAAGTAAAAAAACAAGCCATTTATGCCATTTGCCTTTTCCTTTTAACTGTGGCCAACGTTTCTCCATCAATTGAATGATTTTACCCGAGATATAAGCTAGGATAAAACCAACAATGGGTACGATAACCCAAAAAGACACAATCACGATTAATTTATCAAAATAAAGGGCTTGATAAGCAATCCCTGCTCCTACAATGGAACCTACAACCACTTCACTTGTTGAGAGCGGGATGCCTAATAGGTTAGCTATAAATAATGATAAACAGGCTGAGGCAAGAATGATGATGACGACTTGAACCGTAACAATATCAGCAGGAATAATGCCACTTCCGATTGTCTTTACAACTTCACCACCTGCAAGAGCTCCAAGTAGAGCAAACACCGCTACTAGCAACATAGCTGTTCGTTTTGTTTTTATTGCTCCACTTCCATAAGCAGGCCCCATTGCAGCCGCAGTTCCACTTGCGCCAATGTTCATCGCAAAAAATAATGCGATGGCAAAGGCTACTATCGTCAACGTCATAAATCCTCACCCTTCTCTACTTCGGTCATTTATGCCTGTACTTTAGACCGCATTCCTCTAATTAATACTTCAACGACCTCTGCACGACTAAACTCTGGCGGCGGAGTAAGACCGTTTGCTAACATTTCACGTACTTTTGTTCCTGAAAGAATGACATGGTCTTCTTTAGAATGCGGGCACGTTTTTGTCGATGCCATATTGCCGCACTTTTTGCAATAAAAACTATGTTCAAAGAATAATGGTAGGATGCCTAGCTCATCTTCAGTGAAGTTTGAGAAAATTAACTGCGCATCATACGTACCATAGTAATCACCTACACCCGCATGGTCACGTCCTACAATAAAGTGAGTACATCCGTAGTTTTTACGTACCATCGCATGAAAAATCGCTTCTCTTGGACCTGCATATCTCATCGCAGCTGGGAATACAGCTAAAAATACGCGATTTTTCGGGTAGTAATTTTCTAACAATACTTGATAACTTTCCATTCTAACATCTGCAGGAATATCATCTGACTTCGTTTCACCAACTAATGGATTTAAAAACAAGCCATCGACGATTTCTAATGCTGATTTTTGAATATATTCATGAGCACGGTGTACTGGATTTCTCGTTTGAAAACCAACAACACGTTTCCAGCCTAACTCTTTAAATTGAGCTCTTGTCTCGGTTGGGTCTAAATAAAATTCTTTAAAGCGCTCTTGCTCCACGCGATTCACTTGTGTAATTGGTCCTGCTAAGTACACATTTGGACGCTCAAACAATTTTTTAACACCAGGATGAGCTAAATCTGTTGTACGGTATACATTTTCTGCTTCTTTTTCTTTATTTGGGATGAACTTTTCAGTTAACTCAATCACCCCATAAACAATACCATCCTTAACAAGCTTTACTTCTTCACCAATTTCTAGTTGGTTTGCTACTTCTTCGGTAACTGGTAACGTAATTGGAATGCTCCACACCGTACCATCAGCAAGTCTCATGTTTTCTACAACGGATTGGTAATCTGCTTCTGATAAAAAGCCAGTTAGCGGGCTAAACGCTCCGTTTCCGATCAATTCCAAATCAGATAAAGCAAAATCATCTAACTCTACTTCTTTCTTGGCATTTGACAGGTCATATGCCTCATTTAATCGATTAATTAATGTTCCTCCATGGGGTTGACTAACACTCATCTTTTTCTCCACTCCTTCATAATCTTTGCATGCTTCTTATAGTTATTTGTTATTGATGCAATCCACATTCTGTTTTATTGCTGCTTGACCATCGACCTTCACGAGAATCTCCACCGTCAGCTACTGGTTTAGTACAGTTTTCACATCCAATGCTTGGATAGTTTTGGTCATGAAGTTTATTATAAGGAAGTTTGTGAAGGCGGATATACATCCATACTTCTTCCCACGTCCAATGAATTAAGGGACACACTTTAATTGATTTAAAGCGCTTGTCAATGTTTACATACTGAGTATTTTTTCTTGTTTCAGATTGCTCTCTTCGCAATCCAGAAATCCACGCGCTATATTTTGAAAGCTCATTTTCAAGTGGAACAAGCTTTCGCAAACTACAGCATTGGTCGGGGTTCGTTTTCCAAAGCTCTGCTCCATGCTCTTCTGTTTGCTGCTCGGGAGTTAATTCAGGTTTTAACAGTTTAATGTTTAATGTTGGGTATTTCGCCTTTACTTCTTCTATAAGTTCATATGTCTCTTTAAAATGAAAATCCGTATCGAGGAAGACAATCGTTGCATCTTTTTTCACTTTACTAATTAAATCAATTAAGACCATTCCCTCTGCGCCGAAGCTACAAGCGTACACGATATCATCTGCATACGTGTTATATGCCCATTTTAATACCTCAATCGCATCTTTTCTTGCTAACTGGACGTCATTTAATTCTTTATATTGTTCCTCAGTAATTGTCGAGAATGTCGGTGTACTCATAGGAACCCTCCTTTAAAAAAATTCATTTTTTCCTGTTATTTGAAACCACTATTATAGGTGTATGCGTATGTACAGATAAAAGCGCGCCCAGTTCAAGCATAATAGCTCATAATTCACACAGTATAATAGCTTCTTTTTTAATTCCTTGTATTTTCATCAGGATTATAAGTTTAATAGAATTATATCGGTCCTTACCCCATTCGTCAACTGTTCATTTGCCTAATTTACGAATTAAAATTATGCACATCTTCTTTCTTTATAGCAAATCCCTTTTAGATAAAGGGCTACACAAAATGATTGTGGTATAGTAGGCTTACATCAACAACTGTCCTTGAGGACAATACTATACCTTTTCACCCAAAAAAGTTGCCATGATAGGTGCTATTCCCTAATCATGACAACTTCTTTTTTATCCATAGTATTACACTGTGATTTGTTCGCTATTGTGTAATCGTTCCGGTTACATTGGTGATCATAATCTCACCAGCATAATTCTCCAGAATCGTCACATTTCCATTCACATCATCAATTGTTATATCATCTTGTCCACTCCGTACAGTTACATCCCCCGCTACCCCTCGCACAGTTGTCTCACCTTTTCCAACTGTGAGAGAAGCATTTCCCTTCATTCGTTCTATAGAAAGATTGCCTGAAGCATTATTTACTTGAAGGTCACCAAAAATATCCGTTGCATTGATATACCCTCCACCATCCGTAATTTTAATCGAGCCTGTAATTTGAGATAATTCAATTGCCCCTGCTCCATGGTCGAGGGCAATGCTGTTATTCATATGACTAAGGTGTAAGCTTCCAGCGTGCTGTCTAACTTGAACAGCGACAGAGCTCGGAGCATAGACTTTTACATGAACAAGCCCATCATTTGTCGTTTGGTCTCTACGGTAAATCGACGTACGTAAAAAAGCAGTTTCATTTTCTTTTGTTAATTCAAGTGATAGGTTTTCTTTTTGAAAAGCTAGTGCTTCCTCTTCCTCTTCACCGTAAGCAAAAAAGGTAGCTAACACCTCAATCTCTGAACGGCCATCTTCACCAATAATCTCAGCATTCCCTTCAGCTAAGTCCAATTGAAGTGCCGTTATTTCCTCGGCTGGAAGCGTGACTGTTTGTTGCTCTTCGACTTGTACTAAATTACATCCACTTAACAATAAAAGCGGTAAAATTAAAAGGCATAGATACGTTTTCATAAGTTCCCTTCTTTCTATGTATAACGGGTTTAACATACCATAATATGAGGGGAAGCACCAACACTTCTCCCCTCTTTTATTTCTTTTTTATAAACGGTATTATCTCAGCTGGTTTCTTTTTGTGAATGATAACTTCCACTGTATATCCTTCATTCTTTCGTTGGATAAACGTTTTTTCTGAAATAGGCCTTGGTCTAGACCATGTCAAGGATTGAAGGTTTTTCCAGTTATCATGTGTGATCACTTCTTTTTTATAATAATACTGGTTCCCTGAAGGGTATTTTTCACATATGTACTTCACTGTTTGTTTTGTATGCATATCATGTCACCTCGATCAATTACTTACTTCTAGTGTTGTCCTCTTTTAGAAAGATTAAGCATAGTTGTCATTGTTTTTCATTGTTTGCATATACTTTATATTGCAAACGCTTACAACCATCCTTGACAAAACTTATCTTTCAACCTACTATTATATTGGTTAGGAAAATAAGAGAGAAGAGTGATGCCTGACATGCAAAAGTTAACTGACAGTAATATTATGGACAACGAGATTCAAGAACTGATGATTTCTTCTGATAAGGTTGCTCATGTTCAACTCGGTAATCCTCTTGACCACGCACTACTAGTTCTCATTAAATCCGGTTACTCAGCTATCCCCGTATTGGATGCACAGTATAAACTTCATGGACAAATTAGTAAAGCTCTCATTTTAGACTCTATCCTTGGATTAGAACGGATTGAAATGGAAAGACTACATGAAAAGAGAGTAGAAGATGTCATGGATAAAAAGATTCCTTGGATTAGTAAAAACGGAACATTCGCGCGGGCATTGGCAATGTCTATTAATCATCCATTTATCTGTATCGTAGATGATGATGATTCTTTCAAAGGGATTCTTACGAGACGGTCCATTCTAGCACTCATTAATCGCCACCTACAAAAAAAATAACATAGTAGACTAATAGGCAGCCTATGAGGCTGTCTATTTTGTTTTCTCCAAAAAACATGGTACTCTCTTTCTTAGAAGGAAGTTGCGCACCAACCGCTCTCTTCTCAATAACAACATAACTTTTTACAGAATGGAGAATTACTATGAACACACCTGCCCTTTTTTCATCATATCAAATAAAAAATGTGACATTACCTAATCGAATTGTGATGTCGCCAATGTGTATGTATTCTGCTACAGGACTAGATGGAAAGGTGACTGACTTTCACTTTGTTCATTATACTAGTCGTGCTGTAGGCCAAGTCGGTTTAATCATGGTTGAGGCTACTGCAGTTTTGCCTCAAGGTCGAATCTCTGACCGCGACTTAGGAATCTGGAATGATGAGCACATTGAAGGTTTACGACGAATTGTCAATGGAGTACACCAATACGGTTCTAAAGCAGCTATTCAGCTTGCTCATGCCGGACGTAAGGCTGAACTTGACGGTACAATTTATGCCCCTTCAGCAATTCCTTTTAATGAGGACATGAAAGTTCCAACAGAAATGTCGAAAGAAGATATTGAAGAAACGATAAACGCTTTTAAGGAAGGCGCTGTCAGAGCAAAAGCTGCAGGCTTTGATATTATCGAAATTCACGCTGCTCATGGATACTTAATAAACGAATTTCTCTCCCCACTTACAAATCAAAGAACAGACGAGTATGGTGGGAATGAAGAAAAGCGCTATCAATTTTTAAAAGAAGTCATACAGGAAGTAAAAACGGTGTGGGATGGACCATTATTCGTTCGTATTTCTGCATCTGAATATGCTGAAAATGGAACATCGATAGAAACGTTCATTACTTATGCGAAGTGGATGAAAGAACAAGGCATTGATTTAATTGACTGTAGTTCCGGCGGAGTAGTTCCCGCACCAATTCATACATTCCCAGGATATCAAGTCCGATTTGCTGAACGTATTAAAATGGAATCTGAAATCGCTACAGGAGCGGTTGGTTTAATTACTTCCGGTCTACAAGCAGAGGAAATCGTTCAAAACGGCCGAGCCGATGTAATCTTTTTAGGCCGGGAGTTATTAAGAGACCCGTACTGGCCTCGCCTAGCCGCCAATGAACTAGGTTTTACCTTGAAAGCCCCTGCACAATATGAAACCGGATGGTAAAATTCATTTCGAGTAGTCTAGGAATAACGTTAGCGGACAGAAGATTCCTTATTTGTTAAGAAGATATAAGTAGCTTTATGTCGGCACAGTTGTTATTTCCGCCAATCAAGAAAAAAGTCCTCTTCAAGCTGTACGACTTCGCTACTAGAAGGATATACAATGAAGAAATACTCATTCTCCGCATCAAAGACTGAATAATAATAAACATACGGCCTGACAAAGAAAGAGTTACTTTCTTCTATTGGAGCAGAGAAAAACTGGTCTTCGTTAAATTCAAAGGGTTCATCAGCATATTGCCTGATGAGCTCTTTTCCTTCTTCATAAGATAACGGTTTTGTCATCAGAAAGACTGTTGGAATGGCTATTAATAATATGACATTAACAACAGTCGCTTTTTGATTGCCCTTTTTAACTCCAAAGCATAAGACCAGTCCAATGATAATGGGAAAGAAAAACACCCAATCAACTAGTATTCCGTTATATAAATATGGATTAATGATATAAAAACCTAGTAACAAGAAAAAGAACAACATACAAAATGTGAACACCAACGCTTTGCGATTCACTACAATCTACCTCTCTCCCACTACCTTCTAATTTGAAAAATATTGCTTAATTGCCTTTTCTCTTCCTTTAAACATTCCTTGTAATATCGGTGTTACAACTATAGATGGAACTCTGGCAGCGTAAATTACCGTATCTGTCATTTTTGTCTGGTCACCTTCTTGAATGAATCGATGAGTGTGCTCCCAGTAGGTAAATGGGAATGGAATGACTTCGCCCTTATCAGTAAAGGACTGTTTATGCACAACATCGGTAATGATAGAGTTCCAGCGTGTATTTCCTAAATAAAAATTAAGCTTTAATTTTACGATTTCCCCTTCTTTAGTCGACGGTTCACCTTCTATAGTTACTTTGGGGAAACTTGTTATTTTTACTAAGTTTGCTGGTTTACTGAAAAACTCCCAAACCTCATCATGTTGTGCTGGAACTTTCGTTTCATATCTAAATTGTTTTTTTTTTCATCAAGAACACCTTCCTTTATATTCTATTCTAATGGAACGTTTTCCTTTATAACAGTAAAGGCATCCACAAAGGTCATGAATTACACCTTCGGGATGCCCAATGTAATAGTTAATCCTTTAGTTTAACGTTTTTCTGCTTCGTAGATAAAATACCATTCCACAAAGAACTAACGTAAAACCAATTAACAACCAATTGTATAGATTTGTTGCTGTATTTGGTAGTTCTTTTTCGTCTTTCTTAGGACTCTCACCTTTACCAGGTTGTTTACCCCCGTTGTCTCCTGGCTCTTGACCTTCACCGTCTCCTGGTTCTTGACCTTCACCATCTCCTGGCTCTTGACCTTCGCCATCTCCTGGTTCTTGACCTTCACCGTCTCCTGGTTCTTGACCTTCGCCATCTCCTGGTTCTTGACCTTCACCATCTCCTGGTTCTTGACCTTCGCCATCTCCTGGTTCTTGACCTTCGCCATCTCCTGGTTCTTGACCTTCGCCATCTCCTGGCTCTTGACCTTCGCCATCTCCTGGCTCTTGACCAGTTACTTCCTCAACCTCTACTAGTCTTACATTATCAATCGTAATATTATAAGGTGTAGTTGGTTGCACATCTGTTGATTGTCTGCCTAAACCCATTAAGAATTGATGCGTTCCATCCGTTGCCACTTCAACAATCGCTTCATACGTTCGCATCGTTTGGTCAACATTAAACGTTTGAATTCCTGTTCCAGCAAGTTCAACATAAACAGGACGCTCTCTGTCTGAGCTCATTTCAAATTCAATTTTATAGGTTCCACTAGTGACATGTGGGTTTTGTAACAATTGAATATGCCACCATTCCCAGCCAGGTTGCCTTATATTTGCTGTTAGTTTTCCATTTTGAACAGAAAAATCAGCTAATCCAGCCCATGCTTCGTGGACACCCATATTAAAGATATTCCAACCATCAACTAAGTTATCTGGAGACACTCCAAATGAAGTTGTTGTCTCAAAGCTGCCATCAACTAAGAGATTTTCTCCAACTTCTCTCCAAACCTTATCTACTGGGTCTGTTGGGTCAACAGGGTCCGTAGGATTTCCCGGGTCGGCACCAGCACCGCCACCAAGTGCCTCACGAGCACCTTTTACCTCTAACCTTACATTATCGATAAAGATGTCATGAGCTATTCCTACTTTCGCTGCGCCCTGTAATTGCCCTAATAAAAATTTTAGGTCAACCGTATCATCTGTATCCATTTCAAATTCAAAACGATATGTTTCTCCTTGTTCACTAAGCTGAATAACCTCTGAGAAATAGCGGTGGTACCCAGAATTCTCTAGGACTACTTCCATTCCACGATTCGATGTTGAGCGTGCATCAAATTGCAATACGTATGGTCGGTCCTTTTGGGCATTCAATCCTTCTTGCATTAAAATAATATGCCAAGGCTCATACCCTTCGTTAGCTACTGCTATCTTCGCCTCACCATTGACTACATTAATTGTCGCACTCGATGTACCTGGTTCATGTTCTCCTTGAATGTGTTTACTCCAATTTTCAAAACCAGTTGAAAAGTCTCCATTTTGAAGCAAAAATAGTTTTTCACGCTCTCCTTTTACCTCAAGACGGACATTATCAATAATGACATCATGCGTGCTAGCAATTGTATTTGCTCCATCTATTTTACCTAATAGGAACTTTAGTCCTGCTGTTTGTTCTGTTGTCATGTCAAACTCAAAAGTGAATGTTTGTACGTTATCTGTAATCCCAACTTTTTCAGATAGGAAACGTGTATATGATGCGTTTTCAACAACGACTTCCATTTGTCGGTCAATTGATGATTTTACATCGAATTGGACAACATACGTATTTCCAGGTTTTAATGTCATTCCTTCTTGCATGAGAATAACGTCCCATGGATTTGTGCCTTCATGATTAATAGTTACCTTCGCTGCACCATTTTCATGCAAGACTGTTGCGCTAGAAGGTCCATCGTAATTGCCCTGAACATGAGACGACCAATTTTCTAGAGCATTTGAAAAATCACCATTTTTTAATGGGAAAATATTTTCTAGCGATAACCCTGCATTGTTATTGGTTAAGCGAACCATTTTTACATCATCAAGGAACACATCACTATCATGTCCACCTAAGAAGAAGATAAATTGTCCTTCTGTGTCAGCGGAATCTGGCATCGTAAATGTAAATGATTTTTCATCCATAGATGACGTAAGAGCTATCGTGTTTGTTCCAGAATAGTTCACTTCACCATCCTTGCTGACAAGTGCGACTTGAATCTCTCTATTCTCTGATGCTCTTGCGTTAAATGTTACCTTATATTCATCATTTGCTAACAAGTTCATTCCTTTTTGAATCACTTGGATCGCTTCTGGATTGGCACCACCATCTGTGAATTCAACCTTTAATTCGCGACTCTTTTCAGATACAGTGGCCACGGCATCACTTCCATCCGTAACGAAATTCCAGAACGTCATTCGGTCCATCCGCCCCTGGTCGAACGTGCCATTGTATACATGGTTTCCGTTAGTTAAAGGTGCCTTTGGTCCATTTTCATTAAATGGATCCAACGCTTCAATTTCTTCAATTTTTACGTTTCCGATCCAAACAGGATTTGTATTTAATCCCATATTTAGTTCTAATCGAGCAGCTACATCCGAATCTTGTTGCATTTGAAATGCTAATTCATACGTTTGAACTTCACTGGTTAGGGAGAAATCTCTACTTGGTGAGTAAGCAGAATATCCTCGTTCTGGACCACCACCCACTTTTACATTCATCGTACGATTAGTCGATGACTTTGCATCAAACGTTAGTTGATACCATCTTCCTTTTCCAAGAGTGACATTTTGAATAAGTTGAACAGCATACGGCTGATTTCCACCATTCGTTATATCAACTTTAGCAAACGTATCACTTCCAACTTGGTCTACTGAAGCTGTTGCACTCCCATTAAAGTCATTAATATATACTAGATTCCAATTAACAGGATCCCAGTTATTATCCACTTCTGTTGCATTTCGAATGGTTGTAAACCCTTGTTCAAAGTTGTTATCATAAACTAAGTTTCCATTAATCGGTTCTTTTGCACCACTTGGTAACGGTTCTACTTCAAATGATGGTTCAACAGGCTCACGGTATTCTGGTAAATCATAGACCCGAACATAATCCACTTCCATATGTCCTGGGAATGGGGTTGTTCCATCCGGATTTCCACCATACCAACCTCCAATGGCTAAGTTTAAAATCAAATAGAATTCTTGGTCAAACGGCGCTGGATAAGCATAAGGTGCGGCATTGCCAGCTCCTTGGCTACTCCAATTGTCTAATTTTTGATACAGTTCCCCGTTTACATACCAACGTATTTCTCCTGGCTCCCATTCAATACTATAAACATTAAAGTCTGTAATATCTTTGCCTTCAGGGAAATAATAGTCTCTTGCTGTATACGTATTGTTTGGCCATTGTCCTCCATAATGGATTGCCCCTCCAATCTTATGAGGCGTACCACCGGCAGATTCCATGATATCAATTTCACCTGACGCTGCCCAACCGCCATAAACATCGTTTTCTGGCATCATCCAAAATGCCGGCCAATATCCTTGACCCGCTGGTAATTTTATTTTCGCTTCGAACTTTCCATACTTTTGACTAAACTTACCTTGCGTATGAATTTTACCAGAAGTGTAATTATATGTTCCTCTACTATCCGAAACCGTTTCTGGTCTTCCTTCAATAATTAATTTCCCATTTTGAACTGATACGTTTTCTTTTTGGTAAGACTGAAGTTCATTGTTTCCCCATCCAGGCACAAATGTACCGTCTGGTTGAACAAAACCATTTCCAATGTCATGTGTCCATTTTGAGGTATCTAGTTCATTCCCTTCAAACGTATCTTCCCACACTAAATTCCAATTTGGATCGAGCGGATCTGGATCACTTGGATGATTATCACCAGGGTCTGTTCCGTGACCTGGGTCACTACCATCTCCAGGTTCATTTCCATCTCCAGGTGGTGTCGATTGCTTTTCTACTTTGATTAGTTTTACATTGTCAATTACCATGTTATAAGGTGTCGCTGGCTCTATATCTTCACCATTTCGACCTAATCCCATCAAGAATTCATAGCTACCAGTTGTTTCCACATCAATAATTGTTTCATAGGTTTTCATACTATTATCTATTGTAAATGATTGAATAGGAGTTCCAGACCCTACTAATTCTACATATACAGGTCTTTCTCTTTCTGAACTCATATCAAATTGAATTTTATAAGTTCCACTAGACACTTGAAGTGGTTTTTGGAAAAGTTGAATATGCCACCATTCCCAACCAACTTGCTGCACAGTAACTTCTAATCTATTATTCACAACAGCAAAATTTGCTAAGCCAGCCCATTGCTCATGGATACCCATGTTAAAGGTATTCCAACCAGCCACTACATTATCCGGGTCCCCAAAAGACGTTGTTGTTTCGAAAGAACCATCCTGTAAAAGATTATCACCGATTTCCACCCACTCATCTTGTGGAGGATTAGTAGGTTCTGGCTCTTCCCCATTTCCCGGTTTTTGTCCAATCGTTAATTCATATGGAAAAGTGATTTTAGAAGCGTTACTTGAAGCATTTATCTTCACTTGTGCATTTTCTCCACCAAAACGAACCCATATTTCAACCATTATCGTTCCATTGTCAAATGAAGAATACGATTGCCCTGTTACATTATAAGTCAATTCCCTTACAAAACTCTCATACGTATCAGGTGACGTATTTCCATCTGTTGGCATCATATTTGTTTCTTCGGTTCTATCCCATTGTCCATCCCCGTTAAAGTCATAAGATACTTTAGCGTCAATTCCAATGCCAACACCTAATCCATTTAGGAATAGCTCTGAGATGGCATTACCCGATCCATTGTATACCCCATTTACATTTTCAATGACATACGTATTCTTTTCAGCTGTACTTAAAAGTACATCTGAATACGATTGAGTTCCCATCTGAGGTGACAATGCTCTTGCGCTCTCTCCACCAACTAAATAAAGAGTATCCGTTGATAGAGAATTTGAACTAGCATTTGGAGCTGCACTAACAGCAAAGCTGAAATTAGAGCTAATTAACATAAAGATTAAAAAGATACTAATCCATTTCTTTTGCATTTTTCTTCCCCCTACCTTATTAGTTCAAGACATTCCATGAACAGTAACGCGTTCTTCTTCACCTCCTTACATGATAAAAATAACGGATAGTTCACACTAATTATGTAATGTAAGCCTTTTCATAGAATGCTAGACTAACCGTCCGAAAGCGCTTCCGGAATAGACAAAACAAAGAAAATACTATACATTGCCTTAAAATTCTGTGGCGTTTCTTGTTCTGAATACCGAGTTTTTTCAATATTGTAATATGTCACCATTAAACATCCACCTCACAATTCGAAAGCGCTTTCGGTTTTATTTTAAGTTGTGTATCATTGTGTAGTCAACCTTTTTTTTTGATATAATTTCCTTTAGTGGTATATTTTTTTTGAAAATAATACTATTGACCTAGTATCCATACTTTTATTTCCTATAACTAACACAAAGGAGTTTTTATGCGTTCATTCATTATTGCAGTTATACTCGCGCACTTTCTGTTATTTGTTAGTTTTTTATGGCAACCTTTTTCGTTTTGGCTATTGCTTCCTTTATCCTTATTGGTTTTAATTTCGTTTACCTTTTTTACTAGCAAACCCTATTTTTTCCCTTTCTCAACTCCACATATAGGGATGGGGATAGCAACAGGGTTCATCCTCTATGTAAGTATGGTGATCGGAAAGGGCATTATCGTTTCTATTTATCCACCTCTTATGTCACAGCTAACAGCACTTTATGAATTAGTACAACCGAAAGAGGTTTGGCAATACTTGTTGTTGTTTTTACTTGTCATTCCAGGAGAAGAAATCTTTTGGCGTGGATTTGTTCTAGAACGCCTTTTACAATCGCTACCATCTAAAACTTCAGTTGTACTTGCGGCATTACTATATACTACAGCTCATTTATTTTCTGGCAGTATTCTTCTAGTACTTGCTGCTTTACTTGGAGGATTAGTTTGGGGCTACGTTTATATCAAAACAAAAAATATTACGATTTGTATCTTATCACATACTGTATTTAATTTATTTCTGCTTATCCTCTTTCCAATCTTATAAGCCAACATGAAGAAAAGAGGGTGAGACAAAAGGTAAAATACAACCTTTTGTCTCACCCTCTTCTTACCTCCAGTCAAGTGTTTTTTATAACTTTTATTTATGTTTCACCTAATTATTTTGAGTGGGAGGGGTACCCCTCCCACTCAAAATAATTCTGGTCATGCCAAAAAGACCTGACGATTTAGTTTTTTTCGCAAGGTCAGATATGGTATAGTATAAGTAACTGTTACGAATAGGTTTACGCTGCTTCGTAATTATAGGTGATGTTGTGTGTGATTAGATGAAATGCCACTTTCAAAAACTTATTCACACACGCAATCGACGCAACTTTGTGGGGCTTTCCTTGAGGTTGCGTTTTTAATTTGTCGTAGTACTCTACGATATGATTGTTAGTCTTCTTACGAAGTCTAATCATTGTTTGAACCATAAAGTACAAGATTTTTCGTAGCTTGTTGTTTCCTCGTTTATTAATTTTATCTTTATAAAATGTATTGCCAGATTGATAACGCATAATATCAATCCCAACATATGCATTTAATTGTTTATTGTTTCTAAAGCGTTTTAAATCCCCAATTTCACCTATTAGCCTTACAGCTGTCACTTCACCAATCCCTGGAAATGAAAGTAAAACCTTATACTCAAAACGTTCTTTGGAAAGCTCACCCATCTGTTTTATTAGCTGTTCTTTTTTCTCTTTTAAATCAGTAATACGTTTGGCATAATCACGTACTTGTTCACATCTTACATCCTCTTTCGAAATTGCTGGATATGAATCTTTCGCTGCGTTAAGTAGTTCTAGGCCCTTTGCTTCGGCACGTGCATGGGATAGATTCTTTTTTGTATTGCCTTTTATACGGTTTCTAATTACGGTTTTTGAACAGGCTAATACTTCGTCTGGATGTGGATAAAGTTGAACGATATTTAAAAAGAGTGCAGAACGTTTAGATAGAAGACGCTCAAGTTCAGGGAAACTTAGCTGTAAAATAGCATGCATACGGCTATATAGATTAATAATTTCACTATCTAATTCACCATAATACCGTGTTAGTGCACGCATCTGTTTATAATAGTTGTCTTCCTGGTAAGTCGTTGAACGTTCTAATCGGAAATGGGATTTAGCGAGCTCATGAGCATCACTTTTATCGGTCTTATGACGGCGCATCGAAGCCGTTTGTAGATTCGCTTCTAATGGGCTAACTCTATGGTAGGTGTAGCCTTCTGTTTGAAAAAAGTATTCTAATGGTCTTGAGTAAACTCCTGATGCTTCAAAAACAATCTCAGGTGCTTGACCATCCAGTTTGGTAATTTCACAAATCTTTTCATGTAAGGCTTTAAAGGACGATTTATTATGCGTAATTTCGCCTTCAAACTCACACTGCTTATAGTGGTTATAGATAACCATTGTACTTTTCCCCATACTAACATCGAATGCCAGTACATGTTTCATGTTCATTTCTCCTTCTCTTGCCAAACATAGAAGCCTTCACATTGCCTTATCGATTCCACTTTCTTTTACTCGATCTCTTATGGACCCAACATACTAAACTGATTCAAATAAGGGTGTGAAGTCGGTCGGTTTAAAATACGGACTCAATCAAGGTCCTAGAGGGTGATCGACCTTACTTCACTTCTACTATAAATAAAATAGTAGCACAAACCCTGGCCGGGGTCTGTACTACTAATCTTAGTATGTTTCATCTGTTAAGCATAAATGTTTACTAATAACCCTTTAATTTCACCAACCATATTAAGGATATCTAATCCTTTTTTCTCTTTTTGTAAAACCGCGTCAGTAAGATCTAACAGCTTCCGGTCAACCTCTTGTACAATTTTATACACCTTTGTTCGACCACGACGGTTAAAGCCTCTTCGTTCTTCAAGTTGTAATCCAAAGGCTACTGCATCTTCCATAAATTCTTTAACTAACGCTTTATATTTTCTTAACTCATCAACCGTTCTAGATTCTGCTAATGCCTTACCCTGGTCATCTATTTTTTGCATAAGCCCATGTAAGCGTTCATAGGCTTTTTCATCTCTTTGCTTATTCATTACCTCTGAGAAAGAAACACTGGCTGTTGGACCTTGTTTCTTCTGTTCCACTCGGTTCAGATTAGCCTTACCAACACGTTGGACATCCATTTTATTCCCGCCTTTAAATAAATATGATTAGCTTTATTGTACCATACAGATACTATTCCATGTATGAATGCCAATATTTGTTGGCATTCATTGAAAAGGAGGGTGGGACAAAAGGTTTTTTTTACCTTTTGTTCCACCCTCTAAGCAATGAGCGAAACCGCCACTATCAATTAAATCACGTTGCGAGTGAGGCCATTGTCATTGTAGATGTTCTAGCTTGTTTTGGTCGAGACTCTTGTTTATTATTGAAGCAATTGAAGTACTCCTTGAGGCAATTGGTTTGCCTGTGCGAGCATCGCTGTAGCTGATTGGTTTAAAATATTGTTACGTGTGAAAATCGTCATTTCTAACGCCATATCTGCATCACGAATACGTGACTCAGATGCTGTTAAGTTTTCATGCGTCACTTGTAGATTATTAATTGTATGCTCAAGACGGTTTTGAATCGCTCCTAGTTTCGCTCTAGCATCTGAAACGATATTAATCGCACGGTCAAGCTGGAAGATTGCATCGTTTGCTCTTGTCTGTGTTGTTACGTTTACGCTTTCTACACCTAGCTCGACAATGTCCATTTGCGGAATATCAATCATTACACTTTGGTTAGTGTTAGCACCAATTTGGAAAGATAACGCATTGTTTGTCGTTTGGAATGTTAATGAACCATTGGTAGGAATATTACTAGCAAAGTTATATTCAATTCCTGCGTGCACAATTCTTCCACGTGTAGAAGTTAACGTACGCTCTGCTGAAATCTCTTCAAATCCATCTGGACCTTCTTTTGATAATGTTACTTTTGTTTCAGCCTCAAGTGATACTTTAGCTGTACCTGACGTTCTAATTTTTGACGTATCAATTTCTAAACCGGCTACTTGTCTTCCTTCTTCGCCTGGACCCGCTGCATCAGTCCCAATGTTTACACTTTTCACACCAAGAGATAGGCCATCTGGGTCTAAAATTTCAATTTTAGCTGTACCACCCGTACCGCCATCTGTCATGACGTCACGAACTAGAATCGAGTATTGACCAAGTTTTAACTCTGAGTTTTCTGGGTCAGCAAACTTAACGTCTTCAACTGCTCCAATTCCAGAACCTGATTGAATGATTTGGGATTTAATCTCTGTTTCTTTAATATTTACTTGATACACTCCTGAGCCTAACTCTGCATCAAGTACTTTCGGGAAACCTTGTACATTAATGTTATTTTGTGAAGCTTCAAATACCGTTAATACAGCACTTGAACCATCAAGAAGCTTTCTTGTGTTAAATTCTGTTTTCTCAGAAACACTGTTGATTTCTTTTTTCAGTTGGTCAATTTCCTTTTGGATTTGCTCACGATCATAATCTGTATTTGTATCATTTGCACCTTGAACAGCTAATTCACGCATTCTTTGTAACATGGCGTGAACTTCCGTTAATGCTCCTTCAGCCGTTTGCATTAATGAAATTCCGTCCATCGCATTTCGCTCAGCCATTTTAAGTCCACGAATTTGAGAGCGCATTTTTTCAGAGATTGCAAGACCTGCTGCATCATCAGACGCTCTGTTAATACGCAATCCAGATGATAATTTTTCTAGGTTTTTAGATGTTTGGATTTGATTTTGATTTAGGTTACGGTAAGCATTTAACGCTTGGATATTATTGTTAATTTTCATTAGAGCACCTCGTTATTTTTTATTCAAAACGGACATTTCTCTCATAGGCGTTAGCCTTCATTTTTCCTTGTTTCGTCAATAGGTCTGTTTTCGTTTTCATCGCTTGATTCCAACTTGACATAAGCTCTGTCACAATCGTTAACACTTCTTGAATGAGTTTCGTGTTTTTTGTGTAATTTGCTTCAATGATTTTATCTGCCATGTAGTTATATATCGTCTCAAGCTGGTCCGCAATGATACCCGCTTCATAATTAATCCCTGCACCTAAACGATGAATAATATCATTTGCTTTTTTTAAACTTTCGTTTGCTGCCATATATTCTTTTTCTTCAATGTTTGCAATCGCACTCTCAAGGTTAGAACAGCATGCTTCATATAACAATGCTGTTATTTCCTCTGGTGATTTTTGATGGAGTGCTTCCTTTGTTAAAAATTGATACATGTTACACCCCCGTATCATATTCTATTGATTTTATCGGCTACACTTCTCATTTTGTTAATAGTTTTTCTCCATATCCTCAATAAGAAGTAAAATTTCTGCAATAACGGAATAGAGTTGAGGAGGTATATTGTCCCCTAAATCCATATCCAACAAGTTCTCGAGTAAAGATGAATCTTCTTGTAAATGAATATTATTTTTTTTAGCTAATCCTATAATTTGCTCTGCTACTTGTCCTTTGCCTGAAGCAACCACTTTAGGACTTTGACCATCTTCATACCGAATTACTGCAGCAGTAGGACCATTTATATGTCTACGTTGTTTATGATTAAAATGTTTTGAAACCATCATATTTTATAGTCAAATCCCTTCTCGGTAAAAATCGGTTGAGATGTTGTTTCCGTATTTTTTCGTTTTTGTTCTTGTGCTTCTTCTATATTTGATAGTTTTGAATAGTTAATTCCTTGTATTGAAAATCCGATATCAGATATCATTTTCACACACTTTTCTACTAATGGTTCCATTTTTTCTTTGAATTCTGGAAGGTCATTTTTCACTGTTACTGTTAAAAGTCGTTCTTGTACCCCTACCAATATCCCAACTTCACCTAACTTTGGCGTTTCCATTTTAAAATACAGTTGGCAATTCTCCCAATCCACTTGTTGTCCTTCGTTTCTTGAGTTAACAAATACTTGTAAATTCTCGACGTGATTTTGAAGTAGGAATGGAAGTTGAAGAAACAACTGCTGTTGATTTGTTGCATCCGACTTACTCAATAGCTGTTGTCCTGTAATATTTTGAAGAGCTTGAGTTGCTTGTTGCGCAACACGACTTCCTTCCTCTTCAGAGCGAATAAGTTGCATTAATAATGCTTTCATATTTCGCTGTTGCCCTTCCTGATTTAACATATCTCTGTTCGATGAACTTAACATTTGCCCAATTTCACTTTCCCGATTTAAACCAAGTGACCTAACAAGTTCAAACATTTGTCGCGCAGACGGGTCTTGTGGTGGTCGAATCGTCTCATTCATATGTTGAAGAAGCTGTTGTTGTGGTGTCCTTCCCTCTACTTGTTGCTGAGATACAAAGTGCATCACCTTTGTTTCAGATGGCTTAAATTGAATTTTTTCCACTGTAGCCTTTACTTCTGAAACAATCCTCTGTGCTTCTTGATACTGACCTTTTTGTAATCGTTTTTTTGCTTCTGCTAAGTGACTGCTCGCTTGAAGTAATGACTTTTCGGTCTTCATATCAGTCAACATCATCATGTCACTTTTTAAAATCGCTTGGTCCAATTTATGAATCGTAGCTTCAAGTAACGGTTTTACTTGGTGCTGTGCTCTTTGTTTAGTTTGGTCAATAATCCGAATGACCGAGTCTAGGTTTCGATTAATTTCCCGCTGTAACTTTTTAAAATCAGCTGCTGCCTGTGCTAGTTTTTCAGTTATCGTTGTTACTACAATATCCTTTGAAACAGGCTGTATGCTAGTTTGAAAAGCTTCTTGATTTACATACACCTGGCCCGTTTGGTCTGTTCCTTTTGAAGAGAGATTCTCCATCTGAACAAGAGCCTCCATAACCTGCTGTCTAGCAGACATTTCTCTTCCTTGGGACAGAAAACTACTTGCCTTTTCCATTGTGCTTGTCAAAAGTTCATGATGCTCTGTCTTCCCAAGTAGCAATTGTTGTATTTGTTGAAATGCTCGTTGGGCATCTGGTTCTTTCTGTAATACCTGTTTTGCCGTTTCTATTATAGATGATTGGCTAGGTGCTGGCCCTTGTACATCACTAGGCATAAGTGCATTCATGATTCTTTCCATAGCGACTTTTTCTAATTGACGGGCCGCTTCGCCTGTTTTTTCATTGCTCATTTGGTGAAGGTACCGTGCTTCTTTTAAGGCTTGTTCAATCCGCCGCTTAGTTGAATCATCAATGGTTGTATCCCTTTCTATCATGTTTGTAACTTCTCTTACCATTTGCTCTACTGATGCATGAGAGTTCTTAGGTTGAGGGATATAATCAGAATCAATTTGTCTGGCGATGTCGGACATAACCTCGTTCATTTGCTTTCCATGGAGCGCTGTATGAACAGACTGAATGTGATTCCTTGAAATCGGAAGCTCTTTTTCTGCTAACGCTCGAATCGTTGCTAATTTCTCTTGGGTACTTCCTGAACTAGATTCAAAAAAGTTCTTAATTTCAGATATTCCTTCTTTAGTAACGGCAATCCCTTTACCTTCTAAGGTTTGAAGCGCTTGTTTCACTTCTGGGCTTGTAGCTTGACCACTTGAAGAGCTTGACTTTGCACTGTCTGACTTAGTTTGAGTATCCGTTGTTACTTCCTTAACTAAAATTGTTTGATTGTCTAGTGTTTTATCAAATTGGACCAACACTCTATCACCAGAAGGTACTTTATCTGCGAATGTCGCTGAAACTTCCTTCCCTTTAATTAATAGTGTTGCTTCATTTGCCGATTTCCGTTCTTTAATGGTCGCTTGTAAAAATTCACCTTGGCGAAAGCGTACATTTTTTTCAGATATTCCTGATTTTGAAGACGACATTTGAGCTGTAATTTCCATCTGATTCACTCCCGTACATTGTCTATTGTTATATATATCGGACTAGCTTTCTATTTTCTTAATGTTATAAAGACGGTATTAATAGGAATTTTTAAAAATAAAAAAAGACCAGTCTCTCATCGGTCTTTTCATAGTTTTATATATAAAGTATTAATCAAGCATCGATAAACGATGCATTTAGTTTTAGACAAGGGAAATAGTCGTATATTAGAATCAATTATGATAGCAAACAAAATATAAAATATTAAATGTCTTTTGTAATTTTTGTATCTCCTGTTTTTTCTAACCATTTAACAAACTCAGGTCCATGGAAATGTCGATTTAAATCCTTGTGGAACTCAAACATCTTCTCCAAGAATTGTTGATTTTCTTCACTTTCTTGGAAATATCCCATGACGTATTCGGTAATTTTATAGGAAAACTGCGAAGATAGTCTAATTTTTTCTTCTCCTTCTTCTGTTACCATTACATAGGAAACACGAAGGTCATTCTCGTCCTTTATCGTCTGGACAAGACCTTTAGCTTTTAATCGTTTAATTACTTGCATAACCGTAGATAAATCCCATAAACCAATTTCAGCTATTCTAGACATTGGAGCCTTTTTTTCAAAATAAACAATCCATAATAGATGTTGTTCGGATTGCGTTAATCCAATCGATTGTGCATTTTTTTGCCAATCTTCATCTAATACTTTATACGTACCTCTTAATAAGTTTATTAATGAATGGGAAATACTATAATCCACATCCGTCACCCTCTCTCATTTGCTTCCAAAAAAGCGTTACATTTATACTATAATAATAATTAGTTTGTTTTTCAAAACTTTTTTTCATTTTTTAGATAATTGAATTCATCGCTCACAAAGATAGCAGTAGATTGCGCGGTTTTTGTCGATTGAAGTCGACATTACCGCCTTTTATAGCAACACATCTATGTGGTTAATTCTGTAGGGATATTTCCCTATTATATAGTATTAATATACTACTTGTCATTAAAAAAAGAAAATTAACCATCACCACACGATGATGGTTTTTTTGTCACTTCGATACTTCTTTAATAATGGCAACTACCGCTTCTGCTAACTTTACTAGTTCTTGAATTGGCATTTTTTCATTTGTTGTATGAATGTCCTCATAACCAACAGCTAAATTAACAGTTGGGATACCAAATCCTGAAATGATATTAGCATCACTACCCCCACCACTTTGAAGTAAACGTGGGGTCCTTTGAATCGAAGTTAACGCTCTTTTGGCAACTTGAACGACATGGTCTTCTTCTCCTAACTTATAGCCAGGATACATTACATCGACAGTTACCTTTGCTTCTGCTCCCATCTCTTTTGCTGTATCTTCAAAGGCTGTCCGCATTGCTTGAACTTGAGCATCCATCTTACTCTCAACTAACGAACGAGCTTCAGCATGGATTTCTACATGGTCACAAACGATGTTTGTTTGCGTTCCACCTTCAAATCTACCTATATTTGCAGTAGTTTCTTTATCGATTCGGCCAAGAGGCATTTTTGATATTGCTTTAGCCGCTACACTTATAGCTGACACTCCTTTTTCTGGTGCTACTCCAGCATGTGCAGTCTTTCCAATTACAATCGTATGTATTTTCGCTTGTGTTGGGGCTGCAACTATAATATCCCCAACTGGTCCATCACTATCCAAAGCGTACCCAAACTTTGCGACGAGTAATGATGGGTCTAGCTCCTTGGCACCGACTAGTCCGGATTCTTCACCGACTGTAATAATAAACTGAATCGTTCCGTGCTGAATTTGCTGTTCTTTTAATACTTTTATCGCTTCAAGCATCGCTGCAATACCAGCTTTATCATCTGCCCCAAGTATTGTTGTTCCATCTGTTACCACATACCCGTCTTTAATTGAAGGCGAAACCCCTTTTCCTGGGACAACGGTATCCATATGAGACGTGAAGTATATAGGGTCAACTTCATCCTTATTTCCAACTAATGTACAAATCAAGTTTCCTGCACCATGACCTGTTTTATCCGTCGTGTCATCTTCTATAACCTCTACCCCTAGTTCGGAAAACAACGCTTTTAAGCGAAGAGCAATTTTGGCTTCATCCTTTGTTTCTGAATCAATTTGTACGAGTTGAAGAAAATCGTCGATGATTCGCTGTTCATTTACCATTTTAGACCCTCCTAATAGTAATCTATACTAATAGTGTGAAATTTTTTTATTTCAATCAAGTAAAAACACTTATTTTTTTTCACAAAACTCAACCAAAGCTCCATTTGCAGACTTTGGGTGAATGAATGCAATATGAGCCCCGCCTGCCCCCTCAACTGCTTTGTCATGCACCATTTGAACACCTTTTGCTTTTAATTCTTCTATCCTTGCATCTATATTAGAAACCCCAACAGCTATATGATGAATTCCTTCACCTTTCTTTTTAAGAAAAGAAAATATCGGACTTTTTTCTGATAATGGTTCCAGTAATTCAATCTTAGATTGACCAATTTCTAAAAAAGCTACACGTACCCCTTGAGAATCTACCTCTTCTATGGCAAGCAATTTTAACTGTAAAACGTCCTCGTAAAAAGGGAGGGCCTTCTCAATTGAATATACCGCAATCCCTATGTGGTCAATTCTTTTCGCATTGCCTTCCATTCGATTTCCTCCTATATTTCTATCTATTTATTTCTGTATTACCTCCCGTAAGTCCTTCACGTTTATTTCCACTTGTCCTAAACAAGTTTTCACGTTAAAATATGTATAGTACTATTGAGGAGGTCATCTCATGCCACAAAAATTTAGAAAAGCTATTATTTATATTATGATTGCTACTATGCTTCTAGGCGGAATTTTCACAGGAAGTGCATTGTTACTATAAGAGTATTCATTAATAAATTGCTCATTGTTTAGAGGAGGGTGGGACAAAAGGTTGTTACCTTTTGCCCCACCCTCTTTTCTTGATTTTACTCGCTCAATGCACCATGGAGATTTGCAATATGTTCAAACGTTTCAGTGGTAGAAACGATTGTTATTCTTGTTCCAAGAGGAACCAATTCAAATAGCTCTTCTACATCTTTGTTATTTAATCGTACACAACCAGCTGTTACATAGCTTCCTATTGATGAAGGTCGATTTGTACCATGAATTCCAAAAGTACGTCCATCTGTATCATCCACATCAAAACCAATCCAACGAGTACCTAGTGGATTATCCTTTGACCCACCTTCAATATTCTTCTTCCGATAATAAGGGTTAATGGCTTTGACTACAACTGTAAACGTCCCTTCAGGAGTTAAATCGTTTGTTTTACCAGTTGCAACCGCATATATTTTTTTAATCTCACCATCATTGATATAGGCTAGTTGATTGGTCTGTTTATTAACGATGATAAAAGGATCTCCTGGTAGAGGATTAACACCTAAAGGCCAAATTGGAGAAGCAACAGCAAAACACATAAAAACGAAAAGGATACGCAGCATTGTAAGCCCCCCTACACTCTACTTTTTAATAGTGTTTCGCCTCTATGGCTATCCTATACCAAATTACTCCTGCGATGGCGCTAACGATTGCTTAATGAGTAAGTATTGCTCTAACTCATGCATGATGTATCTTAACGCTGAGCGAGTTTCAAACTCTTTCCTCGTTTTAGGAAGTTCCATTTCTCTAAAGTCTACTCGCATTTCTTCCAACTTCACTAAAAAGTGTGGACCTCTATTTTTTGGGGTAACCGCTTGGCTTAATTCCTCAAAATAATCAGCTAATGTATCTGCTTGAATTACTTTTTCTTGAACAGATGAGACAAATGGAAGAATTCTTTCGATAATTTCAAATTGCTTTTCTCTCATTTTAAAATAATGATAATATTCGTCCTGGAACCGGACAACATGATTTTCAATATTTTTAAGGGCAATGTCTTTTCCCGTTTGAATAATAGTATACGTCTCCGTTACTTCTTTTCCATCCCATAACTTTTCCTCATGTCGTAAATAATGAGACATTTCAAATAAAATCGTTTTAAAGTTAGCTTCAATTTGTTCTTGATATGTATGTAAATCTTTTTCTACACTCGGCATATATAAATTCATTAGTAATGCAACGCCTATTCCTATTATAATTAGCAAAAGTTCGTTTAGGATAATAGCAACACTGACTGTTTCCAATGTATAAAGATGTAGAATGATAACGGAGCTTGTAACAATTCCTTCTTTAGTTTTCAGTTTCACCGCTAATGGAATAAACAATAGAAGTAATATCGCTAAGGCAATCGGATTATATCCAATAACCTCAAAGAAAAGAGCTCCCATGGCCAGTCCGACAATGCAAGCTAAAAATCTTTCCCACGATAGCTCCAATGACTTTTTTCTTGTCACAGAAATACATAAAATAGCTAGGATCGCAGCAGAAGCATAAAAGTCAAGGTTGAGCACTTGAGCGAGCCCAATGGCTATCCCGGCGCCAACCGCAGTTTTAATCGTTCTGTAGCCTATTCTAAACATCGATATCAGCCCCAAACATAGTCACTACTTCTATTATAGGCTACTCATAAGCAGCAAGCAAAATAAAGCCCTACTTCCTGAAAACAACAAAAAACCCTTGGAGCGAATGTCCAAGAGTTACAATAGTAATAGTATGGCGCGCCCACCAGGATTCGAACCCAGAACGCGAGAGCCGAAATCTCGTGTGATATCCATTTCACCATGGGCGCATTTTTTAAGACAAGGTTTAATATAACCTATTTCGATAATAATGTCAATAAGAAGGAGGAGCCAAGAAAGGCTCCTACTTCTTTATGATTGTGTCGGTTCTTCCCCTTCAAGCATTTGCTCAAAGCGTTCATTAATTTGTTCATCACTATATCCTAATGTATGTAACCTACCTGCAAAGTTTTTTGCCCAGAGTTGAAAACGTTGCGCCATTTTGGCATATTTCTTGGCATTAGAGCCTTTTGTTTCTTTAGATCGTGCCTCAGCATTAGACATGACACTTTCAACGATGAATAAACCTTTCCATACTTCATCTTCAGAGAAGTTTTCATGGTTTTCCGTTAATGTTTCGAGCACATTTTTATAATATGTACTAAATTCTTCAAACGAAATTTCTTCGTCCATGTTAAGATATTCTTGCATTTTATTGTATAACTCTTCCATGTGACACCATCCTTTTAAGATTACTGTGACATTATAGCATATCATTGGATAAATTAAAAAGCTCGAAAATAAAAAAGGAGGGACCCTTTGCCAATGCATTTGGGTCCCATTGTGTATTTATTTACAATACTCATCAAATGCTTGTTCTAGCTTTTGAACAACTTGGATTGGTTCATGACCTTCAATTTCAAACCGTTCTACCATCATCTTAATTTCACCATCTTTAAGTAGTGCAAACGATGGTGAAGAAGGAGCATAACCTGTAAAGTATTCACGAGCTCTTGCTGTTGCTTCTTTATCTTGACCAGCAAATACCGTGACTAAGCGGTCTGGTTTTTTGTCATAATTGGCCATATACGCAGCTGCTGGTCGAGCAATTCCACCAGCACAACCACACACAGAATTAATCATAACAAGTGTGGTACCATCCGCTTTTAAGGCTTCATCTACTTCCTCAGGTGATAGTAACTCTTGGTAACCAGCTGATTGCATATCTTTTCTTGCTTGTTGAACTACATCATTCATAAAAAAATTAAAGTCCATACTTATTCACTCCTTGAATTGTTTCTCTTCTTTATTGTAACCGTTATTCTTGTGCTTACCAACTACTTCGTACTAAATTGATTAAGAAAAGACGCTAGCGGTCTTTTCTTAATTGCGATGCGCGAAGCCACTGCCCTCTTTTTAAAAGTGCTTAAATAAGTGCACTTCTTATTAAAGTACGCGCAGTGAGCGAAGCCATCGCTCTTCCTTTATTCGCTTCCAAGACATCTTCGAGGAACTAATATTTATAAACTTTCTTATTTTATTCAGCAAGAAAAGGTGAATGGGTCAGTAAAAACCCCATTCACCTTTGTTTTTTATTGAAGTAACGTCTGCAATGCCTCTATATTTTTTCTCATTAAACTAAAATAGTCTTCGTTATTATTTACATCCTCATTTGTCAATACTTCAAGATTGTGAATATAAACTGGGTCAGCACCAATTTCACTTGCTACAACTTCTGCCATTGTACTACTAATATTTTGTTCAAACGCAACATAATTAATTTCGAGTTCATTCGCTAAATCAATAACTCCTTCTAGCTGTTTTTGTGAAGGTTCGTTTGTTGGCGAAATTCCTGTAATCCCAACTTGTTTAATACCGTATCGGTTTTCCCAATATCCATATCCTGCATGAGAAACGATAAATGTGTCTTTTTCAACTTCTGATATTAACTCTTGAAACGCTTGATCTAATGCCTCTAATTCAGCCTGTAAGCTTGAAAAATTAGCCTCAAAAACTTCCGCATTTTCAGGTTGAAGCTCAACTAATGCTTGTTTGATATTATGAGCCATCTCAATAGATAAAATAGGATCTAGCCATACGTGCGGGTCTTCATCACCATGTGCATGGTGATGTTCGTCATGCCCGTCCCCATGGTCATGGTCATCATGCTCATTTCCATGGTCATGGTCATCATGCTCATTTCCATGGTCATGATCATCATGCTCGTGTCCATGGTCGTGGTCATCATGCTCGTGTCCATGGTCGTGGTCATCATGCTCGTGTCCATGGTCGTGGTCATCATGCTCGTGTCCATGGTCATGGTCATCATGTTCGTGTCCGTGGTCATGGTCATATGCTAATAATACAATACCTTCAACAGCTTGAACGATATGTACCCCTTCATTTGTAACGGTATCAATGACAGCTTCAGCAAAACCTTCTATTCCTGCACCATTATAAATAAATAAATCGCCCTCTGCAATATCTATCATTCCTCGAGCAGTTAGCTCAAACGTATGTGCATCAGCCCCTACTGGAATAATATTTGTAACATCTACGAATTCTCCACCAATTTTCTCAGTAAAATCTTGTAAAGGATAAATTGTAGTAAATACTTTTAAAGGTTCTACAGTTACTGCATCCTCTTGCTCTTCTATTTCCTCTTCCGGTTGTACTTCTTCAACAACTTCATTCCCACAGGCAGCAAGGGCTGAAGATAGTGCTAACATTATTGAAAAAGCGATAGCCTTCCATTTCATATATATTTCTCCCCTTTTCGTAATCATTCCGTTTACGTCTATCACGGTTATAAATTATATCGAAACAATTACGATTTGTAAACATTTTTATTACATACATAGTAAAACTCAACAGAACATAATCTGTTGAGCTTTACTTTTTACTTTTAAGTTTTGCTTTAAATATCTCATTCAACTCTTTTTGCATTTCAAATAAATAAGGTAGAATTTCTTTTATTGCCTTACTATCTCGTTGTTCTACCGCCTTGTAAAACTTTTGCTGCACCTTGTCATGTTTTTCGACCCACATTGGTTCGATCATATCTTCATGGTCAAGTTCTCCGCGCTTTGAAGCAGCCCTGATTTCTTTTAAAAGCATCGACTTTTCTTTACGGATTTCATCCCATTCAGTGACAAGTTGTGGCTCATATTTTTCTGCTAACAATTGATAATACATTTGAAAATGGACTTCCATTCCCTTGTGGTAACAACCTTGACTATGACTTTTGCTATTGTGGTCGAGCCCTTCCTCTGCAAACACATAGCTTGTTCCGGTCGAAGTAACAGCGATAGCTACAATAGCGATCATTAGTTTTTTACAAAACTCATTCATGACAGAGATCACCTTCCTTCATATGTTATCGTACCCTAAGCTCTATTATTCATTCTAAGTTCTCCTCAAATTTGTGAAAAAGAAAAAGCTAATCATTCCGCCGATACGGAATGATTAGCTTTTTTACGTATTAATATATTGATGTATGTTCAATTGAAATCGATTCAATTTTTTCCTTAACTCGAGCTAAGAAACGGCCACAAACTAAACCGTCTAAAATTCGGTGGTCTAATGATAAACAAAGGTTGACCATACTTCGAATGGCAATCATATCATCAACAATGACAGGACGTTTCACGATTGATTCAACTGAAAGATTGGCGGCCTGTGGTTGTTTTATAATCGGGTTTGATAAAATTGAACCGAATGACCCTGTATTATTAACAGTAAATGTACCATCCTGCATGTCATCGTATGACATACGACCCGTTCTAACTTTCGTAGCGAGCTCTTGAATTTCAAAAGCCAGCCCTTTGATAGATTTCTCATCTGCATGCTTAATAACGGGTACAAAAAGTGCGTCCTCAGAAGCGACAGCTAGAGATATATTAATATCATTTTTTTGAATGATTTTATCTCCTGCCCACATCGAATTCACTTGTGGGAATTCTTTTATTGCTTCGACAACTGCTTTTATGAAAAACGGAAGGTAAGTTAAATTGAAACCTTCTCTTTCCTTAAAAGAAGCTTTGTGCTTGTTTCGAAAATTTACTAAATTGGTGGCGTCTACCTCAACCATCATCCACGCATGAGGGGCTTCGTGTTTGCTTTTGACCATATTTGCAGCAATCGCCTTACGAACTCCAGTAAGCGGGATTTCAATATCACCCGACGCTTGGTTTGGTACTCCTACCGGTGGCACTGCTGTAAACTCTTGCTGGCGATTCGTACTCTCTTCTTGCACTACTTGTCCAGGAGTGCGTTGTTGCCCTTCAACTATAGCCATTATATCTTTTCTTGTAATACGCCCCCCCTTGCCTGTGCCAAGAACGTTATCTAAATTTATATTATGCTCTTGTGATAAACGAAGAACCGCTGGTGAATAACGTTTTTTCTGACTAACATTATCAGTATCCTCTATAGTTACTCCTCCGTGCTGAGGAGTAACGGTTTCATTATCAACAATAGTGTCCGATATACTCTCTTCAATTTCAACAGTACAAATGACCTTTCCAACTTCAACTGCTTCATCTTCTCGAACCGTGAGCTCCTTAATCGTCCCCGTAAATGAAGAAGGAATTTCAGCATTTACTTTATCGGTCATGACCTCGGCAATCGGGTCGTATTTATTCACGTGGTCCCCTGGTTTGACAAGCCATTTGCTAATTGTTCCTTCCGTTACACTTTCACCAAGCTGAGGCATTGTTAATTCCTTTAACATCCGTTGACCTCCTTTCTTACTCTTTTAAAATTCTGCTAACTCACGCATTGCTTTTTCTACTTTTTCAGGATTAATCATAAAATGCTTCTCCAACGGTGGTGAATACGGCATGGCAGGAACATCAGGACCTGCTAATCGTCGAATCGGTGCATCTAAATCAAATAAACAATTTTCTGCAATAATAGCAGCTACTTCTCCGATAATACTACCTTCTTTGTTATCCTCGGTTATGAGCAACACTTTTCCAGTCTTTTTTGCCGCTTCAATAATGGCTTCTTTATCTAATGGATAAACCGTTCGTAAGTCTAAAAGATGAACAGAATACCCATCTTTTTCAAGGTTTTGAGCCGCTTGTAGAGCAAAATGGACAGCTAATCCGTATGTAATAACCGTAATGTCGTCGCCTTCACGCTTCACATCAGCCTTACCAATCGGAAGAACATACTCTTCTTCAGGGACCTCTCCTTTAATTAACCTGTACGCTCGTTTATGTTCAAAGAACAACACAGGATCATTGTCTCGAATGGCTGCTTTAAGAAGACCTTTTACGTCATATGGTGTAGATGGCATCACAATTTTTAAACCTGGAACCGAAGCGAACATTGATTCCACGGATTGCGAATGATAAAGTGCGCCATGGACTCCACCACCGTATGGTGCACGTATCGTCATTGGACAACTCCA
Source organism: Bacillus alkalicellulosilyticus (assembly GCF_002019795.1). Lineage (GTDB taxonomy): Bacteria > Bacillota > Bacilli > Bacillales > Bacillaceae_F > Bacillus_AO > Bacillus_AO alkalicellulosilyticum. The sequence continues at coordinate 1,579,126 of NZ_KV917381.1, read as the reverse complement.
ATCGTTATTGGAGCGATAGCGAATCTTGGCAGCCTCACTTACAATTTGATTGACCGCAGGCATAATAAAATCAGCAAACTGAATTTCCGCGACAGGGCGAAGTCCATACATCGCTGCTCCAACACCAACACCTACAATCGCAGACTCTGCTAGAGGAGTATCCATGACTCGGTCTTCTCCAAACTGTTGGTACAAACCATTTGTGGCTCTAAACACACCACCTCTAGCTCCTACATCTTCTCCTAGTATAAATACTTTTTCATCACGTTCCATCTCTTCACGAAGAGCTTGGGTTACCGCTTCTATATAAGAAATAATGGCCATAATCTTCCTCCTCCTTACTCTGCAAAAATATGCTTGAACAAATCATCAGCTGCTGGGAATGGTGCATTTTCACCATATTCTGTTGCTTCATCAATTTCTTTACGAATTCGGTTTTCTAACTCTTCTTCTACTTCTGGTGTCAATACACCCGTTTCTTTTAAGTACATTGCAAATGTAAACAAAGCATCTTTCTTTTTAGCTTCATCCACTTCATCTTGCGAACGATACGTTTTATCATCATCATCACTCGAGTGTGGTGTTAAACGGTAAGAAACCGTTTCTACCAACGTCGGTCCTTCCCCAGCTCGAGCTCGGTTAGCAGCTTGGTGAACCGCTTCATAAACAGCAAGAGGGTCATTCCCATCTACTGTTACACCCGGAATACCATAACCAATTGCCCGGTCTGATATGTTTTTACAAGCTACTTGTTTATCATAAGGAACAGAAATCGCATATTTATTATTCTCACACATAAAGATCGCAGGAAGTTTGTGAACAGAAGCAAAGTTAATTCCTTCATGGAAATCCCCTTGGTTTGATGACCCTTCCCCAAAAGTAGTAAACGTCACAAAATCTTTCCCTTCCATTTTTGCTCCTAATGCAATACCAGCTGCATGTGGAACTTGCGTTGTTACAGGTGAAGAGCCAGTAACGATTCTATTTTTCCGTTGACCAAAATGACCAGGCATTTGTCGTCCACCAGAGTTGGGATCCTCTGCCTTAGCAAAAGCAGACAGCATTAAATCTCGTGCAGTCATTCCAAACGTAAGAACAACTCCCATATCACGGTAATACGGAAGGACATAATCTTTTGACAAATCAAGTGCAAATGCAGCCCCTACTTGTGCAGCTTCTTGTCCTTGACATGAAACAACAAATGGAATTTTCCCAGCTCGGTTTAATAGCCACATTCTTTCATCAATTCTTCTTGCTAAAAGCATCATCTCATACATTTTTAAAACAAATTCATCTGTTAATCCCATTGATTTATGACGGTTTGTCATCTTACTTCCTCCTTAAACTAAGGCTTTTGTTACGAATGTATCGCTTTTCCATCTACCGCTAACGCAGCTTCTCCAATAATTTCTGATAGTGTCGGATGAGGATGAATGGTTTGTGCTACTTCCCAATGCGCTGCATCTAATACTTTAGCAATCGCTGCTTCTGAAATCATATCCGTCGCATGCGGGCCAATCATATGAACACCAAGTAAATCATCCGTATTTTTATCAACAACCATCTTTACAAAGCCATCCGTTTCACCATAGACAAGAGCCTTTCCTATCGCCTTAAAAGAAACTTTTCCAGTTTTCACTTCATATCCTTTTTGGGTGGCTTCTTCTTCAGTTAAGCCAATGCTTGCTACTTCTGGTTGACTATACACACAACGAGACACCGTAGAGTAATCAAGAGTATGTGGTTTCTGCTGAGCCATATGTTCCACCGCAATGATTCCTTCATGAGAAGCTACATGTGCTAGTTGTAGTCCGCCAATGACATCGCCAATTGCATAAATATGAGATTCTTTTGTTTGATAAAAGTCGTTTGTTTGGATAACTCCATTTTCAATGACGATATCTGTATTTTCAATGCCAATTCCTTCAATGTTGGCAACTCTTCCGATTGACACTAATAACGCCTCAGCAGTAAATTCCTTTTCTGCCCCTTTATATTCCGCACTGATAGAGACCTGTGCGTCTTTAGTCAATGTTTCTGGAAGGACTTTGGCGTTTGTTATAATCTTAACGCCTTTTTTCTTCATGACTCTTTGCATTTCCCTTGAAATTTCTTTGTCCTCAGTTGGTAAAATACGGTCAGCAAATTCTAACACCGTTACTTCTACGCCAAAATCAGAGAATAGAGAGGCCCATTCCATGCCAATGACTCCTCCACCTACAATAATGACAGACTCTGGAAGCTTGTCTAATTCAAGAGCCTCATCCGAAGTAAGGATTTGCTTTCCATCTGGCTCAAGTCCAGGCAAGGTTTTAGGCCTTGACCCTGTTGCAATCATCACATGCTTTGGCACAAGCATCGTGTTTTCCTGTCCACTGTTTAATTCGATTGAAATCGTACCGGCTTGTGGTGAAAAAATCGAAGGACCTAGAATACGCCCTGTTCCTTCAAAGACATCAATTTTACCTTTTTTCATTAAATGTTGGACACCTTTATATAATTGCTCAATAATTTTTTGTTTTCTTTCTTGTACTTTCAAAAAATCAAAGGAAACTTCCTTGGTTACGATACCAAAGCTGTCAGACTTTTTCACAGTACTATACACTTCTGCACTTCTGAGCAAAGCTTTTGAAGGAATACAACCTTTGTGGAGACATGTCCCTCCTAATTTCGCTTTCTCAACAACTGCTACCGATAGTCCTAATTGAGCTGCACGAATCGCAGCTACATACCCACCAGTACCAGCTCCTACTATGACCAGATCATATTCTTTAGCCATACGTCTCCCCCTTATATTATAAATCATATGTTGCCTTTTGTACGTAATATGATAAATATTTAGTGTTCTAGAAAATTATACTGGAACAGTTTTTTTAGTACCTCATACTTAGAGTAAATGTTAGTACTAAATTGGTCAACCATTGTATGTACTTTTCTTACTTCTTTTACTTTACCATATTTATCATGAACACTTGTACTATTAGTTAAACTTTCATGGCTACGACACATTTCATTCGTGTTGTTCTAGAAAAAAAATTAATCCTTTATTTGTACTGAAATAAAAAGTGAGAGGAGTCATATTATTACTTGGTCATAAATCTTTCATAAGATCGCTAAAGCTTTTTTGGACAGTCTCACTCATCTTGAAGTAAAATAGAATAATCATTATGTTAGATGAAGAAAGGAAACTACGTGAGATGCAACGATATATTGCTTTACTAATACTTGTAATTCCAGCTATATTGGCTGGATATGGCATAAAGCTTATGAGAGATACCGTGTTTCAACACCTGATAACTCCATTCCCTAACCTATGGATACAATTTTTCTGTGGTCTACTATTTCTACTAGGTGGCCTTGGATTTGTTGGAGGATTTATATTTCACCGGGACCGTAAAAATGGTAAAGTCGCTCCTAAGTATAGAAAATAAGAAAAACGGCAAAGCCGTCTTTGATTAATTACGATGTGTGAAGCCACTGCCCTCTATTGAAAAAGTGTTTTACTAAGTGTATTTCTTAGTAAAGCACTTGCAGTGTGCGAAGCCCTTTCCCTTCCCTGAGTCATCCTGCAGGGCTTCTATGCCTTTCTATAATTTGATATTTTCACCTTAAAAAGGAGGAAGCATTCGGGTTTACCCATGCCTTCCTCCTTTATTTTATGCATTATTTTATAACCTTTTCTTTGAAAGCAGGACTTAGTTCACTCCAAACATCAAATTTATTCCCGTCTAAGTCAAAAAATATAAAATTCCTTCCAGGGTGCCCTCTGTCTTCAATTTCTCCTACTGTTATTTCATTTTCAATAAAATCCTTATGTAGTGCTTCTAACTCTGCTATACCATCGACTTCAAATGTTAACGAAAATTGTTCCTCACCATAACAATCAATGAAGTTCGCACTTTGATTTTCTGGTGATTTAACGAGAAACATACTTTGGTTTGCAAGATTTAAAATCGCTTTATCTTGGTCCTGATAACTCAATTGTGCACCTAACTTATAGATATACCACTCAGAAGCACATCCAACATCCGTTACCGGAATGTACGTAGTCCCGACTCTCAGTAATTTTTCACGCATATACAATCTCCTTGGAAAATGACATTTTTTATGAACTATTCTCTTTTTCTAGCATTTATCCTTCTTTTATGTTAAAGATAATTTCAGCTATGTTTTGGTTTTAACAGATGGACGACTGCTAATCCACCGTTAAAGGTAAGAACAGATACAATGATAATCGGTATTGTAATCGTACCCTCTATCTCATTGAATATGGCAATAATCGACCCAGAGACAAGTCCAACCATTGCTGCATAGGCAGCTAATGTAAAATGCTCTAAAAGATAACGAACTACTTTACTCGTAAATAAAACACCCGCAATGACCCCTAGTCCAATGGCTATAATTATAGGCAAATGAAGATCTAATAATGATTGGGTAGCTATTTCATATACTCCTAGTATTGTAAGGATGAGCGCTCCGCTTATTCCTGGCAGGACAAGCGCCGTACTAGCAAGAAGCCCCGCTCCAAACAAGAAGATGTAGTCGCCCCTCGATATATTCTCGCTAGAAAGTTCATATCCACTTCCTAGAATTTGTCCAATAACAACGATAAAAAAGAAAAGAGCGATGATTACATAATGCCTGCCTTCAAACGAAGAGAGGGAATGCCTCCTAGCCTCATTCCAAAGTTGAGGTAAAAAACCTACAATAATCCCCACAAAAAATATAAGTGTTTGTGTTCTAAAGTTGTCTAATAAAAAGCTAATGGTAAATATAGAACAAGCAAATCCGATAATCATCCCTAACCCAAATATAACAAGAAAAGGGATTGCTTTTCTCCGATCAGGAGTCGTGATAATACTTATTGAATAAAGCAATTTCTCGTAAATCCCTAGTATCATCGCTACCGTACTCCCGCTTACACCTGGCACAGTTTCAGTTATACCAACAGCCATTCCTTTATACAGTGTCTTAAGCATGTCATGTCCCCTCTTTAACTACCCAAAAATAGAATAGGAGAAGTTACTTGTAAAGAATGCCTCCTACTAAAAGTCTATTCAGAAGTATGCTAGATTTTACTATGAATTATCTTATATAAAAAATATAAAATAAAATAAGACCTATGGTGGAAATACAGAATAAGAGTAGACTTCTTCCTTTTCTTTCTTCCCATATTTGACAGACCCCAAGATATCCGTTTATCACAACAAAAAGAAAACCAATAGCTTTTATCAGATCACGTTCCAGGATTAGACCAATCGTGAAAACAATCATACCACTTGAAGTTAGCACAACAAAAAAGAAACGGATTGGAGAAGTTTTTACTTCTGTTTTCAGATTATCCTTCTCTTCATCTGAGAAATTGTTATAGTTCTTCTTTATATGGTAGGTCAAATAGATAATAAGGAGCAGAATAAAGACAAATTGAGTAATATCCATGTCGCACCTCCTTTTTCACACTATATAAAATCTTACCATATGTTTCCTATTTAATGAATAATCCCCTTTACATCACAACCTAGAAAAAACCACCAAGAATCGCTATTAATCCATTGGTGGTTTGCTGATTTATTTTGTTGAATAATTGCCCCACCTATCAATTCGGCGAAGCAGTGGTGAGCTTTCAATCCATTTTGAGAAGGATACCCGCTCTGCTAATATCGTTAACGTGATAAACAGTAAGACCACATACCACTGAAATTGGGTAGGTGCATGAAATACGGTTACTACCGCCAGAATAGCTCCAAGTGTAGTCGCTCCATTATCACCAAGCATTGCGAGTTTATGACCTTCAAACACATAATGAGTAAAAAGGAAAATGAGTAAATATAAATAAACAAAAAAGGGCATTGTTTGAAATACACCAACTAATAATATAGCGTAGATGACACACACTTTCCATACTCGTAAAGGTCGTGTATCAAATAAATTCATTATATGTGGGGTAAGGAGCAAAATGAGACCATTTCTAATCCATAATTCAATTGATAGGGGCTGAAGGTACAGAAGGAACGCATATGTTAATGTAACAGTACCGATCACTTTTAATAGGCCTGTACTCACTTTCCCACGAGTGATTAGTTGAGTAAAATGGCCGGTAAGTCCTTTTGTCTCTTTCCCTCCAAATACATCATCAATTAACCCGATAATCCAAATTCCGATAATATATAACATACTCATATAAGAGAATAACGGTATCGCCGGAAAGATAAGAAAAGCAAGCAAATAACCGTAAATAATTAGTACCCCCAAACTATACGGTACCATTACCTTTTGATAATTTAACACCATCCAGTTTGCTTTAGTAAACAGTCTCATACTAACGTAAGCAAGAAGCGGAATCGAAAAAATCAGCAAAAGAGTCATCTACATATTCCTCCATGTTGCGACTTCAAGTTCAATCCATTGCTTTCCACGATGAAAAAATCCCGCTACGTCTTTTCCTGTAGCTCGGTGTGTGATATTGGTATCCACTTCAATAATAGTGGCACCAGCCTTCAACATATCAATGGTCATTGCTGTTTCCACACCAAATCCGTAGTAAGACTTTTTTGTAAGTAGTGATACCCACTTTTTTCTAAATGCTCGTTGTCCTGAAAGCGGTGCTGTTATCCATTTCCCTGTTTGTTGATAAATAATTTTTTTGGCTCGTTCTTTTACTATTCCAAATCCTCTTGTTCTTTGTAAAGGCAAGCGACCAATTACTGAATCAATGAATGAGTACTGGAACGGTTCTATTAGTTTTTTAGCTTCCGCGACAGATTCTTCTAAGTCCGCATCTACACATACAATAATGTCTCCGCTAGCTTGTTTCCAGCCCGCTTGAAGGGCCGCACCCTTTCCTTTGTTTTCCTCAAAGTGAATCGTTTGATCTCCATAAAAATCTGAAAGGGTTCTAGTTTGGTCAGTACTCCCATCATTGACGACTATCACTTCATCAACCCATGGTTGATTTTTTAATGTCATCAGCGTAGTAGCGATCGTCTTCTCTTCATTATAAGCTGGCACAATGACACTAACCTTCGTCACGGAATATCTCTCCCCTCACTTTTAATAACGATAAATAAAACTGGAGAATGTCATGGTCTTGGTGTGGAACCACATCAACCACAACATGAGGAAGTTCAAACTCTTCATGTAGTTCATGTCCTAACGCTACAAAAATACCTTCTTTTTCCAATACCGTATCAATTGTTTTGACGACGACCGGTTCGATTCCCACTTGCTGTAGTAGGTGACTTATTTCCCCTTCACTATCTTCTTCTGAGTATATATAGATTGGAACCGGACTCAGTTGGTCACCGACAAATGCGAGCCAGTGTTCTCTTTCATAATGAAGTAATTTATTCTCTGCACGAATTTGCTCATAATACATAAATTCCTGCTCAGATAACCAATCTTTATCGATGAGTAGTCCTGAAAAAACGCCTGTTAAAAAAATAAAGAAAAGAATAAAAAACGTTTTTATCTCTTGCTTCTTCATTTTAACCTCCTAGCCAATTCCACAGGATAGCAAGTAACACGAAAAGCTTTGAAGAATTAGCTGCAACTGCTATAAAACTGGCAGACAAAGCAAACGTAGATACATGAGGAGACAATCCATCTGATTTGTCAACAAGCTGATGAATTCCCTTAAGGTCAATGACTTTGTGACCGGATTGCATTCTCACGAGCAGGCTTGAGCCCATTCCCCCTCTTCCTTTTTCCAAAAATTCATTCATGGATGTATGACTACCTATTAAAAAAATAGAAGACGCTTGAGCCCAAAAGGAAAATGAAATCGCCATATCTTCGCTAGTCCCGATAAACATAGTCGTTTCCGCTTCTAAGCCCAAGCTTTGTAAATACTCTTTACCTGGTGACCTTCCGTCCGCATAGCTATGAGCTAAAAGCTTTGCCCCACAATGGAGGGCCTTCACGCTTACAGAATCCATATCTCCTATTATCAAATGGGGGACGATGCCAATCTGTAACAACCCATCTGCTCCTCCATCGACTGCGATTACGATGAGGTCTTTCTTTTTCAGCCAGCGTTTTACCGCTTTTAAATCTGCTTCATAACCTCTTCCTCGAGCTACTATTAATACATCTTGGTCTTTTACCCTTTCGAAGCACTCAGGAATAGTGGGTCTTTTACTAAATTCAGGTAATTCCTTTCTCCCATATTCAAACGAATTATGAGCAAAAGAATGAAACACTTCTGGAAAGTGTAATTGTGTTAACGAGTGTAATTGATAGTACCGTTCTAATGAATAGGGATATAGATTTGCAGCCAGTGTCCATGTATGAGCGTCTTTTACATATAATTGATTGCCCCATATTTTTACTACACTTTCATGAAGAGATATAGAAGAATTAAGCTCTTTTGTTATATCAAAAATAGGAATATCGTGACGTAATAATTCTAAAACCCCACTGTGCTCATAAGTGCCAGTCATAGAGCTTTTAAAATTTATAACGGCCTTCACCTTTCTCTCAATTAAGCTTTCAGCTGCAGTTGCATCAATGTCTTGATGATGCAAAACGGCAATACTCCCTTTAGGAAGAGTTCGAGTTAAGACTTTTGTCTTGATACCTTCATATGCTGTCGCTTGAACAAAAAATCTCTTCATGACATTGACTCCCCTATACGTCTTTTTTTTAGTATGAGCAGTTATTACAATATAATTCCATAGAGATTTATCCCCTTGGTGTATAAATTTGTAAAAATAATACTTATGAAATCACGGAAATCAACTCATACTATCGATGTAGAATATCTCTTTACCACGGAAAGGACTAAACATGAACACATTTAATGAAAAGCATCTACGAAAACAAACAGCACCTTTTGAAAAACCAGATAACAAAGCAAGTAGCTGGCAACTAGCAAATACACTTATCCCGTTTTTCTCGTTGTGGATTGCTGCCTATATGAGCTTATCCATTTCGTACATACTCACACTTGCTATCAGTATCATTAACGCCGGTTTCTTAGTTCGAGTCTTCATTATTTTCCATGATTGTTGCCACCATTCCTTTTTTAGCAACCGTAGACTTAATAAAGTCATCGGGAACATTACTGGCATCCTGACGTTTTTTCCTTATAACCAATGGCAAAGGAGTCACTCAATTCATCATGCAACGAGCGGAAACCTTGATAAACGGGGCGTTGGAGACATATGGGTCATGACGGTATATGAGTATGTCGAATCGCCAAAGTGGGAAAAAATTGCCTACCGACTTTATCGCAATCCTTTTGTAATGTTTGTACTCGGGCCTATCTTTGCATTTCTTATTCAGCAACGATTTAACAAAAAAGGAGCTAGAAGAAAAGAAAAGCTTAATACGTATTTCACAAATATATCAATCGTAGCGATTATTTGGGCATTATGCGTATTCATTGGGTGGAAGGAATTTTTATTGGTTCACGGACCAATTTTTATCGCTTCAGGAATAGCAGGAATCTGGCTTTTCTATGTACAACACCAATTTGAAGATTCCTATTTTGAGGAAGAAGGGGAATGGTCTTATATTCAAGCCGCAGTGGATGGTAGTTCCTACTATAAACTCCCTAAAATTCTTCAATGGCTAACGGGAAACATCGGCTTCCATCATGTTCATCACTTAAACCCAAAAGTTCCAAATTATTTACTTGAGGAGGCACATAACTTTAATGAACCATTAAAGCATGTAACGACCATTACCTTAAAGACGAGTTTACAATCGTTAAAATTCCGACTATGGGATGAGGAACTCAAAAAATTTATTAGCTTTAAAGAACTAAAAGACCGTACCATTGGAAAAGTAGAAAACATAGAGAATACAAGTCATCAAGAGTGACCTTAAAGAGAAAGAGGGTGGAACAAAAGGTAACATACCTTTTGTCCCACCCTCTACTCATAAACAGAAAGAACACCGTCATCAATTAAGAAGAAACACTTGATGAAGCTAAGTTTTTCCTATGTTGTAATTGATACATTTGATAATACTTACCCTTTCTTTCTAGTAATTCTTCATGATTTCCGCGTTCTACAATCTCACCTCGGTCAAGCACTAATATGCAATCCGCATGTCTAATTGTTGAAAGCCTGTGCGCGATGATAAATGTTGTTCTACCTTCTTTTATAACTTGCAGCGCATGTTGGATTACCGCTTCTGTTTCCGTATCAATGTTCGATGTCGCTTCATCCAAAATTAAAATCGCTGGGTCATATGCTAAAGCACGTGCGAATGAAATTAATTGTCTTTCACCCGCTGATAATGTACTTCCCTTTTCAATGACAGGCTCATCATATTTTTTAGGAAGTCTATTAATAAACGCATCTGCTCCAACATCCTTAAGAGATTGTTCAATCGTCTCTCTGGATATCGTAGGATTATCTAAGCCGACATTCGAAGCAATTGTCCCTGTAAATAAAAAGGGATCTTGCAATACAATCGCCATATGCTGTCGTAAATGTTGACGAGGAATATCTATACTCTTGTTCCCATCAATTAAAATGTTTCCCTTGTCTGGGTCATAAAAACGGAAAAGGAGGTTAAGAATGGAACTCTTCCCTGAACCTGTATGGCCAACAAGAGCAACCGTTTCTCCTGGCTTAGCTTCAAATGAAATGTTTTTTAACACATCATTTCCTTCCTCATAGGCAAAGGAAACGTGGTCAAACTTCACGTGACCTTTATATCTTGTAATTGTACCAGGGATTACATCTTCTCCTGGCTCATCCATTAATTCAAATACTCGTTCAGATGACACCCTTGCCTGTTCTAGGTCTGCTAATTGATTGACCATATCAGTAACAGGTTGAAACATTCTTCCTAGATAGTCAACTAGCGCATAAATCATACCAATCGATATCATAGTGGTTGCCTCTAACGACTTTCCACCAAAATACCAAATAAGCACTACAAACGTTACATTTCGAAGGACCCCAACAAGATTATGAGATGTTAGGGAATTTAAGTGTAATAACTTGTTTTGAAATGAAAAATGCTCTTGATTTAGCTTTTCAAATTCTTTAGATATCTTTTCCTTTTGTCTAAAAACGTGAATGATCGGCATTCCTTGAATTGCTTCATTAATCATCGCATTAATATCACTTAACCTGGTTCGAATATAATGATTATATTTGGACGCATATTTCCGGTACAATATAATCCAACCAATAAGTAACGGTATCACAAGCAATGTAAGTAAAGCGAGCTGCACATTTAATATGAAAAGCGCAACATAAATACCTATTAAATAGAAAATACTCGTCACAAATGTAGCTAATACTTTTACATATAATTCTCTAATTGCTTCTGTATCATTTGTAATTCTAGAGACGATTTTCCCGGCTGGAAGATTATCAAAATAGGAGACTGGCACTCTCTCAATTTGAGTAAACACATCTGTCCGCATCTTTTGAATAATACGATTGGCAGACCTTTGCAATAGTACAGATTTTCCGTATTGGAAGAAGGCTGCAATTACCAAGAGACCTACGTAAAATGACAAAAGGACAATTATCGACTGAACCTCTGGTTGATAGAATGCAAGTACTTCTGTTGTAGATAGTTTCGTTACATCATAAGATTTAACTTGGTCTCCAACTGAAATCGTTAAACGATCTTCATTGATCGTTCGCTGACCATCAAACTCAATCGGCTCATTTAGAAAGAAAAAGTCTCTTCCTACTTGAACAATCCTATATTCTGCTCCTATACTTTCTGTCTCTTCAAGGTACTTTTCTCTTTTGAGAAACATCCCATTAAAGTCAACTGCTTTTTTAGTCTCCTCTGTGACTTCAAACCAAGGCGATTCTATCCCAAGAATGTGGTCATCTATCATTTTTTTTGCGATAAATGGCCCCGTAAGTTCAGCAGTTACCGCAAGCAAAAGTAGAAATAAGGCAAGGAGAATGGTCTTTTTAAATGTTAACGCATAGCGTAACAGGCGTTTCCCTGTTTGTTTTTTACTCATGTTATATCACCTCACCAAATGAATCAGCTTGCTGACGGTCAAATTGTTCCTTATACCATCCACCTCTTTCAAGAAGTTGCTGATGTGTGCCTTCCTCAATAATTGATCCGTTATCCAAGACTAGAATCCAATCTGCCTCTTGAACAGCAGAAATTCGGTGAGCAGTTATAAATGTTGTTTTCCCTTTTCTCTCTGTTCGTAGGTGGGTAATAATGGTTGATTCTGTTTTCCCATCCACGGCAGACATGGCATCATCTAAAATAAGAATATCTGGTTTTTTAATTAAAGCTCTCGCAAGCGAGATTCGTTGCTTTTGTCCACCTGACAAGGAAACTCCTTTCTCTCCAACTAGCGTATCTAGCCCGTTCGGAAGAGTTAAGATATCTTGTTCAAAAGCAGCTAATCGAAGCGCATTTCTAATTTCTGTTTCAGTCGCTTCCGAGTGACCAAATAAAATGTTTTCTCGAATCGTTCTCGAAAATAAAATTTGTTCTTGTGGCACATAGCCAATCCAGTCATGAAGAGAATCAATGGAAATAGTTTCAAGTGGGATCGATGATATAGATATTTCTCCTTCTCCCAATGGATACTCTCGTAATAATTGTTTAACTAACGTTGTTTTTCCACTTCCTGTCTTCCCAACGATCCCAAGCGTTTGCCCAGGTTGTAACGAAAAGCTGATATCCTTAAGATTTTCAACCGTGGACGACGGATAGCTGAACCTCACGTTGTTAAATTCAATCGTACCAGGAGGTAAAGTCATTACAATCGAGTCTGCCGCATCAGGGACATCTGCTTTATAGCTTAACGTCGTATTGACTCGGTCAAGTGAGGCATTTCCGCGCTGCATAATATTAATTAATTCTCCCATCGCAAACATCGGCCAGATGAGCATTCCTAAATATACATTAAAGGAGACAAGCTCTCCTAATGTGATGGAATTATGAAACACAAGATATGCTCCGTATCCAAGACCAATCACATAACTGATTCCAACTAATATTTTTATCGTTGGTTCAAACAACGAGTCGGTTCTAGCGACTGCCATATTACGAGCAAAGACCTTGTCTGTCATGCTCTTAAATCGCTCTTGATCCGCTTTCTCTTGAACATACGCACGATTAACTCTTACCCCAGCAATCGATTCTAGAACATAATCATTCATGTCACCAAATGAATCTTGAGCAGCCATAAAGCGTTTATGAATGATTTTTCCGTATATATTCATTGCAAGTGCCATAATCGGCATTGGTAACAGCGCAGCAATTGTCAAAGGCCAACTAATGACAAAGCCCATGACTGCTATAATGACAAACATAAAAATTGTAGCATCGACTAAGGTTAGGATTCCAAAACCAGCAGTCACTGAGATCGCTTTTAAATCATTTGTCGCACGAGCCATCAAATCCCCAGTTCGGTTTTTCTCATAAAAAGTTGGAGTCATTCGAAGCAAATGCTTAAAAAACGAAAAACGCATCATTCTCTCTAATAAAAAAGCTCCACCAAACAACTGGTACATCCATATATACGTTAGAGAATAACTAACGATAATGAGCCCTCCGTAAAATAAGACTAGTTCACGCAAACGTTCGGGTGTCATCGTACCAAATTGGATATCGTCAATGGCCCAACCAATGAGCATTGGTGGAATCACATCTAATATACTAACAATAATTAATAAAGTCACCGCAACAGCATATCGTTTCTTATGCTTTTTAAAAAACCAAAAAATCTTTCCTAATACTGAAAACACAGTAATAATCCCTCCCTCAATCTACAGTGAATAAAATTCGTTATCCACCATCGAGCCTCTTTTTGCAAAAATTTAGATGTGTGTACATTTGTTTCATTTCCTTTCCCTCCATTTCATTAAGATCAAAAAAGCCAGTATAGCGTAAACTCACGCTATACTGGCTTTAAAACCAAAATAAACACTTGCGGAGGTCACAAAACATGTGACCAACAACTAAAATACCTAACTAAGAGCAAGTAAGAGGGTCACAAGAACATATGAAATTAAAGTGTAAGACAACAATCTGACGCATGGTGTGACCCTCCTTTTCCTAAAATTGGTTTATACCTTTTAATTATAAGTATGTTAACAAATCTGTCAATCTTTTTTTTGCATTATGAGCAAAGAACTAGTTCCTGAATGGCTTTGGCTACACCATCCTCAGTATTTAAGTCTGTGATATAATCGGCTGATTCCTTGACAATGGCTTGTGCATTTCCCATTGCCACTCCACAACCTACAGCCTTTATCATTGCTAAATCGTTTACACTGTCACCCATTGCAATAACTTCATTCATCGAAATACCTAGTAACTCACAAACATGTTCAAGAGCTTTTGCTTTATTCACACCCATTGGATTAATTTCAATATTCGTATCGCTCGAATTTGTTATCTCAAATAAATTCGTGACTTCTAATTCTTCAATCATCCTATTTTTTATTTCTTGGTCATCAAAATCGAACCCAAATTTTAACCACTTATGGTCATTGATTTCTTCGGGAAGCTCATTACGATATACTTTATCCACCGATACAGCCCAGTGCCTTGTTTGATATGTACTCTTCATATCGCAAAGAAAAGTCACATGGTCTTGATGTAAATGCGTTTGTTCAACTAATCCTTCTTCACAATGCCATATTTCACTTCCATTTACTGTCACAAAGTAAGAGGATAATTGTAACTGATTAATATAATCCTGAGCGGTAACAATGGACCTTCCTGTACAAATGACAACCTCGACCCCTTTATCGCGCACTTCCTTTATCGCCTGTTCGTTCACAGACGATATCTGATGATGTTCATTTAAAAGTGTACCATCCATATCAAGTGCAATTAATTTATATCTCATCGTTTCCTCTCTCCCTCCTCGTTTAATTGTACAGGTATTTTATATGAATATAAAAGAAAACTGCCCAACTAAAAAAAGCACGACGACTTTGTGCATAGTCATTCGCGCTATTCTGATGGGATTATTTTTGTAATTACTTTGATTTTAGCCAATCCATCAAACTTTGCTTACCTTTTCCAAAACATGTAGGACAAGTAATGACACCTTCTCCTTTGCAGTCATTACATGTCTGATGTCCATACTCAATGCCAACAGCATTACATGTTCCACAATCAACCGTAGTTAACCCTTTACACCGCTTACACTTCATTTAAAATCACCAATCCTTTTGTATATTAATTCTCCACCTCAGCCATGGATGTAATACAAATCAGAGAGGACTTAAGAAGCAGTAGTTTTGAGTGTATAAAATAAAGTAAGTATGCACTAATTAATGTGGGAAGTTATGTTATTTATGCTCCAATCAACTTTGGGATTTCTATGTCTCGACTTATTAATTCATTTGCTAACGCCGCAATATATTTAATATCTAAATCGAGCTCATTGGCCGTTTTATACGCCTCTAACAATTGGTCTTCACTCATTAGCTTCATGGTGTGTTTGTTTGCATATTCTAGGATGGGTAACAACTCCTTTTACTGAAGTATATAATGCTATACCCGCCTTTTTTATCCTTGTAAACCTAAATCTTGTATAAAAAAAAAAGATGCAGGGAAGGGCGTGTACCCTTCTGCATCTCTACTCTTCTTCTTTTCAGCTAACTTTATGCTCAATTCGTAACTTATCAGCAACCATCGCAATAAATTCGGAATTTGTTGGTTTCGCTTTTGTATGGCTAACCGTATAGCCGAACAAACTGGAAATGGACTCAATATTTCCACGACTCCATGCTACTTCAATGGCATGACGGATGGCTCTTTCTACACGACTTGATGTTGTATTAAATTTCTTTGCAATGTCTGGATATAATACTTTTGTGATAGAACCTAAAAGTTCAATGTCATTATAAACCATTGTTATCGCTTCTCTTAAATACATATATCCTTTGATATGAGCAGGAACTCCAATTTCATGAATAATGTTTGTAATGCTTGCATCTAGATTAAATTCCTTTGGTTCATTACGTAATGCCGTTTGTGTAAATGAAATTGATTTTTGAATAAATGGTGTTGTTTTAGCACCACTTACTTCTCTAATTTTCCCAATTAATGTATCCATATCAAATGGTTTTAAAATATAATATGAGGCCCCTAAGTCTACTGCTTTCTTTGTAACATCTTCTTGCCCGAAAGCTGTAAGCATTATAATATTAGTATTTCCTTTTAAATTAGCTTGATTCATTTTTTCAAGAACTGCCAATCCATCTAAATGAGGCATAATAATATCTAATATTAAAACGTCTGGTTGCTTTTCTTCAAGTAAGCGTAAGCACTCCTGACCATTAAATGCTAAACCAACTACCTCCATATCATCCTGAGCTGTTATGTACTCATTCAATAAATTTACTAATTCACGGTTATCATCTGCAACACATACTCTAACTTTTTGCACGCGATGTCCTCCTCTAAATATTTGTCTGTCATAAACTTTCGACAAACAAACCCAATGTCCTTTTTTATTTTAATATTTTTTTTAAAAAAATCTTGTTTTTCTTCATGAACATAAGTTATAATATTAAATTCGACTACTTTCGATTCATAAATGTAAATAAATAGTACTTTTGTCGAATTTTCTTTAGGTTTTTATTTCATACTTATATCATATCATTGAATGCCTTTATCTTCTCCTTAAATTTCCTGTAAAATAATGGGCTTATACGTTAACTGATTGATCCAAAAGTCTCATTTCTCAAAGATTGTTGCTCTAGCTATTGGACCGAAGAGGATGGGACAAAAGGTTGTTTTTATCCTTATGTCCCACCCTCAAGCAATGAGCGAAAACAGCCTTCCAAAAAGAAAAAAGGCAAGGCAAGAGTTTGATTAACTCGCCTTTGCCTTCCCTTCTTTTCCATATATATCGATTCCTGCTTCTTCTAACATCCACTCAATGTGACAGCCATAGCCACTTGTTGGGTCATTAACAAAAACATGTGTCACTGCTCCTACCACTCGACCATCTTGGATAATAGGACTTCCACTCATGCCCTGTACAATTCCACCAGTAGCCTCTAATAATTTTGGGTCAGTAACTTTAATTACTAGACCTTTTGTAGCAGGAAATTTTTGAGGTACACTGCTCACAATCTCAATGTCAAACTCTTGTACCTGTTCTCCTTCTACTACCGTTAATATTTTGGCGGGCCCTTCTTTCACTTGGCTAGAAATAGCAATCGGCATTTCTTTATCTAGGACATTGTTTTCAATTTTTCGTGTTGTTAATTCCCCAAATATACCGAATGAACTATTTTTAGTAATATTCCCTAAAACCTGTCTTTCTTCAGAAAAACTAGCCAACTTTTCTCCCGGGTCACCATTACTTCCTTTTTCAATCGAGGTTACCGATGAGCGAATGATTTGACCATCGTGAACGACAATTGGTTTTTGAGTGTCAATATCTGAAATCACATGGCCTAATGCGCCATATTTCTTAGAGTTAGGTTCATAAAAAGTTAACGTTCCTACCCCAGCAGCAGAATCACGAATATATAAACCTAATCGGTAAGAATGTTCTCCTTTGGCTTTAAGCGGTACTAATTCCTTATTTAAAGTTTCTTTATCACGTTTTACCTCAATCGAAAGACTCGTGCCATTTTCTCCTGCCTCTTGCACAAATGATGATACTTGGTTCATCTTTTCAATGGGTTTCCCATTGATTTTTGTTATCATATCACCAACTTCAATCCCTGCAATTTCACCTGGTGATTTTTCACCGTCTTCCGTATCAACCAAATGATGACCAACAACTAGAACACCGTCTGTATTTAGTTTTACACCGATTGATTGCCCACCAGGAATGACTTTAATGTCAGGTAACACCTTAACATCAATTTTCTTCACCGGGAAATTCCCGACTTCCATAGTCACGGTATCATCCCCTTGATTCTCAGCGACTAATGAAGCTGATATCTGATCATTACTTTCGGTATGCATATTAAATACAACTATGTCCTCTTGCTCTGTTGACCCTGAGATTAGTGTACTTTCTGGAGCTTGAAATAAAGACGCTTCTTGTCCTTCAAATAGAACCATACTAGTTGGAATACTCAACCACTCGTGTACAGGTTTTGAAAACCCGATACTAATTACAAAAACAAGGAGAATCGCACCAATTGCTTTTCTCATTTTATCTGCCTTCAATCATTTCACTCTCCTCGCCTCTGGCCCACACCTCCATATTTACTGTACTACTAATGTTGCCTTGTTTGGTTGTATTTATAACTGTTAATCATATAAAAAGCCAGCCTAAATTGGCCAGCTTTTCAAGTATTGGTTTTTATTTTTTGGGCTTGTTGTAGTAATTCTTTTGCATGTTCCTTTGTAAGCTCAGTCATTTCAACGCCTGAAATCATCCTAGCAATTTCCTCCACCTTTTTTACATCAGACAAAGGTTCAACTTTTGTATAAGTTCTTTTATTTTCCTCTGATTTTGAAATATATAGATGATGGTCGGCCATCGCTGCCACTTGCGGCAAATGAGTAATACAAAACACCTGAGAATTGAATGAGATTTCTAATATCTTTTCTGCAATCGCTTGAGCGACGCGACCGCTCACTCCGGTGTCCACTTCATCAAAAATAAGAGAAGTCACACCTTGTGAAGCTGAGAAGATGGTTTTCATCGCTAACATAATTCTTGAGATTTCGCCTCCAGAAGCAACCTTTGCTAATGGCTTAAGTGGTTCTCCTGGGTTAGTTGAAAGCAAAAACTCAATCTGGTCTATTCCACGGTCCGAAAAACGGAAGTACTCTCCATTTATCTCAAGCCCTTGGTGTTTTTCTGATTGATTTTCTCTCCAGGCAATTTCAAACTTAGTCTTATCCATATAAAGCTCTTTTAACTCTTGATGAACCGCATTCATTAGCTTATCAGCAGCCTGCTTTCGAATCGCTGACAGTGCTTGTGCTTCTACCACTAAGTCCTTAAGCACTTCTTTTTGTTCTGCTTCCAAATCCTGAATGCGGTCATCCTTATGTAATAACGCTTGCTGTTCTTCATCAATTTTCACTGCATAGTCTAAAATTTCTGCTACAGTTGATCCGTATTTCCGCTTTAATTGAGTAATTTCGTTCAAACGACTTTCTACAATATCAATTCTGCCGGGCTCGAATTCGGTACCTTCTGCTTCATTACGTAGGGAGAACGCAGCCTCCTCTAATAAATAAAAACAGTTCGCAACTGTCTCTTGAATGGATTGTAATGAAGAATCAATATCTGCCGCTTCTTCTACATAGGATTGAGCTTGCGATACCCAATCTAACGCTTTCCCATCTCCATATAAACTATTGTAACCATCCTGAATCGCTTTAAAAAGCCTTTCACCATTGACTAGCTTATGTTTCTCCTCAAGTAACCTTTCGTCCTCACCAGGTTCAAGATTCGCCTTTTCAATTTCTTGGGATTGATATTGCAACAAATCTAATCGATGAGCTAACTCTTGGTCATTTTCAAGCAAGTTTTTCAACTTTTTTGAGATTCGATTAAAGCGTGTATATAATTCCCGATACTCGACTAATGTTTGTTCAAGTTTTTCTTTTGCCATTGCATCTAATAGGGACAAATGATGCTCAGGTTGCATTAATACTTGATGCTCATGTTGTCCATGAATATCAATCAGGCTTTGTCCAATTTCTCGCAGGATCCCAAGGGTGACGAGTTTCCCATTTATCCTACATACACTTTTTCCATTTGCCGTAATATCTCTGCGAAGTACAAGCATGTCATCTTCTACATCAATACCAAGGTCTCTTGTTTTTTCAACAATGGGATGGCTTAGGTTCACTGAAAAGAGACCTTCAATTTCAGCCCGATTGGTACCATAGCGTACAAATTCTGAAGAACCTCGTCCACCTACCAATAGTCCAATCGCATCAATTATGATTGATTTTCCTGCTCCTGTTTCACCGGTAAAGACAGTTAATCCCTTTTCAAATGGAATCGTCAGTTTTTCAATAATCGCAAAGTTTTTAATGGACAATTCTAACAGCATGTTATCCTCACCCTTTTATAGCATTTCTAAAAAACGTTCCGTAACAACAGGCGTGTCTTCTTTAAGCTTACAAATAATTAAGATCGTATCGTCGCCACAGATGGTGCCCATGATTTCTGTCCAATCTAAATTATCGATTAAAGCACCCACTGCATTTGCATTACCGGGTAATGTTTTCATAACAATAAGATTTTCAGAACGGTCAATACTGACAAAGCTATCCATTAATGACCTTTTTAACTTTTGCAAAGGATTAAAACGTTGGTCTGCTGGTAAGCTATATTTATACCGACCATCAACCATTGGCACCTTCACAAGGTGTAGTTCTTTAATATCACGAGAAACCGTTGCTTGCGTTACGTTATACCCAGCATTTTTTAGGAAATCGACTAAATCGTCTTGTGTTTCCACTTCTTGATTTGTTATAATCTCACGGATTTTAATATGACGCTGTCCTTTATTCATTATTATCACCTTTTATCATATAGTTAAAAATGCCTTATAATACATATTTCGACTCTATTCCTACCTCTTTTATCTTACCTGATTTTATACAGATAAACAAATAAATATTAATAATAATGAATAAATACTCCTCGACCACTTCTAATAATGAACAAATTTGCGATAACATTAATTTCTTTATATTTTCAATGCTTTCTTTCTCCGCTTTACTAATGATAATGTTGTTACAAGAAGTATTAAACTACCTAATACCACAAAAAATACAAATCGATTATCCACTTGTTTTTCTACACCAAACATTGTAAATAACTCCTCAAAAGAGTTAACCTCAGTCATTCCCCCACCAAAGCCATCCGCCCAAAGGTGTATTTTCTGATCTACTTGCTCACCTGGAAAATACTCATCGGGCTTAGAATATGTTATTTCAAATAATCTTCTTGTATCCAACAGTCTCATAAAGTCTTTATCAATTGTTTGCCATGGTGAATAAATAGGTTCCAGCCATGTAATTCCATCTACAGAATGTACATAAGCATGGTTATGTTCGATATAAGGTAATTGTAATTCAGCTTTACCTGCATTAAGCTCATCTTCAAGTAATATAAAAGTTCCTTCTTGCTCTAATTGCGAATCAAATATATGTACCCTATATTTAAAGTATTCATTAGGATGTTGTAAGGTCGCAACTAAAAGAATTGATATAATCAATGAATTAAACATACAACCCCCCCTTTTCTATTCTCATTTCGACATATTCATACCAAATTCCTATCTACCTTGTAGCTGTTCATAAAAAAACCACCAAACGGAAATCATTTGGTGGGTGCAGTCTAGGAATCATTATTATTTACTTTTAAATGGTGATGCGCCATTGATACCACTTCTTCAGTTGCATTCTCTACATTCACCTTTGGTGACTCTTGTTCGTTCCAATGCAGGTGTAGCAAAAACTCAATGTTCCCCTCTCCTCCTGTTATAGGGGAGAAGTCTATTCCGTTAACACTGTATCCAGTATCAAGTGAGAATTGAACCATTTCGTTTAATACTCGTTCATGCACCTTTTTATCTCGAACAATTCCTTTTTTACCAACATCGTCTCGTCCAGCTTCAAATTGTGGTTTTACAAGAGCAACCACATCGCTATTCGATACTAATAACGTTTTAAGAACTGGCAGGATTAGTTTCAACGAAATAAATGAAACATCAATCGTCGCAAATTGAGGCATTCCAAAAGGTAAGTCCTCTGGCTTCACATACCTAAAATTTGTCCGTTCCATTACATGTACACGTTCATCCTGACGAAGCTTCCATGCAAGCTGATTGTAACCAACATCTAATGCATACACATGTCTTGCTCCGTTTTGCAAAGAGCAATCAGTGAAGCCACCCGTTGATGCTCCAATATCTATAACGATTTTGTCCTCAACTGTCATATCAAACACATTTAATGCTTTTTCTAATTTTAATCCTCCCCTACTGACATAGGGAAGGGTTTTTCCTTTTACAGTTAAGATTGAGTCGCTATCCAGCTTCATGCCAGGCTTATCGACTCTTTCCTCTTCAACATACACTAATCCAGCCATGACTGCTCTTTTTGCTTTCTCTCTTGTCTCAAATAAGCCCTGTTCCACTAGCAGAACATCAATTCGTTCTTTCTTCGCCATACTTACGCCCTTTGTCTCTTCCTAGGTAACATAAGTCGAATGTTTTCAACGACATCCTTAGAAGTCAAGCCAACTTCTTCTAAAAGCTGAGACACACTACCATGTTCAATGAAACGATCTGGAATACCCATTCTCTTTACGGTAACATCATGGAAATCGTTGTCATGGAAGAACTCAAGTACCGCACTGCCGAACCCACCTTGAATCGCTGCTTCTTCAAGTGTAAGAATCGGGCAATTCGATTTCGCAAGGCCTAGTAATAATTCCTCATCCAATGGTTTTACGGAATTTGCATTTACTACTTTAACAGAAATTCCTTGTGCTGATAAATCATTAGCTGCTTGTTCTGCTACAGGAATCATCGTACCAAAGGTTAAGATACAGGCTTCATTTCCATCTTGGAGAACATCCCACTTTCCGATAGGAAGCTTTTTAAGGTTCTCGTCCATTTTTATCCCATAGCCGTTTCCACGTGGGTAACGAACGGCAATTGGTCCATCGTCATATTGAATGGCTGTATATAACATATGTTGTAATTCATTTTCATCCTTTGGCATTAAAATGACCATATTCGGGATGTGACGTAAGAAAGCAATATCGAACACTCCTTGATGAGTTTCACCATCAGCCCCAACGAGTCCTGCACGGTCAATCGCAAACACAACATTTAAGTTTTGACGACAGACGTCATGAACCACCTGGTCATAGCCACGTTGAAGGAATGTAGAATATACAGCAAACACTGGTTTTAACCCTTGTGTTGCTAGTCCACCAGCCATTGTGGTTGCATGTTGTTCCGCAATTCCCACATCAAACATGCGATCCGGGAATTCTTTTGCAAACTGATCTAATTTCGTTCCACCTGGCATCGCTGCTGTTAACGCAACTACTCGGTTATCACTGCGAGCGATTTTCTTTAATGTAGAACTAAAGACACCACTATAACTTGGTGGTCCTGGCTTACTTACCACTTCACCTGACTCAATTTTATAGGGTCCTAGTCCATGCCATGTTCCCTGTGCATCATTTTCTGCAGGAGCATAGCCCTTCCCTTTTTTCGTAAGGACATGTAATAAAACAGGTCCTTTTGTCTTTTTCGCATATTGTAAATTATTTAAAATATCATCTAAATCATGTCCATCAACTGGCCCTAAATACGTAAAGCCCATTTCTTCAAAGAAGATACCAGAAACCAGTAAGTATTTCAGACTATCCTTGACTCGCTCAGCTGTGGAAGCTAACTTGCCACCAAAGGCAGGTATTTTTTTAATAAGCATTTCAAGTTCTTCTTTTGCTTTTTGGTATTTTCCTGCTGTTCGTAAACGACCAAGCACATTATGAAGAGCACCTACATTCGGAGCGATTGACATTTCATTATCATTTAAAATAACGATCAGGTCTTTTTGCTCGTGGCCAATGTGATTAAGTGCCTCTAATGCCATACCACCCGTAAGTGCACCATCTCCAATAATGGCTACAACGTGGTCATCGGTTCCTTTAATATCACGTGCAGTCGCCATACCCATCGCAGCCGATAGGGAAGTTGAACTATGTCCTGTTTCCCAAACATCATGCTCACTTTCATCGCGTTTTGGGAACCCACAAAGTCCTTTATACTGTCTTAATTCATCAAACCTATCTGCACGACCAGTAAGAATTTTATGAACATACGCTTGATGTCCCACATCCCAAATAAATTTATCTTTTGGACTGTCAAACGTCTTATGAAGTGCCAATGTTAGCTCAACTACTCCAAGATTAGGGCCCAAATGCCCTCCTGTTACAGATAATTTTTTTATTAAGAAATCCCTAATGTCTTGTCCTAGTGCTTCTAGTTCTGCTTTTGAGTAATGTTTTATGGTACTAGGGTCTTTAATTTGCTCGATATCCATAAGTACCCTCACTTTCGATTTTTCTGGTCTTTCCGTTTGGCTTTCCCATTTGTAGAGAAAATCCTTAGTTTTAATTTTACCTCTATAATATACAATAATCTACCAACTTGAAAAATAATTGGAGTAGAATATTGAATAGCTAACGTTTTTCCGATTGATTTTCCACTTACTGTGATTGCTGCAACGACACTTGTAAACAATACAGATACAAAAAATTGAAAATAAGTACCATCACCATGTCCAAGTTGTAACGATAGCTGCAAGACTACAAAAGCAGCTGCAGTTCCACTGACAATCCCTGAAATGTCTCCTATGACATCATTACAAAAGTTTGCAAATTTATCCGCGTTTCTTGTAATCGAAACCGCATGCCTAGCGCCTTTGATTCGTTTAGACGCCATCGCATGAAAAGGAGCTTCATTTGCTGCAGTGGCTGCTACGCCTATTGTATCAAAGAAGATACCAATTAACACAATTATTAACACGATTACCATGCCAACAGCCCATGTCACACCACTTAGCAAAAAGGTTGATATGATGGAAAAAATAGCCGCTAGCACCAGTGTGATAACGGCAATCCCTAAGCTCCAATGTATTGTATTCAACAGGGAATGTTTCATCGTTTAACTTCGACACCTTCATTTTATAATAAGTGTAAAGGGAAAGTATACTTTATACTTTCCCATCATTATGTACTCTGAGTGGTCATTTAAAGAGTAAACGCTGCGGCTTAGGTCCAGTAGGATTTCCCAGATAAACACCCGAGCGTCGCCGCTCTGGCGGTTTCCCTTTACGTTTACCTTAACGTTGTCACCAAACGTTAGACTGGATTACCACTTAGTCCACACTTCAATCCTCTTTAAATGTCCAAATCAAACAGTCTAGGAGTTTTCCTCAACAGCTCCTGGCTATACTTTTATCCTCTTTTGCAGAGTAGATTTCATATGGCTAGAAAAAATCACCATTGTTGGCCGACAATGGTCATTCCCAAATCCCATAATCCCCTCTAACTCCACTCAAGGCAGGCTACGCTGCTAGCAAACTTCCCGAGTTTGCCGTCACAGGTTCATACCCTACTTTTCCAAAAAGGAGGAAGTAAGGCCTCCGCGGTAATTAGGGTCAACGCCCACATGCCATTGTGGATCGCCCTAATACCTTAACACCCAGCGCCGACCCAAGGCTGGGCGCCTCAAGCCGACACAAGGAGCTTCATCGATGTGCCCTTCGGCGGATTTTTAGGCCCGCCCTCAAGTATAGAGAACTGACTAGAATACTGCACCACTCAGCAATGATACAAGTATATCATTTGTGCATTATACGCTCAATGAAAATGAATGGTAACGGCGGGAATCAAATCTAATGGTCCCGTTCGACAATATAGTCAGTAATGGCCTCTAATAATGAGTTTTCCATGTTTACTTTATATAAATATTCTTTAGCTGCTTTTGTATGCTCAGAAAGTTTTGCTTTTGCACCTTCTAATGTAAGTAAGCTTGGGTACGTTGATTTATCATTTGATGTATCGCTACCGACTGGCTTTCCAATTGTTTTCTCATCGCCTACAATATCAAGGATATCATCTTTAATTTGAAAAACGAGTCCAAGTTCTTTTGCAAAGCTTTCTAAGGCTTCTATCTCATCAGGTTCCGCCTTAGCTAGTATCGCTCCTGCCTTCACAGAGAAAGATAATAAATCACCTGTTTTATGGTGATGTACATTTTCTAATTGCTCGAGTGTAAGCGATTGACCTTCTCCTTCTATATCGGCCACTTGCCCGCCGACCATGCCTTCTGGACCAGCTGCTTTCGCTAACCCTTCAATAATTGCTACTTTCATCTCAGGTGTAATATAAGGATTTTTGCTATTTGCAATTAACTGAAAGCTATAGGTTAATAGGGCATCTCCAGCCAGTATAGCCATCGCTTCTCCAAAAACTTTGTGGTTTGTCGGGAGACCTCTTCTAAGATCATCATCATCCATGGCTGGTAAATCATCATGAATAAGCGAGTATGTATGTATCATTTCAATCGCACAAGCTACATCCATACCAATTTCTTCATCTTGATTAAATCCATGCAAAGTGGCTAATAATAAAATCGGTCTCACCCGCTTACCACCAGCACGCAATGAGTAAAGCATGGCATCTTTAATTGTTTTAGGTGCATTAAGTCGTTCAATATAATGTGGTAACGCATTATCAATTTTCTTTTTTTCTTCTTGCAAATAATCTTTTAATTGGATAATTGTCACTCTTTTACATCCTCCTGAAAGATAGCTGTTTCAAGCTCTCCGTCTTCATGTAAAATATGTTCCATTTGCTTCTCAACAGCTGTCAGTTTTTCATGGCATAATTTTGAGAGCTTCATTCCATCTTGAAACATTGATATCGCTTCTTCAAGAGGGACATCTCCTTGTTCAAGCTTTTCTACTACAGTTTCAAGTTGCTCTAATGCCTCTTCAAAAGATATCGATGGCTTATTATCTACATTAGACACGTTCTCCATCTCCTTTATAAAATCTCTTTTTTCGTGATATGGTCTACTTGACAGTGAATGTTTCCATCCTTGACCTGTATGGTTACATCTGTTCCTTTTTTCGTTTGTGACACCGACTTCAATAATTCATTCCCGGTATACACTAAGCTATATCCTCTATTCATCATCGCAAGCGGACTGAGAACTTTAAGCTTATCCAATGTATGCTGAAAGAGATTTTCTTTAGTAGCAAACATTGTTTCCATTCCTTTTTTGAGTAACTCTTTTTGTACAGCTACTTCTTTTTTGGCTTGAGCGACAGCCATCATTGGATGATGTCTTTTCAATTCTTTACTTGCCTGCTCTATTCGTTGTTTCTTCGTTTTAATGACACGTATGTATTCACGTTCCAATCGTTCTATCGCTTTATCAAGCTGTTGTTCCTTTTGACGTAGCAGTTGTTCCGGATACCGAAATGCATACGACTTTTCCAGGCGAGCAATTTTCGACCGTTCGGCTTGGATTCGTTCTTTAGTCGCTCTTACTATGCGGTGTTGTAGTCCTTCAACCTTATCTAATAAATCATGTAATACAGGGACTGCTAACTCCGCTGCAGCTGTTGGAGTGGCCGCTCTCATATCCGCGACAAAATCAGCTATTGTATAATCGGTTTCATGACCGACAGCAGATATGATTGGAATGGTTGATTCATATATGGCTCTTGCGACTAATTCCTCATTAAAAGCCCAGAGTTCCTCTATTGAACCGCCACCTCGTCCCACAATTAAAACGTCAAATCCGGCTCTATCATTAGCTTGTTTAATCGCTTTGGCAATGGAAGATGCAGCACCTTCACCTTGAACTAAAACAGGCAACAGTGTGATTTTCGCTACTGGAAAGCGTCTTTTAATTGTCGTAATCATATCTTGTATAGCAGCCCCAGTTGGCGAAGTCACGATTCCTATTTCTTTTGCAAAAGATGGCAATGGTTTTTTGATATGTTGCTCAAACAGGCCTTCTGCCTCTAACTTAGCTTTTAGTTGTTCATAAGCTAAAAATAAATTGCCGATCCCATCTGGTTGCATCTCTCTGGCATACAGTTGATATTGACCATATGGTTCATAAACAGACAGATTCCCTCGAATAAGAACTTTCATTCCATTGTCTGGGCGAAACGTTAGGAAACGGTTGTTCCCAGCAAACATAACTCCTTGAAGGCGGGCTCCAGAGTCTTTTACTGTAAAATACATATGGCCTCTGCTGTGCTCCTTAAAGTTGGAAAGCTCACCACGAATCCAGACATCCTGCAAAATAGGATCTTCATCAAATGTCTTTTTTACGTATCTGGTAACTTCTGTAACAGTAAGAAACTTTTCTTCTGCCATACCCATCTTCCTTTATACCTTCATTCTTTTTACAGATTCGATTGTATTATGAAGAAGCATTGTAATTGTCATCGGTCCTACCCCACCTGGAACAGGAGTAATATATGAAGAGACTTCTTTCGCCTCATCATACTTTACATCTCCAACAAGCTTTCCTGTGTCTAAACGATTAACACCAACATCAATTACAACAGCACCGTCTTTTATAAATTCAGCACCGATAAAATTAGCTCGACCTACTGCTACAACTAAAATATCAGCTTGTTTTGTAATTTCCTTCATATTTTCTGTTTTTGAATGACAATAGGTCACTGTCGCATGCTCATTAAGTAACAACTGTCCAACTGGCTTTCCGACAATATTACTTCTTCCCACCACGACAACATGCTTCCCGACAATGGGGATTTGTTTTGATTTAATCATTTCCACAATACCAAACGGTGTACATGGTAAAAAGGTTTCTTCACCAATCATCATTTTCCCGATACTAATTGGGTGAAATCCATCTACGTCTTTGTCAGGACTAATTTTCTCAATCACCGCTTGTTCACTAATATGATTTGGTAATGGCAATTGAACCAAGATTCCATGAATCGAATTATCTTCGTTAAGTGCTCCGATTTGTTGTAACAATTCTGCTTCTGTCGTATCCTCCGGAAGTTCTATTAATACCGAATGAAGACCAATTTCTTCACATGCTTTTTGTTTTGCTTTTACATAAGAACGTGAAGCTGGGTTGTCACCAATTAAAATCACAGCAAGTCCTGGTTGTTTACCAATAGCTGTTAAATCCGCTACCTCTTGTTTCATTTCTTCTCTCTTTTTTGCTGCTAACTCCTTACCACTAATTACAACTGCTGACATGTTGAAACACTCCAATCCCTAATGTTTGTTTTAATTTATTTTTCTAAATTAGCTACGACGTTGGATAGAACCCCATTAATAAATCTCCCAGATTCCTCTCCACCAAACGCTTTTCCAAGCTCGATCGCTTCATTAAATGTTACATTTTTTGGTATATCATCGATATATTTCATCTCGTGAATGGCCATACGTAAGATCGCACGGTCCACATTACCGACTCTCTCCAATGACCAATTTTCGATGTTTTTCTTTAAAATCTCATCAATGGATTCTTTATGTTGTAATGTTCCTGTAATAATCTCCTCTAAAAACGGCGTTAACTCCTCGCCTTCATCAAGAGTGTTATCAACAGCTTCTTGCCACGGCGCATCAGTTAGGTCTATTTGAAACAATGCCTGTACAGCTCGTAACCTTGCTAATCGTCTGTTCATTTCTACTTTAACTCCTTTACCGACTCTAAAATTGATACCTATTACTATAATGGACAAAAAAATCCTTATTCATATCACGTATCCAAATTCTTCTATGATAGATAATAGCATAACTCTAGAACGGATAACAGTAAAACCACGAAAATGATCGAAAAAGACCGAGTCAAAGGAGGGTTTATTCCTTTGACTCGGTCTTTGAATGCTGTGCGAAGCCTCTGCCTCTTTTCAAAAATGGATGGCCATCCATTTTGCAGAGGGCGGAGCCAGCTTGCTTCCTCGTTCCAAAGGAGGGTTTATTCCTTTGACTCGGTCTTTGAATGCTGTGCGAAGCCTCTGCCTTTTTTTAAAATGGATGGCCATCCATTTTGCAGAGGGCGGAGCCAGCTTGCTAACGGACACACGTTCCTTTATTTCTAGTAAAACCGCTGTTTTTATTTGCTAACGGACACAGAAGACCCTATTTATCAAAAATGAAGTAGAAATCGTGGTTTATATTGATAATAGCGGACTCAGTGTCCGTTCCATTCGAAAATGACCCATTTCAGGCAAAATAAAGGACTCAGTGTCCGCAAAAAAAAGGGCATCAAAAAATAAAAGGTCCAAACCCATTAAGATTTGGACCTGCAATACGTTAAATTCCTGTTTCTTCAATAGGTTGTTCTACGGCAGCTTCAAATTGAATGCCTACCACGTGAACATTTACAGATTGTAATTCAATCGCTGTCATCGTTTCTAGCGCTAGTTTAATGTTTGTTTGGATTTTTTTAGCGACTTCAGGAATAGAAACTCCGTACGTGATGTTTACAGAAACATCAACGGAAATTCCTTCTTCTCCTAAATCAACTTTAATCCCTTTGCCATGATTTTTTCTGCCAAGTCGTTCCGCAACTCCAGTCGCAAAGTTCCCACGCATTGTTGCTACACCTTCTACTTCTGAAGCAGCAATACCGGCGATAACTTCGATCACCTCTGGAGAGATTTCAACCTTGCCTAGTTCACTTTTTTCATCTTCCATTTCAAGAATATGATTTTCGCTCATATTAGACACCTCCATATTATCGTACCTTCCTTTGAGTGTATTTTTACGCTTTCTTTGAAGTTAGGTCGTGCAATTCCAAAAATTTCGTATTAAACTCGCCAGACACAAAGGTTTCATGGTTAAGCAATCTCAAGTGAAACGGTATTGTTGTTTCAATCCCTTCGATTTCAAACTCTGTTAGAGCCCTTTTCATTCTTGAAATCGCTTCTTCTCGAGTTGCACCATACGTGATAACTTTGGCAATCATCGAATCGTAAAAAGGTGATATTGTATACCCTTGATACGCAGCAGAATCAATGCGAACTCCTAAGCCTCCAGGAGGTAAATAGCTTGTAATCGTCCCTGGTGATGGCATGAAATTTTTATCAGGATTCTCTGCATTTATTCTACACTCAATCGACCAACCATTAAAAGTAACTTCCTCTTGCGTTACCGATAATTTTTCGCCGGCTGCTACTTTGATTTGTTCTTTAATCAAGTCAATGCCAGTTACCATTTCGGTTACAGGATGTTCCACTTGAATACGAGTGTTCATTTCCATAAAGTAAAAATTACCATTGTTGTGGTCGAAAATAAATTCAACTGTGCCTGCTCCGGAATAATTAACGGCTTTTGCCGCTGCTACTGCAGCTTCTCCCATTTCAGCTCGCTTTTCACCATCTAATGCAGGTGATGGCGTTTCCTCAAGGAGTTTCTGCAAACGTCGCTGAATACTGCAGTCACGCTCACCAAGGTGAATTGTATTCCCGTAGTTATCCGCTAACACTTGTATCTCGACATGGCGAAAATCTTCAATAAATTTCTCGATGTAAACCCCTGGGTTACCAAAGGCTGTTGCTGCTTCTTGTTGCGTGATATTAATTCCTTTTTTCAATTCTTCTTCCGTTCGAGCAACTCGGATACCTTTTCCGCCTCCACCTGCAGTAGCTTTAATGATAACAGGATATCCTATTTCATTCGCTACTTGGATTCCAGCTTCAACAGATGGAACAATTCCATCTGAACCGGGAACAATCGGTACACCCGCTTTTTCCATTGTATCTCGTGCCACGTCTTTTGTCCCCATTTTATTGATCGCTTCAGGACTTGGGCCAACAAAAGTAATATTACAAGCTGCACAAATTTCAGCGAAATCAGCGTTTTCCGCTAAAAAACCGTAACCCGGATGAATGGCATCGACTTCTGTTAACGTCGCAACGCTCATGATGTTCGTGAAATTCAAGTAACTTTTCGGGGATGGGGTCGGCCCAATACAATAAGCTTCGTCCGCCATCCGAACATGTAAAGAATCTTTATCCGCCTCAGAATACACAGCAACACTTTCAATTCCTAGTTCTCGGCAAGCTCGAATAATACGAACTGCGATTTCCCCACGATTTGCAATTAACAGTTTTTTGATCATGACAACTCTCCTACTCCGGCTTAACTAAAAATAGTGGTTGACCATATTCAACAAGCTGACCATTTTCAGCTAGGACTTCCACAACTTTTCCTTTCACTTCTGCCTCAATCTCATTCATTAGTTTCATCGCTTCGACGATACAAACTACCGTTGTTTCTTTTACGCTATCTCCTTCTCTTACATAAGGATCTGAATCTGGAGATGGGGCACTATAAAATGTACCAACCATTGGAGAGACGATTTTATGTAATGAGCTATCGCTTTCTACTGGTGTGCTCTCAACAATCGGCTCTGATTTTTGAGTTTGAATTTGTACAGCAGCCTGTTGAGGAACAACTTCACGACTTACCGGTTGTGAGCTAGGTACATCAACCTCTGAATATGAAGATTGGCTTTGTTTTTTAAGGGTGATTTTTGTTCCCGATTGTTCGAATTTAAATTCATCGATATTTGATTTATCAATGAGTTTAATTAATTCTCTAATTTCTTGAATTTTTAACATACTACTTCCTCCTGACTTCAACTCTTCCATTTAGTACCTACCCATTATACCATATGATCAATGGTAAACTCATTACTGATTTTTAAGTTCCTTTAAAGGATTGTCCCTTTTTTACTACCAGGTCATATAAAAATGATAGAAAGAAAGCGACACATCGTCGCCTTAGTTCTCTCCTTCTTCTACAACCGCCGCTTCTTTCACAATCGCATCCGTTTTGTATTGTCTAAATACAGGAAACTCAGATAAATTATCAGGAATCTTATCATTCTCAAGAAGGATAATTTTCACGATGTTTTTGTTTCTCGCCATATGATATTTATCACCATACTCATTCTCTTTTGTAAATCGTTTTAAGCTCGCATAATCTTCTTCTTGGATGGATACTGTATATACTTTTCCACTTTCGGTTTCAAATTCCTGCTCAAATCCAACCTCAAATTCTACAATTTGAATGTTGTCATTTTTTAAATTTCTTGTTTGCTCAAGAACTGCTTTTGCGCCTTCAGTCAGGTCATTCCATTCCATGTTGGTAATCTCTCCCTTTCTTTGTCCAGAAAATTTCTTATATACGGTAAACTATTATATACCTTATCCACTTCATATAGTATAGCATGTATAAGAAATTTAGAAAAACTTACCTTCAAATTAAGGACAAGTTCCTGAAAAATGTCTAAAAGGGATAATAAAATCAAACCATAGTCTACAACTAGCTAACACAACTGCAATGACTTTACTGCCACAAAGCCCGTTGTGAGGGAACCCACTCACAACGGGCTTTAAAAGAATGTGGCGGTTTCGCTCATTGCTTAGAGGGTGTGACAAAAGGTACAACCCTTTGTCACACCCCCCTTTTATATTATTTCGAAATTGGTTGATGAACAACGGCCACTTGCTTTTCTCCAAGCTGGTCTCTAGCCATCCCTAAAATTTCTACTACTTGTGCTGGAGTTAGCTCATCCGCTTTTACGATAATGTTTACATTGTTGTCATCTCTTGCAATAACAAGGACATCATCGTAGCCTTTTGTTTTCACTAATGTTTCTAGTAACTCCTCTTGTTGTTGCTGAGCAAGTAACGCTTCCTGCTTGCTAACCGCTTGAGCAATTGCTTCTGCTGAAGCATCTGATGTAATAATGTTTGTAAATGATTCTAACATTCTATCACGACTGATTTGACGCTCTAAACGTAATGTCGTAAATGTTTCATCGCTTGAAATGGCAGAAATCACACCTTCTTCAGTTTCTTGAACAGCTAAAGACATTCCTTCTTCATCAAGCTGTAGAGAAACTTGTGCTTCATCTTCTGAAACATTTGCCTCATCCTCATCTACGTATGCATAATTATCAAGTGATTCCCCCGGAGATGTCATGTAGTAGACCGATAATACAATAATTAAGCTAAGCATTGTTAATAACCATACCGTTTGTCTTTTTAATACCATTTTT
Source organism: Bacillus alkalicellulosilyticus (assembly GCF_002019795.1). GTDB lineage: Bacteria > Bacillota > Bacilli > Bacillales > Bacillaceae_F > Bacillus_AO > Bacillus_AO alkalicellulosilyticum. The sequence goes on along the minus strand of NZ_KV917381.1, from coordinate 1,545,608 downwards.
TATTCCTCCTCTGATTTTTTAGGGAGCACAGAAACTCGATGTGAAGGTACATCTAGTACTCTACTAACGGCTTCTACGACCCAAGATTTTACTTGTGCATTTTCGACCCCTTTAGCGACAACAAGAACGCCTCGTATTGCAGGCTTTTCTTCTTTAACAAGAAGAGGTTCCTCTCTGTCACCGTTTCGAACAATAACAACCTGTTCATCTCTTGAAGTATCTTCTACATTTCTTTTCCCGCCTTCACGGTCGGTTTCATTTGTCATTTGTTCTTTCGTGCTTGTATTTCTCTCATAAACCTTACTTTCCGTTGTTGCTAGATTAATCATAATCGAAACTTCAGAGACCCCTATGATTTGGTCCAGTACTTCTTTAAGTTGATTTTCATAGCGTACTTCATATTCTTTCATGGTAGAAGGTTCTGAGCTGTCCTTTTGTCCAAAGACGGCTTGTTCATCAGAAGTAGAAGTTGTTTCAGTTTCATTAAAGACAGGTTGAGTTCCCGAAGAAGGTTCATCGTCTGAGAAAAAGTTTCCTAATATCATGAGGGCTGCACCTACGCACAGAATCATGACCAAATAATGCATCTTCTGATTCCCCTTCTTGCCTTCCCCCTTTTTTTCAAACAGTTTCTTTAACCATTGCGTGTCTTTTTCGCCCGAATCCATGGTTATTGCTCGCCCCCTTCCCAAAATACCGTGATAATGTCCTTTGGAATTTGCCATTCCGTTGATAAAAACGAAAGAATTTCATTCACATCTGGTGTGTCCTCTTTGTCATCTGATGACCTTTCGTTAATGTCAATACGAACGACCGCTACGGTTTCAATGGTGTCTTCATTTGCAAGTTCTTCTGTTTCTTTTGCTAGGTGAATGGATACTTCTTTCACATCAACTTCATCTGAATGACCAGAAACTTCATCAATCTCTAATGTTATGTCTTTTGCTTTTACATCGAACCTTTCAATCAACTCCTCTTCCACTTGTCTCTTCATTTGGACAGCCACCTGTTCTGAAATATATGCACGTTGTCCCATTTCTATTTCTATTTTCTTTAATTCTATTGAATTTTGTAGTGAACTTTCTGAAGTTTGGTGTTCATTTAGTAGTGGAATCAATTCATTCACATCCTTTGAAAATACTGATAATATAGGGTTTAGAAGCATGACGAGCAATAGAAGGCCCACGACCATTTTCACATAGCGTTGCATGCTAGAATTAGGAAGCAACAACTCAACAATGGTCGCTAATAAAATGAGCAATATAATATTAGTAATCCATTCTGTGAGTACGGCCATTTTACATCTCCTTTCCTTACCTCATCATAAGTGATACATTTCCAGCTGCGATGATAATCGTAACTGCTAGAAAGAACATTAAGCATACTGTAGCCAATGCAGCGAAAATAAAGATGACTGACTTCCCAATAATCGTTAAACAATCAATGATAGGCCCCCCACCAAGAGGCTGTAACACGGCTGCCGCAATGTTAAAAATAAGAGCTAGTGAAAGAACTTTAATCGCTGGAAATGCACACAATAAAATTAAGATAACTAACCCAGCTAGTCCAACAGTATTCTTCAATAGGACACTAGCACCCATAACGGTGTCTGCCGCATCGGTGAACATTCTCCCTACCACCGGTACAAAGTTACCTGCAACAAACTTAGCCGTTCGAATTGTTATTCCATCTGCAGCAGCACTTGTTGCCCCTTGAACAGAGATAACACCAAGGAAAATCGTCAAAAAGGCTCCTAACGCCCCGAGACTAAGGTTACGTAAAAAATCTGCTAGTTTGGTTACTTTGTAATGAGAAGTAAGCGTACTTACAATGCTAAGAATCGCTGATAAAAATAACAAAGGCATCACAAAATTTTGAATCAGTAGACCGCTTGTATTTACAAGGAACACAATGATTGGGTGGAAAAAAGCGACCGATGTGACACTTCCAATGGAAGCCATTAAAGCTAACAATAAAGGGATTAGTGCCATCATGAAATGAATCATTGTATTGATCGCATCAACCGCATAAACAATCGCAACATGGAAACTATTTAAAGCAAGAACAATGAGTACCATATACGTAATCGCATATGCGACTTTACTAATCGTGTGCTGTTCAAATGCATTTTGTAACGTTTGAAGAATCATAGAAAACACCGTTAGCAGAATTAACATTCCAAGTAATTTTCCATTGACGAGCAATTCATGTAAAAGAAATTTCACTAACCCGATGAGCCATTCCTTAGGAGCGAATTGCTTGTCCCCCCTCAAAAAATCTAGCAATGATCCTTTTTGACTTTCAGGTAAGAATCCACCATACTCATGAGCAATTTGATCCCAATATTCTCTGACCTCATCAAGGCCTAAATTATCGAGTTGTTGTTCAACAAATCCTTCATCGGGCTTGTCTACTGTTTCAGCAAATGTGATGGCTGGAAATAATAAAAGCGTCAATAGTATTGTGAAAACGACTGTGCGCAATACCTCACCCCCTTCATATGGCTTGTACCACCCTTAGTATCCTTTGAATTTTAATTTGGAATAAGGTTAATAATCATTTCGATAATTGCCGTTAAAATCGGTATCGCCATGACCATGATTAAGACTTTTCCAGCTAGTTCAATTTTTGAAGCGATGGCGGCTTGTCCTGCATCTTTTGCAATTTGAGCACCAAACTCTGAAATATAGGCAATCCCGATAATTTTTAAAATCGTTTGTAGGTAAACCATATTAATGTTTGCGCTTTGAGCAATCGTTTCTAACATCCCTAGCACTTTTGAAATTTCATCAATTAGAAAAAGGAAGATGATAATACCAACGAATACCGTTAACAAAAAGGCAAATAGCGGTTTATGTTCTTTCACAACGAGGGCTAGGAACGTCGTCACCAGCCCCAATCCTACAATTTGAACAATTTCAATGGCCAACACCCCCTTTTACCCCTGCAGGAGGAATACGCCCTTAATTTTTTGAAAGAGGTCATCTACGATAGAAGCAACCATGTATAACACAACGACAAAGCCAATTAATGTTACCCAGTGCGCCCAATCTTCCTTTCCCATTTGCTTTAAAACCGTATGAATCATGGCGACCACTATTCCTATTCCAGCAATTTGAAAGATTGTATTAACGTCATAAGCCACGCATCTCTCCTCCTCTTACCATCAGTTCTCTCTCCTAACTTCCTACAGCATTAAAATAATGATGAGTAAACCTGTTAAGAATCCGAGACTTTTTATCATTTTTTCGTAACGGTTTTGCTTGTCTCTTGCATCTCCTTCTTCTCGTTCAAGGTGAGCGAGCGTTAGTCGAATTTGCTTTTGTTGATTGGCCCGGTCGTGCTGACCTAGAGTCGTTCCAAATTGTTTCATAATTTCAAATTCCGATTGGAGAAGAGCTGTTAAATGCCACGTTTCTCGTAAACTTTCTTCCCAGGCGCTTGCAACACTATCTCTATGGTTAAGTAAATGATAGGAAAACCTTTCAAATAAATACGTCATTGGCTTAGGAAGTTGTTTTGCTAAGTTAGCACTCGCTTGGGCTAAAGGGGTCATCCCATACATTATTTCTGCCTCAAGAGACTGTAAGGCTACCTTTAAATGCCTTAGCTGTCTTGGACGTTCACTTAGTCTTTTAGCAAATTCAAATCCTACCCATGTTGACCCAATTAAGATGATGATTGCTCCTAAAAGCTTCAAATGATCCTCACCACATCTTTCTTAAGGTTGTTCCGTATTCTTCGAATCGTCCCAACACCTTTTGTTCGAGTGAGTTCAATGCATCGTTCAAACGCTCCAATATCTAGTAACTCTTTTACGATAGGACGCTGTTCAATGTCTTCCATGTCAAAGCCATGAACAGTTGTTATCAGTTGTACTCCCGCATTAATGGCCTCTTGAATCGCAATTGCATCTTCTTTTCTACCAATTTCATCAACGATTAATACATCCGGACTCATTGAGCGAATGAGCATCATCATTCCCTCTGCTTTTGGACATCCATCAAGGACATCTACTCGACTTCCTAGCTCATGTTGAGGAATTCCATTTACAGATGCTGCGATTTCAGAGCGCTCATCAACTATCCCTACTTTTTGTGAAGGAATTTTGTCTGGTATCGAACCACAGCTGATTAAGCGTGCAATATCACGAAGTAATGTTGTTTTTCCTGTTTGTGGCGGACCAATGATTAATGTGTTGAGCCACCTTTTTTCATACAAGTGAGGAATAAGCCTGTTAGCAACGCCCACTTTTTGTTTGGCTACTCGAATATTGTAGGAACTGATTTCCTTCAATGCTTTCACTTGGCCTTGTTCAATAATCACTTTCCCAGCTAAGCCAACACGATGGCCACCTCGTATGGTGATGTAGCCTCGTTTTAATTCTTCTTCAAAGGCATAGAGAGAGTATTGACTTAACTGATTTAACAGAAACTTTGCATCTTCATGAGTAATTAGATAAGGTGTTCCAAAATACGAAGGGTTGTAAGGCTTCCCGGCAGCGATAACTTCTAAGGGACGGTCGATACGAATTCTAATTTCTTCAATATCCTTTGTTAAGGAAGGTGGAAACTCAGCAAGAACACCTTTTACCGTTTCTGGTAATACCATATTGATTTCTTCCATAACGACTCTTCCTTTCATCGCTTGACAATGTATTTCTTAGAAAACCTATGCAGAATGGACAAGATTATGCTCAATAATCTAAAGTCCGTTTACTTTTTCAATCCTATTAAAATCAAGGCTACTCCAGCTCCAATTAAAAGGAGCTTCCCAAATGATAACTTGTCAGCCATTCCAATTAATCCTACAGTCATCGTCGATATTAAAACGATGGGTCCCACAACGGCCAATAAGGCATTAATGGCTACTGCTTTTTCTATACTATTGAACTTAAACATTAGAGCTGCTGCTGTTAATTCAATCATTCCTGAAATTAATCGAATCGCGACCATACCCATAACAGCTGCCTCAAGCCCTGATAGAATTGATTTCATCTCTCTCACCCCAGTACTATCTCTTAGTACAACCTATGATAAGCAAGTCCAATGTAGAACTATGCTTTGTTTATTCTTTGATTCACTAATGGGTGTTGCTCTTTTCGACTTTTATGATTAAGATTAATTAAAATAGAGTACACAGGAACAATGAGGAGGATTTATGTTACAAGATTTAGTAAACGGAAAAGATGTACCATATATTTGCACGCCTTTAACCGGTAATAATACGGAGAGTCTGCTAAGTGAGCTTGCGGTTATCATTCCAAAACAACCCGACATCATCGAGTGGCGCCTTGATTTTTTTGATGATATTGATAGTGTAGATGCCGTCATTTTGACATTAGAGAAATTGCACGAACACGGACAACGCATCCCACTTCTAGTTACAATCCGTTCTCAGAAAGAAGGCGGACAAGCTATTTCTCTCAGTACAGAAGAAGTTGTTGAGCTACTTTGCGAAATGAGCAAAAGTAAGTATGTCTCTATGGTTGACTTTGAGCTAGCCAATGACCCTGCTCATATCGCAAAGCTTAGAGATGTGTCAAAACAACACAATACACTGCTCGTTTTATCACATCATAATTTTGAAAAGACTCCTCCCCAAAAAGAAATTCTTAAAAGGTTACTTCAGATGGAGTTTTACGGAGCTGATATAGCAAAAGTGGCAGTTATGCCTTTACATAAAAATGACGTTCATGCTTTATTAGAAGTCACTAAAGAGGCAAGTGAGACGTTGGAAATTCCGGTTATCACGATGTCTATGGGAGAACTAGGTGCCATCAGTAGAGTAATGGGCTGGTTCTATGGGTCAGTCGTTACATTTGCAGTAGGAGAAAAAAGCTCCGCCCCTGGCCAAATCCCGATTGAAACACTTCGGCAAATCGTGCATATGGTAAAACAACCATCTTAGACAGAGTGATAAATTATTAAAATATAGTAGGAAGTGCTTGCAATGAATCTTAGAGAAAAAAGTATTGTATTTATAGGTTTTATGGGGGTAGGAAAAACGACAGTAGGTCAACTAGTCGCCCAAAAACTATATCGCACCTTTATCGATATCGATAAAGAAATCGAAAAAGAGTTCTCGATGCCGATTCCTGAAATTTTTCAAACGATAGGAGAAAAAGCATTTAGAGAAAAAGAAAAAGAAATGACCACTACATTTTGCAAACAAAAGCTAAAGGTTTTATCGTTAGGTGGCGGCGCATTTCTCCAAAAGGAAATTCAAGAAGTCTGTTTGGAAAACTGCATCGTGTTCCATTTGGATGTATCGTGGGAGACGTGGAAAGAGCGGTTAGATATCCTTATCGATAGCCGCCCTGTTTTACAAGGGCGTAAGATTGAAGAAATTGAAGAACTTTTTCACAAAAGACAAGAAACATATTCACTTCATAATTCACAATATCAAACAGACGATTTAGATGTGGAAGCTATTGCAGATAACATTGTAGAGTCTCTTAAATTAGCCTGGGAACTGTACGAGTAATAAGAAAAATGAAATAGCTAAGTGCTTATATAAAAAAAGAACTAAAATTGTTCATCACCAGCTTTTGAACAATTTTTGGTTCTTTTTTTATATATTTGGTGTTATGGGGTTCATGCGGATTCGGTTCGACTTGTTTTGGGCTTGACCACCTCGTCAGCTCGGACAATTTTCTTCTTAGGCGGCTTTATTTTGGCCTTGCAACTCTTGTACCTTCTTTCATTCACTCAATGAACGACCTTTCTCCTTTCTCACGCTCCTCTTAAGTCGTTCATTCGATCCATGAACGACCTTTTCGCTTCCTCCTGCTCCTTTAAAGTCGTTCATTCGCTTTATGAACGACCTTTTCGCTTCCTCCTGCTCCTCTTAAGTCGTTCATTCGCTCCATGAACGACCTTTCTCCTTCCTCATGCTCCTTTAAAGTCGTTCATTCGATCCATGAACGACCTTTCTTCTTCCTCCCGCTCCTCTTAAGTCGTTCATTCGCTTTATGAACGACCTTTTCGCTTCCTCCTGCTCCTCTTAAGTCGTTCATTCACTCAATGAACGACCTTTCTCCTTCCTCATGCTCCTTTAAAGTCGTTCATTCGATCCATGAACGACCTTTCTTCTTCCTCCCGCTCCTATAACGTCATTCATTCACTCGATGAACGACCTTCCGTCTTTCTTCAGACTTTACTTTAGCTTTGCTTCTATATTCACTCTTTTTCGGACTATGCAGTGCCCTTTAGCTATCTTAATAGTAAAAAGCGTCCAATGGTCATTGACCATTGGACGCTTTTGATTATTTATTATGCACGAGAAACGTATGAGCCGTTTCTTGTATCAATGATAAGACGGTCGCCTTGATTTACGAAAAAAGGAACCTGAACATTTAAGCCAGTTTCTAAAACCGCTGACTTTGTTCCACCGCTAGATGTATCCCCTTTAATACCAGGTTCTGTTTCAGTTACTTCAAGCTCAACTGTATTCGGAACTTCTACTCCAAGAATTTCCGTACCATATTGCATAATTTGAACTTCCATGTTTTCTTTAAGGAACTTCAATTCGTATTCAATTTGGTCAGTCGATAATTCTATTTGTTCGTATGATTCATTATCCATGAATGTATGAACATCACCACTTGCATATAAATATTGCATACGACGATTTTCAATACGAGCTTTAGCTACTTTTTCACCAGCACGAAACGTCTTTTCTTGAACGGAACCATTACGTAGATTACGAAGCTTAGAACGAACAAAAGCAGCACCTTTACCTGGTTTTACGTGTTGGAATTCCATAACCTGCCAAATTCCACCATCCACTTCAATCGTTAATCCTGTTTTAAAATCATTTACCGAAATCATAGAAAATCCTCCATCTATCTTTATGTACTTATACCATCTTACACTATACCATACGATCGGTAATTAATCACCGACAAAAAGCAATTCTTTCGTAGACTTTGTAAAGGAACGGTGACCATCAGCAGTAATTAAAACATCATCCTCAATCCGTGTACCACCTACTCCAGTAATATAAATACCTGGCTCAACGGTAACAACCATTCCCGGCTCGAGCACCGTTTCTGACTTTATTGAAAGCGTTGGCGCCTCATGAACTTCTAGACCTAATCCGTGTCCAGTTGAATGACCAAAATACTGCCCGTATCCTTTTTCAGTAATATAATCTCGCGTTAACGCATCGGCTTGTTTTCCAGTCAAACCAGGCTTAATTCCATCTACGCCTCTTTGTTGCGCTTCTTTTACAGTGTGATAGATGGCCTTTAATTCATCACTTATTTCCCCTATAGCTACTGTTCTTGTGATATCTGAACAATACCCGTTATAATAGGCTCCAAAATCAAGAGTGACTAATTCCCCTTTTTGCAATACCTTATCTGATGCCACGCCATGAGGCAACGCAGAGCGGACACCTGAAGCAACGATGATATCAAAAGATGAAGACACTGCTCCTTGTTTTCTCATAAAAAATTCAAGCTCGTTGGAAACCTCAAGTTCCGTTTTACCAGGTTGAATGAAAGAAACAATATGGTCAAACGCAGCATCAGCAATTTCTGCAGCAACTGTGATGATGCTAATCTCTTCTTCATCCTTATGTAAACGGAGTTGTTCCACTACTCCTGAGACGGGAACGAGCTTAGCCGATATATTTTTCTTATAGATTTCATAGGTCTGGTAGGTTACGTGCTCTTGTTCAAATCCTAATGCAGTAATTCCCATTAACGAAGCTTGCTTTGCAACTTCTTGGTAAATCGGTCCTGTATGTTGAACGATTTCATATCCTACTGCTTGTTCAGAAGCTTGGTCCATATAACGAAAATCTGTAATGAATTTAGCTTCTTTATTTGAAATAAGAACAACACCTGCTGTGCCTGTAAAATGTGCGATATACCGTCGATTATAAGGACTTGCTATTAAGAGCCCATCAATCCCCTTTTCTGAAAACTGCATACGCAAGCGATCAATTCTATTGCTCATAAGATCCTCTCCCTTCAAACTACTCTGCAAGACTACTGTATGCGAATGTCAGAGCAAACAGTAGTCTCTATCTTATGGTTCATTTTACCATAGCAAAGGGATACTTCAACAAGTTACGTAGCGGACTTTTGGTTCATTTCAACAAACTCATAGGATATTGAGTAACCAATAAAGACCCCATATAATATATATAAACTTAAAGAGGTAATTATGGTATTAATATCCAACTGCGTAAGTGGTTTCAACCCATGAAATAACGGATTTAAAAAATAAAATACCAAAAACCAAAGTGCACCACCGAAGAACATACCTGCCCATATATTATCGAATTTTCGTAACACAATTTTATATAAAAATGCAGCTAGAATAGAAAGTAAACCTAATACAAAAATCCCAACGATTTGTCCAATATAACCATTCTTCCAATCGCCTAACGCCCAAGGCATTAGTACTAATGCCGGCCCTACCCTCATAAAATTAAAAAAGAAAGCAAGATAACCGATAAGGCTCCAAAAAACTCCCCCAACAAAACCGATTGTTGCCACCTTTGCATTAAATGACATTGGTTCTTCATTTCTGCTTTGTTCTAATTGTTCTGACATAGTTAGCACCTCCAAAACCTAGTATAACCATCAAAGGCTTGTGCATTCTTTTTGATATTTTTTTACTTATTTTCTTAAATAATGTGTAAACCAACATAAAAACGGGAAAACTATACAATGGAATATAAAGGATTTTAATGATCTATTGTAGAATAAATAAATGAATGAAAATAAGACATGGAGGTGAGGAGTGTGTCACGTCTACCAATAAATCCATTTGTAGCAATTATTATAGGCATGGCTTTGTTTGGCCTTTTCTACAGTTTGCTCTTTAATACAACGGCATTTTTGGCACAAATAGCAATTTTTGTTGGCCTAGCTTTTCTGTTATTTTTCCTATACAAGCGATTTATCGCTAAGCAAATGAATTTTAACTCTCACCGTCCAACAACAGCAAGAATGCAAAACATACCAAAAGCTACTCCACCAGCTCGTATAAAAGCAAGCGCTGGAAAGAAGAAGGTCCGGCCTTTGAATAAAAAGAAAAGCGAACATAACTTTACTGTAATTGAAGGTAAAAAAAACAAGAAAAAAAATCGAGCACTCTTTTAAAAGATGGCTCGATTTTTTCTATTAATACTTCCATTTTCTAAAAAACTTTTCTGTTTGTTTTCTTCCTAAATCAATGAGCTCACGTTTTTTCTCTTCTGGTATGTTAAAGTCCGTTGTCTTTACTTCATCAATAGGTATAAAGATAATATTATCCGCATGCTCTTTAATAATATAACGAATGTCATGAGCTTTCATCATCGTATCAAACAAAGATTGAAACATTTCAACAGCATTGCTAACTTTCTTTTTGGGGATATCCTCTAACTTTGGTGTTAAGCGAAAGCCAACGACTGGTCTTTTTGCTCGCAGGTTTCGGTCAAGGAATAACCATATCGGAAAGTTACTTAATACCGCTCCATCAACTATAATTGATGGTTTTCCTGAACGGTCATACATTTTAGCTGGCTCAAAAAAGTAAGGAATGCTACAGCTCATACGGATGGCCTTCGCAACTGAAAATTTTTCTGGAATTAATCCGTATTGTGGCAAGTCATCAGGGATAACCACAATTCTCCCACGCGTAATATCTGAAACGACAATTTTCAAACTGCCAGGAGGTAAATCTGCAAAGGTTGACACACCCTTGGCTGCGAGTTTTTCTTTCACCCATTTCTCTAACTCATTTCCTTTATATAAGCCTAATCGATAATATAAAAGAACCCAACGCATAAGTTTAAATGGCAATACGGTTTTGCGCGGGTCAAGGAAATAACTAACCTCTAATTCATTTAATAGTTCAATTAATTCTTCACTTGTATATCCTGCTTTTATGAGAGCAGCAAACAATGCTCCAGCACTTGTGCCGGCCAACCGGTCAAATTCGTGACTCTTTTCTTCAAAGACTTGTAATGCTCCAATGAAGGAGAAGCACTTTACTCCTCCACCCGCAAAAACTCCGTCCATTTTCATCGTCATCCCTCCTCTCCTTTTAAATGTATGAGGAAAAATACGTGAAAGTGCCTAATAAATCTGGAGTTGAGATATTCCTATAGAGGATTTAAAAAAAGACCCATCATGAGGAACATTCCTGTGATAGGCCTTCTCTTTATTGGTCTTCTTCGTTGCGTTTTTGGACGATTCGTAAGCTCTCTACTCTTTGTGGGTCTTCTTCAAAAAACTGGACAAGGTCTCCAATTCGGTCAATGGCGTCCCAGCTAAGGTGATGCTCAATTCCTTCAACATCTCCATAAATGTTTTCTGAAGCGACACCTATAATTTTCATAAAGTCTTCAAGTAAGTCATGGCGGTATACGAGGCGTTTTCCAATCTTTTTCCCTTTAGGAGTCAGTACAAGGCCTCTGTATTTTTCATAAATTAAATACTCACTTTTATCTAATTTTTGTACCATTTTAGTAACTGAAGAAGGATGGACTTCCAAAGCCTCTGCTATATCGGAAACTCGTGCATAACCTTTATCCTCAATTAATAAATAGATTCGTTCTAAATAATCTTCCATACTCGGTGTTGGCATGGTGTCTCCTCCATTCTTTCACCATGAATGCACAATTTAATACATTCAAATGCATCATATCTATTTTACTATATTGGAGAAGGATCAACAACGAAATAAAATAAATCATGTAAAATATTCTATTTTTGCTTGTGGAAAATACGTATGGATGTAAGATTCAATTATTTGTTTTAATTCATCTGCTTCATCCGTCTTGTACACATATTTCCCTCTTCCATATTTACCCCATTTATATTTTCTGTCATCCTCATTCATTTGCAATTTTGTTTTTGGGTATCGTTTTTCAATAATTCGTTTTGCTGTTTTTGTAAAACGGTGTTGGATAAGTTCAAAAGTTAAGTCATGGGTAGCCTCTTCAGGAAGGGTTTGCTTCAACTTTTCAAATAACTCTAAATACCCCTCTTCCCAACCCTCATGTCGGTATAATGGGGCCAATATAAAACCAAGAGGGTAATTTGCTTTTGCAACCTTCCCAGCTGCTTCTATCCTTTTCTCAAAAGGCGAAGTCCCAGGTTCAAAATTCTTAATTACATAATTTGAATTAAGACTAAAACGGAACCTTGTGCGTCCATTGTGCTTGGCATCTAACAAATGGTCTACATGATGATATTTCGTTACAAATCGTAACCTACCGAAATCTGTTTGACCGATAAACTCAATCGTTTTTTTTAGTGAATGTGTTAAATGGTCAATCCCAACAATGTCAGATGTACAAGCCGCCTCAAATCGAGTAATTTCTGGGATTCGCTCCTCCATGTATTTTGTCGCTTGTTCAAATATATCCTCAAGGTTAACGTACGTACGAATATAAGGTTTGTCCCCCATCGTGGTTTGCAAATAACAATAATGACAATGGCCCATACAGCCTGTCGCTAAAGGAATTGCATATTCGGCCGATGGCTTAGATTGCTCAAATTTAAGTGTTTTTCGAACACCTACAACTAAAGTTGATTTTGCGTTACGGTATTGCTGTTGTTCATTATCTCCTGGGATGTTACGAACTTGATTATGGGAAGTCGTTTGACGAATTTCAATGCCCATCTTTTCAAACTTCTCTTTTAGCTCTCGACCTAATGGATACTCTAATGCTTGTGGTTCTATATAAACGAGCTGCGGCATAAATGGCTCCATGATTGTTTCACCCTTTCTTTTTTGTAGTTTTTGTTTTTCGAGGGAAGTCAAATCATAATGTTCTTGGAAATAAATCAAAAAAAAGCTACACGTAACACATATGTGTTACGTGTAGTAATAGAAAAAACATATTAGCTAAAACTATCCTTAAAGAACTTAAGTGCAATAGTTATATCGTCTTAGAACAATTGCGACTTTGAGTAATGTTTAAAACTTAACATGGATGCTAACCTTCTTTTTTTAAAAAGAGTGGAACTAATATGACAGCACCAATTATTAGATAAGCAACTACAAAAACGCTATCGAATAATAATGTCATATTTAATAGAACTTGATCTTCTTCATTCATATAATCAATCACCTTAAACACTGGGGGAAATACCCATAAAATCAAACTAAAGAGTGTCATCATTTCAATTATTGATTTTGAAGCAAGTGAAATTACAATTATCAATACAGATGAAACCCAAGTGTATTTTTTTGTTGCAAGTGTAGTAGCTGAAAATAGCGTTCCAACTAATATCCCGAATGCCATAAAGACCAAGTGACTGTAAAAAGTAATAATATATAGTTTTAATGACATACTCCCATTGAAGCTACCTGTAAAAATAGGGTAAAAAACAGCAAATAATAGTAACGGTATCATGATAATTAGGATAGTAATCCATTTACCAATTAAGTAATTCAACTTTTTTCTAAGATGGGAGAATAAGATATGCTTTTCACTTTCCTCGTCTAGTGTAAAAATGGACATTGTAACCCATGTCATAACTAGGTACATAACAATAGAAGTAATTGCGTAACTGCTGAGGATTGGAACATTTTTATAAGCATATAAAATAAACACCCATGCACAAAAAATAATAACAGGTGGAATAAATTTTAATGATCGAATAAAGCTTATTAATTGATAAAGAATGAAAGCCGGCAACTTATTACCTCTTCTCTATTAATTCAATTATTGAACAACCTCGTTCAAGTAACATCGACAAAATCTTATCAGACTCCTTAGCAAATACACATATTTCAACCGTATCTCCCCCTAACCATTCACTACTAATGGAAGGAATATCAGAAATTATATTTCTATTGGTGATTTTGACAATTATATTTCTTACTTTCTCGTTATTTTTTACTGTTGTCGAATCAGAGACGATTCTCCCATTCTCTACCGTTAAAATCCTATCAGCTAACTTTTCAATTAGTATGGGCTCATGTGTAGTAAAAATCACCGTCTTATCGCTTTGAAGGTTATTTAACTGAGTCAAAAGTACAAATTTTGCGTTATCATCTAACCCAGTTAACGGCTCATCCAATAGTAATAAATCAGGGTTATTTAATAGAGCCTGTATTATTCCGACTTTTTGCTTTGTTCCTTTCGAACAATTTTTTAAGGGGGTATTCAAGAATTCTTGAATTGCAAACAGTTCTGCATAACTCTCAATTCTTTTTAGTATTTCTTCTTCCAAACCAGAAGACATTTTCCCCACCAACATTAAATAATCATGTATTTTGAATCGAATATTTTCTGGAAAATGTTCTGGGACATATCCAATGTTAATCTGAGGTCGCTTCACTTGCCCTTCAGTTTCTGTAAAAATACCCCCTAGAAGTTTCAACAGGCTGCTTTTTCCCGAACCATTTTTCCCTGTAATAGCAACCTTTTCCCCTTGTGATATGCTTATGGAGACTTCATTAATAAGCATATGTCCATCTATCTTCTTGCAAACTTTATTTGCCTCAAATATTTTCATGAAAAACCTCTTTCATTTTTCATAGTTTTGTTCCAAACTAATTCAATACCTTTGAATGCATGCAGACCGTTTCCTATAGACAATCACTCGCCGTTCTATGTTTCAGAAAAGACAGTAAATAATCTAATACAATGAGGATAAATCACAAGTTAATTAGTAAATTACGAATTAGAAAAACTTATGGTTTAGCCCATATCAGATATAAATAACCTGCAAAATAACGCTCCTCCCTAATGAGCATTAAATTAGATTTTTTTACAATATCTGAAATATCTCTGTTCTGGTGACACCCTATAACCTTTAGTGCCAAAGGGTTCAAAGATTTTTGTAACCATGCCAACGGTTTATTTGTACTAATGCCGTGCTCCAGCATTAGAATTCTCCCTTCTGGCTTACACCACTTCTGAAAGCTATTCAGAACACTTACAGGTTCTTGATAGGCACATAAGCTGCCCGAAGATATGATAGTGTCAAAGCTGTTTTCGTTAAATTCAATCGTTTCCACATCATCTTGAATAAGCGTTGTTTTAAAAGGATAATCTTTAGCCGCATTCTGTGCTGATTTCAACATTGCTTCACTAAAATCCAATCCTGTCAACTCAATATCACTACTATAGAAGGGAAAATTGAGTCCTGAACCAATGCCAACCTCCAACACCTTTCCTTTGGCTTCTTTAAAAATTCGTTGCCGAAACTTATAAGCCTGAT